>CAYQQJ010000020.1:0-70130 GCA_964419935.1 uncultured Cellvibrionaceae bacterium
GCGCATTGCGACGCCGTTTAGGAGGGGGGGAGGAGACCATCCCATCGACCTACGGGTGATTGAATCTTTTCCCTTTCTTTTTAGCTTACAGCTTGAAGCTTGCGGCTTGAAGCTTTCTAAAACCCCTGACTGCGCAAATAATCTTCGTAATTTCCGTGAAAATCAACCAACCCTGTAGGCGCCATGTCGATGATGCGGGTGGCGAGAGAGGAGACAAATTCACGGTCATGGCTTACGAAGATGAGGGTGCCAGGGTAGTTTTCCAACGCGAGGTTTAGCGCTTCAATGGATTCCATATCCAGGTGGTTGGTCGGCTCATCCATTAGCAAAACATTGGGGTTGATCAGGCTGAGCTTGCCGAACAGCATTCGGCCCTGCTCGCCACCGGAAATAACACCCACAGATTTCTTCACGTCGTCATTGGAAAACAACATGCGCCCCAACGCGCCGCGTACCAGTTGCTCGTCGCCGGTGGTCCACTGTTGCATCCAGTCAAACAAATTGCTGTTATCGGCAAAGTCGCTGGCATGGTCCTGGGCAAAATAGCCGATCTCCGCCTGTTCTGCCCATTTCACCGTGCCGCTATCCGGTGCGAGGTCACCATACAAACAGCGCAATAATGTCGTTTTACCGGCGCCATTGGGGCCGATGATGGCAATGCGCTCACCCGCCTCAACCTGCAGGCTCAATTTATCGAACAGCGAGGAATCAAACGCTTTGCTGATTTTGTCGACGGTGACCGCCTGGCGGTGCAACTTCTTGTTTTGCGTAAAGCGAATATAGGGGCTGATACGGCTGGACGGTTTGACTTCGTCCAGTTTGATTTTTTCAATCTGCCGCGCCCGTGACGTAGCCTGTTTGGCTTTGGATGCGTTGGCAGAAAAGCGACTGACAAAGGATTGCAGTTCAGCAATTTGTGCCTTTTTCTTGGCGTTTTCGCCCAGTAGTCTTTCCCGCGCCTGGGTAGCCGCGGTCATGTATTCGTCGTAGTTGCCAGGAAACAAACGCAACTCACCATAGTCAAGATCCGCCATATGCGTACATACGCTGTTCAAAAAATGGCGGTCGTGGGAAATGATGATAATGGTGCTGTTACGCTGGGTGAGAATATTTTCCAACCAGCGAATGGTATTGATATCCAGGTTGTTGGTGGGCTCGTCGAGCAGCAGCACATCGGGGTCGGAAAACAAGGCTTGAGCGAGCAGCACCCGCAGCTTCCAGCCCGGAGCAACGGCGCTCATGGGGCCCGTGTGCTGCTCCAGGGGAATATCCAGGCCGAGCAACAGTTCGCCGGCACGGGCTTCGGCAGTGTAACCGTCCATTTCCGCGAACTGCACTTCCAGCTCCGCCACGGCCATGCCGTCGGCTTCGCTCATCTCTGGCAGGCTGTAGATGCGGTCCCGTTCGGCTTTCACCTGCCAGAGCTCCGTGTGCCCCATGATTACGGTGTCCAGCACGCTGAATTCCTCATAGGCGAACTGGTCCTGCTTGAGCTTGCCCAAGCGAACATTGGGCTCCAGCATCACCTGGCCTGCGGAGGGTTCCAGATCGCCACCCAGGATCTTCATGAATGTGGATTTGCCGCAGCCATTGGCGCCTATGAGGCCGTAGCGGTTGCCGTTGTTGAACTTGACGGAGACGTTTTCGAACAGGGGCTTGGCCCCGAATTGCATAGTAATGTTAGCGGTAGATATCACAGAAAAACCCAGAAATAGAAGAAGAGGTGGCGCGGCCAAAAGACAAAGCGGTGCATTCTACCGGATCTGACTCCAGAACCCACTATGCGCCGCGTGAAAAGGTGACGAATGACCCACTGAAAAACGGTCAGGGAGCCTCTGATCCAGTCCGCAGCTGAAGCTCATCCATGTATTCATGGTCATAGACCCGCAAAAGGTAACGAGGCGCGCGCCTGGCGCGTTGATTGCTTGTAATGGAAGATCAAAATGTGACTGCTTTAGCTTTTGTTCAGGACTTTATTCAGGACATTGACTCATTGTGACGGGAGGTTTCATGAAACACTCATCCATAAGAAGCGCCATAGCGGGGAGCGCATTGCTGTGTATGGCCGGAGGCGTGGGGACGGCGGCTAAGGCAGAGTCGTTGGTCGACTTTTCCGCAAAAGGAGATTCGGTTGAGATGTACCTTGTCACGGAGCAGGGGCCTGAAACCTATATTGGCACCATTGAAGTTCAGGTCACAGAATACGGCATTGTGTTCGATCCGGCATTGTCAGGTTTGGACCCGGGTCTGCACGGTTTTCACGTTCATGAAGACCCGAGCTGTGAGCCGAATGAAAAGGATGCAGATCACCAGGTGGTTCCAGCCGGCAAGGCCGGTGATCACTTCGACCCCACAGGCGTCAATACCCATGGTGGCCCCTGGAGCGTGGGCCACGTCGGCGATCTGCCGATGTTGTTTGTCGATGAAAACGGCAACGCCGAATACCCCATCCTGGCGCCCAAGCTTAAGATGGAATATCTGAAATCCCGCTCTCTGATGATTCATAAGAATCCGGATAACTATACAGACTCACCGCCCAATGGCGGCAGTGGCCCACGCATTGCCTGCGGCGTATTTTTTACAGAGGCAATGAAACAGGCGGAATAAAATCGCGAGTTCACCACGCGGGGTTGTGTATGAACAACAAGAGGAACTGACTGGACTCCGGGCTACCGTTCAGCCTTCCTTCTTGTTGACCAGAAATTCCAGGCCGACACCGGCATCTTCTTCTCCACCGACTGATACGTCAGAGGGGCTTCCGCCCCTGGCGTCCTTGCGGGACAACATCATGTCGCGCTTGTCTTCATGGGTTTTCTTTTCATGTTGGCCTTGCTGTTGATGCGAGTTTTCGTCGGGTTGATCGTCCTGATTGGAGGTCGTTTGACGCGAGGCTTTCTTGATATCTTTTCTCATGGCATTCCCCCGGAAACTGACCCGCGAACTGTGGCCATCGATGAATGGAGTCAATGGTAAGACACCGGAAAACCTGCAGATTTCCCGAAGCCTCCGCAGCTTTCTGCAACCAGGCTCAAGAGGGATTGATGAGAATCAGCACACGGCGGACTTTCACCAAAGAAGGACGAAAGAACATCCAGCCTTATAACTGTTTAGCTCAAAACCCGCCAAGCCTATTGCATTATTCACCGGCCCAAATAATGACTGGAACCGCGAACTCAGTCCGCCGCACCAGCCGCGTCTCCCGGCTGCTGTTTGGATTGATAATACTCCTGCAATACATTGAACGCCTGCTTGCGCTGACCGCGTTCGGAGATCAGTCCTTTGCGATTCCAGCCTTCCTGAATTTTCGGTAACAGCCGCCGGGGCGAGCGGAAATCCTTCAGCACCCAGGGGCTCATGCCCCGCAGAAAAGGAATTCTGGACAGCATTGCGACATTATGCTCATACACCTTTGCCTGATATTCCTCAGTCCAGAGCGCATCTTCATCCCCATGCAATCCAGCCAAAGCCCCAGCACCGAATTCGCTGATAACCACGGGTTTTTCGTACACGGTTTTCCAGGAAAGTTTATCGGCTTTCTGCGCAACTCCGTCGTACCAGCCGATGTATTCGTTAACACCGAGCACATCAAGATATTCCCCCAGAGGATCATCAATCATCAGCGTTGTGGCATCAATATAGTGTCGTTCCAAGGCCGCGGTAATCAGGCGCGTGGGGTCCGCTTTGCGGGCTGAATCGATCAGACCGCGCAAAAATTTCAGCCGCGGTTTACTCAACGGTGTTTCGTTAGCCATGGACCAGAGAATGACTGATGCGCGGTTCTTGTCTCGCTCAATCATCTCGCTCAACTGCTTTCTGGCGTTGTTGAATGTTTCCTTATTTTCCCACTGGATTGTCCAGTAAACCGGAATTTCGGCCCAGACCAGTAGACCCATTTTGTCCGCCATACGCGCCATATGGTCATTGTGGGGATAGTGCGCGAGGCGCACGAAATTGGCATTGAGCTCCTGTGCCCACTTCAAGGTAACCAGTGCATCTTCTGGGGTAAATGCGCGTCCTTCGCGCAGCGGCGCTTCTTCGTGAATGGAAATGCCACGAAGGAATATGGGTTTGCCGTTGAGTAAAATGTCATGACCGTCGGTGGTAATACTGCGAAAGCCGATGACTTCCGCGATAGAGTCGGATTCAGAGACTATCTTGACATCGTAGAGCTGAGGATTATCGGGAGACCACAAAGCCAGTTCAGCCGGGAACGTGAATTCGGCGTAACCGTCTGCATTCGTCTTTACCTGATATTCAATGTCCGCTTCGGGAATTCGAACCGTAACATTCTGCTTCATGTCTTTTCCCGCAAGCTGCACCCATCCCTCTATTGCGGTAAGAGACCCCGGCTTCAGTTGCACGAAGTAATCTTCAATAAAGTTGTCCGGAACCTGCACCAGATGAACATCCCGGGTGATTCCGCCGTAGTTCCACCAGTCTGTGTTAACTGTCGGTACGGCATCTCGCATACGTTTATTGTTCACTCGCACAACCAGAAAGTTATTTTCTTCTTTCAGGTACTCGGTAACCTCGAAGTTGAATGGCGTGAAGCCGCCTATGTGCTCTCCCAGAAAGTGACCATTAAGCCAGACTTGGGCTTTATAGTTGGCACCGCCAAAATGCACGAATTGCCGGTGATTGCGCTTGGCGTCAAAGTCGAAGCTGCGCTTGTACCAGACGGAGCCCTCATAAAGGAAAAGCTTTTCGTCCTGGCTGTTCCAGTCTCCCGGCACGGCGAGAGTACCTCCAGTATCGAAGTTGTACTCAACAAGCTCACTGGGATTCTGCTGCTTCTTGTTCATAAAGAAGCCGTCTTTGGTCGGCTTGTAGCGATAGTCGTAGTACCCGATATCGTAGGGGTCAACAATACTGCCCCAGTAACCATTGAGTGAAACGGCGTCCCGGGCCGGGATATTGGTTAAAAGATCGGCGGAAAGGCTCTGTTGTGCCGTTGCCAGTGCAGCAACAAACAGACACCTGGCCAGAATTCTTGTGAGCATTATTAACTCCTGATTAATCCCGTAACAGGTAACCTGGTTATGACTATCGCCAGCAGCGGATAGGCCGGCTTCGGGTGGCGGCCTTGCTGTCAGACCAATTATGACTATACCGTCAACTCGGATGCAAATAAACCCTGGGGGCCGCATTCAGGAGCAGGAGTCATCGACTATGGTGCCAGATTGTGTGGCAATAACCGCGATGCACGGTATCGGTGAACAATGATTCATTCAGGCTGTTCTACGCAACCCGGTAAGTCTGCCGTTGTAAAATTTTCAACCGATCCGAGGCCCGTATCTTGTCGATTTGAGATGCAATGAAATTTAATCTGTTAACCGGTTAACTAAATGCGCCTAACATGTTATTTATTTCTAAAACGCAAAACCGTGCAGTTAATTAACAATGATTCTCATTTGTTAACTCCTGCTCATAATTTATTTTGAATAACGCATCGAATATTTAAGCGTTTATGCAATAGAAACGTTATTCCCACTAATTTATTTTGTCCCAGTTAACAGGATTTTTCGCTGTTGCCCCATGAATTCCGGCGAAACCCCTTCGAATCTCACGCAATCACCTACCCGGCAGTGATGCCTCATTTTCAACACGCCACTTTGCCGAAATCAATTAGTGGGACGACACCTTGTAAATAGGCGCCTAAGTTCCAGTCTGGGCTTGGTCTAATTCGGGGTTTTTGAATTGTTGTGGTCGGACCGCCGACCGAAAACAAGTTCACTTTCACCGAACGCAATACCAGGAGAATGCCGTAACTGAGGGTGCGGCCGACATAATTATAAGTTTTACCAAGTTTGAGTCCGACAGATAAAAAGCGCCCTACCCGCCCGTTTTGGTGCATTTGATGGCGCATTCCAACAATCAGGAGAGATTTGACATGCAAATAACTCGATTAGGACGATGTGCATACTATGCACTTTTAGCCCTGGTCAGCGCCGGTGTTCATGCGCAGACCACGAACCTCGCAACCAGTGCTACCGCAACAGGCAGTACCGCCGATCTTGCCGCCAGTAACGCCATTGATGGCGATATGAACACCCGCTGGGCATCGGCAGCCGCCGTAGACCCTTCCTATATTACCCTGGACCTGGGTGCCGCCTATGACCTCTCCAGTGTGACTATCCACTGGGAAGCGGCTAACGCAGACACCTACGAAATTCGCGGCTCCAACAACAATTCCACCTGGACAACTCTGGCTAATCGCTCCGGCGGTACCTTTGGTAACCGCACCGACAACCTGAACGTGTCCGGCACCTACCGTTATGTGCGCATGTACGGCATCAGCCGCAGTGCGGGCAACAACTGGGGCTACTCCATTTGGGAGATGGAGGTCTATGGCTCTCCAGTGTCGTCCGGCGGGTCCGAGCTTCTGGTGCAGGCAGAGGATTACGACAACTACTATGACAGCACTGCCGGCAACACGGGCGGTGCCTACCGCAATGATAATGTTGACATTGAAGCCTCAGCTGGCGGCGGTTATAACGTTGGCTGGATAACTCAGGGGGAGTGGCTCGAGTTCAACGTCAACCTGGATGCGGGATCCTATAACGTCACTGCCCGTGTCGCGTCTGATATTAACGGCGGCAACTATTCGGTTCTGGTTAACGACGCATCTCTCGGCAGCATCCCTGTGGGCGACACAGGTGGCTGGCAGAGCTGGCAGGAATCGGCAGCGGGCCAGGTGACCATCCCCTCGACCGGGGCGTATACCTTGCGCGTCAATGCGAACAACGGCGATTTTAACCTGGATTGGGTCAAGCTGACGCCAAATGGCGGCTCATCCAGCTCCTCTTCCAGCAGCAGCTCCAGCAGTTCAAGCTCCTCCTCGAGCAGCTCGTCCGGTGGCAGCGACATCACCAATGCCGGCGGTACCATCAGCTCCCAGTACAACAATTCTCCTCAGGGTGAAGGCATTGCCAACCTGACGGATAACAACGTCAACACCAAGTGGCTGACGCTCAACTCATCGTCTTGGGTACAGTTCAACGCGTCACAGTCCTACATAGTCACCGGCTATAAGCTGACTTCCGCTAACGATGCACCGGAACGCGACCCGTTGAGCTGGACATTGCAAGGCTCCAACAACGGCAGCAGCTGGGCAACAATTGATACGCGCGCAGGTCAGGACTTTGCGAGCCGATTCCAGACCCGCACGTTCAACTTCGGCAATAGCGCCGGTTACAGCTACTATCGCTTCAACTTCACCAACAACAGCGGCACCATGCTGCAATTGGCGGAAGTCGAGCTGATTGGTACACCCGGTGGTGGCAGTTCCAGCAGCTCATCGAGCAGCTCTTCAAGCTCCAGCTCCTCAAGCAGCTCCGGCTCCCTGGGCAACATCGTGCCCTTGTACAACTCGTCCACTCCACTGGAGCCCGTTATTCAGTACGACCGGGGCGACGCGCTGGTTACCCGCATCTCTGACCGCGGCCGGGACCGCCACGCCAAGGAAGACCACTTCCAGGCCTATGACCACTGGCTGTCCTTCTACTGGGAGCACCGGACTGCGGCTATCGAAATTGTGGACTATGTCGCCAAAGGTGGCAGCAGCGTTCGCATGAACGTACGCAGCGAATACAAATTGAACGACACTGAAGCGGAAAACCGCTGGTTTTACCGTGGCGTAGGCACTGTTGCCGAGTACTGTAATAACGGCACCATGAATGAAGTGGGTGACGACCGAAATTACTGGAAAGAAGCCACCACCAATTGCCGCACCAACACGTCTATTCAGATCGGCGACAAGCTTGAATTCGAATTGAGCCAATTCCTCGATCACAGCGTGACGGCCCATGGCGGGCGCTCCGCGTACTACGGCACCACGTATCTCTATATCGTCGGCAAAGGGCTGGTGCCTTGGGATGTGGGCGGCACAACCCCCTTCGGTGGCACCAAGGATTCCTACGAAATTCCCGAATCCAGCGGCGCCTGGTTAGGCGGCCACACCACGATCCACGCAGCGACCTCTGGCGAAACCGATAACCATTTCATCCAGATGCCGACAAACCTGGGTTATGAAAACGGCCAGCCCTTCGTACTGGGACGCCGCGTACACCATTCTTCGTTCGTTAACGGCGCTCACGATGAGCATGCCGAGAATGAGACTTTCACTGACATTATTGGCATGGCAGGCTCACATTACATCGAAGAGCGTTGTACTGCCTGTCACGTACGCAATGGTCGTGCAGCTCCCGCACCGGAAGGCCAGCCACTTAATAAGTGGGTATTTAAAGTGGGCGATTCCAACGGTAACCCCCACCCCGACATGGGCCGTGTGTTACAACCTAAGGCCAATGGCGGTGCTGTGAGCGAAGGCACGCCCTCGATCCAATACTGGGAGACCGTTGGCAGTCTGCGCAAACCACATTACCAGTTCTCCGGCGTAACACCGAGCACCTACTCCGCACGGATCGCGCCGAATTTGGTGGGTATGGGTCTACTTGAAGCGATTCCCGAGTCAACCATTCTGGCCAAGGAAAATCCTGGCGGCAGCGGTATTTCAGGTCGTGCCAACCGCGTGCTTGATCCGGTCACCGGTGAAACCCGCCTGGGCCGCTTCGGCTGGAAAGCTGGCACTACGAGTGTCAAGCATCAAGTTGCCTCCGCCTTGAATACCGACATGGGCGTTAGGACCTCCGTAACACCTAACCCCGACTGCGGTTCAAACCAGAATGACTGCGGCCCGAGCGGCTCTGAACTGGGTAACGAGCATTTGAATAATCTGGTCAAATACATCTCCCTGCTCGGTATACGTCCACAGCGCGATTACGATGACCCCGCTGTGCAAAGCGGCAAATCGCTGTTCTCCAACATCGGTTGTGCCGACTGTCACACACCAACGCATCAAACCAGCCAATTCCATCCCTTGGCTGAATTGAGAAACCAAACCATTCACCCCTACACCGACTTGCTGCTGCACGACATGGGCCCAGGCCTGGCGGACAATTTGGGGGAAGGCGAAGCGAGCGGTGCCGAGTGGCGTACCACGCCGTTGTGGGGCTTGGGCTTGTCCGCCTGTGTCACCGGCGGCGTTATCAACCCGATTGGCGGCCAGGGCAACGAACAGTGCAGCCCAGTACACAGCTACCTGCATGACGGTCGCGCTCGATCCATTGAAGAAGCCATTCTGTGGCACGGTGGCGAAGGTGAAGCTTCAAAGAATGCCTATCAAGGCCTATCAAGTGGGCAGAAGCAGAATGTGTTGAGCTTCCTGCGATCCTTGTAGGTTGAACGTTTGAGGGTGCCGAAAGACATCCTGTAACACAAAAAACCCCGGCGGCTTTAGCTTCCGGGGTTTTTTTATCTCTGCGGTGCATCTTTTAGGAGTCAGCCCAATAGGCTCAACCCCCTGCAGGCCTTGAGCTGCACCTTGTGAGCCTTTTGTGCCAGATAAGGTGGGACGCGTCACTTTTAAAATTCTATTTAGTTGGGACGACAAGCAAACTTTAATAACGAAACGTTACATGGTGGCAATTTTCACAACTGTTTCACGAGTTGGAAAAACGGCTTAAAGACAGTAATCGACAGCCTGGAGACTGTCGGTATAAATAAAAAATTATTATAACCATAATTGAGGTCCGTGATGAGATATTTGATAACCCCTATACTCTGCGCCACAGTGCTTGCACTCACTGCATGTGGTGGCGGCAGCTCTGCTGACGACAGAGATCCTGGCAGTAGTTCCAGCAGTTCTAGCAGCTCCAGCAGTTCTGGTGGCTCCGATAATTCCAGCAGTTCCAGCAGTTCTGGTGGCTCCGATAATTCCAGCAGTTCCAGCAGCTCTGGTGGCTCCGACAATTCCAGCAGCTCCAGTAGTTCTGGTGGCTCCGATAATTCCAGCAGTTCCAGCAGCTCTGGTGGCTCCGACAATTCCAGCAGCTCCAGCAGTTCAAGTAGCTCTTCCAGTTCATCATCCAGCAGCTCGAGTAGTAGTTCCAGTAGCTCTTCATCCAGCTCGAGTAGCTCTTCAAGTAGTTCCAGCTCCAGCAGTTCCAGTAGCTCCTCGAGTTCTTCATCCAGCTCAAGCAGTTCGTCCAGCAGTTCCGGCGGTATTGCACCCTGTACGGACATTTGCCTGAATGAAACTGATGCTACAACGCTTCATGTGCGGCTGGTAGACGGCGACACAGTCGATATTCATTACATTGTGAATGGAGGAGAACAGCAGAATCTTCCAATGATGCCGGATGCCGAGAACTGGTATTACGACATACCTCACCTATCTTCCGGCGACAGTATTGCTATTTCCTTCACAGTTATTACTGATGGCGTCGGCCAGCCCGTCAACCTGGATCCCTACATCTTTGGAAGTGGTGGTTGGTCTGCTTCAAGCAGTTCATCCAGCTCGTCATCAAGTAGTTCGTCGAGTTCAGGCGCCAGCTCCTCGTCGTCCTCCAGCAGCTCTTCAAGCTCAAGCAGTTCATCCAGCTCGGGCGGTGGGACTGATTGCAGCGCGGGTTGTGTGGAAGAAATTGACGCCTCTACCCTGATTTTTCGAATCACGCCTTCAGAGACTACGACTACGGTAATCGTCGGCTACACGGTGGATGGTGGTGCCCAACAGAATATCTTTATGAGTCCGGAGGGCGACGACTTTGTTTACGAGCTTGGGGGCTTGACCGCCGGTGCCGGCATTGAATACTTTTTCAACGTTGTTGGTACGGGGAATACGGACACGGAAACCTATATCTTCGGAAGCGATGGCGGTTCCAGCTCCAGTAGTTCAAGCAGCTCTTCCAGCTCTTCGTCCAGCAGCTCCTCCAGCTCCGGCGGTGGAATGGATTGCAGCGCAGGTTGTGTGGAAGAAATTAACGCCTCTACCCTGATTTTCCGGATCACGCCGCCAGAGACTACGACTCAGGTAATCGTAGGCTACTGGGTCAACGGTGCTCCCAACGGGAATATCATTATGAGTCCGGAGGGCGACGACTTTGTCTTCGAGCGTACGGGCTTGAACCCCGGTGACAGCATCGAATACTTTTTCAACGTTGTAGGTACGGGGGATACGGACCACGAAACCTATATCTTCGGAAGCGGTGGCGGTTCCAGCTCCAGTAGTTCAAGCAGTTCTTCCAGCTCCAGCAGCTCCTCTTCCGGCGGCGAGACTGTCTTTATGTTATATGACGACGCTCCCACCACCCTGGTATTGGACGCCGGTGCGGGCATCAACGCCACCCTGGTTCCAGACTACTATGTTGCAAATCCGGGCGCCGGCGGTAGCGTCCTGCCCGATCCGGCAACTGCGGATGGTGAGAATACTGTCTGGCAAATCCAGCTAACAGGCGCCGGCAATTTCTTTCTCAACAGCGGTGACATGAGCGCTTATGAAGGTGTGGCGCCAGGTGTTAAATTTATCAACATGGCGGATAACGCAGAGCTTCGCTTCGACCTGAAAGTGCTCGAAATTGACCCAGGCACCGAGCTGGTAGTCAAGCTGGACAGCGAATGGCCGAATGTCAGCACCAAGTCCATTGCCGTGCCCCCAATAGACACCTGGACCGAAGTGGTTGTGCCTTTCAGTGAACTCGCAGCCAACACCATTCAGCCTGGCGCAGTGAACTACGATGAGGTGATCAACCTGTTTGTGATCGAGCCGACACCCAACGTTGTGACCACTGTGCAGGTGGACAATATTCGCATTGTCTGCCCCGACACAGCTGGCTGTGACATGGAGCCTGTTCCGAGTACCGTCATTGATGAAAACTTCTTTGTTTTTGAAGATGCGGTGAATGACACGCTTTGGGAGGGGTTGGCGTATGGCGAATGGACTGACATTATCGAGTTCATTAATGAGACGACAGTAGCCGAAACCGGCCGTGGCGATGTTCTGCAGCTTGAGTTCGGAACTGGATTTGGCACCATGTATTTCAAATCAGGCAACAAGAAGGATCTTAGCGCATTTGCCGATGGCAACCTGGTATTTGATATTAAAGTTGTTACAGCGGGTGCCAACCTTGGGAATTTCAGAGTGAAGGCGGAAGGCGGCGGCTCTGGTGCCGAAGTAGCCTTTATCGTGGGTGCCCTGGATGTATGGGAAACCAAAACCATTCCCGTTTCAGATCTGGCAGTTCCGAATCTCAGTGCGGTCGACGTACCGGCCAGTATTTTCCCCCCTAACGGCGAGCAAGACGGCGTGGTATTCCAGCTGGACAACATTCGCTGGGAACTGGCGACACCCTAAAACTTCAGGTTAAAAACAACAAGTTCCTGAAGCTCTATAAGAAGCCACCTTCGGGTGGCTTTTCTGAGATTCGAAAAATTTTGATCGCGGTCGTGGTGGTTCCAATGATCGGACTCTTCTTAGATCCCAAACGATTTAAATAACAATAGTCGTTACGGAGAGACCACTTTCGCGGGCCGATAATAAGCAGGAAAAATTATGACTAAATATTCGAAATTACTCACGGCACTATTCCTTGCACAAGGGCTGGTGTTGACAGGTTGTGGTGGGTCTAGTGGAAGCGATGGCGGCAATAACAGTTCATCAAGCTCCAGCTCCTCATCATCTTCTTCAAGTAGCTCATCCAGCAGTTCGTCAAGCTCAAGCTCCTCGTCGTCCTCGAGCAACTCATCCAGCAGCTCATCAAGTTCAAGCTCAGGCTCTTCCTCGTCTTCGAGTGGCTCATCGTCCAGTTCCTCTTCGGGTGGTGATAACAGCAGCTCATCGAGCTCCAGCAGCTCATCAAGTTCAAGCTCCAGCTCCTCATCATCCTCAAGCAGCTCGTCCAGCTCCGGCGGTCCGGTTGACTGCTCCACAGGCTGTGCCGTGGAAACCGGACCCTCTACCCTGCTTCTGCGACTCGATACAACAATGCCCTCGGAAGTCAGCTACAAGCTGAACGGTGGTGGGCAGCAGAATTTGGGGGCGCCTATAGTGGGTAGCTATGCTGAGTACGAGCTTTCCAACTCGAGCCCCACCGTTACCGACTTGGGCCCTGGCGACACCATCGAATATAGATTCCACATTATTGGTGTGGAGTTGCTCGAGTGGAAAACCTACATCTTCGGGAGTGGCGAGGTCGGTTCGGGCAGTTCAAGCAGCTCCAGCTCCGGCGGCACATCCAGCTCATCCTCCTCCAGTTCATCGAGCAGCTCCACCAGCTCTGGTGGTTATGGAGATTGCAGCACGATCTGTCTGGAAGAAACCGGGCCCAATACCTTGCGCGCGCGCGTAGCGGAAGGTGACAGCGTCTCCATTCACTATGCGACCTACAAAGGCTATCCGCAAAACCTGCCAATGAATAAGGACGACGATGGCTGGTATTACGACATTGCTGACCTGGCCTCCGGCAATAGTCTCAGCATATCCTTCACCATCGTTACCGACGGCAATGGCCAGAATGCGGCTTTAGACACTTATACTTTTACTGGTGGCGCTGCGAATAGTTCCAGCTCTTCAAGCAGTTCTTCGAGCAGCTCTTCAAGCAGTTCTGGAACTCCCATCGGCTCTGTCATGCCACTTTACAGTGAGCACACCCCACTGGAATCAGTCATCCAGTATGACCGAGGCGACGCATTGGTGACCCGCATTTCTGATCGCGGCCGTGACCGCCATGCCAAAGAAAATCATTTCCAAGCCTACGACCATTATCTTTCGTTCTACTGGGAGCATCGCACAGCCTCTATCGAGATTGTTGACTATGTCGCCAAAGGCGGTGCTACCGTGCGTATGAACGTCAGAACCGAATTTCCGTTAAGCCCCACAGAAGCGGAAAACCGTTGGTTCTATAGAGGCGTTGGTACCGTTGCTGAGTACTGTGACAATGGCACCATGCTCTCGGTTAATGACTTGAATTATTACAAGGAACGCAGCCACAACTGCCGCACTGGTAGCCCTATCGCCATAGGCGACAGGCTCGAATTCGAATTGAGCCAGTTTCTGGACCATAGTGTTCCGCACGGTCGCTCGGCTTACTACGGTTCGACCTTTCTGTACATTGTCGGCCAAGGTCTCGTGCCTTGGGATGTCGGCGGTGCTACACCGCATGGTGGTAGCAAAGACTCAGTCAAAATCGACGAACAGGCTTGGCTCGGCGGCGATACCAGCATTCATGCACAAACAGCTGGTGAAACCGACGGCCACTTTATGCAGATGGCCGGCAATATCGGCTTCAACAATGCCCAACCTTTCATGCTGGGCCGACGCGTGCACCATTCGTCGTTTGTAAGCGGCTCTCATGACGAACATCTTGAAAACGGGATTTTCGATGACCTCGTCGGCCACGCCGGTCCGCATTACATGAATGACCGCTGCACGGCTTGCCACGAACGAAATGGTCGTGCCGCTCCGGCCCCTGTGGGCGAAGTGCTGGACAAGTGGGTATTCAAGGTGGCTGACGCTGACGGAAATCCGCACCCCGATTTGGGACAAGCACTGCAATCACGCGCGTCAGGAGGGGCGGCCAGCGAAGGGGAAGTTTCCATTGCCTACTGGTCGGAGGTCGACGATTTGCGCTCGCCGGTTTATCAATTCAGTGGCGTAGAACCGGATCTGTATTCTGCTCGCATCGCACCACACCTGGTTGGGATCGGCCTTCTTGAAGCGATTCCGGAAGCGACTATTCTGGCCATGGAGGATGCCGACGATGCGAACAGAGACGGCATTTCAGGAAAAGCCAATCGCGTCACCGATCCTGTCACCGGCGACACACGCTTAGGCCGCTTCGGCTGGAAAGCGGCAACCTTCAGCGTGAAACACCAGTTGGCCAGCGCATTTAATGTCGATATGGGCGTAATGACATCGATGCTACCGAATCCTGACTGCGGCGCCAACCAGAGTGACTGCGGAGCTCCCGTTTCCGAGTTGGCGGATGAACACCTGAACAATCTCACCAAGTATATTTCCCTGTTGGGTGTGCGCCCACAGCGCGATTACGACACTCCATCTGTTCAAAACGGCAAGACCCTGTTCAGTACCATTGGTTGTGCGGCTTGCCATACACCGACAGTACAGACCAGTGACTACCACCCCTTGGCAGAATTGCGTGGTCAAACCATCCACCCCTATACGGATATGCTGTTGCACGATATGGGACCGGGACTCGCCGACAATCTCGGAGAAGGTGATGCCACCGGAGCCGAATGGCGCACCACCCCATTGTGGGGCCTAGGATTGTCTGCCTGCGTCACAGGCGGGGTAGACAACATTATCGGTGGCCAGGGTAACGAGTTTTGCACTCCTGAACACAGCTACCTGCACGACGGCCGCGCAAGAACCATCGAAGAAGCTATTTTGTGGCACGGTGGTGAGGGGCAGGCGTCCACGGATAATTACAATGCGTTGACCAGCTCCGAACAAGAGGATGTGTTGAATTTCCTGAAATCGTTATAATATTTTTATAGAGAAACGAAAAAGCCCGGGCATTTGGCCCGGGCTTTTTTGTAATGAACTATGTGGGATTCGAAGAACATGGTAATGTCGGATGGCGTCGTTCGCGGGGCTCACGTCTTATTCGACCTACACGGTCGAGGAATCCCTTTGCATTCGGCACATCCATGGGTTATCTCAAGCTCGTCCATGAGCTTGACCCTAAGGGCGCCTTCGCGGATCAAAACGTTCCTGATGTTTTGTCACCCTTTGGGCAGCCTGCGGCTGTGCAAAAATGCAATGACTCACCACATCCATGTGGTTCGGCCTGCGGCCAGCTAAAGCTGCCTAAATTTGATCCCGTCAAATTTTTCCTGCATTTTTGTCCCTTTTCCCTTTTTTTAGCTTGCCGCTTGAAGCTTGCGGCTTATAGCTTTTTCATTCAACCACAAAACTTCCTTTCAAACCTTCTGCCGCATTGGGCGCTATCCACACATTGAAGTCACCAGGTTCAGTAACAAGCTGCATCGCCTGATTGTGGAAGGCGAGATCATCGGTATGAATAGTGAAGACCACCTTTTGCGATTTCCCAGGTGCCAGGGTTATGCGTTCAAAACCTTTCAACTCCCGCACCGGTCGCGTCACGTCGCCGACCACATCTTGCACATATAACTGCACCACTTCCGTTGCGGTGACTTTGCCGGTGTTTTTGATGACCGCGGAGACCTCAAAACTTTCACCCAATGAAATTTTCTTGCGATTCAGTTTCAACTTTTTGTATTCGAAACTGGAATAGGTTAGCCCATAACCGAACGGGAACTGCGGTTGGTGACCGTAGTCCAGCAGGTTCGATGAGTTGCCCGGTTGATGCTGAAACACGCCCTGTTCGATGTCGTCGATGCGGGTGTAGTTGTCATCGGTTGGTGGGCGCCCGGTGCTCATGTGATTGTAGTAAATCGGGATCTGTCCTTCCGCAATTGGCCAGGTCAGTGGCAGTCGGCCCGACGGAGAAACATTACCGTAAAGTACATCCGCCAGTGCCGGGCCACCCATGGTACCGGGATGCCAGGCCATCATAATGGCATCAGCCTGCTCCAGGGTTTTTTCCAGTTCAACCGGTCGCCCTGCCATGATAACCATGACCAGGGGTTTGCCGGTTTCTGCAAGAGCGGTCATAAGCTGTTGTTGTGCGCCCGGCAGACTGATATCGCCGCGGCTGTGACCTTCACCCGACAGCACAGCTTCCTCACCACCGACGAACAGAACAACGTCTGCCTTATTGGCCGCTTGGATAGCCTTGGCGAAACCATCAGTGTTTTTATCGCGGCTATACTCCAGACCCGGTGCGTAAATGACGTTGCTTTCACCGACGAGTTTCTGAATGGCGGGTAACAGTGTGCGGGTATCTTCCTTTTTACCGTTGTAAATCCAGGTACCCAGTTGCTCGAAGGGTGCATCGGCCAAAGGTCCGATAACCGCCACGGTGTGCTTCTTATCGAGCGGCAAAATGGACTGGTTGTTTTTCAACAGTACAAAAGATTGTTCAGCGGACTCTCTGGCAGCAGCCAGGTGTGCGTCGCTCAGGACTATCTGATCCCGGTTTTTACGGGGATAGGGGTTATCCCACAAACCGAGACGCAGTTTGACCCGCAACATATTTCGCACGGCCTGATCCAATTGTTGTTCGGTAAATTTCCCTTCCTCGATCAGTTCGGGCAGATATTTTTCAAAGGTATCTGTGTGCATTTCAAAATCAATTCCAGCGTTGGCTGCGAGCTGCGCGGCGTGTTTGGCGTCCCTGGCAAAGCCGTGGGCAATCATCTCCATTACCGAATTCCAATCGCTGACCACGAAGCCATCAAAGCCCCATTCATCACGCAGAATCTGTTTCAAAATAAACGCATTGGCGGTGGCAGGCACATTATTGAGCGTGTTGTAAGAACTCATCAGCGTTGCCGCACCGGCATCTACTGCGGCCTTGAAGGGCGGCAAATAAATATCCCGCAAGGTGCCTTCGGGAATATAGGCGCTATTGTAATCACGGCCACCTTCGGCGGCACCATAACCAACGAAATGTTTGACACTGGCAGCGAGACTGGTGGGGTCACTGAGATCGTCGCCTTGGAATCCTTCCACCATGGCGACGCCCAATACCGATGTGAGATATGGATCTTCACCGAGACTCTCGGCAATGCGGCCCCAGCGTGGGTCTCGGCTGATGTCGATCATCGGTGCGAAGGTCCAACGAATACCATCAACGCTGGCTTCCTCTGCGGCCACTCGTGCGCCCGCTTCGATCAGCGCCGGATTCCAGCTCGCCGCCTGCCCCAGGGGAATGGGGAAGATTGTTTCGTAACCGTGAATAACGTCCTGACCAAAGATCAACGGGATGCCGAGCGGGCTCTCCTCCACCGCGATGCGCTGCAGTTCCGCGAAAGCATTGTCGTCGACTGTATTGAAATTCACATTGAGGAAGCCGCCGATTTTTCCTTCGCGCACGGCTTGTTTTGCCTCTGGAATGGTTTTTCTGGAATAGGTCCCCCAATCGCGCAGAGCCATTTGACCGACTTTTTGCTCGATGGTCATTTTTGATAAAAGCTGTTCAATTTTCGCTTCCATCTCTGGATCCGATTGCGCAATCGCCATGGGTGCCAACACAGCCATCAGCACAGTCAAGAGCGGTGCGCAGAACACGTAATACATTTTTTTCACAAGGATCTCCTGTGGAATAGTGAGCAGCTTTTTGCCGCTGTTTGTCGTCTTACCATGGTTAAGCCATGTTTTCGGCAGCATCCATGCTGTGCCGAAGGATTTAAGCTTTTGGTACATTGCTGTCCCACAAACTCCGAGGACGTGGATTCGGTGTTTGCTGTTGTGACCGTCGCCAGCATGGATGCTGGCGCCGAGCCTACAGGGACGTATCTACGGCGTGTCACAGCAGTGAATGTCGGATCCATGTCTGCCACAGACCGTTGAGCCTCATAAACTTGGTTCGCAGGCTCCTAGCGACATTCGTAATTAGTTTGTGGGACAGCAGTGCTTTTAGTAACAAAGATAAAGAGTTGAATATCACTTGGCGGTGAACGTTATCCAGTTCAGGTTCCACTCGCCGCCCAATGCGGCGAAGCGCAAGGTATGTTCGCCTTCCGGAAGTTCCACCTCCGCCGCTACTGTGATGAAGCTTTGCCAGCCGCCGGTGGATGCGACAGACTGCGTATCAATCACAGTTTCCGGCGCGGTGCCGGCGTCGCCGATCAACAGGTTAAAACCGTCACTTCCGTCCTGACTCGCCAGGCGATATTCCACCGTGTAGGTTCCCGCCGTAGCGACATTGACGCGATACTCGAACCAATCATTCGTTTCCAGAAAGCCAACGTTCAAACCGCCGCCGGTAT
Source organism: uncultured Cellvibrionaceae bacterium (assembly GCA_964419935.1). Lineage (GTDB taxonomy): Bacteria > Pseudomonadota > Gammaproteobacteria > Pseudomonadales > Cellvibrionaceae > CAYQQJ01. The sequence continues at coordinate 18,715 of CAYQQJ010000020.1, forward strand.
CCGATGTGGCTTCCGTTTGAACGCCGGACATAGCACTGTAGTATTCCGCTTCAATGGTGCCGGGAATGGCCTGATAAGTCATCTCCGTTGCCACTTCATTGCTGTTGTAACTTTCATCGTTCACATCCAGTGCGGTTACCACATAATAATAAGTGACCGCGTCGTCGGTGAGGGTATCCGCATAACGGGCTTCCGAAACATTCTCCGCCATTAAGATGTAACCCGAACCCGGCATGGTGCTTCGATACACGTTGTAGCCGGTCACGTCACTCTCGCTGTTAACCGCCCATGTCAATGTCGCCTGGTTATCTGTGACGTCCAGAGCGAGATTTACCGGCGCAGCGGGCAGGCTGAAAATATCCGCGGGCTGTTCGCTGTTGAGCCAGGTCATCAAACCGTCGTGGACGTCGTACTCCATGGTGGAAAAGGATTTGAATAGCGCTTCGATATCTTCTTTGGGCGCGGTGACAAAATCCATCACCGGAAGCTGCTGACCTGTCACGTCCACACCCGTTACGGGCTCTTCGATGACCAGATAAACTTCTGCCCAGGCGTTGCTGCTGGCGTTGTCTTTGAACACACCGCTCAGGGTATAGCTTTCACCCCCTTGCAAAGTGATCAACTGATAGATGCCACCGTTCACATCGGCACCACCGGTCAATCGCAGCATGGGCGCTTCGCTGCCAATGGGGCCTTCACCGGCGTATGCGTAGTCGAGGGTTTGAGTTCCAACCACGGTCCAGGGCGTCCAGCCGTTGGCAGAACCAAAACCGCCGTTGTTGATCATCTGTGAACCCGTACTGTTGATCAGGCTAATTTCATCAAGCGTCACATCCAGATTACCGTCGGGTGTCGCTCCCGCTTTGATCACCAGAAAGAATTCGCGTTCACCTTCACCGCTGATAGTCAGTTGTTCCGTCGATGTATCACAGGCATCAGCAAAGCTGGAGTCCCAGTTATCGCAGGCCCAAGTGTTGGACTTGACCAGCACACTGTTGTCACCCTGGTTGGTGACCATTCCCCAGGTGCCGCTGCCCTGCCCGCCGGCGTTGGTCAGTACTTTGTAGGACCAGTTGGTGGCCGCCCAACCGTAATCGCCATAGGTATCGTAAGTGGCCCTGGCGATTTTCCCGCCGCGTTCAATACCGAGACCGGTCCAGGGTTGAAACTCGCCGATCAAAAATGGAGTATCCAGTGCAGTCAAACGCGCATCCCATTCGCAGACACCGGTGGTGCCCGCGGGCCCGCAACGGAGCCAGTCGCGGTGGACTGGATAGCCGATTTCGCCCCAGCCGAAAAGGCCAGGATAAAAGTGCATTTCAAAAGCGACGTTGGTCATGTCGCGATCCGCGGGATCACCGTAGGCGTCGATGCCGGCGCTGTGGCCGGGCAGAATGATAATGTGATCGGGATCGATGGCGCGCACCGCGTGATAAAGTGTTTCGATGTTATCCGCCAATGTTTCGGGATCAGTTCCCCAAGGCTCGTTCAACAATCCGTAACCGGCAACCGCTGAACGGTCTTTGTAGCGGGCCGCAATCTGTTCCCACAGCCAAACCGTGCGCTCCTGGTAATAGGCTGCGGTTTGGCCATTGCCGCCGTCCCAGTACCAGTTCTGTTCGGCGCAGCCGGAGTGGTGTTCCCAGCCCTGGCTGCCAACCGCACCGTGCAAATCCAAAATGACATACATGCCGTGCGCGTCCGCCTGGTCAATGGCGTAATCGAGATAATGCCAGGCATTGTCGCGCAGGGTTTTGGGATTATTTTCGTCCTCTATCAGGTTGTAATTAAATGGCAGGCGAATCACATTCAACCCAAAGTCCGCCATCAAATCCCAGTCCCGCTCGGTGATCCAGTTGTCGCGAAACATTGTCATCAGACGTTCGCGCTCGTCAAAGCCAAAACGCTCGTCGAGAGTGGCTTCCAGCGTGCACTGGTCATTCACCGCATCCGTGCTCTGCCCCATCATCCAGAATTCCTGCAACAGCCAGTTGCCCAGGTTGGTACCTTTTAATTGAATAGGCATGCCGCTGGCTTTCACCCACTGCGTACCTTCTGCTCGCAGCAGCGTCATGCCTTCGGGTTCGGGTTCGGGTTCGGGTTCAGGTTCTGGTTCTGGTTCTGGTTCTGGTTCTGGATTCGGCTGCTGCGTCGGGGGCGTATCATCGCTACCACTACCACCGCAGCCAGAAAGGCTGAGCGTACCCAATGCCATCAGCAGCAACAGAAGAAATGCGCGTAACCTTGTATTTGGTAACCTTGAATATGAGAAGTTCGTTTTGCGTGAAAACATATTTTTCGCCTCGGCTATTATGTCGTCTCAATGCAACAACTTGAATAAAAGGCCTCCGATTGTTTCGCGCGCGAAACAATCGGAGGCAAGCGGGAGGAGCTTCATTTAAAAATTGTAGTTCGCGCGTACGCCGTAAAAGCGTGGCATGGAGACAGGGCCTTTGATCACGCCGTCGCCACTGCCACCCCAGTAGAACTCCGTTTCATCCGTGCAGTTGTTGCAGAAGAGTTCAGTACTCCAATCACCACTTGTGGCTTCGTACTTGATACCCAAGTTGACCGTGGCGATGGCTTCACGTTTGTCGCTGAACGCGTCCGGGGTTTCCGTTGCGAACCGATCCTCGTGTTTTTCCGAGTTGAAGATGGAGAAGTAAGCATCATCTTTCCAGTTGACGTTCACCCACGGCAGCACAACGGCTCCGGATGCCAGGTTAAACGTATGGCTGTAGTTGATGTTAAGCGAGTACTTAGGCGATGAAGGCAACTCATTGCCTTTCAGGTTGGTAGTGAGTAGTGCATTCTCCGGATCAATGGATTGATCGTGGGGGATCTCGTACAGGTCCACCGTTGCGTGGGTCCACTGCTGGTAAAAATCGCTCACGATTTCGGTGTGCAGATAGCTGACATAACCGTTTAAACGATCATTTTCAGTCGGGGCCCAATCGTATTCGATTTCAATACCGCGGATTTCCGCTTCACCGATATTGTCGGTCTGGAACACGGTGAAAGGGTCCGTGGAGATTTCGTCAGTCTCTTCACCGTTGTCGTCACGCTCGAAGGAGTAGGTCACAAACAGAGGCTTGGCGGTTGCCACTTGCATGTCAGTGTACTCACTGTAGAAGGCGGTCGCTGACACGCGCAGGCTGTTGTCCAGCAGGTCACTCTTGATCCCGAGTTCGTAGGTCACCACCTCTTCCGGCTCGTAGGTGTTCTCGTGGAGCGCCTTGACGATGCGGTCACCATTTTCGTCTTCGGGATATTCGGTGGTCAGCGGATCCTGCTCGTACTGCACAACCACGTCGCCGATACCGCCAGACTTGGTGCCGTTAGCCACATAACCAAAGATCATGGTGTCCTCGGTCAGGTTGTAGTCCAGCCCCACGCGGTAGTTGTGGTAGTCCCACTCGCCCTTGATGTCGTTGTTCGTGGAGATGGTGTAAATATCGCTGTTCCAGAAGTAATCCTGCGGCAGACTGTTGTATGCCTCCCAATCCCATGCGGGGAAACATTTTCCTCCATTGGCATCGGCGTCGAGCTGATTCGGGTTGCTGTCATTACAGGCCATGTTGTGACCGCCCACGTCTTCTTTGGTGTCGCGGGTATAGCGATAACCCAGGGTCAGGTGCAAAGCCTCCGTAAGGGAGTAGGTGCCCTGGGCGAAAGCGGCTTCCGAGGCAAGGGTTCGGTCCGACTGGTTCCAGTAGTCCGCGCTGGCCATGCTGTTCATCCAGCCGCCCTGCATGTCATTGTTCTCTTCAAAGTAGAACAAACCTGTCACCCACTGCAGCGGGCCGGCATCGGTTGACTGAAGCTGCAGTTCGTGAGATTGGGAGACAAAGGTGGCGTCGCGGAAGAAGATGGACATATCCCAGTCGGTAATGCCACGGTCCTGATCGGACATCTGACTGCGGGTCTGTTTGGCCCAACCGGCGTTGTAGACCAGGGCGACAGAGTCCGAGAAGTCCCAGCGCAGATTGGAGCGCACGTTCTGAATGGTCATGTCCTGCATGCCGGGCACGCTGACGTTGACTGTGTAGGAGTCCGCGCCGGGGCCATAAACGCTCTCGCAACCATTCGAGCCGGGTACCGGCGTGGCGGAGATGTTACCGGCTGCATCCAGGTAGTTGCCGTCCTCGTCCTTGCGCACTCGCAGTGCGGCCTTTTCGCAGTCGATGGTGTCGGCGGAACCTGCGCTGTCGTCCTGAAAGTGCTCGTAGGCCAGCATCCAGGAGAAGTCGTCAGACGGTTCCCATAAGCCAGTCAAACGGAACGCGTATTGGTCAGAGTTGTTGTAGAAGTCCGACTCGTCCGCCTTCACCAACTCCTGTACGCCATCGGCACCGCCACCCCACCAGCGACGTTGCTGACTCAGGGTTTTGTCTTCTTCACTGCCTTCATACAGCGGCGCGTTTCTCACGTCCTCGGGCAGATAGCGCACATCCCACTGGTTCGGGTCCCAGTAGCCGTTCAGGTAGGAATCGCGATTCTCCACCATGAAAGAACCGCGCAAGGCAAAGGTATCGCTCACCGGCAGGTTCACCATGCCGCGAACCTGGCGGTGGTTGAAGTTACCCAGCTCTGCGGCCAGACTGGCTTCGAAGGATTCCGTCTGCGGGCGTTTGGTAATAATGTTGATGTTGCCCACGGTGGAGTTCCGGCCAAACAGAGTTCCCTGAGGGCCGCGCTGCGCCTCCACGCGCTCCACGTCGAACATCAACGCCATGGCGCCTTGCGGGCGGGGTGAGTAAACGCCGTCCAGGTGCAAACCCACGGCGGGGTCACCCAGCTCTGTAATGTTGGTGGAGCGCACCCCACGCATGGAGATTACCGGTGCGGATTGGGACGAATCCATGGTGATATCCATGTTGGGTACCATCCGGTCAATGTCCTTCACACTGGAAAGACCCTGTTGCGTCAACACTTCCTCACTCATGACCGTGATGGCAATGGGCGTATCCATCAGGTTGGTTTCACGTTTGGTGGCGGTAACCACCACTTCTTCCAGAAGGGCCTTTTTCGTACCGCTATCTCCGGTTTGAGCGAAGGCGGGCAAGGCCATACCGGCATTGACCATTGCAACGGAAAACGCCAAAGGCGCGAGTACGGATGGAAAGGTTGATTTTTTTATGGACGCTAGTGGTTTGCGGGAGCTTATTGTCATATTGAATAGCCTCAGACTGTTTTTTTTATCATCTGCTGCCCAGTGGGCAGTTCCTCGAAACGAGCGGCGGGCAGCAACTTTTTGTGTGGCTGATCCTCACCGGCCCGTTGAGATTAGCCTTGAAGAGCAAAGCGGTCGTCCGAGTGGTGTTAGTCGAACCTGAAAACTCCCAGTTTTGTTGGTTCGGTTAAAATTTGCCGAGACATACGCGAAAAAGTGCCGTGTTTTCAATAACTTGTTCCACAGGAATTATTACCATCCCGCTCGCGTAGTTGAACGGAAATATCGAATAACGAGCGGCTGATCATTTGCCCGGACGCCGGGTAGGACTTTAAAATCGCCACTCGAACTGCACAGAACAGGATTCCAGGATGTGCTTAGCCGGAAATGAAATAAGCGCATTGAAGACGCAGGGAAAGACCGGCCGCGCAAACTCCCATTGCCCGGTTTTGCCGGATGCACAGTGGCCGCTCGGCCTTCATTGGGTTATGATCGCCGAAGGGATGACGACAATAATCAGAGTGTGGGACGCGGCCTCTGTCTCACCGGGAGGCGCTAAACATCCATGGGAAGCGCGGTCACGAGGGCCACAACAGCAAGTGCGGAATTCAGGCTTTTGCGTTCCCACTTGGAGAAGTGAGACGAATTAAAGAACAACCGCTGTCTGAGCAGCCAACTACAAAAACAACCACTGCCCTACGAGCCGAACTCCCATGAGTGAAGTCATTTTCAACTTTAATGATGTCGTATTATTGATGACGGCCATGCAGTGCTTTTTCTTCGCGGCACTGCTGCTGGCGACCAACAGCGCCAAATCTGCCAGCACTTACTTTCTCGCCGCATTTTTGCTGGCTCATGCCTGCATCCCCCTGCACGAACTCTTCCTGTGGGGTGCGGAATTCAAATGGAAAATTCGCCACCTTCATCCAAACCTGCTGTTCATCGGCGGTTCCGCCTATTACCTGGACGGTGCGCTCTTATATTTTTGCGTCAAGTCGCTGATTTTTCGCGACTTCACGCTGCGCAAAAAAGACGCTTTGCATTTGATTCCACTGGGCCTGTTCCTATTTTACATGATCATGGCCTATTACCGCCTGCCCCCCGCAGAACGGCTGGACCTGGTAATGACGGACGGTCTGGTTTACCGGTGGGACTACGTCACAGTGGAGTTTCTGGGCAAATGCCTGCGCGTCGGCTACGGTCTGTTTTGCGTCCAGTTGATCTTCAAATATAAAGGCCTGCTGAAAGCCACCCATTCCAACATCGAAAAGGTGGACCTCACTTGGCTGAACCTGCTGGTCATTGGCTTCCTGACGGTGATGAGCACCGAAGTGGTGCTGAGCATTTCGAAGATCGTCAGCGTCTTCCAGCATTACGAACTCATTGTGTTCGAGTACATAGGGCTGACTGGCTATTATTCGCTGTTTTTCCTGGTCAACTTGTTGGTGTTCACCAGCATTCGCTATTTCTCCGGCTTCGAAGCGGTGCGGCAAAAAGACCCGGTCAAGAAACCGCTCAATGAGCGACTGCTCAACCCTGATTGCGCTGAGCAAATTGACCGGACCATGAGGGCAGAGAAACCTTATTTGATGCCGGACATCACTCTGGATATTCTCGCAGAACAGCTCACGATTCCGGCGAAGGATCTGTCAATGGTGATCAACCGCCATTTCGGCGTGCATTTCTATGAATTCATCAATCGCTACCGCATAGAAGAGGCAACACGAATACTCGCGGATTCGCAGAATAACGATAAAACCATCACGGATATTTACCTGGAAGTCGGCTTCAACAGCAAATCCGTGTTCAATACGTTTTTCAAGAAAATTGTCGATATGACACCGTCTCAGTACCGGCAAAATCAACAACTGGACAAAGCCAATACGGGTCTTCAAACGTAACGGCCGTTGAAATATGTCTGTTAAGCACAACACAACTTAGATTTTTTTGCTATTTTGGCACCCCCTCCCGCTACTCAATTTCCACTAAAAAACACATGCTCGCTCAGCATGACCTGAGTTACCCCCACAACATCGGACGTGCAGTGGCACGTTCGAGTTGCCGCCACTTTGTCGAACGCGTTCTGATAACAGGTTAACTAATTCGCCCCTTAACAGAACGACGGAGCCATGCGCACTTTCTAGTCTTCAACAAGTTAACGACGAAGTATCACAAGTCCAGACCAGAGCGCAGTTGTTCTGGCCTGGAAAAATAATCCTATCCATCAAGAGGGCTAATCTCCATGACCATTGAGTGGAATACACAGCAGTCAGCACGGGCTGCCTCCAGACTGTTGCGAGGCGCAACGCTCAAATACTTGTTCGTAACCCTTATCTGTTTTTGCTGTCCCTTGTGGGCCTCCGCACAGATTCGGGTCGAAGCGGAATCCGCGTTGACCAACAGCGGCATGTCCTTCGAGACGACCACCGACAGCGGGGGCGGACAGAACGCCGGGTGGATCGACGCCGGCGATTACCTGGACTTTACCGTCAACATCCCCACCTCCGGCACCTACCGGGTGGACTATCGCGTGGCATCGCCCAACAGCACTGGCAGTGTGATTCTGGGTGAAGGTGGCATCGATCTGGCGCCGGCAGTCGCGGTACCCAGCACCGGGGGCTGGCAGAACTGGACGACCATCTCCAACGAGGTCACGCTCGACGCCGGCACTCACACGCTGGTTATCTATGCAGCCACGGGTGGCTGGAACATCAACTGGTTCGAGCTTCATCCGACTTCGGTAACACCGGTTGACCCGCCACCGACCAGTAGCCTGCCGATGATTCGCCAGCAGGGTAAGGACTGGGTGGTCAATGGTCAGCCCATACGCCTGCGCGGCCTGAATCTCGGTAACTGGTTGCAATTGGAGTTCTGGATGATGGGGCAAGCCATGTCCAACAGCTCGGGGACTATCAATGACCAGTGCACGCTGGAAGCGACCCTGGACAGCCGCTTCGGCTATGCCGAGCGCGAGCGATTGATGGATATCTTCCGCAACAGCTGGATGACCGAACGGGACTGGGACACTATTGCAGCCTTGGGCTTCAACGTTGTGCGCCTGCCCTTCCCCCACAACCTGATCGAGGATGAAAACAATCCCTACACTCTGCGCGCGGATGCCTGGGAATTTCTGGACAAAGCCATCGCGGAAGCCGCTGAGCGTGGCATGTATACCATTCTGGACCTGCATGGTGCCGCCGGCAGCCAGGGCTGGGAGCACCACTCCGGCTGCTCCAACCGAAACTGGTACTGGGACGGCGGCAACGGCCAGTCAGCATCCCATTATCAGGACCGCACCCACTGGTTGTGGGACATGATCGCCCAGCGCTACAACGGCAATGGCAACGTGGCCGCCTACGGCCTGCTCAACGAGCCCTGGGGCACCGATGGTGTGACGCTGGCCAACAACCTGGTGAGCCTGTACCACACGGTACGCGCCAAGGATGCGGAACATATCGTCATTCTCCACGGACACAACGCCGCTGGCATCGATCACTTCTCCGTTCCCGGGAATGACGTAGCCTATGAAATGCACTTCTACCCAGGCATTTTCGGCTGGCGGGACGCTGACGACCCAACCCAGGTGCATATCGACTGGCTGTTCTGCCGCCCTTCCGGTGGCACCTGTGACTGGGACGCGAAAATCAACAATCGGCAGGTGCCGTTCCTGATCGGCGAGTTCCAGCCCTGGACTGAGCTCGGTGCCAACGGCGGCGAAATCACACGAAAAACCTATGACGTCTACAATGGCCTGGGCTGGGCGGCCACCGCATGGTCCTACAAGACGGTGTCACCGGCCGCCCACAGCGGTGATCCCAACAACGGCTGGCCCTGGGGAATAACCACCAATACCAGCGGCTTCAGCTCCATCAATTTGAGCACAGCGTCGTTGGGACAAATTGAAAACTGGTTCGCGCAGTTCGCGACGCAATCCCTGTCGACCCATGGGGATATTGCTTGGTGGATGGGCTACCAACCAAACGCAGGCAGCGGCACCATTGAGGCGGAACACTTTCGCTGGCATTCCGGCGCGAGCATGGAAGTCACCTCCGATCCCATTGGCGGCGACTTCAATGCCGCTTACCTGGATACCGGCGATTGGATGGTTTATCGGGTGAATGTGCCGCAAGCGGGCAATTATCAGCTGCAATATCGCATTGCCTCGCCTTCCGGTGGCACAGTGAGTGCGAGTATCCATAACGGTGCCGCCTTGGGCACCACCGCCATTCCCGCGACCGGGGGCTGGCAAAATTGGCAAACCATTGTGGGACCGACGGTCTACCTCAATGCCGGCGAGCAGGATCTCAGCCTGTACGTGACGGCCAGCGGCTGGAACATCAACTGGTGGCGGTTGGTCGCGCAATAACAGCGGTTGGAACCACAATTCGATAGTCGAATAGAAAAAGCCCTGGTTCTTCCAGGGCTTTTTGCGTATTTCCTATGTCGGCTAGCCGGCGTGTCAACGGTGGTACTCACCTTCGCGCTCGGGCTGATAGAGTATTTTCTCGATGCAGACCTGCGTGACGCCGCCGGCAGGCCGTGGCCATTCAATTTCATCGCCTTCGGACAGGCCCAGCAATGCGCTGCCGACCGGCGCCAGAACGGAGATTTTGTCGCCGCTGCCATCGAGATCCTTGGGGTAGACCAGGGTAAGGCAGAATTCTTCATCAGACGAGGTCACCTTGAACTTCACGGTGGAATTCATGGTGACCACGGTCGGGGGAATGGCCTTCGAGTCCACAACTTCCGCCCGGTCCAGCTCCGATTCCAATTCCGCCATACCTGGAAACGCGTTGGCCGGCATCGGCTCCAGGATGCGCTCCAATCTTTCCATGTCAGTTGATGAAATTACGATTTTTGGTCTGGTTGCCACTTTGTATTCCTCATTAAAGACGGTCGGTTTGACCAGTCGTTATCGATTAGATTCTGGGTTTGCCCTGGCTTGCTGGATCTGCCGACTGCTCGCTTTACGAATTCGACAAAGTCCAATGACCGCAGATGGCTTTGCCGCTGCGCTGCGTGTCAGGCTCATGGAGATTGGGCGAATTACTGAGACTTCTATTGCTGAGAGTTCATTGCTGAGAGTTCAGGCAATCAGAACTGCCAGGTGATACACCATAGTGTGCCATGGGCCTTGTACACTTGCCATTGTTTATTCTGACAATGGTTCAGTCAGCTAATGGTTCCAGTTCACTGACCAGGTCATGCAATGCGTCCCGTTCTACCGGCTTCACCAAGTGATGATCGAAACCCGCTTCACGACTGCGGCGCCGGTCCTCGTCCTGACCCCAGCCGGTCAAGGCGGCAATCACCATATCCGAACCCCAGGGCTGGGCGCGAATGCGACGGGCAGCTTCATAGCCATCCAGCTCGGGCATACCCAGGTCAAGCAACAAAAGATGCGGTCGGAAGGCCTCTGCCTGGGTGATAGCATCGCGCCCATCATGCCCGACGCGGACTTCGTTGCCCATAATGCGCAGAAACATCGCCAGCGCGTTGGCGGCGTCCGTATTGTCATCGACCACCAGAATCCGGTGACCGCTGGTGCTGGACTCGGAATCCTCGTCCATAGGAAGATTTTCTATGGCCCGCAGGCTGGCGATGCCAGGTAGCCGCACGATAAATTCACTGCCTTTCCCCAGTCCCTCGCTGTAGGCACTTACGGTGCCGCCATGGAGGCTCACCAGCGTCTCCACCAATGACAGGCCTACGCCCAGGCCCCCCTGGCTTCTGCCCAAGGAATTGTCCACCTGGGTGAACGCTTCAAAAATAATCCGGAGTTTGTCGGCCGGAATGCCGGTTCCCGTGTCCCGCACGGTTACGATCAGGTCACTCTCGTGCCGCTCGGCAATAAACCACACCTGCCCACCGCCATTGGTGTATTTTGCAGCATTGTTGAGCAGATTTGAGAACACCTGGGACAGCCGCGCCGGATCGGCACGCAGCTCAATTGGCTCCGGCGGCGTGGTAATGGTGAGCTTGACGCCGCTGGCACCAATCAACGGTCGGCTGCCTTCAACGGCATTGTTGACAATGGTCTGAAGGTCGCAGAGCTCCCGCCGAATTTGAACCTTCCCTTGGGTAATGCGCGAAATATCGAGCAGGTCGTCCACCAGACGAACCATTTGCTCCATTTGCCGTTCCATCAACTCCAGCATATTTTCCGTGGTCTGCCGCTGGCCCTGTGACAACCGCAAAACCTCCAATCCGGTGCGAATCGGCGCCAATGGGTTGCGCAGTTCGTGAGCCAGCATGGCCAGAAACTCGTTTTTGCGGCGATCCGCTTCTTTCAACTCCTGCTCTGCCAGCACTCGGGCGCTGATATCACTGAACAGGACGGCGACGCGACGACTCTCGGGGCCACCAAAGCGGAACGCGTAGACATCAAACCAGCGGCCGCCAAATGCCTGGGTCTCATTGGCGAAGCGGTGGGGCTCGCCGGTCAGCGCGACGCGTCCGTATGTTTCAAACCAATACTTCTCCAGTTCCGGCGCGATCTCACTCATGCGCTTGCCCATCACCTGGCTCAGCCCGGTGTGCTTGCTGAAGGCGTCGTTGACTTCCAGATACTCCATATCAATAGCGTTGCCCTGGCCGTCAAAGTACATTTCGATGACGGCAAAACCTTCGTCAATCGAGCTGAACAGGGTGCGATAGCGCAGCTCCGAATCCCGCAGCGCGGCTTCCGACTGATGCCGCTCGATCAAATCTGCCGCCTGCCGCGCCAGAATGTCCAGCAGGCGCAACTGGCGTTCATCGGGCTCGTAAAGCTTGCGCCAATGGCAGGAGATCATGCCTACCATGCGCCCGGCACGGGAGATCAGAGGTGTCGACTGGGCCGAACGAACGCCGGCTGCCACATGGGCTTTGGCTGGCTGCCCCTCACGAAAACGCGGATCGGTCGCGTAGTCACGCACGATCACGCGCCGCTTCTGCCGGATGGCTTCGCCACAAGCGGTGAGGCAGTCTGCATCCATGGTGCGGAAGGTCTCCGAAAGCTGCTGATCCACCCCCTGGGACGCCAGTATCTGAAGCTGTGCGTTCTTTTTGTCAAACAACTGCAAGGTACCCTGGTCGGCCCGGGTGATGTCCACGGCGGCCGCAACCAGATCGCGATACAGCCGGCTGATATCATCCGAGGGTATCAGCCGGGTGCTGATACCCTGAAGGCGCTTGTTGTCGGCCAGTTCTTCGGCCAACGCCGCTTCAGCACGTTTGCGCTCACCCAGGTCGACGGTCACCACCAGCGCGGCACGGGCACGGCCCGCGTCGTCATCGAGCCTGGACAGGGTACTGTTGGCGAAAACCGTGGAGCGGTCCGCGTGGAGGTAACGCTTGTCCAGTGACACCGGAACCCCTTTTTCGACCATCTCCGCCAGCGCGGCCTGGCTCGGCGGGATGTCGAGCGGGTGGGTGACGTCCGCTACATTCATCCCCAACAATTCTTCCCGGCTGCGGCCCAACAACCGGCAGAGCTCGTCATTGACGTGCTTGAAACGACCATCCAGTGCGATTTCCGACAGCCCCACCGCAGCCTGGGCAAATATGGCCGACAGGCGCGCTTCGCTGCTGCGCAGCGCCTCTTCCGCGCGGGCCTGCTCGACAGCCGCCCAGGTCCGCTCGGCGGTTTCTTCAATCAGGGAGATTTCTGTGTCAGTCCACTGGCGCGGCTGGGACTGGTGCACGCCCAGAGCCGCGACCAGCTGTCCGTTTTTTCGCAGGGGCACGCTCACATGCGCCCGCACCGCCACGCTGTCCCAGGCCTCGCGCAGCTCCTCTGTGAGAGAGGGATCCGTGTAAACATCGGCGGCAACGGAGGTGCGATCCGCCAGAAATTGTTCCATCACCGCCGGCGCGTAGATGCCCAGGTGCAGCCGGCGGGGCAGGCTGTTGACACCATCGACGTAATCCCGCCCAGCCAATGCCCTGCCGTCCGGAGACACTTCGCCATAGCTCACGCGATTCGCACCGAGATACTCGCCCAACATCTGCGCCGCGCAGTCCATCACCGCCAGTGGGTCACACAGGGGGCGCAACCGGTCGCCAAGGCGTAACAGGAATGACTTGCGCTCCTCGCTCTCGCGCATTGCCTTCTCGGCCTGCTTGCGCTCGCTGATATCCACTGATACAGCGATCCATCGCCCCACCGCATCCCCTGCCGGCCCCCCCGCCCAGCTGGCAATAATGCTTGCCCAGATAATAGAACCGTCTGGTCGCAGGTAGCGTTTTTCGAATATAAAAGGGTGACCGCGCTCGGCTGTGGTGGAAACCAGGTTTGCACTTTGCGGGATATCATCCGAATGAGTGACATCCAAAAATGTCATCTTGCCGATCAATTCCGAACGATCGCGACCGACCAACTCGCAGTAACGTTCGTTGACGTGAATGAAGACCCCGTCCGCATTGGTTTCAGAGATGCCGGCATCCGCAGCAGAGAGCAACGCGCGGAAATCCGCGTCATCAACCTTGTGCACCGGCAGATCGACCCGCGTGGTCACGGCAAACACGCCATGAATGTCGCCGTTGAGGTTGCGCAGGGGGCTTAGGGAATGATTGAGGTAGCCGCCGCCGTCGGTTTCCGGCAAACGGCAGCGTACATGAGCGGCTTCTCCGGATGCGAGCACCTGCTCACAGGTCTCGGCCAGAACCTGCCAATTGCCGAGAAATACCTCTTTAGCAGGGCGACCCAGGGCGGTCGGGTGCCTGTTCGCCAGCAGCTCGCGCCAGGCGTCGTTATAGATAAAGCAGCTCTCACTTCCCCAGAACACGCCGAGCAGCGCCTCGGACTCCAGACACATATTCACCGCCAGTTGCAATGGCTCAGGCCAGTTTGCAGGCGCGCCGAGCGCGCACTGGGACCAGTCGTGTATGCGCATTTGTTGCGCCACCGTGGTGCTGTCTGGTACGAGCCGCTCAAGCGGGTACATGCGTCCTCCTGGAATTTGAACAATGCGAACTGTTGGGTTGTTGACCTGCCTTTGTTACCAATGCGAGTGATCAAATTTGATCAGACGATAAAAAAACCGCATACGGTGATGCGGTTATGTTCCAGCCGCGGCAGCAGTGCACCGGGCGGGTCACTACTGAAACAGCTACTTGTAGCTACAGGAATGTATCTGTGCGTTTCCGAAAGAATTATCCCGATGACAAACGGGCAGCGAGACTTCAACAGCCCGGTACCTATTGCTACGGTTACTTATTCTCCAAATAAAGCCGCGTTACTCTGCGCCAGGGGCCGCGGCTGTACCCGCTTCCGCATTCGCCCGGGCACTACGCACAGCTTGCGCAAAGAGTGCATCGAAATTGATTGGCGGCAAGTTCAGCGCGGGGAATCCGCCTTTGATCACCACGTTATCGATAGCTTCACGGGCGTAGGGAAACAGAATCTGTGCGCACATGGTGTTGAACACATGGGCCAGCTGCGGGCCTTCCAGACCGGTAATCTGAAACAGACCCGCCTGCTGAATTTCCACCAGGAACGCGGTCTTGCCTTCCACGGTAGCATTCACGGTCAGCTTGAGAACCACTTCATAACCGGTGTCGTTCAGCTTGTTCACGGACGTATTCAGATCCTGTTCGATCTTGGGCTGCCACTGCTGCTGGAGCGCGGCCAGGCCCATGGGCGACTCGAACGACAAATCTTTGAGGTAGACCCGTTGCAGTGCGAATTGCATGCTCTTGGGTTCCTGCTCGCCGGCAGTGCCTTGTGTGTTATTTTCTTCAGCCATGGTGTCTCACCCCAATTTTCATTAAGTTATCAAGTGCTTTGGTTGGCGTCTTGTGAGCGCCGCGTTGTCGCTATGTATTCAGTGGCCCGCCACCAGCTTGTCCAACTTGCCCGATTGCTCCAAACGCCATAAATCGTCAAACCCACCAACGTGCGTTTCACCCACCCAGATCTGTGGCACCGTGCGGCGGCCGCTACGCTGCATCATGACCTGGCGCTGCTGCATATCGTTGTCGACAGCGATTTCGCGATATTTCAGCCCCTTGGACTGCAACAACTGCTTTGCGCGCACGCAATAGGGGCAGAATTGGGTGCTGTACAGGGTAATTTCGGCTGTAGTCGTCATGATTACTCCTTGGCCGTCGGGCGTTACCGGAATCAGCCTTTGACCACTGGCAGGTTTTGCCCGTTCCATTCCGCCATGCCGCCTTGCAAACGGCAGACGGTGTAGCCCTTCTCGCGCAGGTTGCGGCCAATGGTGCCGGTGTGCTGGCCCATTTTGTCGACCAGCACCAGCGTCTTGGCGCGGTGCTTTTCCAGTTCGTTAACACGCTGCTCCACCTTGGCGTGGGGCATATTGATAGCACCAACTATGTGGCCAGCCTTGTATTCCGCGGCGTCGCGCAAGTCCAGCAACACGGCCTGGTCTGCGTTGAGCAGGCGCGTCATTTCGCTGTGACTCAGGGTTTGCCCGCCACGGCGGCCCTCGTTCCAGAAAAACGCACCGGCAAGCAGAGCCAGCAAGCCCACCAGCATCCACTGTTCAGAAATAAACGCAAACCAATCCACGTAGTATGTGCCTCACCAGCCGTTAGTAGTTGTTCAAAAACGCGCGAGTATACACCAATAATTATTCAAAAACGTTGGGTAAACGCGGAGAACCTTCACCGACGCCGCCACTCAATGGTGGTGTCTCTCGATAGGATTGGTGCAGACGTCGCTAAATCAGTAAAATGCGGGGCAGCTGCATGTTCACCGGATGTATGTTTACCCGAAGGTCCATTTACCGGAGGTCTCTTTACGCAAAGGGTGCTCAGCCAAATGACGTTCGCCCGAAGACACTCGGTTCGCAGACACCATATACGCGAGGCTCGGCAACCCGCAGCAGGTCCGCCTGCAGCGATGCTGCAGTCCACACATAGAATTCTTGACTGAAGGTTGGTTATGACTGAAGTAAAAAAGCCCCTGGTTCTTATCATTCTGGATGGCTTCGGCCACTCGGATACACCTGAGCACAACGCCATAGAATCGGCCAACACGCCGGTGTGGGATCGCGTATTGCAGTCGTCACCCAACACCCTGATTGATACCTCGGGCCTGGCGGTGGGCCTGCCTGACGGCCAAATGGGCAACTCCGAAGTGGGCCACATGACATTGGGCTCCGGCCGCGTGGTGTATCAGAGCTTTACCCGGGTGAACAAGGCGATCACCGACGGCGACTTTTTCACCAACGCCGCTTACGCCAACGCCATCGACAAAGCCGTTGCCGCCGGCAAGGCGGTTCACATTCTCGGCCTGCTGTCCGAAGGCGGCGTCCACAGCCATCAGGATCACATCTTCGCGATGATGAAAATGGCCGCCGAGCGCGGCGCCCAAAAGATTTACCTGCACGCGATTCTCGATGGCCGCGACACACCGCCGCGCAGTGCGGAAACCTCTCTGCGCAAAGCCGACGAGCTGTTTGCCGAACTCGGCGTCGGCCGGACAGCGTCCATTTGCGGCCGCTACTTCGCCATGGACCGCGACAACCGTTGGGATCGTCTGCAGGCCGCCTATGACCTGATCGTCGACGGCGAGAGCGAGACCACAGCCGGCACCAGCGTTGAAGGTCTGCTCGCGGCTTATGCGCGGCAGGAAAATGACGAGTTTGTGCGCGCCACTGCAATCTGCCCACCCGGTGAGCAGGCCGTTACCGTGGAAGACGGCGACAGCGTGATTTTCATGAATTTTCGCCCCGACCGCGCACGCCAGCTGACCCGCGCACTGATCGAGCCGGATTTTTCCGGCTTCCAGCGCAAGCGCACTCCCAAGCTCGCAGACTTTGTCATGACCATCGAATACGCCGCTGATATCAAAGCCAGTTGCGCGTTTCCGCCGGCAGAAATGGTCAACTCGTTTGGCGAGGTACTGGCCAAACTCAACAAGACACAGCTGCGCATTGCAGAAACCGAAAAATACGCCCATGTGACCTTTTTCTTCAGTGGCGGACAGGAGTCCCTGTACGACGGTGAGGAGCGCATTCTGGTGCCGTCACCCCAGGTCGCCACTTATGATCTGAAACCGGAAATGAGTGCGCCGGAAGTTACGGACAAACTGGTAGATGCCATTGAGAGCGGCCGGTTTGACGCGATCATCTGCAACTACGCCAACTGCGACATGGTCGGCCACAGCGGCATCTTCTCGGCAGCGGTCAAAGCCGTGGAAGCCATCGACGTCTGTCTGGGGCGCGTATTTGCGGCGCTGGAAAAGGTGGGCGGCGAAGCCCTGATCACCGCCGACCACGGCAACGCCGAACAGATGTTCGATAACACCATTGATCAGCCCCACACCCAGCACACCACAACCCCCGTGCCCTTCGTTTACGTTGGACCAAAGCCGGTGAAATTGGCCGCAGACGGCTCCCTGGCGGATGTGGCACCGACCATGTTGGCCCTGCTGGATATTGAGCAACCATCGGAAATGAGTGGCCACAATCTCGCCACCTGGAGCTGATGTCTGGATCTGGATGTGAGTGCCGGTATGAAACCGCAACGCGCGCCACCAATGGCATTACTGCAGCGCATATGTCCAGTTCGGGCAGGTGCGCTGGCGCGCATGGCGCTGTTTGGCCTGGCAGTGACTATCGCCCTGCCCAGCCTGGCGGATAGCGAGCGCGAACAACGGGAAAAACTGGAGCAACTGAAACAGTCCATCGAGTCGCTTCAGGCGGAGCTGCGCAGTGTCAAAAGTTCGCGCAGTGACATGCTCGACGCGCTGGAAGAGTCCGAAAAATCCATTGGTGAACTCAGCTCCAAGGTGCGCGAGCTGAAAGGCAAACTGCAACAGCAAGAGCAGGACCTGGATCAGCTGCGTGAACGCAAGAGCCAGCTGGAGCAAGACAAGAACGCACAACAGGAACAGGTCGGCGAGCATATCAATGCAGCCTATCGTCTGGGGCAACAAAGCAACCTGCGTTTATTGCTGAACCAGCAGGATCCGACCCAGGTTGCGCGCAATCTGAAGTACTTCACCTATCTCAGCGAAGCCCGCGCGCAAAAGATCAACCATTATCTAGCCACTCTGAAACAGATTAACGAAGTGGAGCAACAGATCGTACTTCGCACAGAAACCTTGCGACGCGATCAACAGCACCTCCAACAGCGTCACCAGCAACTGTCCGCCCAACAATCCAAGCGCAAGCGTACGCTGCAGCAGTTGGAGGCGACCATCGCCAGCAAGGATGAACGCCTGGCGCAGTTGGAGCGCGACCGGCAAGGCCTGGAACAACTCCTGCAACAGGTTGCACACCTGCTGGACATCCAACTCCCGGCTGATGCGACGAATTTTGCCGAACTCAAAGGCAAGCTGCCCTGGCCGGTCAAGGGCAAAATCAGCCAGCGTTACGGCACGGCGCGAGTGACCAACAAAGTGCGCTGGGAAGGCGTGGTAATCAGCGCCCAGGCCGGCACGCCGGTGATCGCCATTCACCATGGCCGTGTGGTTTTCTCGGATTACCTGCGCGGCCACGGCCTGCTGCTGATCGTCGATCACGGCACCGGTTACATGAGCCTCTATGCCCGCAACCAGGCGCTGTACAAGGAAATTGGGGAATGGGTCAGTGCCGGAGAGACAATTGCGGCGGTGGGCAACAGTGGCGGACAGGAAAGCGCGGGACTCTATTTCGAGTTGCGCCACAATGGTCAGCCAACCAACCCGCAGCAGTGGATCAAGACAGGTTGAGGGTTTGATCGGCAATCAGTGACCTTGGCAACCTCTGATCAAGTCTCCGAAAATCGCCGCTATAATTAAAGCCTGCTGAAAACGTGGTTCACACAAGTTCGGCCTCTGCGGAGGCCTTTTTCAACTCTAGGAGAATTACATGGCCGCGCGCCGTTTAACATTCATTTTGCTCAGCTTACTGGCTTCGGCGGCACTGACATCCCAGGCCCAGGAGGCCGAGCCGGCCAGTGCGCAGCCCGCAGCAGAAAGCCAGAGCGTGCTGCCTTTGGAAGACCTGCGCATATTCACCAAAACCTATGAAAGCATTCGCAATGCCTACGTCAAAGAGATTGACGACAGCACACTGCTGGAATACGCCATTCGCGGCATGCTCGGCGAGCTGGATCCCCACTCCTCCTTTCTGGACGCCTCTTCTTTTGAAGACCTGCAGGTGAACACCACCGGCGAATTCGGCGGCCTGGGCATTGAGGTCACCATGGACAACGGCTTTGTGCGCGTGGTGTCACCCATCGACGGCACGCCTGCGGAACAGGCCGGCGTGGAAGCCGGTGACCTGATCATCAAACTGGACGATACGGCGGTCAAGGGCCTGTCCCTGAACGAAGCCGTGGATCTGATGCGCGGCAAAAAAGGCACCGACATTACTCTTACCATCGTGCGCGACGGCGCGGACCAGCCGCTGGTGATCACCCTGACCCGGGACATCATCAAAGTGCGCAGCGTTCGATCAGAAATCATGCAGGACAACTACGGTTATATTCGCATTGCTCAATTCCAGGTGAACACCGGTCGCGACGTCGAAAAAGCCGTGCGCACACTGAAAGAGGAAAACCCCGAACTCAAAGGTTTGGTGCTGGATCTGCGCAACAACCCCGGCGGCGTTCTGCAGGCATCGGTGGATGTGGCCAGCGTATTTCTGGATGGCGGTTTGGTGGTTTATACCGAAGGCCGTCTGGAGAATTCCAATGTGCGCTATGAAGCGGATCCCGGCGATATGACCGAGGGCCTGCCGCTGGTCGTCCTCATCAACGACGGCTCCGCCTCGGCATCAGAGATCGTGGCTGGCGCCCTGCAGGATCATCACCGCGCGGTGCTGATGGGCACGCGCAGCTTCGGCAAGGGTTCGGTACAGACGGTAATTCCGGTCACTGACGACAAAGCCGTAAAACTCACCACCGCACTCTACTTCACACCCGGTGGACGCTCCATCCAGGCCCAGGGAATTGAGCCGGACATCCAGGTCGAACGTGTGCGTGTGACGGCAGTGAAAGCCCGTTCCGGCGTATCGGAAGCCAGCCTGAGTGGCCACTTGGCGAACGCGCTGACGGAAGAGGAAAAAGGTGCCCGCGACAAAGACGATGACGAAAATCATGAAGATCTGCACAACCGCGACAGTCAGCTTTATGAAGCACTCAATCTTTTGCGCGGACTGAGTATTTTCGATAAGGGCCGCATCGTCGAAGTCGAGGAACCTACCGCTGAAACCTGAGCCGTATCGACTGGGAGTGGGACTGTCGGTTGCAGCCCTGTTCGTGCTGATTGCCTGCAGCGTCGCCGCACAGGATTCACCGGAAATACCGAAGCCGGATCACCGGCCTCTGATCGCCATTATCATCGATGATCTCGGCTATCAGGAGCAGGCAGGCGCCCGCGCAACGCGCCTGCCCGGCGCAGTCACACTGGCTGTACTGCCGTTTGCACCCCACTCTCAATCGCTGGCCCAGCTTGGCAGGATTTCCGGTAAGGAACTCATGCTGCACGCGCCCATGGAGCCGTACAATGATGTGCCCTGGGAGAGCGATGGATTGAGCAGCCAACTGTCGCGGGAGGAGCTACAGCTCAACCTTAACGCCATGCTTGAGGCGTTGCCCCAGATCACCGGCGTGAACAATCACATGGGCAGCAAGCTCACCGCCAACGCTCCGGCCATGGGCTGGGTTATGAATGAGCTGAAACACCGGCAACTTTTTTTCGTCGACAGCCTCACCAACCCCGCCAGTGTCGCCTGGAGCGCCGCCCGCCAATTACACGTCCCGAGCATCAGGCGGGATATCTTTCTGGACAATGAACCCCAAGCGGAGGCTATTGCAGCTCAGCTTGAGAAACTGGTCCGCATTGCCCGTCGACGAGGCTATGCGCTCGCCATCGGCCATCCGTATCACAGTACCCTGGAGGTACTGGAAGCCTACCTGCCGCAACTACCCGCCCTTGGCGTCGAGTTGGTACCGGTATCGCAGCTAATTCTCGCTGCTGATCAAACGCCGAGCAGCCTGACGACTCAAAATTAAAACGCTTTTACCGGCTAATTTCACCAGAAGAAGTTCCACGCGACATATTTGAGACATTTGTCACATTTTTACAACAAAATAGGCTGTGAAATGTCCAAAGAGCTGTCTATAATTTGCGCAGCTTTACTCGGGCAACAGCCTTCAGTAGAGCTTGGCTTTCTGGTACACCCGGTACGGAAGCCCAAAGGCAAGGTCTTCGGGCCACGACAATAACAAGGAAATGAGCGAGACTATTTCCACTTGCGCATGAGGTTTAGCAAGACGATATGAAGGAATACAACGTGAACACTCCTGAGGAATTTGTAATGAACAGAACCGGTGAGCAATTTGAAGTACCAACGCGCTGCAAGCGCTTCTTCGAAAAAAGTGGTTACTGGTATTACAGTACCCGTGAAGGTGTGGATATTGGCCCATTCGACAGCCTGCACGAAGCCGAACGTGGCGTCAGCGATTTCATTGATTTTATTGTTCACGCTGAACCGGAAATTGTTGCCTCGCTAGAGCGCTATGGCCACGCGGCTTAATCAGTAACCCAGCAGCTCAGAATTTTGTGAAAAGGCTTCCGTTATGGAGGCCTTTTTTGTGTCCGCGCCGACTAATTGACCAGATGGGTATCGGGGAGACATGAATTCGCCATTGTGACACGCCGTAAATACGTCCCTGTAGGCTCGACACCAGCATCCATGCTGGTGACGGTCACAACAGCAAACACCGAATTCATGTCTTTTGACGTTCATAGGACTCCGACGAAGTCTAGTATCAAGTCGCCCTAAAGTCTGACTTCCACATTATGCTCACGCATATAGGCTTTGGCCTGAGGCACGGTGAACTCGCCAAAGTGGAAGATACTCGCAGCAAGCACCGCGTCAGCTCCACCTTGCACAACGCCATCCACCAGATGCTGAAGATTGCCGACGCCGCCGGATGCAATAACCGGTACGGCCACGGCATCACTGATAGCCCGGGTCACACCCAGGTCAAACCCATCCTTGGTACCATCGCGGTCCATGCTGGTCAACAGGATTTCCCCCGCCCCATATTCCGTCATTCGCACCGCCCACTCCACGGCATCAATACCCGTGGGTTTGCGGCCGCCGTGGGTAAAGATTTCCCAGCGCGCGGTTTCACCCGGCAGTGACACACGTTTGGCGTCAATGGCCACCACGATGCACTGGGCGCCGAAGCGATCCGCGGCCGCCTTGACGAAATCCGGGTTCTGTACCGCAGCCGAATTGATACCGACCTTGTCCGCACCGGCGTTGAGCATGGTGCGAATGTCTTCAACGCGG
Source organism: uncultured Cellvibrionaceae bacterium (assembly GCA_964419935.1). GTDB lineage: Bacteria > Pseudomonadota > Gammaproteobacteria > Pseudomonadales > Cellvibrionaceae > CAYQQJ01. The sequence goes on from CAYQQJ010000020.1 coordinate 41,131, forward strand.
CGAATACCGCCGCCGACGGTGAGGGGAATGAATACTTCTGCGGCGATTTTTTCCACGGTGTGCACGGTGGTATCCCGGCCTTCATGACTGGCGGTGATATCGAGAAAGGTGATTTCGTCTGCGCCCTGGTCGTTATAGCGCTTGGCAATCTCGACCGGGTCGCCGGCGTCGCGGATATCGACAAATTGCACACCTTTAACCACGCGGCCGCAGTCAACATCCAGGCAGGGAATAATACGTTTTGCCAATGCCATTGCGCCTACCTCTTGTCACAAGCAGCTTGCGCTTCAGCCAGATCCAGGGAACCTTCGTAGATCGCGCGGCCGGTGATGGCACCGATGATGCCCTGGTCCGCATAGGGTAGCAAACCATGGATGTCGTCCATATTGGTGATGCCGCCGGAGGCAATGATTGGAATGCTGGATGCCCGCGCCATTTCCACCGTGGCCTCGACGTTCACGCCCTGCATCATGCCGTCCCGGGCAATATCCGTATAAATGATTTCATTGACACCATCGGTCTCGAACTGTTTGGCCAGCTCTGTGGCTTTTACGGTGGAGACTTCTGCCCAGCCATCGGTGGCGACGTAACCATTTTTGGCGTCCAGCCCCACGATAATGTGGCCGGGAAACTGCTTGCACATCTCACCCACGAAAGCGGGCTCTTTGACCGCTTTCGTGCCGATAATCACATAGTTGACCCCCGCTCGCAGGTAGTGCTCGATGGTCTCGGCGGAGCGAATACCGCCGCCAATCTGAATCGGCAGATCCGGAAAAGCGCGGGCAATGGCGGTTACTACCTCGCCGTTGACCGGTTCACCAGCAAAGGCACCGTTCAGGTCAACCAGATGCAGGCGGCGCGCGCCCTGCTCTACCCAGCGGCGAGCCACTGCGACGGGGTCGTCGGAGAATACCGTAGAGTCATCCATCAGGCCTTGGCGCAGCCGGACACATTTGCCGTCTTTCAAATCAATTGCGGGAATTACGAGCATGGTCAAACGAAACCTTAATTGATATTTGCATGCGGTGGTGGATCAGAACTGGCCGTTCCAACCACAGAAATTGCGCAATAGTTGCAGCCCATGGGTATGGCTCTTTTCCGGATGGAATTGCGCGGCGAAAAGATTCTTGTGGCACAGGGTGGAGGCAAAGCTCAAGCCGTAGTCACTGGTTCCGGATACGTAGCCTGGATCCTCGGGCTCCACAAAAAAGCTGTGCACAAAGTAAAAGCGGCTGCCGGACTCAATACCCTGCCACAGTGGGTGATCAACAATCTGGTTCACCTGATTCCAGCCCATGTGCGGCACCTTGAGCCGTTCACCCTGTGTCGCCAGCAGCTTGCTACTGGCCTCGAGAAACCGGCGGTCCGCGGCAAATCCCCTGACCTCGCCCTTGAGGATATCCAGGCAGGCAACGCCGTTGTTTTCCTCGCTGCGCGACATCAGCGCCTGCATACCAACGCAAACGGCTAATACGGGCTTGCCGCTGGCAACTGCGTCAGTCACTGCATCATCGAACTTCAAGCGGCGAATTTCCGCCATACAGTCCCGAATTGCGCCGACACCGGGAAAGATCACACGATCTGCATTGGCGATCACCTGAGTGTCCGAGGTGATGATCACCTCGGCATCCGGCGCCACATGCTGCACCGCACTGGCCACGGAGTGCAGGTTGCCCATACCGTAATCGATAATTGCTATCTGTGTTGTCGTCATCTGCTCACTGCCAAAACCCGCGCCTCTTGAGAGGGCAAAGGAAATAAAAAGTTACAAAGTGCCTTTGGTGCTGGGCATGGCATCGCCCAGACGCGAATCTTTTTCCAGGGCCATGCGCAACGCGCGACCAAACGCTTTAAACACGGTTTCGGCCTGGTGGTGGGCATTGCTGCCGCGCAAACAATCAATGTGCAGCGTGACCTGAGCGTGATTGACAAACCCCTGGAAGAACTCCCAGAAGAGCTCCACATCGAAGTTGCCGATGCGCTTTTGGGTAAACGGAATGTTCATTACCAGGCCGGGACGGCCGGAAAAGTCCAGCACCACCCGGGACAGGGCTTCATCCAGCGGCACATAGGCGTGGCCGTAGCGGCGAATGCCTTTTTTGCTGCCCAATGCCTTGGATACCGCCTGCCCCAGAGTAATGCCGATATCTTCGACACTGTGGTGGTCATCAATATGGTTGTCACCGCGGCAGGTCACATCGAGATCGACCATGCCGTGCCGGGCGATTTGGTCCATCATGTGTTCGAGAAACGGCACGCCTGTGTCAAACTTGCCTGCGCCAGTGCCATCCAGATCGAGGCTGACGGAAATCTGGGTTTCCAGGGTATCGCGGCTGATGCTGGCCTTGCGTTCGGACATAATCTTCTCCCGCTCTTGCGGATCTGTAGCTGGAAGTTTCCGCGCTGGTGCGCCCGGAAGGTAAAGCGGGGAATTATACGGCTCAACACCTGAATGAGCCAGCTGCACGCCTATTAGTCGGTTTTATCCTCGTCCGGCGCCTCACCCAAAAGCGCGAGAGATACGCGCTCATCGCGCAGCATGCGGAAGATCGTGTATAAATTGACACTAATTACCGTCACCTCAAGCATCACGCCTCCGATGGAGCCGCTGAGAATATTGTTGAGCAGCCACAGGGCAGAGCCCATCAATACGACACAGCGCATCGCCACACCGTGCAGACGGAAAAACGCGTAGGTGCTGGTGATCGACGCCACAATCGGCAACATGTCCAACCAGGTGCGCGAAAACCACAGGCCGAGAGAGAATGTCACTATAATGAACAGCCACGCCAGCCACAGGGCTTTGGTGTACATGGACACTGCCGAGCGCGTCGCGCTCATACTGGCGCTCGCCGCCGCAGTCATGTTGCCGAGCATGAAGAAGTGCGCCACATAGCTGATGCCCTGCAGGGTCATCAGCAATTTGAATGGCAGGTCCCGCTTCTGCAAAAACGAGCTAACACCGAGCAAAAACGCGAGGTAGCCAAATATCTGGGCGGGCGCGAAAATAACATCTATGGACACAGAACAACCTTTTTACCAATGAAACGACAACAGGGACCCGTCTACTGAAATACCCTTGAGGCACCCTTGTAACGGAGGCGCCCCGGGCCCCAACGTTTTAAACCGCGCCGGATTGCTTTGGAGTTTTAATACCGGCTTGTCGTGGGTGCCGGTATTTGCCATGCTTCCGCGCCCTTTCGGACGAATTCAATGACCGCAGCAGAACCCACACTCAGCAATATCGGCGCCGCCTTGCCCGCACGGGATGCAAAACCGCTGCGCATTGCGCTCCTTGGTTACCGCAGCCACCCATTCGTGGGCGGCCAGGGCATCTATCTCAAGTACCTTAGCCGAGCGCTCGCGGCTCAGGGTCATAGTGTGGACGTTTTTTCCGGCCCGCCCTACCCGGAACTGGATGACAACATCCAGCTGATCAAAATTCCCAGCTTGAACCTGTTCGAAGCGCCCAACCATGTGCGGGCACTGCGTTGGCACCACCTGAAGAGCTACTCGGACACCATTGAATGGTTCAGTATGCTCACCGGCGGTTTTGCCGAGCCCTATACCTTTGGGCGGCGGCTGGTGAAATACCTGCGGCGCAACCACAGTCATTATGACATTTTCCACGACAACCAGAGCCTCTGTTACGGCCTGCTGCAAATCCAGCGCATGGGTTGCCCGGTGGTCAGCACCATTCATCATCCCATACACCGGGACCTGGAGCTCACCCTGGCCGCCGCCAAAAACTGGAAATACCGACTGTTCGCGCGACGCTGGTACAGCTTCCTGCGGATGCAGGAACAGGTCACCAGGCAGCTAAAGCATGTGGTGACTGTCTCCCAGGCGTCCCAAAACGACATCGCCACCCACTTCAACCTCAGCTCAAGCCGCACGACGGTCATTCCCAACGGCATAGACACCGCAGTGTTTCGCCCTCTCCCGGAGATTGCTCCGCAGCCATACCGGCTGATCACCACCGCGTCCTCGGATCAGCCCCTCAAGGGCCTGAGCTTCCTGCTGCAGGCCGTGGCGAAACTGCGCCGTCATTACCCGGAACTTCACCTGAGAGTCATAGGCAAACTCAAGGAGGATGGGGCGACACAGCAACTTTTGACCGACCTGCGGCTCGACGACTGCGTCTCCTTTGTCACCGGCATCAGCACCGAGGAACTGGTACAGGAATACGCGCGCGCGCAGATTGCGGTGTGTCCGTCCCTCTATGAGGGGTTCGGCCTGCCGGCCGGAGAAGCCATGAGCTGCGGCAAAGCCGTGGTCAGCACCAACGGCGGCGCACTGCCTGAGGTTGTTGGCGGTGCAGGCATTATAGTACCCAGCGGCGATAGTGAGGCATTAGTTGGTGCAATCTCCGCATTGTTCGAAGATTCCGGACAAATTCAGGACTTGGGCCACCAGGCCAGAAGCCGCATTGAGCAAACCTTCAGCTGGAGCAGAGTCGCCCAGGCATTGACCCAGTATTATTATGATGCGCTTGAGCATTCCGCACTGCCGCGAAGCACAAACAACTGCGAGCGCTGCTGATGCACACCGTTGACTTTGAGCTTCTGGATATCCAGCCCGGCATGCGCGTCCTCGACTTGGGATGCGGCGAAGGCCGGCACAGCGTCGGCGCCCACTTTCTCTACCCCGCCGCAGAAGTGATAGGCGTGGACATCAGCTCGGAGGACGTGCGCACCGCACGTCAAAAATTAATGCACTACCCTTCCAGCCACCCCGCCCACTGCCAGTTGCTGGTGGCGGACGGACAGCAATTGCCATTCGCCGAGCACAGTTTTGATCGCATAATCTGCTCCGAGGTTCTGGAACATATCCCGCACTACGACGGTTTTCTGCAGGAAATAAACCGCCTGCTCAAACCCGGAGGTCTTTTCGCCGTCAGCGTACCCCGCTCATGGCCGGAACAAATCTGCTGGCGATTGAGCAGTGCGTACCACGACGTTGACGGGGGTCATATACGCATCTTTCAGGCGAAACAACTGCGGCAGGAAATTGAAAAGTACAACATGGCATTTCAACGCCGTCACTGGGCTCACGCCCTGCACACACCCTTCTGGTGGCTGCGTTGCCTTTTTTGGCAACGGGGCGAAAACTTCTGGCCGGTCCGACAATATCATCGCCTGCTGGTCTGGGACCTGATGCAAAAACCCTGGCTCACCCAGACACTTGAACGCGTTTTGAATCCACTGCTGGGAAAAAGCGTGGTGATGTATTTTCGTAAAGAGAAGTAGTAACGGAAAAGGGAAAAGGGAAAAGGGAAAAATTATGGGGCGCACGCCACAGGATCTCAATTGTAGGGCGAAAAAGCCTAAGCGCGACGCGCATGGAAGCGCTAATGCCGTGAGGGCATGGATGCTCAAGAACGGCCTTCCGCCGGAGCGGAATGTAAAATATACCAGCCATTGATCATTGCTTTCATAACAACATTAACAACACGGGAACGTCTTATCACTAACTCAATTATTTTTTCCGCTGATGACCTCCGTGAATCGGTGCATTTCATTCTCTCGCAACAGCGCGAATGCGGCGCCATTCCCTGGTACCAGGGCGGCAAGCTTGACCCTTGGGATCACACGGAAGCCGCGATGGCTTTGAGTGTCGGCGGTGCCTGGCAGCAAGCGCGGGCTGCTTATCAATGGCTGGCCGATAATCAGCTGGACGACGGCAGCTGGCACGCCCATTATTTTTGTGACGATGAACTCTCACATAAAAAGGAGACCAACTTTGTTGCCTATCCCGCTACGGGAATATGGCATCACTACCTGATCACCGGCGACAAGAAATTTCTGTCTCACTTTTTCCCGGTTATCGCCAAAGCCATTAATTATGTGCTGCAGTTTCAATCAACCCACGGTGAAATTTACTGGGCGACCAACGCGGACAATCAACCGGAAAAAGACGCGTTGATTACCGCGTGCAGCTCCATTTTGCGCAGTCTCGAATGTGCATGCTTGGCGGCCCGCACACTGCACCGGGACTGCAGCACCTGGATTTCCGCGTACCGGCAACTGCACGACGCTTTACTGCACAAACCCGAAAGATTTGACCGAACCTGGGAAAGCAAAGCGCGCTTTTCCATGGATTGGTACTATCCCATTCTCGCTGGCATATTCACACCGGAAGACGCGCGGATGCGGCTCGCCCAGCGCTGGCCGGAATTTATTGAAGCTGAATTGGGCTGTCGATGTGTCAGCGACGAACCCTGGGTGACCATGGCTGAAACCTCCGAGCTGGTCATCGCCCTAATTGCCGCAGGACAAAGACAAGAGGCCATAAACCTGTTCAACACACTCCACCAGTGGCGGGACGATGACGGTGGTTACTGGACGGGCTATGTGTTTCGCGACAAAGCGATTTGGCCGGAGGAAAAAACCACCTGGACGGTAGGCGCAGTTATTCTGGCGGCGGATGCCATCAACCGGTTAACCGCCGGCTCAACGTTGTTTACACGCCCCACTCAACTGTTGGATTCAATTGCTGAATCGAACTCTTGACTCGAATTATTGAATAAAGCCATAAACCGTATGGCTAAAACCGCTCATCGCGAAGACCAACAGAAACTCTGATTTGCAGTGGCGGTCATAACGACGGAGTCCAGATGACAAAAATGCGCCGCTTGATGTGATAGCATGCGTTCAAGCGATTGAGAATACGTTCCCCCGTCGGCTCGGCGCTAATTTCTAGCCTGGATGGCGTGGTTTCTCCGTGCAAACAACCCCGCTTGGCGTTTGTAGCACAGCAATGATTCTAACTGCATCACCGAGATCTGTTTATCACTAATTCACAACAAAGGGATTAATATGAACAAATTACTTTTGGCGACAGCCTTGTCATTATCAGTTTATGGTTGCAGTGATGCCTCCGACCAGCAAAACACAGCCGCCGGAGCATCGTCCGTTCCAACGCTGACCCAGCAGTGGGAAACGCCGGAGCTGCGGGTACCGGAGTCTGTGCTGTACCACGAAAGCGAAGGCGAACGGTTCCTGCTGGTCTCGGAGATTGAAGGCGATGGCACCAAGGCCGATGGTCAGGGCGGTATTGCCAAGCTGTCATTGTCCGGCGAAATCATCAACCAGGACTGGGTGCGAGGCCTGCATGCGCCGAAAGGAATGGGCGTGCACGGCGGTAAACTCTATGTGGCAGACCTGCACGATGTGGCCGTTATCGATATGGCCTCGCAAACCGTGGAACTGCGAATCCCTGTGGCCGACGCGGTATTCCTGAATGATATTGCTGTGGATGATACCGGCGTTGTTTATGTGTCCGACACCCGCACCAACAAGGTCCACCGCATCATTGACAATACCGCCGAGGTTTACCTGGAGGATATTGAAGGTGCTAATGGCCTCACCACCATCGGCAGTGATTTGTATATCGGTGCCAACGATACTCTGTGGAAGGTTGACGCCAACAAAAAAGTCACAGAAGTAACCGATGACTTTGAGGAAAACGCCGACGGTGTGGAAATGATCAAACCCAACGAGTTCCTCGTGAGCTGCTGGAAAGGCATCATTTATCACGTTGATGCCGAAGGCGAAGTCACCACCGTTCTGGACACTCGAGAAGCAGGCAGTAACACCGCCGACATCGGCTGGAATCCAGTCGACAAGATTCTCTACGTGCCGACCTTTTTGAAACATTCCGTCGTGGCTTATCAGTTGTAAGATCACTTCAATGATGACCTGGTTATCCAGGTCATCATCTTACCGCAGCTTCTTATTTTTTCCGCAAAACGCCCAGCGAATTTATCGTTTCCTCCCACTCGAACTTACCGCTTTCCAATACAGCTTGCAGCGCCAAATAGGGCCCTTGTCCACCGTCTTCGGGATTGGGGAAAATATCGTGGATCGCCAGAACACCGCCGGGCAGAATATGGCGGGACCAATCCAGACAGTCCTGCCGGGACATCGCATGGCTGTGGCCACCGTCAACAAACACCATGGACAGGGGTGTCGCCCAATGGCGGGCCGCCAGAGCCGAGCTGGCGACCACGGGCACGACTGTATCTGCCAATTCGAAAATATCCAGGGTTTTGCGAAAGCGGGTGAAGCTGTCCATGCACTGATTGGCTGCATCGAACAGTTCCGGATCGTGATACTCTTCACCCACCTGATGTTCTTCCGAGCCGCGATGATGATCGACCGCATAAACGGTCATGCCGCAACTCTGGCAAGCGCTGCCGAGGTAGACAGTGGATTTACCACAATAGCTGCCGATTTCCAGACAGGGACCGAGGGGCGCGACGGCCTGTGCCAGATGGTAAAGATGTGCGGCTTCATCGTCAGCCAAAAAACCTTTTATCGCATGTTGCGTCACACGCGCATGCAGTTGATCAATCATAAATGTGCCTTGAATAAAGGTGCCTTAAATAAAAGTGCCTTGAAGTGAGATAACCGTGCGCAAAGAGCATCGGCCGTTTTTTATTAAACAACTACAGAATCGTTGGTCGGCGTTTTATGTCCGGCGCTGGATCCGCCCGCAGTTCGACGCGCTCGGAAAAAGTCCCACGTTGGTCGCACCGTCCAGCCTGAAAATTTTCGGCACTCATATCTGCGCCGGCGATTATCTTCACCTTATCAGCAGCCCCACAAAGCCGGTGAGTCTAACTACCTGGCGAAGCAAACAGGGTGAAGGCCGCATCAGTATTGGCAACTATTGTTTAATTTCACCCGGCGCGGAAATTACCTCCGCCGAACATATTCGTATTGGCGATAGTTGCATGATCGCCGCAGAGGTCGTTATCAGTGACAGCGATTGGCACGGACTCTATAACCGCACTCGCCCTTTCCGCTGCACCGAACCTGTTACCATTGCCAATAATGTTTGGTTGGGACAACGCAGTATTATCTGCAAAGGCGTAACCATCGGCGAGAACAGCGTCATTGGTGCCGGCGCTGTGGTTACGCGGGATATTCCAGCGAACGTTGTGGCCGCCGGCAATCCAGCGCGCGTGGTCAAACAACTGAATCCCAACAGACGCCGATTAACGCGAGAATTCCTGTTTCAAAATGGCGACTATTACGGCAAAAACCAGAACGAACTGGACCGATACCTTTTGCATGACAACCGCTTTTTGTCCTGGTTGCGCGTGCTGTGCAAGCCGGGAAAACGGGACTGAATTTAATGGCACTGACTCCAACGACGATTTTCGTCATTCCCGCGCAGGCGGGAATCTCAGGGTTTGCAGGTCACCGGATGACTATGGATTCCCGCCTGCGCGGGAATGACAGCACTTGAGTAAGTGCCATTAGGGACTGAGCTCTTTACCGCACCTTCACTACTCATCGAGTGCACCGAGAGAGTTTGTTATCACGGATGGGCCTTTTGAAACCCTCGCGGCAGGGACGCCGCGGGACCGCTCTTTGGCATCCTGCCATCGCGGCATTAGTGCGTCCATGCACGTCGGAGCCACATGGACGTGTTTATGCGTTTTCAAAAGGCCCATCCGTGATGACAAACGGCGCGCAGCCCCAGTACCATTTTTATCGTGCACTGAACAAAATACAAAGCCACGGTAGATGGTGTGGATGTTTTCAGCCCGGCATCGACATTGTCGAATGCAGCTACGAAACTCGGCACCACCGGCAAATCATTTCAGTCTTCGGCAACGGCCAAGGCAATAGCCTCCGACAACTGGTTAAGCAGATCATTCAGGGCGGCTACGTATGCTTCATAGGACTTATCCGCCGCGCTAATGCGAGCGCTGAATTTCTCCGCGCGCAATTCCTCACCCCCATTACTGGAAAGAAGCCGCCACTTGGCTTGCAGCACCACATCGCCACCGCGCTCACCAGAGAATTTTTCGAACACAACGCGAATTTGCTGCTCGGGTCGTGCGCGATTATCCCAGGGAAAGGGCCAAACCTGATCCGTTCCCAGATACGCAGAAAGGTTATCCGCGAGAACCCGCACCACAGCTGCGTTGAGATCTCCCGCCCACACTGCATAAGGCGCAACCTCAATCTGCTGGCCACCGGACTCACTGACAACTCCCGGGTGATCAAGCAGCTCCGGCAATTTGACCGGGCCGACACCGAGGCTGCCGCGATAGGGTTGCGCTACACGTTGCTCCGTATCCTGGTCGGCGACCAGGGTGAAAAAATCGGTTTTGTATGCCGGCCCCGAACAAGCTGCCACCAGTGCGAGAACCACGCCCACCAGGAACTGGCATTTCCATCTGCGTATCGGTGCAACCGAGGCCGCGTCTGCGTCAAGGGAACTCATTCTTTGTCGACTCCAAATATCAGCGCGTTGGGATAGCGGTTAAGCTCTTCAGTCAAAGCATCAAAGGAGCGAGCCGCATCATCAATGGATTTGAGTGTTTCGATCATTTCATGATGCAACTCGGAATCCGGTGCCAGCGTGCGGTCAAAGGTTTTGAGCGTTTGCTGCATCTGCTGCAATGCGCTGTTGGCGCTGGCCATGGTTTCGTCCAGTGCTTTGGATGCGCTTTCGACATGGGACAAGGTATTGTCGAACTTCTGCGCCGTTTGCTGCTTTTCCAGCACCGCGAGCGAACGGTTCAGGCTTGCCATGCTGGCCGCCAGATCCTTGCCGATCGCGTCAAACGGCACCTTGTTCAGCTTGTCGATAACCGAGGCGAGTTCACGGCTCATTTGGTCCAGGGAATCATTCACGGTAGGAATAACGGAGTAATTTTCGAGGCGCACAAATTCGCCGGCGGCCTCATCCGTAAATGATAAGTCGATGTAGCGGGAGCCGGTCACCAGGTTGGCGGTTTTCAATTGTGCCCGCAGGCCCTGTCGCACCATTTCCTCCATGAAGTCGTCGGTTTCAGCGCGACTCGGGTCGGTATTGGGATAAAGCCTCTGCGGCTCCACCGCGATATAAACATACAAACTCTTGGTGCCCTTATCTGCGTTGTCCAGGGCTACGTCGATCACCTCACCTATGGTGATGCCGCGATATTCCACCGGCGCGCCTATCGCAAGGCCACGCACGGATCCGCCAAACTTCAACAGATAGTAATACTCCAGACTGTAGCGACCGGCCAGTACCGCATCCTTGTCCTCATAAAGCAGAAATCGCTCGCCTTCCGCGGCCGTCGCGGTTCCGCCGAAGTCCACGGAATTCTCAAACGCAATGCCACCGGAAATCAGCGACGCCAGCGAGGACATTTGGGCTTTCAAGCCATCGGCACCGATGCTAAAACCGAAGCCGCTGACATTCCAGAAGCGGCTGCGGGTTTGAACCAATTGATGATACGGTGCGGGCACAAAGATATTCACTGCGACGTGGTCGCCGTTTTCCGCCAGATGGTAACTGGTGACTTCACCCACTTTGAATTGCCGGTAATAGACCGGCGAGCCAATGTCGAGGGAGCCCAATTCTTCGGCCTGCAGCACAAAGCTGCGGCCCTCCTCATCCGAGCGCACAGCCGGGGGGTCATCCAGGCCAACAAACACGGACTGATCGACACCGGGTTCGCCGGGATCCATCACGATATATACGCCGGAAATCAGCGTACCGATATTGGAAATACCGCTGGCGCTGACCCTGGGTGCGACTACCCAAAAGCGCGTGTTGCTGCCCAGATGGCGGGACACGCCCTGCTCCAGTTCGGCGATGACGCGTACTTGCCGAAGATCCGCCGTCAGTCGCACCGATGTCACCTTGCCGACTTCCACATCCTTCAAGCGTATTTTTGTCTTGCCGACTTCGATACCACTCGCACTGTCGAAAACAATTTCGACTTCAGTGCCGCGTTGTTCCCAGGCGCGATAGCCGAGCCCGAACGCAATCAAGAGTGCGGCAATAGGCACGATCCAGACGGGAGAAAGTTTGCTGAGTCGTTTTAACATGGGGCGTCAGATTCGCTCGGATTCAAGGTTCATTCCTGATTAACGGTTAATCAACGGGGACATTGGAAGTTCCAGGCCGCTCCACTCGCTGTCCATCCCACAGAAGACGCGGATCGAAAGTGTGCGTGGCGAACATCGTCAGTACGACGACTCCGCCAAAGGCAACAATGGCGCCGTGGGGTTCAACGTGGCCAAACAGGCCGAATTGTACCAAGGCCACCAACAGCGTGACGACAAATACGTCCACCATGGACCAGCGCCCCACAAGCTCAATGGCGCGAAACAGATTCTGTTGCTGCCTGGTCTCCATGGACACGCCGCGCTTCACGGCCCAGAGCAAATAGGTCAGCACAACCAGCTTGGCGATAGGCACGATGATGCTCGCCACAAAAACCACGATCGCCGCCCACCAGGAACCTTCCTGTATCAGGGCGACCACACCGGAAAATATGGTGTCTGTACGGGTAACGCCGAACGAGGTGAACGACATAATCGGCAAAACGTTCGCAGGAATGTAGAGAATGGCGGACGCCAACAGCAGTGCCGCCGTTTTCTGAAAACTGTGGGGAATGCGCTCGTGCAGCTGCTCGTGGCAACGGGGGCAACGCTGCTCCCGGCGGACAATGCTGCGCCCCACCAGCGCTTGGCAGGTGGTGCAGGCAAACACCGGCTCGTCGGGTTGCTCAACAAAATAGTTTTCCCGGTGCAGCCAGGTCCAAATCTGCCGTCGATCCATCACAAAGTATGCGCCCACCAATGCGGCCACCACAAAGAAGAACGAGTACATCGCCGGCCCCGGCACAATAGCCGCGGTCTCGGCGAGCTTTACCATGCTCACCAACACTGCCAAGGCAAAAATTTCCAACATACTCCAGGGCTGCATTACCACCAGCCAGCGGAAAACCTGGATTTGCCCCGGCAACCTGCGCTGCAACCGGTAGGGAATCAACAAGTACAGCAAGCCGGTGATCTCAAGCAACGGCATCAGCACAATGGTGACAAAAACCAGAGCAGCCAATAACCACTGCCCGTGTTCCGTCAAAGCAATAACGCCGGACAGGATACTGGCTTCCTGGTACATGCCCGCGGCTTTCAGAGCCAGAAAAGGAAAACTGATACTGACAATAAAAAGTATCGCAGCGGCCAGAGTGTATGCGGTTGCAAAATCCAGCCAGCGCGGGCGATACAAATACAGCGCAGAGCCGCAGTTTTCACAGGCCAATGTGGCCTTGACAGCCTGGTTGGTTGGCGCCGTTTGCACGTGTCCGCAGCGATGGCAGGCGAGCCAGTCTTTTCGTTCGGCATGGATCATTGTTGGCGCTCAGGCACCTCAATTGATTCGAAGATAAAAACAGTTGCCAGAATAATGCCCCAGCACCCGTACCCCGGATGAAGTGCAACGCAATCCGGGGTAACCAGCGGCAGGTCTTCCCGAATTCCGTTGCACTCCATCCAGGCTACGCTCTCCTCTACCTCTCAGATAGAATTTGACACGGCCACCGGAGCAACCGACTGTTATTCGGTGGCAATAGCCGCCAAACGCTTTTTCAGCCAGGCCTGCTCATTGACGAATGTCATCCCGGCATTGCGCAACCAGCGCACACCGGGCGCTTCGGCAGCGAACAGCCGCTTGAACGACTCCATGGTGGCCATCGCGGCCATATTGTGCACCTGTCGTCGTCGCTCATAACGTTTGAGGATGGAGCAATCGCCAAGAAAAACCTTACGCTGGCAAGCGCGCAAAATTTCTTCGCCCAGCACCTTGGCATCACGCAACCCCAAATTGACGCCCTGCCCCGCCAGTGGATGCAAGCTATGGGCGGCGTCGCCGACCAGCGCCACACGGGGCTGCCAGTAGCGCACCGCATGGCGCTGTTGCAGAGGGATTGCGTGGCGCTGGTCCGCGTGAAGAACACGACCCAAACGATGTTCGAACGCGTTGCCCAGCCGCTGGCAGAAACTCTCATCATCCAGCGCCATCAGCTCGTCGGCCTCTTCAGTCACGATGGACCAGACGATCGAGGAATAGCAGCTTTCAGCGGTGGATTTGGCCGCACCTGTGGGAGACACCTGCAAAGGCAGAAAGGCCAGCGGACCGGAGGTCTGGAACCGCTGCCATGCGGTAAATTCATGACTGCGCTCGGTGCGCACAGTGGTCACTATGGCGGAATGACCGTAGTCCCATGCGCGGGTACGAAACCCGGCCATTGCGCGAATCGTCGAGGTGGCGCCATCCGCCGCCACAAGCAGCCGCGTGTGAAGCGTCTCGCCATTATCGAGCTCGACAGTCACAGGTTCCCGCGAAGTTGCTGCATCAGGAACTGCAAAATTCTGGAGCCGGTGGCCAAACTTGCAGCGCACCCCCGTCGCCGCCAGCTCTTCCTGCAGGCGTTGATGCAATGCCGCAACCGCCACGCTGTTTTCGACAATGTGGCCCAGCACCGGCTGATGCAGTTGCTCGCTGTTGAATTGGATGCTGCCGGTGCCCTCCCCGTCCCACACCTGCATGGCACGGTAGGGGCAGGCGCGCATGGCACTGATTTTCGGCCAGACGTTCAGATATTCCAGCAGCTCCTGGGAGCCTGGACTAAGGGCCACCACGCGGGGGTCAAATTGCTCGCCACTGTAGGTCGCAGGGGCGGGCGCAGCGTCGAGCAGTACAATGCGCAAGTCTGGTTGTTTCTGGCTGAGGTAACAGGCGAGAGTCGCCCCCACCAGGCCAGCACCGGCAATCACCAGATCACATTCAGTCGGCTCGAGTTTGCCTGATGTCACGATGCATCTCTCTTTAAATAGATCATGTTCACATTGATCCTGTTCACTCCAGCTCCGCGATAGACAGCCGTGCACGGGGCTGGGAGCGACCAGCCATTTGCGCGAGAAAAGCTTCGCGCCAACCGCTGACCAACTCCAGAGAAACCAGCCCGAGGTTTCGCCCGGCAATGACAGCAGGCTGGCGCGCGGCGAAAATGCGAATAAAACTGTCGCTCAAGCTCACGGTGGCCAGCTGATCGTTTTTCTGCTGCCGTTCGTATTCCTGCAGCAGGCCCAAACTGCCCAATGGCTTGCCCGCTGCTGCGCCGCTGGCGAGCAGCTGAGCCAGTCGCGCAGCATCCCGCAGCGCCAGGTTAAACCCCTGCCCCGCCACCGGGTGCAAAAAATGAGCGGCGTTACCCATTAGGACCAGCGATGAGCGCACTTGTTCTTCCGCAAGCTGGAGCGACAAGGGGTAAACACTGCGGCGACTGACCCGCGTGAAATGCCCCAATCGATGACCGAATTCCTGCTGTAACACCTGCAGAAAAGTCTCGTCTGACCAGGCCTGCACTTCCGGCAGCATGTCCAGCGGGCGCGTCCACACCAGCGCGCTCTCTGTCTGGGCGGCGCCGGCCAAAGGCAGCAGTGCCAGCGGACCATTTGTGGTGAAACGCTCGAATGCGCGGCCTTTGTGGGGCTGTTCGAAAGCAACGTTGGCGATGATTGCGCACTGGCCGTAGTCCCGGGTGCGGCTGCCAACGCCCAATGCCGCCGCTAATGGAGAACCGGCTCCATCGGCAACGACAACCAGCTCGGCGCGCAACTCGTACGGCTTGTTCTGACGCTGCGCCACAACCTGCATGCCGCCACGAAGGGGTGTGAGACGCGAGACCTCTACCGGCGAACACAATTCTATATTGGGTGTGGCCTGCAGCCGTTCCAGCAAGCTGTGCCCGATGGCGCTGTTGGGCACCACATAGCCGAGCGGCTTGCCGCCATTGTCCGCCGCGTTAAAGCGCGCGGCACCGAAGTGCCCGCGGTCGGAGACATCGATCTGTTCAATAGGAGAAGCTTGGTGCCGCAGGCCAGACCACAAACCCAGTTCATCGAACAGGTCTGCACTGGTTGGAGACAGGGCTGACGAGCGCCGGTCGAAACTCAGCTGGTCTGGCGCTGATGCCGAATGCGATGCGGCATCCGGTCCCGCAAATAATAACTGCGCCTCCAGCAAAACAATCTGTTTTTGTGGCAGCACCCGGGCGAGCAAAAGCGCCAGAGACGCACCCACCATGCCCCCGCCGATAATCGCAATATCCGTTGTCTGTTGGGATTCCACCACTGCCGTCAAGCGCTCGCCATCAGGCGTTCAATATCCGCCTGGGTTTTGGGTACGCCGCTGGTGAGTATTTCGCAGCCATCCTTGGTAATGACCACATCATCTTCAATGCGGATGCCGATGCCGCGCCACTTGCGCGCAACATCCATGTTACCGGGCGCGACATAAATGCCCGGCTCCACGGTCATCACCATTCCCGGCTCAAGAATTCGCCACTCGCCGCCGACCTTGTAATCACCCACATCGTGCACGTCCATACCCAGCCAGTGACCAATGCGATGCATGTAGAACTGGCGATAGGCACCTTCCGCAATCAAATCCTCAAGCTTGCCCTGCAACAGGCCGAGACGCAGCAGCCCCTCAGTAATCACGCGCACGGAAACGTCATGGGGCGCGTTCCAATGGTTGCCGGGGCGCAGCTCCGTAATGGCCGCCAGCTGGGCCTGCAGCACAATTTCATATAACGCGGCCTGGGGCTCGGTGAATTTACCGTTTACGGGAAAGGTCCGCGTAATATCGGCGGCGTAGCCTTCAAATTCACAACCAGCATCAATCAGCACCAGGTCGCCGTCGCGCAACTTCTCGCTGTTTTCCACGTAATGCAGAATACAGCCGTTATCGCCACCGCCAACAATGCTGTTATAGGCAGGGAAGCGCGCACCTTTGCGCATGAATTCGTGCTGAATTTCCGCTTCCAATTGGTATTCGTACATATCCGGTTGGCTGGCCTGCATGGCGCGGACATGGGCCTCCGCGGAAATTTCCGCCGCACGGCGCATGGTGCGCAACTCGGCTGCGCTCTTGAACAGGCGCATATCGTGCAGAAAGTGGTCGAGATCCATGAATTCACCGGGTGGCGTCGCACCAGCGCGAACCTTCGCGCGAATCCGATTGACCCACTCCATGACCTGCAGATCAAAATCACTGTCTTTGCCCATGGCGTAGTAGACGCGCTCGCGGCCCTCAATCAGCCCCGGCAATATGTCATCGATATCGTCAATCGGGAAAGCGTCGTCCGCACCGTAGGCTTCGCAGGCGCCTTCGGGGCCGGCGCGATAGCCATTCCAGATTTCCTTTTCCATATTGCGCTCACGGCAGAACAGCACGTATTCACCGTGTTCCCGCCCGGGAATCAATACCAATACAGCTTCGGGTTCGGGGAAGCCGCTCAGGTAGAAAAAATCGCTGTCCTGGCGGAAATGGAATTCTGTGTCCCGGCTGCGGATCTTTTCGCGGCCCGACGCCAGCACCGCGATACTGTTGGGCTCCATCATGCCCATCAACATCTTGCGGCGACGTGCGAATTCCTGCTTGCTGACTATCATCTGCGCGAGTACCTCAATCAATGAACCTGTTTTGACACCGACGCCGGATCGGGATTCAACTCGGCAAACAACGTCAGCACCGCCACGCGCACGTATTCCACCAGTTCCGCGTAGTAGTGCTCGTTTTCTTCCAAATCCTCTTCATCCAGCTTCGCCTGGGAAATCTGCGCAAGGTCGCGCAAGGCTTCCGCCACCTCTGCCGGCAAGCGGCTGCTGCCGTCCAGCCCGGATGCGCCCAACCCGTGGAGAAAGCCCTCGCACCAGCCGGCCAGGGCGTCAATGCGCTGGCTCAGGCTCAACTCGTCCGGCGGTAACATCAGGTCCAAAGGGCGGTTGTCGTCTTCAAGGCTGGCCAGGTTCTCTTTATAAAGCGCCAGGAAGATGGAGCGACTCTCGTCGTCGAATGCGGTTTCGATGTCGCTGTCCACCAGATCCATGAATTCAACCGCGGCGTTCAGCCATGCGGGATCATCAAGACGCTGGCCACCGCTCAAGCGGCCGCACAACATGCCCTGCAATTCGGCGGGTGTGGCAATGGACTGCAGTTTCAGCAGAAACTCCGCCCATTCATCGTATTGGGGTTGTGCAGTCATAGGCTCCGCTCGTGTAGGTTGAAGAATCTCGCAATGCTATCACGAATCCCGCGCAAGCCGCTGTACAAGGCGTTTTCAAGCCCAGGCTGTCGCCAGTTTCCGTGCTCGCTCAATCATTTCGCGGTGGCAGTTCAAGGAATTTCTTACCAACAATTGACCCGTATCGAGGCTAGCCATATAGTAAGCAGTTGCAGTCACCCGCGCCCTGGCGCCGCGCTCGTATGCCATTCTTCGGTAAAGCACGTATGACAGATAATTTTTTAGTGCGTATTGAAAATCAGCTTGATGAACTTATCGACCTCTGCGACAAACTGGCCAGAGAGAATGAGCTACTGCGTGCGCGCGAAGCCAGCTGGCAACAAGAACGTGCGCGACTGATTGAGAAGAACGACATCGCCCGCAGCCGTGTCGAAGCCATGATTGTGCGGCTCAAAAGCCTGGCAGCTGAATCCTGAGGAATCGAAGGGTGAAAGAGATTACTACACCGGTATTTGTACAAATTCTCGGTAAAGACTATCAAGTCGCCTGCCCACCCGAGGAGCGCCAAGCGCTGGCCCTGGCTGCGGAAGACCTGGACGCCCGCATGCGCAAGATCCGCAGCAGCGGCAGCGTCGTGGGGCTGGACCGCATCGCGGTCATGGCCGCCCTCAATCTGTGCCATGAACTCCACCAGTCCAACGCCCGCCACACCGACTCCGACAGCGGCCCGGTGCTCGAACGCCTGGCGGAAAAGCTGGACCGGGCATTGGGGAGGGAGGGGTAAGAAGCTGCAAGCTGCAAGCTGCAAGCTGCAAGTATAGGGAAAAGGGAAAAGGGAAAAGGGAAAAGGGAAAAGTATTGCCGTAGGGCGAAAAAGCGTCAAGCGCCTTCCGCCGTTCTAGTTAAGCAAGGTGGGCGCTGCTCACCGCAACCTGGTTGGCGTGTGTTCAACAGTATGCTCATTCTTTTGGCCGATCGTTTCAACCACGGTTTGCAGTCGACCGTCCCCCGAAACTTTCAGAACTGAACCAGTGATCCGCAAAACCAAAGCACGCCGCAAGTCTTTTCCCTTTTCCCTTTTCCCTTTTCCCAGCTTGTAGCTTGCGGCTTGCGCCTTTTCCTCTCGCCTCAGCTCGAGGCTGATAATCTTTCCCTAAAGTCAAGACTGTGCGGTCCGGTGTGGCATTGTTATACTGAAGGTGCCTGGGGTGTTCGCCAGTTAATGAATCCCTGAGCCGATAAGCGTTACCCCGGAGGTTTCCTCGCTCGTGTTGTGTGCATGTCCGCTCGACGGAAAGCCTAATATGCGACAGGGACCTCCCCCTTGAACTATCGGGTTCAAGGTATGATTAACAGCGGCACACTCGGGCTCTTATTTTTCCCATAAAAGCTTTACCGATAAAAGCGATTTTCCGAATATCAGCGCGTTCCACAGAACGAGCTTGGGGCTTCATCAGCAAGCCTCTATCCAGCTCTTTGGAGTAGACTCTGAAGATATTCCACCCCTCGTCCAATACCACCCGCCAACAGTTGCGGCAATTCCTGCGCGGCCGACGCAATGCGCTCACACCCGCACAGCAGCAACAGGCCGCTGTTCGTTTGGCACAATATACGGCGCAGCGGCATTTCTTCCGCCGCGCGCGGACCCTTGCCTTTTATATTGCCAATGACGGAGAGCTCGACCCGCACCTCCTGTATCACCGGGCACTGGCGCTGGGCAAAGATTGCTTCCTGCCAGTTCTTGATAAGCGCTCCCCCAAAATGGATTTTGCGCTCTACCGGCGCGGCGACAAACTCATTCGCAACAAGTTCGGCATCCCGGAGCCGGCACCCAGGGCGCCGCGTATTGCTGCGGATGAGCTGGATCTAGTGTGTCTGCCGCTGGTGGGCTTTGATGAGCAGGGGAACCGTTTGGGCATGGGAGGCGGGTTTTACGACCGCACCTTCGCTTATAGACGCACGTCTGTTGGTACCGGGCCGCTGTTGGTGGGATTGGCACATCAGTGCCAGCAAGTCTCTGCATTGCCCATGCAACCGTGGGATGTGCCACTGGATATGATCGCCACAGATGCAGGACTCTACCCTTAGTAACAGCTGTAAAACAAAGCTGCAATAACGTCCCCGGGCCAGTCATTCCCGCGCAGGCGGGGATCCACGCTATGCCGAGGTTTGCTCTACCAAAGATTCCCGCCTGCGCGGGAACGACGAATTGTCGTTTGGCTGTAAATGTTCGGGGCGTCGTGTGCGGGGTCCGCAGCCACACTTTTTACTGCTGCCGCGCCTGTGTCACGCCTTGTTGATATTGGTATTCCGCCAATGCCGGCGCTGTCTCGGCCTTAAAAACATCCGTCACGCCCAAGCTACTCGCAAGCACACCCACAACAAAAATGACTACCGCGAGAGTCAAGACATCTGGTTTCATTTCAACCCCCAGACCCTTTTTTAGGGCCTTTCTATACGTATCTAACTGAGTTCGTGTACCGTCGGTACGGCCTTAAGCTGGCCGTTCCCCCACCCCACCAACGCTAAAACGGTTGATTCGGAGTATCAGCCAGGAAATTAAGTATAGACAGGGATTCCGCAAACCACAGTCAGACGGCATACCGAGCGCCGCAGATGAGGAACGTGTCACACCTCGTGATGATTATTGCGCCATTCAGTAGCATCTCCGCTTGCTCTACGAACGCAAACTAAGCTCGCCCTCTGCGCGCGGCAACCATTCAAAGCAGCCCCTAGGCCAGAAAATACTGGTAAGCTGGATTATCGGTCTCTTCCCAATAAGGGTAACCGAGTTCATCCAGAGACGCCTCAACGTCTTTGCGTTCATTGACCGGGACCTGCATGCCAACCAGAACCCGACCATAGGCCGCTCCGTGGTTGCGATAGTGGAACATGGAAATGTTCCAGCGACCGGCGAGCTTGGTGAGAAAGCCGAGCAGAGCGCCGGGGCGCTCTGGAAACTCGAATCGATACACGACTTCATCGGTAACAACGCCGGGCGCGTGGCCGCCCACCATGTGGCGGATGTGCATTTTGGCCATTTCGTTGTCAGTCATGTCCACCATGGAATAACCTTTTTCCCGCAAGTGCTCGGCCAGCTTGCCACGGTCGTCATTTTCCGCAGAGACCTGCAGGCCCACAAAAATATGCGCCTGTTTGGTATCGCCATAGCGGTAGTTGAACTCGGTAATATTGCGTTTGCCAAGAATGCTGCAGAACTTCTTGTAGCTTCCGGGCTTCTCGGGAATGGTAACGGCAAAAATGGCTTCGCGCTGCTCGCCGATTTCCGTCCGTTCGGATATGTATCGCAAGCGGTCAAAGTTGGTGTTGGCGCCACTGTCGATGGCAATCAGCGTCTGACCTTCAATGTCGTTTTCCGCCACATATTTTTTCAGTCCGGCCAGTGCCAGTGCGCCCGCCGGCTCTGCAATGGAACGGGTATCTTCAAAAATATCCTTGATCGAAGCACAGATCTCGTCTGTGTTGCAGGTAATCACTCCGTCGATGCTGGACTTGATAACGCGGAAGGTCTCCTTGCCGATCTGCGACACGGCGACACCGTCGGCAAACAGCCCCACCTGAGGTAATATCACGCGGCGATTTTTCTCCATGGCGGCTTTCAGACAGGCCGCATCTTCGGGTTCCACTGCAAAAACCTTGATTTGCGGGCGAACATACTTGATGTAAGCGGCCATTCCGGCACACAGGCCACCACCACCAACAGGAATGAAGACCGCATCAATGTGGCCTGGGTGCTGACGCAACAGCTCGACGGCGACTGTGCCCTGGCCGGCAATCACGTCCGGATCATCATAAGGTGCCACATAGACCATGCCCTTTTCCGCCACCAGGTTCTGTGCGTAAGCGGAGGCTTCATCGTAGGTGTCCCCGTGCAGCACCACTTTCGCGCCCCGGCGCTTGACGGCATCCACTTTGATGGCCGGCGTCGTGCGCGGCATAACAATCACCGCTTGAACCCCCATATGCATGGCCGCCATGGCCAGCCCCTGAGCGTGGTTACCTGCCGAAGCCGCAATCACGCCTTTGTCCAGCTGCTCCTGAGAGAGTTGGCGAAGCTTGTTGTAGGCCCCGCGCACCTTGAATGAGAAGACCGGTTGCAGATCTTCACGCTTGAGCAAAACGGTGTTTTTGGTGCGCAATGAAACAAGGCGCGCATCACTCAGTGGCGTCTCCACAGCCAGATCATAAATACGGGCATCGAGAATACGTTTCACATACGTGTGTGGCATAGCGGCTCTTTTTCGGGATGGATAAACGGGGAAGACACAGTCTAAAGGATGCTGCTGCTTAAGGGCACCTCTAACGGCTAGAATTTTTCTCCGCCAGAAAAGCGCGGCCCCGAGAACCGGGTTGATGTGATTTGAAGTCATTGCTCGCTGGCGCTGAAACGTGATTCAACAGCAGCCAACAAACGCGTAGAATGGCGCCAGCGACGTAATAACGAATTCTAGAGGTCTCAATGAATCAGGACGCACTTAAACAAGCTGTGGCCCAGGCAGCGGTCGACTACATTCTGCCCAAGCTAAAGCCGAGTACCATCGTAGGTGTCGGAACCGGCTCCACGGCGACCTTTTTCATTGAGCTTCTCGCCCCGCACAAGGAGCAATTCCGCGGCACTGTCGCCAGCTCACAAGCCACGGCGGATCATCTGGCGCGCTTGGGTGTGGGCGTGTTTGACCTCAACAGCGTCGACGAGATGGCTTTCTATGTGGACGGCGCCGACGAAAGCAACCCACAGCTGCACCTGATAAAAGGCGGTGGCGCCGCGCTGACGCGGGAGAAAATTGTCGCCGCCTGCGCCAATGAGTTTGTCTGTATTGCCGATGCCAGCAAATGGGTAGATGTGCTGGGTGCTTTTCCACTGCCGGTCGAGGTGATTCCCATGGCACGGGCCTATGTATCCCGGGAACTGATCCGGCTCGGCGGCACCCCGGTACACCGCGCCGGCGTGACTACGGACAACGGCAATGACATTCTGGACGTACACGACCTGCAGATTACCGACCCCGTGGGTCTGGAAGTTGCCCTCAACCAGATCGCCGGCGTGGTCACCAACGGGCTTTTCGCCCAACGTCCAGCGGATATTCTGCTGCTGGGCACCGCAGAGGGCGTAAAAACCCTGCACGCGCAGGCGTAGCGGCACGGCGAATACCGATGCCGGCTGTGGTAAAATCACCGCCCGCAGGCTGTTGAAAAACGTTTTCGAGGCAGGCTATGCAAGGCAAAAATGGCCGAAAACGCGGAGTTTACTGGAGTAAATGAGCATTTTGAGGCCATTTTTAACGCCGCAGAGGCCACGCAGATAGTTTTTCAATAGCCTGCCAGCTCATTCCCTCATTCACCTTCAGTACCAGGTTGGAAGCTCACATGACTGCGGTAAGAAATTCCCTCGACAAAGACAAAATCAAATTCGTTCTGCTGGAAGGCGTCCACCAATCGGCGGTGGATTCACTGAAAGCGGCGGGTTACACCAACGTCGATTACCTGAAAACGGCACTGGCTGAAGATGAGCTGATCGAGCGACTGCAGGATGCGCATTTTGTCGGGCTGCGCTCGCGCACCAAACTCACCCGCCGGGTGTTTGAAAATGCGCCCAAGCTGATTGCCGTGGGTTGCTTTTGCATCGGCACCAATCAGGTGGATTTGACCGCCGCACAGGAACACGGGGTGGCGGTATTTAACGCGCCCTACTCCAATACCCGTAGCGTTGCGGAGCTCACCATTGCCCAGGCCATCCTGCTACTGCGCGACATTCCCGCCAAAAATGCCGCTGCCCATCGCGGCGAGTGGCTGAAGTCCGCAGAGGGTGCCTATGAAATCCGCGGCAAGACCCTGGGCATCATCGGCTACGGCGCCATTGGCAGCCAGGTGAGCGTTCTGGCGGAAAGCCTGGGCATGCGCGTGATCTTCTACGACGTGGTCAGCAAACTGCCCATGGGCAACGCCACCCAATATCAACCGCTGGAAAAACTGCTGGCAGAAGCGGATATCGTCAGCCTGCATGTGCCGGAAACACCTTCCACCAAAAACATGTTCGGCCAGGCGCAGATTGAAGCCATGAAGCCGGGCGCGATTCTGATGAATGCCTCCCGTGGCACAGTGATTGATATTGATGCGTTGGCCGCAGCACTGGACAGCAAGCATCTTTCGGGTGCGGCTATCGACGTGTTCCCGGTGGAACCCAAGAACAACAGTGAAGAATTTATTAGTCCGCTACGCGCCTTCGACAACGTGATTCTAACGCCGCACATCGGCGGATCCACAGTAGAAGCTCAGGAAAACATCGGCGTGGAAGTCGCGGAGAAACTGATCAAGTACTCCGATAACGGCACCACCACCAGTTCCGTCAACTTTCCGGAAGTGGCTCTGCCTACCCATGAAAAAATGCACCGACTGCTTCACGTTCACAAGAATGTGCCCGGTGTAA
Source organism: uncultured Cellvibrionaceae bacterium (assembly GCA_964419935.1). Lineage (GTDB taxonomy): Bacteria > Pseudomonadota > Gammaproteobacteria > Pseudomonadales > Cellvibrionaceae > CAYQQJ01. The sequence continues at coordinate 65,409 of CAYQQJ010000020.1, forward strand.
TGACGGCAATCAACAAGATTTTTTCCGAAAACAACATCAACATTCGCGGCCAGTATCTGCAGACCAACGAAAACGTCGGTTATGTGGTGGTGGATGTCGACTCCGCCTACAGTGAAGTGGCGCTCGAGCAATTGAAAGAGATTCCGGCCACTATCCGTTGTCGAATTTTGTTTTAGGAAAAACCACTGTTCGCGAAAAGGTACAAATACCGGGTTAGCACTGTAAGAGGTTGCGGAGCCGGCGAGTCAAAACAGAAAAGGAAATCGATATGGCAACACACAAGTTTTTTGTCTGCCTGGCGGCGAGTATTGTGTGCTGCGGCTTGTTAACCGGTTGCGGCGGTAGCAGCGGCGCCAAGTCCGCCAACGTGACGCCAGACATCATCTTCGGACCGGATGTTTTTGATGATCTCTATGTGTACCACGCCACCAGCGCCTATGGCGATGCGATGCTGGAATGCGTCAAATATGAAGAGCCGGAAGACTCCTGCTCCCTCGATAAGCTGCCACTGATCGGGATGGACCTTGAGAACCCAACCGTTGACGACATCATGTCCCGAGTGTTGGTGTCCCATGACTGGATGGGAGAGCGCTTTGAACAAGCGTTGTATCAACTCCCTGCGGACATGCAGCTGTTGCTGCGCGCCACTACGGCCATCGTTATCGACGACGATATACGACCGGCCTACTATTCAGCAATAACGGGGGCCATCTATCTGGACCCCGCCTATTTGTGGCTGACTTCCACGGAGCTCGCCACCATCAACCGTCAGGAAGACTACCGCGCTGGTTTCAGCGACCCTCTGTCGTTTCGCTACCTTCACCGCTATCTCCGCAATGGTAGCTACGTCTATCCCTATGGGTTGCTCGACGATAACGTGGGCAAAACCATACAGGATATGACCCTGCTCATCGGCCAGCTTCTCTACCATGAACTGGCCCACGCCAATGATTTCTTGCCGCCTGCGATTTGGGATCATCTGGACCCCAGCAAAAGTATTTTGGAAGCAGTAATTACTAATGAAGATGCGTCCGTTGCCGTGCAGCTGGATGAATGGTGGGCTCTTAGCTCCGAATTGCACATCGCTCTCGCAGAGGTGATGTACCACGGACGAACCGCTAGTGCGTACGAACGCAGCATCACCGCCGATGAAGCGGGAGAAGCGTTTGAGTTCGACGTAGCCAGCGATCACTACGCCTACTCATCGATTTATGAAGACAGCGCCATGCTGTTTGAAGAAAGCATGATGAAATATCATTTCGAGCTCGATCGGGAAATCGCCTTCACCACCGCACCGTCCGATGACCGCTACTGCAACTACTACTTCGTTGAGTGGGGAGTGCGCAACCGCATTGGCGACAGCGACGTGAAAGCGCGGGCGCAATTTGTGGTGGGCAAAATCCTACCATCAGCAGAAATGAGTATGTTTTTTCAGGAGCTTTCCGCCCCACAGCCGATGATTCCCGGTAATAACTGGTGTTTGAATGCGCCGCTCGCCAATGGTTTCCAGAAAACTGCTCCCCAGGCGTTACCGCCCAGCGATCTTTTGCCGCCACACCCCGTCAAGTTTCGGTGAATGGCAACTTAGAAGAAGATAAATTTAGGGACTGCGCTCAAGGCGGCGCAGACTTATCGTCTGCTGAGCGTCCGGATAGAGGGCAGAATGTTCGCATCTCCAGGCTGTCGTAATTGCGACGATTGACAGGCCCTGATCATGCTTTTACTTTGAGACAGTACACTAGGCCAGGAGAAAGATCATGCAAGCGGCTAAACAAGATGCCCTACGTACCATTAACCAACTGCCAGACACGGCAGATATGGAAGAGATCATGTACCACCTTTACGTGCTGGATAAAGTGCGCAAAGGACAGGACGCTGTTGAGCGAGGCCAGACCCTCACCAGCGAAGAATTGCAACGAGATATTGATTCATGGTGATATGGACGCAACCTGCACGGGCTGACCTCAAGCATATCCATAACTTTATCGCGGAGGATTCAAGGCACTACGCCAAGAAGGTCGCTCAAGAGATTCGGGAGAAGACCGATATTCTGGATGCTCTGCCGGAGATTGCTAAAACAGTACCCGAGATCGGCAAGCCAGACATCCGGGAATTTCACATTTATTCCTATCGAATTTTGTATGAGATCAAGGATAGCCAATGCTATGTGCTGGCTGTTATCCATAAACGGCAGGATTTTATGCCGAAGAATTTACCCTAGTAATGTAAATCCAGCTCTATGGCTGGATTCCGAAAAAAAATGCGTCACCTTTTTCCGGTAATGCCCCATATTGATCTGCGCCTTGATCCAACTATCTTGCTGGTCGGTTACCGTAATGCGTCAGATGCCAATGTTATGCTACGGATGCTATAATATCTTTCAGCTGCCGCGTGGGCTTAGGTTCCTTTTTAACCAGAACATCCTCATTGATTTTTAGAATAACGCTCTTGATCAGGTCCGTGGTGTTGCTGATACGAGAAATGATCTTCAGCATTTCTATATCCTCGTAGATCTGCCGACCTTTCAACGATAGACGTTTTTCTGCTTTCCCTGTGGCAAGATCACTTTTCAGAAATAACGCGATGGTTTTCGCTGACTTTTCATTGGTTGCCAATGCGTGAATATAATATTTCACCAAACTGGGTACAAACTCTGTCGAACCACCCAGCTCCAACGTGGCTAAATTGAGAATATCCACCATATGAGCTGGTAATCGGCTTTCAATAGGTTTTCTCTGTTTCTCTAATTGCTTTTTCACTACCGGCGTTGACTGGTGAGGAAGAATACTCACTTTGTCACACTTATCGCACACACCAACCAAAACATTCTTAACCAGTCCACTACCGTCATTGAAAGGGACATCTCGCAGCTTGAATGTTGCATTTTCAAGCGAACGGCAATTTTCGCAGATCGCCTTTTGCGAATCACCTACCTTGAAAATTTTCATAACTCACCTCAGTGATGAACACTAATAAACACAGTGCTGGGATCCACAAAATACCATTTGATATACCAGTCCTGGCCTCCATGTCGAGTTTTCACGACATGCACTTCGATACTGGCCACAATGTGATGAGGGCTCGACGAATACGAATCACCTCTTGCACGGGCAACTATATCAGCGACTTCATCCAATGATACCTGACCTACGGCCAGTAGATTCTTGGTATCAATGTCGCCTCTCTGCTCGTGAGAAACATCTCCACGCTGTAGGCAGTCCAGTATCTTCGCCTTAACGGTTCTAAATCCCATATTAGACTCTAATTGTACGACACTTGTCGTACATTGCAAGTTCATTATTAGTTCTGTTCCCCATCTCACGTCGGGGACTGAGAAAAACCATTATAAATCAAATGGATATACGATATTGGCAGATGTCTTGCTGGACTTCATGCTCACCCCTAACCTGCCTTGATGTACTTGGCTACCTGGCGGCTCAGCTTGTCCAGCATGATCGGCTGGCCGGTCAGGTCCACGAACACGTTTCCGGGTCCGGCTCAATGGCAAAGCCGGTTCTCGCCTCGTCCAGGTAGCGGTTCACCCAAAGGCGCGGGCACAATATGTGGTACGCGAGATACTACCATCGGCAGAAATGAATATGTTCTTTCAGGAGCTTCCCCCACCGCAACCGATGATTCGCGGTAAATAATTGGTGTTTGAATGTGCCGCTAACCAACGGCTTGCGCAAGACGGCTGCACAGCCATTGCCACCACGAGATGTTTTGCCACCCCACCCTCACAGGGTTCGGTAAAGCGGCAAGACGACATTCAGTGCTGGCGCTGCCTCTCCTCGTGTAGCGCCAGAGGCCAGGAACGGACGGGATTGAGGTTGGCATAGGCGAGCATGGTGCTAAGCTTGCGCTTTCTCCTGCAAGCGTAGTGACATGCGGATGAGTGGTTAAACGGCGGGACGGTGTGTCAGGTCAGTCTCAACTTTCAGCTTGAGACCAAGCCCATGAACCACCTTGGCGAAGCTCGACAGCTTGGGGTTGCCGCTGGCTGACAACATTTTGTACATGCTCTCACGCCCAAGGTGTGAACGCCGGGCCAAGCCGCTGATACCGTCTTCCTGCGCCTCTGCGATATTGCGCAGCGCCATCAGGATAACGGCGGCGTCTCCGTCTTCCAGGGCCTCGCTCAGGTATTCTGCGGCGATTTCAGAATCTCTCAGGTGTTCGTTATGTGTCGCTCTTACATTACGCGCCATGGGGATACCTCCGCTTGTGATCTTTCCAGTACTCTTTGGCCTTCTTGATGTCTGTCGACTGGGTGGACTTGTCGCCACCGCACAACAGCAGATAGACCTGCTGCCCTTCCTTGCCGTGGTACACCCGATAACCAGGGCCGTAATGAATGCGAGCTCACTCAAGCCTTCGCCTATCGGCTCCACGTCACCAAACAGACCCAGCTCCATTTTGTCCACCTGCATGATGATCTTGGCCTTGGCTCTGGCATCGCGCAGGCCGCGCAGCCAGTCGGCGTAAGGGCTTTTGCCCTTCTCATCGGTGTACTCGTTAATGGTGTTTATCATGTCAGGCATACCCGTCATTGTATCCGATAGGATACAGATAGCAATCAAATTTTTCTTCGGCTTCCTCGGCGTTCAGGGTTGATAACCGCTCTTGCTCCGTCGCCTCCGGCCCAGCCTGCCGCTGTCTTTCCCAGTGTGCATATTCTGGCCCATCATGAACACCCATTCTGGAACACCGTGAACATTCTTT
>CAYQQJ010000021.1:0-58369 GCA_964419935.1 uncultured Cellvibrionaceae bacterium
AAAGGGAAAAGGGAAAAGGGAAAAGGGAAAAGGGAAAAGGGAAAAGGGAAAAGAGTTTAGCCTTGGCGGGGCATAGATCAAGAAAGAAAGTGTTTAAATCGGAGGCGGGATTGAACCTATGACGCTCGTCGGCCATGCTGCCTGAGGTAGAAAGCTGAGCCCGAGTCGGGCATTACTGGAAAGAAGAAATACTTAATTGGTAGCGGGGGCAGGATTTGAACCTACGACCTTCGGGTTATGAGCCCGACGAGCTACCAGACTGCTCCACCCCGCACCTACAATGTAACGTTTGAACTTTCCGAGCCGATTCAATCAGCGGGCTCAGAACCCGAAGGTCGTTACTCCCTTCGGCTTTGTCGGATGTGGGAGCCCAACGAGCTACCAGACTGCCCCACCCCGCACCGGTATCAGTTGCGACGAACGCCCCAACCGAGGTGCGGCATTATAGGGAAGGGGCTTGGGGCCGTCAAGGTAAAGCGGCATCTTTCTTTTATTAACCCGACACTATTTATTAGCCTCGGGTCGCGACCCTCCTAGAACGTGCGCCTCAGCCGACTTGCGGGTAATGTTTTTATCGAAGACACTGCCTTAATCGAGCGCAAAACAAGAGTTTGTCATCGGGGAAAGATCTTTTGAAACCCTCGCGGCAGGGACGCCGCGGGGGAGCCACAGGGACGTGTTTATGCGTTTTCAAAAGATCTTTCCCTGATGACAAACGGACCGAAAGCCCCCCCCCGCTACCTTTATCAAATAACTCCAGTTAACCTGCAATGTTAGTTGCCAGCTTGACAGTAATTACTGGCACAAACAATGGAATGCGATCAGCGGGACCGACCGGAACGTTCTTCATGATATGCGCGCACGCGCTGGATAAAATTTTCCCGCACCAGAGGATCGTGCAATCGCGCGCACTCCTCCATCGGCAACTGCGGATGGGTTGCAGCCAGGGTTCGAGTAAACAGGCCGGCCTGTTGAGTGTCTCGCAGCTCGCCGTCCGGATCATAGAGCTTGGTCGACGTCAGACCGCAGCTCGGCGATCTTTCCTGCAAGATGAAGCCGCTCAAGTTCGTTATGTCGACACAGGTGCCGTACTCGATCAAGGCGTCGGTCACATCCACAGTGGCATCGTGTACGCCGAGCGCCCGCGGGCTGGCCGGCTCGCCGACCAGACGAACCGGTTGCCGAGGAACACCCATGCCAATGGCCACTTCCGGACATATTTTTTGAAATTGAAGGAATTCGCTGAGCACATCGATGCACAGGGCAGACAGTCGGTGATCCCCATCGTAACGTACGGAATCACCGAGCAGGCAAGCACTGATGCCGACCAGGGGCTTGCTGTTCTCAGGGAGGACTCGAGGCACAACGAAATAGAGACGGACAGGGGGCCGGCAACTCAGGCCAGGCCGCCGTCCACCACGAAGTCCTGTGCAGAAATCATTGCGCTGTTATCGGAAGCGAGAAATAACGCCATATCCGCCACATGCTCGGGCAAGAGCCGACGCTTGATGCACTGAGCCTCAACGATCCACTCTTCGGTTTGCTCATCGACGTAGTCCTGCAATTGGCGCTCGGTCATGACCCACCCCGGCACCAGCGTATTCACACGAATACCATCGGGACCAAAATCTCCAGCCAGGCTGCGGGTCAAGCCGGACATGGCCGCCTTGCTGGCAGCATAGGCCTGCATTTGCCCTTTTTTCATACTCCAGCAGATGGAACCGAAGTTGATGATTGAACCGGATCCCAGCGCTTTCATTTGCGGATGCACCGCCTGCGCGGCAAAAAAGGAAGGGCGCAGGTTCACGGCCATCTGATCATCCCAGCGATCCGGAGTGACATCTTTGATATCCGTGCGGCTGTCGTCGGCGGCGTTGTTGATCAGGATTCCAATACTCCCCAGTTGCTGGCGGGTATTCTCAATGGCTTGCCTGAGTGCATCTATCGAACGCAGGTCACACGGAATGAAGAGCGGCCTGACCCCGATGTCCCGCTCCAGCCGGTCGGCCAACGCGTCGCCCGCCTGCTGCTGAACGTCAACAAAACAGACCTTCGAGCCCTGCCGGCAAAAGGCTTCAACAATGCTCGCACCAATACCTGTGGCGCCGCCAGTAATAAAGGCGACCCTGTTGCGCAAACTGGGATAACTAACACGATCAGATGAACTCATTTCTCTCACAACCTCTGGCGCTCATTGCTGACAGGCGGGTTCAGATAAGCCTTGCATCAGCCTTACCAGACTAAAAGTAGATGCCTTTGCAGGCGTTTACCAGTCCGGCAAGCATCATACTACAGCTGATTATGCAGCGTTCCGCGCCATTGTATTACAGGTTGGGCCAGGGAGTGTTCAGAAGATGTTAAGCGAGCTCTTGTGTTAGCACCTCTTCAATCATTGTCAGCGCTTCGTCAATCAACAGAAACATGGCGTTTTTCGCCCGCTCCGGATTGCGATTCTTGATGGCGTTGAAGATCTTGGTGTGATCTTCAACGATAGTCTCGGCAGCGCCCTTGATAGTGTTCGTATGCCTGATGCTCACCTGCAGGGCCGTCTGGGTAAAGTCACGCAAGCGGATGTAGAACCGGTTCTTGCTGGCATAGAGAACACTGACATGGAACGCGATGTCCGCCTCCAGGCTCTGCTCGGCGTTCGATGCCGTGCGAATACGCTCAAGCGCCGCCTCAATGGCATCGAGGCCGGCCTGATCCGCATGCCTTGCCGCGAGAGCGGCCGCCTGGGGTTCTATGGCGATGCGCATTTGCAGGAATTCCTGCAACACCTTCAATGAAGGCATACTCTCCAGCGACCACTTCAGCAGATCGGTGTCGAAGATGTTCCAGTGCTCTTCCGGAAGGATACGAATCCCCTGTCTGGGGCGACTGGAAATCAGCCCTTTCGCCGACAGCATTTTTACCGCTTCGCGCACAGCGCTGCGACTTACACCAAATTGTTCACACAACTCGGCTTCCGATGGAAAGCTCGCCGTCCGGTCATATTCACCACACACAATGGATCGGCCCAATGCCTGAACCATGCCCTGGGAGAGATTAGAACTTCTATCGAAAATTTCCATCGCATTTGCTCATTATGTCGGATTGTTATTAAAAAACGTCCGGTGGAACTATACACCAACCGGACCCCGCCGCTAAGCGCAACCCGCATCGCCAGTGCCTGCCCTAGGAGTCTGTCGGACTTAAGGCTGATCTACTGCGCCGATGGGAAATCGGCCCATTTTTCCGCGCTTTCTTGTTCCATAGAACCACTATGCGCCTCAAAAGCGCGAAAAACTGTCCTCCTTCTTTGTTTATGGGGAGGCCCACCTTGCTCGCTACGATCGCTTAAGTCCGACAGACTCCTAGCTGATTCGTCGCGCGCCATCGCTGGCGTGGCAAATATGGATTTCGGCGTCGCGACCGAACTCCGCACGGTAGCGTTCCATAACGTGGGCGGCAATCGCAGTTTGACGATCACGCGGCACCAGAGCCACGACGCAACCCCCAAAACCGCCACCGGTCATTCGAACACCGCCATCCTCGTTCAATAATTCCTCTACGCTTTCTACCAGAAAATCGATGGCCGGCACCGTAATCTCAAAATCATCGCGCATGGACTCATGGGAGGAAGCCATCAAGCCGTGCAGCGCTTTGATATCTCCATTGGCAAGCGCAGCCGCCGCTTTAACGGTGCGCTCATTCTCCGTCAATATGTGCCGGGCGCGGCGAAAAGCGACATCATCGAGCTGCTGCTCATGTGCGGCCAGCATGGCCAGGTCAGCTTTGCGCAAACTTTCAACACCCATAATTCTCGCGGCGCGTTCACATTCGTCGCGGCGGTCGTTGTACTCGCTGCCCACCAGTTTACGTTCTACCTTGGAATCAATGATCATCAAATCCAGGTTCTGCGGAATGCCCACTGCTTTGTATTCAAGATTCAAGCAGTCCAGCAATAGCGCACTGCTGGCTTCACCTGCGGCGGAAGCCAACTGATCCATTATGCCGCAGTTACAGCCAGCAAAATCGTTTTCGGCACCCTGACAGATGCGCGCGATCTCACGCTTCTCAAGAGCAAGCCCATTCAGCTCGCTGCAGGTGCTGGCAAAGGCAACGGAAAACGAGGCCGATGAACTAAGCCCGGCACCGCGGGGTACATTACCAACAACGTAGATATCCATACCGCGGATGGCGACTCCTTCGCGATAAAAATGGGCAGACACACCGCGCAGATAATCCGACCAGGATTCCGCTTCATCGTGCTCAATGGGCTGGTCGGTGCGCCACTGGCTGCAACGGTCGTCGAAGTTGCCGGCCACCACCCGAATGGTGGTATCCGTCCGGACGCGCACGACCAGGTAGGTTCCATAGTCAATGGCACAGGGCAGCACGAAACCGTCGTTGTAATCGGTATGCTCACCGATCAGGTTGACGCGACCAGGCGCAAAAAAAACGGCATCGGGGTCGTTGGAAAATAAGCGCTTGAATGCCTTTATTGCGCTTGCTTGAATGTCCGGAATCATTGTTGTCCCCGCTCTTCGAGGTAATGGGTGGTACTGCAGGCACGTAAACGTTCGGCGGCCTGCTCAGCGGTGATATCCCGCTGAGCCTCAGCCAACATTTCATAGCCAACCATAAACTTCTTGATACTGGCGCTGCGCAACAGTGGCGGGAAAAAACTCGCGTGCAATTGCCAATGGGATTGATCTTCACTATTGAAAGCGCGCCCGCGCCAACCCATGGAGTACGGAAAGCTGCACTGGAAGAGATTGTCGTAACGGGTCAGAAATTGTTTCATGATCGCTGCCAAGGCGGTTTTCTGCTCGTCATTCAGCCCATCGAGGTGCGTCACATGAGCGCGCGGCAACAGCAACACCTCGAATGGCCAACATGCCCAGAAAGGTACAACAACCGCCCAGTGATCATTGACGTCAACAATTCGCTCGCCCAGGGCGATCTCTTTTTCCACGTAATCCAACAATAAATTGCGGCCATATTTTTGCTGGTACTGTTTTAAATTCAGGTCGATTTTTGACGCTTCCGTGGGCAGCTGATCCTGCGCCCATATCTGCCCGTGAGGATGCGGGTTTGAACACCCCATCACCGCGCCCTTGTTTTCAAAAATCTGCACCCATTCAAAGCGCTCGCCCAACTCGCGCAATTGATCTATCCAGGTATCAATCACTCCGCCGATAGCCTGCTCTGTCAGTTGCGGCAGACTCTTGCTGTGGTCCGGCGAAAAACAGATAACCCGTGCAACACCCTGTATTGCCCGCGCCACCAGGAGCGGATCCTCCGGCAAATCCAGGTCGACCGCGTCCGCCTGCAAAGCGGGAAAATCATTGGCAAATACGTAGGTACCCGTGTAATCAGGATTGACGTCACCGGTAATGCGTTTGTTGCCGGCGCACAGATAACATGATGGATCGTGCTGCGGTGGCGTCTGGCAATCGGGCGCTTCCTGTTGGCCCTGCCAAGGGCGCTTGGCGCGGTGCGGAGACACCAACACCCATTCATTAAGCAGCGGATTCCAGCGCCGATGACTGTGGTCATCCAGGCTCGCGCCCTGTGGCAATTCTTCTGTTTTCACTTCTTAACCTCTGATTATCTTTTCTACATCTTTGCGTATGTATGACACTCGGCGCCCACAGGATTGTGGGCACCGGTCACCGCATTACCACCAGGTGGCATAGAGCGCGGCAAGGATCAAAATGATGCACAAGGCCGCGATGTTAAAACCGGTGGTAGTGGAAAAATCCAGATGCTTCAGGTGAATGGCCTTGTCGCTGTCCTGTTTTTCGCGCACCAGCAAACCCAGGCCCAAGCAAGCGATAAAGACCAAACCAACGCGATCCATGAACGGCAGTTCCGGCCAGAAAATCCATGCGAGAAGCGACAGCACCACCGAGGCAACCGCCGCCACCAGCGCGGAGTTGGCATTGGCGCGCTTAACAAAGAAGCCCAGAATAAAAATTGCTACGATGCCTGGCGTAAAGAACCCCGTGAACTCCTGGATATACTGGAACGCCTGATCGAACTGGCCCAATAAAGGCTGCGCGATAATCATGGCAATTACCATTGCGATACCCGCGGCGCTACGCCCGATCATGACCAGCTTTTTCTCCGACACTTCGCTTTTGCTCAACTGGCGATAGATATCCATAGTGAAAATGGTGGATATACTGTTGGCCATGGAGGCAATCGAGGAGGCCACTGCCGCCACAAGCGCTGCAAAACACAGCCCGAGCAAACCAGTGGGAACCAGCTTCATAAGCTCGGGGTAGGCCATATCCGGCCGCTCCAAATCAGGCACCAGCAGCAATGCGGCAATACCCGGCAACACAACAATCACAGGCATCAACAACTTCAGGTAGGCGGCCAGCGCCATACCTTTTTGCGCTTCGCGCAGGTTCTTTGCTGCAAGAGAACGTTGGGTAATGTACTGGTTGAAACCCCAATAGGAGAGATTCATGATCCACATGCCGCCGAGCAACACGGAGATGCCGGGCAGACTGATGTAGTCTTCATGGTCCGACGACAAAATCAAATCGAAGCTGCTGGGCGTTTTTTCCAGCAAAGTTGCAAAACCGGCGATAACGCCTTCGCCGCCGGAAATTTTATCCAGCGCCAGGTAAGTGACCAAGAGCCCGCCCAAGACCAACAACACCACTTGCACCACGTCGGTAAGCGCGACCGCCTTCAGCCCACCGTAAAGTGAATACGCCATGGAAAAAGCGGCAAGGAAAAGCATGCCGTAAAGCATATCCACGCCGGTGATGGTTTTGACCGCCAATGCGCCCAGATAAAGAACAGCCGCCAGGTTAACGAAGGTGTATACCGCCAGCCAGAAGAACGCCATGAGCATCTGTACACGCTTGTCAAAACGTTGCTCCAGAAACTGCGGCATGGTGTAGATCTTCTTCTCCAACAGGATAGGCAGGAAGTACTTACCGATGATTATTAGCGTAATGGCAGCCATCCACTCATAGGAGGCAATGGCAAGGCCGATGGCATAGCCAGAACCGGACATGCCAATGATTTGTTCTGCGGAAATATTGGCTGCCACCAGAGACGAACCCACCGCCCACCACGGCAAGCTGTTGCCCGCAAGAAAGTAATCCGAACTACTTTTTTGATGCCCGGCTTTTTCCCGGGACACCCACCACGCAAGTCCGATCAGGAAGATGCAATAGGCGGTAAACACACCCATATCAATGCTGCTTATACTCATAAGTCCACTACTCTTAAAATTATTTATCGTACACGCAAGATCATCGTGCGCTAGGCGTCAGGATAACCGTTGGGATTCGTATTCTGCCAGCGCCAGGTATCCTGCATCATGGTGTCGATTCCGTGCTCGGCGCGCCATCCCAGTTCCCGCTCAGCGAATTCCGGGTTGGCATAGCATTTGGCAATATCGCCCGGGCGTCGCGCAACACACTCGTAGGGAATCGCCTTACCGCAGGCTTTTTCAAAAGCCGAGATGATCTGCAGAACCGAGTAGCCCTGCCCCGTACCCAGGTTATATGCACGACACCCCGGCGCCTGATCCAGCAACTTGTTCAGTGCCGCCAAATGACCCCGGGCAAGGTCCACCACGTGAATATAATCCCGCACCCCGGTCCCGTCCGGTGTGGCGTAGTCTGCGCCAAAAACACTGACCCGCTCGCGCTTGCCGATGGCGACCTGAGCCACGTAAGGCACCAGATTATTGGGAATACCGGATGGATCCTCACCAATGCGGCCGCTGGCATGTGCGCCGATCGGATTAAAATAACGCAACAAACTGACATTCCAGTTTGCCCCGCTCGCGCTGGCGAGGTCTTCCAGAATCTCTTCAATCATTAATTTGCTGCGGCCATAGGGATTAGTCGCCTGCCGCGGGAAGCTTTCATCAATGGGCACACTGGCGGGATCGCCGTAAACCGTTGCCGATGAGCTAAAGATCAGGTTCCAGACATTGTGAGCGGACATCACTTCACAAAGCGTAATAGCGCCGCCAACGTTATCGCGATAATACGTCAGCGGAATCTGGGTGGACTCGCCTACCGCTTTCAAACCGGCAAAATGCATTACCGCCTTGATAGAACGCTCAGCAAAAACTTGCTCCAAAGCCTGCTTATCGTTGAGATCCAACTGATAGAGATCCGGCTTATGCCCGCTGATATCGGCGATGCGGTCCAGCACGGCAGGTTTACTGTTGCAGAAGTTATCGACGATAACCGGTCGGTAACCGGCCTGGATCAACTCAACGCAGACATGGCTACCAATATACCCGGCGCCGCCGGTTACCAGCACTTCAGGTGCATCTGTTAGTAATTTTTCAATGGACATAACTCTCTCCCCTGCCATTCACCGCGCTATTGTACAGATTCCACCATACTATTTATATGACTAATCGAAAAGGTCGTCGCCTTTAGCTGTAGCGCCACGATAAGCGCTGGTTGCCCAGCGGCTCGACCCATTCGAGTTGGCGACTTGGTATCGCCTATCTTCAATATCATGCTTGAGGGTCATTGCCCCAGAACAGGAAACCACAATCACGAACGCGTTGCTCAGCCCCCGCCCGGGTAAGCAGCTCTTCAGCAGTAGCCGCGGAATTCCTGGCAAGCTTAAGTTGTTTGATAAGATAATTCAGATGTTTTAAAAACGCAATCATTTGCTTCCGGACTGAGCCCGGCATATTGACCCCAAGAAAGCGCTGAGGCCATGCAGCTGGCAACCTTTCAGGCCACATTAACTCGCCTGAACCCGCACCACCTTCACCAGACTGCCTTCGGATCGAGGCCGTAGAACGCGGCTTTTTACGAAAAACCTTACGCTATTTGTATTACATATGATAAGCTGAGCCCAGATATAGTCGAATGACTGAACCGCGAGCGACAGCACTCGCAGCTCCACCCTGCTGCTCTTCCCCCACTCCATGTGGAACTGCCACTTTGACGCCCACAATGGCGTCAGAGTGGATTTTTTCTCCCTCTAACTGCCTTTTCCGCCACCTGCAGCAGCGCCATCGGCCTGTTTTATGCCTGCAAGGATCGCCGCACCTCCATCTCGCTTCGGCACGGGGGCGGTTGCAAAGCCGCGCCATAAATCATATATTTATGACTTAACGGGTCGCAAGTGCAAACACTGTACGAGACGAAGAGCAAAACCAAAGAGCCCACCAACTCCCGGGAGAAACAGATTCAGATGATTCCTCTAAAACACCTTCTCTTAATATGTGCCGGCGCGGCCGTTCTCAATGGTTGCGCGATCGGCAACAGCGCTTCGGAAGCGCTTGAAGAATCTGCAAGCCGGGCCACTAAGCCCAATATCGTTATCTTCTACATTGATGACCTTGGCTACGGTGATCTCAGCAGCTATGGCGCCACGGCGGTACAAACACCCAATGTCGACCAGCTGGCGTCCGAGGGTATCCGCTTCACCGATGCCCACAGCCCCGCTTCCACCTGCACACCCTCCCGATATGCCATGCTGACCGGCAATTATGCCTTCCGTGCGGACGCAAAGATTCTGCCGGGTGATGCCCCACTGATCATTGATCACAGCAAACCAACCGTCGCCGACATGTTCAAACGCGCCGGATACGCTACAGCCGTTGTAGGCAAGTGGCATCTGGGCCTCGGCGAGGGCAACATCGACTGGAATGGCTATGTCAGCCCTGGTCCTGCCGAAATCGGCTTCGATTACAGCTTTTTGATACCTGCAACCGGTGATCGTGTACCCACCGCTTACCTGGAAAACCAGCGCATCTACAATCTGGATCCGGCCGATCCCATTAGCGTCAGCTACACGGGGAAGATCGGCAACCGCCCGGTGGGACGTGAACATCCGGAGCTGCTGAAACAGCAGGCTGATGATCAACACAGCGACACTATCGTCAATGGCATCAGCCGCATTGGCTATATGAAGGGCGGAAAAGCCGCGGAGTATAAAGACGAGGATTTCGCCAAAGACTTCGCTGAAAAATCCATTGATTACATTCGTGAACACAAAGATGATCCTTTCTTCCTGTTCCTGCCAACCAACAACATTCACGTACCACGGGTTCCGAATGAACGCTTCGTAGGTGCAACGACCATGGGGCCACGGGGCGACCATATTGTCGAAATGGATTGGTTTGTCGGCGAAGTGGTCGCTGAACTCGAAAAACTTGACCTGCTCGACAATACGCTGATTATTTTCAGCAGCGACAATGGTCCGGTACTGGATGATGGTTACGAGGACTTCGCAGAGGAAATGCTCGGCGATCACAAACCTGCTGGCCCGTTTTCCGGCGGGAAGTACAGCATTCTGGAAGCCGGTACTCGCGTACCCATGATCGTTCATTACCCTGCCAAGGTAAAACCCGGCGTTAGCAGTGCCCTGATCAGTCACGTCGACTTTTATGCGTCACTAGCCGAGCTGATCGGCGTGAATCTGGTGGATGAAGAAGCCAGGGACAGCGCCGACGTGCTACCCGCACTGCTTGATGCGAGCGAGCCGGGCCGTACCGAAATGCTGGAAGAGGCTTATACTCTCGCGTTGCGACACGGTAACTGGAAATACATTGCGCCATTCACCGGCACCCTGCCCGACTGGATGAAAAATAAAACCGTCGACACAGGTCTATCATCAGAGCCGCAACTTTACGACCTGGCCAAAGATCCCAAAGAGACCACCAACGTGGCACAGAAGTATCCTGAACTCGTTAAGGAACTTCAGGCGAAGCTGGAAGATATCAAGTCCACACAATAATCGTAAACAAGCTCCTTGGGTTGCCACCCCGGGAGCTTGTCTGATACCCAGATACGACCGTATCCCAACCGAATAGCCATGGAGATGTTGTTCCTCGAACGCGACGGGTCGTCTGTTGGCGCAATATCGCCTACGTCCGTTTCCAGTTCGATCCGATCACACTCTGGCAGATCAATCCAACATCAACGCCGCGGAGACTTCCACATGAAATTCTGGCCAATGATGCTCGCTGCACTAATTTCGCTAAACGTCACGGCAGCATCCACCGAACAAAGCAAAACCGAAGAAGGGCTTTCTGAAGAAGATAAGCGCAACCTGTTGTTCAAAGACCACCCGTCGAACCCGTTGAATGCGGTTAACGCCCCGGGGGAGCACGCGAAGCTGTTACAGCCATTGTTCACCCATACCTTGCTGAAGGACGTCAGCATCACCTTGGCCGGCAACACTTACTATATGACCGGCACCAACCTCGACAAGCCCAATAATGGCATTTACTTGTGGCAATCTGATGATCTGGAAAACTGGACAGCCCTCGGCGCCGTTTATGACGCTAAGGGCGAACGCTACACCGCGCCGGAAATCCACTACATCAACAACACCTTCTACCTGGTGTTCGCCGATGTCTTCGGCTGCATCAAAACTGCACAGAGTGAGAAAGCTGAAGGACCGTACCAGAGCTCCGGATGCCTGGTCGAAAACTTTGCCGATCCGTCACTTTTTCAGGATGACGACGGCAAAAATTATTTGCTCTACGGCAATGGCTTTATTGCACCGCTCAACAAATCACTGACGAAAGTCACTGGGAAGGCTACCTTCATCAAACCTGCAGACGATGTTTACAAGCGCACCGACTTCTCCGGAGGTAAGGATTGGCCGGCACGCAACCGGATTGGAGAGGCCGGCTTTTTCATCAAGAAACTGGACGGCAAATATTATGCTTTCGCCAACGAGGTGACCGGTCGAATGCAGACCGCGACCGATGATGTTTTCGCGGCCGTTTCGGATGATCTGCTCGGTCCTTACTCGGGTCGCTACCTGGCGGTTCCCCATGCCGGGCAAACAACCCTCTTCACCAGCAAAGCAGGTCAGGTTTATGCAACTTATGCGGCACCTCTCACTGACCGCTACGCGGCTGTGCGTGTTCGACCGGCATTAGTACCCCTGGAGTTTTCCGAGCGAAGCAAACTGCGCCCGGCATCTAACGTTATTCTGGAAGACTCAGTCACATCCTTGCAGCAACCGCGCCTCAACAGCGAAACCATGCGCGACCCATCCATCACACTCGGTGACGATGGGTTTTATTATCTGGTGGGTACCCAAGCCGGCTATGGCTACCTTTATGGCAATGGCGGCGTCTCCCTGTTCCGCTCGAAAGATTTGAAATCATGGGAAGAAGTCGGCGTCATTTGGAGCTGGGACGAGTTGGGGGACGGCGACTTTTCCGCGATGCAACTCTGGGCACCGGAAATCAAATACGTTAAAACCGATGACACTTATTACTTAAGCTTCAGCCTCTGCTGCCAAGGCATCACCTACTTGTTCAAAAGCACCTCAGGCAAGGCCGAAGGTCCCTACGCCAATGTTACCGATGGCAAATTTGTCAATGGTATTGATGGTTTTGTCTTCGAGGACGATGACGGCAAGGTTTACTTTCTGTGGGGCGGCGGTCAGCTGGGCGAACTCAATGCGGACAGATCCGGTTTTGTCGACACGCCAATTCGGTTAAAAACCACCGAGCAGCATCATGTGGGGTACGAAGGCAACGCCCTGGCAAAAATCAACGGAAAATACGTGCTTACCGGTGCGGAATGGCACGGCCCTCTGAGAACCATGGGCACCTACGACATGATGTACGGCGTTTCCGATACTCTAGAAGGGCCTTATACCAAAGCGCGCATTGGTGTGCCTCACGCCGGCCACGGCACCGTTTTCCAGGACAAATCCGGAAACTGGTGGACCTCGATGTTTGGCAACGATATTACCGCGCCCTTCCGCCTGCATTTTGGACTGGTGCCGATTGAAATCAGCAACACCATGCAAATGAACCCGGTCATCAGCCACGACGATGCGGCAAACCGCAGCACAGGAAAACAACCATGAGTAACCCGCTACAACCTATCTTTGCACGTTGTCTCGCCACTCTTACCTTTGTTGTGCTTGTTACCACAGCATTGGCAGCGCCGGCCTATGCAGAGCTCGCCTTCACCCAGGTGCGGGATGTCCAACCAGATTCGGACGTGATATCTGCGCCGCTGAGACTGGACGGCATTTCGGGCTCCACCCCGGTCAGTATTCAGGGAGGGGAATACTCTCTCAACGATAAGCCCTTTACCTCCAGTGCCTCTGTTGCCCAAAACGGCGATCGGATCCGGGTCAAAATCCACACCGGGATTGGCGAAAAAGATGAGACGGTTGCCGTGGTCCAACTCGGAACACACAGCGTGCCCTTTTCAGTGGTCAATACAGGCCGTCGAATCGGTATCAATTTCAATGAGCAACTCGGTGTTCTCAGTGATGCCGTCATCGACATAAACATCGCCAACCTGCAACCGGTTTGGGTACGGGGTTTTCTCGATTTCTACAGTCTGTTTGACAAGGAGACGCTGGAGCCTTTGCCGGAGTTCCATAAGTCGCCCGATATCGCCCGTTTCATTGAACTGAAGAACAAGGGTTATAAAACGGTATTGAGCATCAAATGGAACTACAAGGCAAAGCATACACCCCACGTGATGCCCCACACTGCGGAAGCACTCAAAAAGCATCAGGAAGCCCTTGCTTCGCTCTATCAAAAGGTATGGCCCTACATAGACGTTCTGGTGGTTGGTAACGAGCCGTTCATTGAGAGCCCAGGTGACAAGGTACCCAGCCGTGACGATCAACTGGTGCCGTTTTACAGTGCAATGCTCAAGACCACAATCGAGTTCCGCAAAAGCAGTCAGAACAAGGACACGCCACTATTCCTGGGGGCTTTCAACCGGCTCGAACTTGCACGGTTTCAAACCGCATCTGAAGGACTACTGGCACTGGCGAAAGCGACGCCCGAAGTCACCGGTGTTGACCTGCACATTCATCACGGAGACAGTGATTTCTCCGCGATGAAAGCCTCTGTTGATTTTGCTACTGCTCATATTCGCCCTGATCAGCGCTTTATCAGTACCGAGTTCTCCGCCATGCACTACTGGAAAAGCAAGACTCCATTGGCCCTGGCACCGGAATTCACCGGAAAATATAGTTTGCCTGTAGACACGAAAGTTCATGAATACCTGAACGACATTCTGCAACAGGAGCCGAAATCAGGGGCAGTAACACGCGGTGAATGGCTGGATTTTGTCGAGATGAATTCGTGGTACAGAAACCTGCAGAAACGCTACCTGGCAGATGCCTATGAAACATTCACAGCATCGCCCCAGTTCCTGCTTGCCACCTATTCCTTCCGACAAGGATTCCACGGAAAATTCGATACCACACGTGATCCCTGGATATTGAATGCACTCTTTGTCAATCGGACAGTCGAACTGAGACCCGACGGCAGTTATGAACTGAACGCCTATTACCACAAGGATTTTGATCGTCTGCGGTAACTTTTCATATCCACCATCCATGTGGCCAAGGCCGCACTATTCAACAAGGATAAACAATGTTTAAAACTCGATTAATTATGCCAATCAGCCTGGCGATGCTGGGCATTATTTCCTGTACGCAACAGAATGTGTCTCAGGACGCGGCTCCCGTCGACAATCCGAAACCGGCTGAAGTGAGTGAGTCCGCAAAGATTCACTTGGCAGACCCGACCATTATTTACGACGGACAGCAGTATTATATGTACGGCACAGAAAGACCGCCACAGGTGGGTTTCCAGGTACTGGTCTCCGACAACTTGAGAGAGTGGCATGTACCTGACCGCACTCAAGATGGTTACGCGCTGAAGATGGGTGACAATGTGTTTGGTAGCTGGGGCTTCTGGGCACCTCAGGTATTCCAACACAACAATCGCTACTATATGGCCTATACCGCCGATGAAAATATCGCTTTCGCCCACAGTGATTCGCCACTCGGCCCCTTTGTACAAGACGAAGTCCAGCCGCTCAAGTCGGACTTGCGCCAGATAGACCCTTTCATTTTCAAGGATGATGATGGCAAGCTTTATTTCTACCACGTGCGCCTGGATCAGGGTAATCACATTTTTGTGGCGGAAATTAACGACGACTTCAGTGGTATCAAGAAAGAGACCCTGACCCACTGCATTACTCCGCAAAAGGGCACCTGGGAAGATACGCAAACCTACCCATCAGCCGTGGTGGCTGAAGGCGCTACGGTGATAAAACACGAAGACACCTACTATCTGTTTTATTCAGCAAACCATTTTCAAAGTGATGATTACGCCGTTGGCTACGCCACCGCAAAATCCCCCATGGGGCCATGGACACGGTACGCCGGCAACCCGATTATAGACAAGAACATTATCGGGCTGGATGGTACTGGCCACGGGGACCTGCTGATCGGCGAGAATAATCAGCCCTATTATGTCTTCCACACCCACGCGTCCGACACTGAGGTTCGTCCTCGTACGACGGTGATTGTTAAGGCGCAGTTTACAGACATCGGTGCGGACGAAGACATTGTGGAGATTGTTCCAGGCTCGGCGTTTTATCCGGTCCAGCAATAACCAGAAATAGTCGAGGGTTGCGCCATTAGCCATGGCGCGGCCTTTGGCAAAAAATCAATGATGTTCCACCGGGATTCCACCGGCATCAATCAGCTTTTTCAATTCCCTTTCAAACGGGCGTCGTAGTTTCTTGTGCTTTTTATGCAAGTACGGAAATGACTGATCGTGGAACAGGACACCTTTCATGTAAAGCGGCGCGCGCAGATGCAGGGTTTCTTCCTGCTCGTACACCAGCCCATTGCCTACCAGGTATAAATCGAAACGGTTGGCGCTCAACATGCGAAGCCCGTTATTCAACCCCTCTACCGCCACAACATTATCCAACCCTTGACGTTCCAAAAAGTCCTCAATGACCAGGCTGCCCTTGGAGTAACCGATGCGGAAGTTGCGCT
Source organism: uncultured Cellvibrionaceae bacterium (assembly GCA_964419935.1). Lineage (GTDB taxonomy): Bacteria > Pseudomonadota > Gammaproteobacteria > Pseudomonadales > Cellvibrionaceae > CAYQQJ01. Next base: position 15,787 of record CAYQQJ010000021.1, read on the forward strand.
CGCGAAGCTCATTTAGGGTGAGATTCTCGAGCTTGGCTGAGTAGCTCCAGATGCCATAGTCGGTGCTGCGGATGACCACATCCACCCTGACCAGAGACTCATTCTCGATGTTTGCGAAAAGGGTTTTGGAGCGCGAGCAGTCGCCATCCACTAGCCCCGCCTCAAGCATCGCCAGTCCGCGGGAAACCGGGTAGCTAACGACGGAAAAATCATAGCCGAGTTTGTTGAAGATGTGAGAGTAGGCCTTCTCAAGGGCCAGGCGATAGGGCATGGCTTCAGGCAAGCTGCAAGTAAAGACGAGGGACGGACGTGCGAACGACGCTTGGCTGCACGACAAGAAAACGCAGATGAGAAAGCCGGTTAATGTTCGCGATGCAATCGGGTGGGTCCACTTCATCATGATCTCCGTCTTTAGCTTTCGCCTCGCCCGGACCTGGATTGACTTTTAGCTCGCATGACGCGTCCATTGCATGGACACAAACTTCCCGACCGTGCGCGCGAACTTCCACCTCGCGGTGGCCTGATGGGCATGTAGGCTGATCCGTCCTTACAGGATAGCCTAATAGACAGCCCCGGCCAATTTGCCTAAGAACAAATTTCAGCCGGGGCATTTGTGGTGCTTGGCGGACCGAATACCGGAAGGATTTATACTGCCTTTTAATCCTGCTTGGGGAAAAAGTAACCGTTCACTTTGCGCATGGGAATCACTGCGGGACGTGTCAGGAAATCACGTTTCAGGATATCGCCCCGAGGGTTTCCAAACATGGTCGCCCACCAGTTACCTTGCTCATCCTTGAAAAAGTTATTGTGGCCCGCGCCAATCACTGAAGTGTAGCGCTTGGAGTATGGCCCATAGACATTATCGGCCGTCGCAATAACCACATCATAACTGTATCGCGCCTCACCAACTTCCTTTTTGGTCTTGAAGGCACGGCCCGGTTTTTCTTCATCGTAGGCATAGCGCCCGTCCGGCAACTGAAAACTCCAGATGGCTTGGACCAGATGGTATTTGCCCTCATCTTTGAATATGTAGGCGCCTTCGATGTAGGGCTCTATGTCATACTCCTGTTCGTCGATTTCACGAAAAGGCTCGGCGATGTCGCTCATATCGGGCTTCATCCGCGCAATCTGATGATTGTGCGCGACAAAGTAAACGGTGCCATCATCGTCTTCAAACAGGCTGCCATCAATCTCCGGATGCAGGAATCCGTCGCTGTTACCTTCAATGTTTTCGTAAGGACCTTCGGGCTTGCCCGTGGTGCTACGCAGTACAAATGACCCGGAACCTTTAGGGTTCAACGGCATACAGCCCACCAGGAAATAGTTCTGCTGGCTTTCGATGTAATGAATCTCCGGCGCCCACAAGGTTCTGCGCTTGTTGCTCACGGGATTATTGTTGAGGTCTACCTTCTGTTTGCCGTCGGCAATGAAGTAGTCCTTCTGCCAGGTTCCGTGCTTGTCAAAATCCCACACAACGCCCAGATCTTCCCAATTTTTTAAATCCTTTGACCGCCACAACTGGATGCCGGGGTTTTGGTCATAGGCAGTAATTCGCCCAGGCTGGGAAATGGTGCCGGTCATATAGTAGTAACCATCCGGCGCGTTGGTTACATAAGTATCGCGCAACCAGGTGTCAAACAACGGCTTGACGCTGGCGGGAATCTGGAGTTCTGGACGAGTGACATCAACGTCTCCATAACGGGCAGAAGGCTTGCCGAAATCCTCGTCAACCCGTGGCGACTCGCTGGCGCACGCACTCAACAGTGTCGCTCCAGCCAAGCAAGCTGAAATGGCTAGCTTTTTCGTAAACATGGTTTTCACCTCTTTTATCACTGAATCAACGCTTAACCGACCAAGCCTTGGCGAACTTTGACCAAACGTGGCCAAGTATAGACAATGTGATCCATTCCATAGTCACCTGTGGTGATGGCGTCCTGTCGTGTATTGTCGGCTTGCAAACGTTGTTCATCGAATTGCTCATTGTCATTATTGAAAATGCCAAAGAGCTTGAAGAAAGGCCCGGCGGTTGAACAAATTCCATGAAATCGTTCAAAACGTCGGGCCGCTTTTGGATCAGCACAAAATTCTATGAGACCTAGAACTTATAGCTGGCACCGAAGGTAATGGTTCGGCCAGTTGCGACGTAAGCCTGCGGAATTGTTGACTCACCGGAATCCGGGTTGAGGAACAGGTACCGCTGGATTTTCTCATCGGTCAGGTTCGTCACGCTCAGAGTCAACCGCATATTGTCCAGAACATTGTAATTGATATTCATGTCCCACAGTCCGTTCGGCATTTTCTGTGTCGCATTGAGATGTCCGGGAGTACGGTTGTAGGCACTTTGCTTGTTCCATGCCAAACGCACAGATCCCCAGTCCTGTTCATAATAGGTAATGAAGTTGTATACCTCTTTCGACACATTGTTGGCGTATACGGTGATAACCTCGCCATCAAGACCGATCGCCTCGTCTTCCGCATCAGTATCATTGAAGCTGGCATTCGCCTGAACACCTAAGCCGTCAAGGAGCCCTGGCAGGAAGGTAAACGCCTGCTGATAGGAGAGCTCAATACCTTTATAGGTAAATTTCTCGGTGGCATTAGCCGGTGCACGGTTGGTCGTTGGGAATACTGCATCGTCAATAACCGCCTCTGATGTGTCAACGTTTGTGGTCAGGTAACCATCTACTCGCTTGTAGTAAACATTACCAGACAAGGACAGATCTCTGCTCGGATACCATTCCAGCGCCACGTCCGCCTGATCAGAGATGAACGGATCCAGAGACGGATTACCGGACACAGTAGTGATTTGCATGACGTTCTCACCATTGCCCTGCAACACCGCCGAATTGCGCAGATCAACGAACGGCGCTCTGGACATGGTCCGCGCAATAGCCGTGCGCAGGAACAGTTCCGGAGCCACTTCCAAGCTACCGTTATACGATGGCAGGAATTCCGTGTAATCATGCTCCTGCGTGCTGCGCACCACCATATCTTCGGTAACTGCAACGTTGAATGTGCCGTCGCCATTGGACTGGGGATTCAGCTTGTCGAAGTCAACTTGAGTGCCAGTCGATGTCACCTTGGTGTTTACCACACGCAGCCCGACGTTACCGGTGAACGCACGATCCAGAAATTGCGTTTCGAAATTTGCCTGCACATACAGCGCTTGGGACTCTTCACGCAATGAGTAAGTGTTGGGGCGATCAAATGTATTCGCTTCATCATTGATCACCACATTATTTACATCTGGATTGGTGGGGTTCTTCGCTTCCGCAACAATCGCATCCACATTCCACACTGGCCAGGACGGTGTAGTAATCAACGCACCACCGGAGCTTTCGATACCAAAGGTATCGTAGTAGCCCTGGAACGGGAAATTGCTCACGATACTGTCTACCGAACCATCGCCACCGTAAATTCCGGGCTCCAGAAAGCTGGCATCCAGGTATGGGCGGTTGGCATCCTGAACTGCTGATGGACCCGGGCGAGCGAATGTGTAACTATCACGGTTCTGATTACGTTCGTTTTTGTGATCTTCGAAACGCACACCGAAATCAACCGAGCTCAAAAACCCGCTATCCATCGAACGCGTGAAATCCACCTTCAATGACTTGATATCGTCTTCAGTCTCATCCACCAAATCGAGAATGTTACGGATCTGCCACTGGGAAACATCCTGCACACCCGGATCAAAGCCCAACACAATGTTTTCGCCGGTGTTGGTCACATCGAAGGACACAGCGCGACGGAATGGCTGGTTTGGCGGAGCGCCCACGATCGGCAGGCTATTGTCCGTGGCCAACTGAGTGATAGACGTCTGGTTAGTGCGGTCACGGGTGGATTTGGACAAACTCAAGTCAGCCGCAACCTTCCACATGTCGTTCTCATACACCGCGCCCAAACCCAGGTTCAGCGTCTCGTCCTGGTTCAGGTTCGGGTTTCGGAAGTTCACCACTGCCGCGCGGGCATCGCTACTGGAAACAATAATGCCGTTTTCATCGATAACAGTGTCTGAACCCGGCTGAGGGCCCATAAACGGCTGCAACATGTTTTCCATGACAAGGCGGTTGTTGACCAGCTCAAAATCTTCTTTCACGTAGGCGGTATCAAACAACAACGTCAACTCGTCAGTTGCGTCAAACTCCACTGCCGCAATCATACTGTCGCGATTGATGTCCTGTTCCACCACGTCGTAACTGTATGCACCGGCTGCGATATCCCGCACACCATCGCCATTAAAATCATTGCGTGGGGTCACTGCCGCAGGGTTGCGACTGCGCAGGTTAACACCGCGGTTTTCATAGTTTGGAGATGTTTCGTCCATGGTTGCGGCGGCAAAAGCGACGCCGAGACGGTTATCCATAAACTGGCCAATGTAACTGATAGACCCGCGTTTGCCGAAGTCATCCTGAGTATCAATGTCAGCCGCATTTTCGTTGTACATACCACGAACGTTGACATTGAGAGAGGATTTTTTGCGATCCAGAGGCTTGATAGTCTCCAGGGCAATAGTGCCGGCCACGCCGCCTTCGATCATCTTGGCTTCCGGCGTTTTGGAGACGGCGACGCGCTGGATAATCTCTGATGGCAAACGACCCAATTGCACACGGCGAGTGCCCTGGTCTGTTGTTGACAGGACCCGGCCGTTCAATGTGGTGAGGGTCAAATCGGGACCCAGGCCACGAATTGACGCAGTCTCGGGACGACCGTTGCTGGTGGCGTAACTCACACCTGAAATACGTCGAATGGAATCAGCAATGGACACATCCGGCAGTTGGCCGATGTCCTCAGCGTTGATGCCGTCCACCATATGGGTTGAGTTTTTCTTGATATCAATAGCTTTGTCGATAGAGGCTCGCACACCCGTTACGACAACTTCCTCCAAAACCACATCCTGGGCCAGGGCATTGGCAGACGCAATAGCGGACACCAATGCCGCTACCGCAAATGTCGGTGCCTTGTGTTTGTTAAATGATTTTTTGATTGATTTGTTTATTACGCTCATGGTCTCTCCAGTTTTTATAAAGCCGTCGGCGCGTATGCCAAAGTCCATCTTGATGTGCCGAGGCTTATAGCCGCTCTCCAGACGCCCGGGGTTAATGCAATACATCGAAATGCCCAAGGTTGATCTGGAGATCCCCTAACTAACTTGTATTATATATAGGATGTTTTTGAGTTGTACAGCACCAACGCAACCTCGCTTTTAACGCATTGATTATAAAGAAATTAATATGCATTACTTCCGGATTTCATACACATTATTACGTCAGCTCGGTCTATTACAGCAACTTTGTCATATGAATAATCAGACATGATCTGTATTTTTCGCTATAAGAAAGAGCCGTGCCGAGCAACGGGCTATTCGCCACACCGGAGGAATAGGGATTGAAAGTGGCTCTGAGAAGAGTGCTATTTGAGGCGAGCGCTAAACCGGCCAAGGACCGAATGCCAGAACGACATTCGTCACCCGGTCCGCCGGGCATAAAAAAAGGCACTCCGTAGGAGTGCCTTCATTAAATGGTGCCCAAGGCCGGACTTGAACCGGCACGGCTTACGCCACTACCCCCTCAAGATAGCGTGTCTACCAATTCCACCACTTGGGCAATTCAAAACTAACGTCTAACATTTTTAATTCTATGTAAAACTGTGGCCAACCCCGACACGCTACGCGTGGCCGCTATCGGCTCCTGCCTAGCGCGGCACTCGTGCATCCATGCACTTCGTCTACCAATTCCACCACTTGGGCAAAGGGGTTAACACTGCAGCAGTGTTGTCAAACGCTAAACAACCGCAGGTTATTCGGCTTCGGGTGCCGGCGCTGCCGGTACGTCTCCGCCTGATGTTTCTTCTTCTACCGAGGGGATGTCGGAATCCGGGGCTGCCTGAGTGCCTGCGGGCTGTTCAATTGCCGGCACTGGAATCTGGTTTGCCTCAGGTCCTTGTTGGGACATCACAGCCAGGGAAAAGCTGGTGGCGAAGAATACAGCAGTTAATATTCCAGTCAAGCGAGAAAAGAAATTACCTGATCCGGCACTGCCAAATACGGTTTGCGAGGCGCCGGACCCGAAGGAGGCTCCCATCTCTGCGCCTTTGCCCTGCTGCAGCAAAATCAAGCCGATGATGGCGACGGCGACAATTAGATGTATAACTAAAATTAAATTTCCCATTGTTTACGCTTCTCTTGCGCCGCTCTCTTCGGCGGCTCGACAAATGGCTGAAAAATCGTTCGCTTTCAGGGACGCGCCCCCGACGAGGGCGCCATCTATATCTTTCTGGGCAAACAAAGCGGCTGCATTCTCTGGCTTGACACTTCCACCATAGAGAATGCGAATCTCGGCAGAAGCCTGTTTCAACTGTGTTCTTATATGCTCATGAACGTCCTGAGCCTGCTCCGGCGTTGCGGTACGGCCGGTACCAATGGCCCACAAGGGCTCATAAGCGACGACACAACGTACCAATTGCTCTGTCGTTAACTGCGTCAGAACCGGGTGCAGTTGCTGATCGATAACGGCCAGCGCTTCGCCTGCATCACGCTGGCTTTCGGTCTCACCAACGCAAATAACCGGCACCAACTGCTGCTCCAGAACGGCAAGCGCTTTGCGAGCAACCAGCTCGCTCGTCTCGGCATGGTATTGCCGCCGCTCGGAATGCCCGACGATGACATATTCACAACCCAGATCGGCCAGCATGGCTACCGAAATATCACCGGTATAGGCACCATTGCTGTGGTCGCTGACATCTTGAGCACCCACTGCAACGGGCGAACCACGCAGCTCGCGCACAGCTTGATCCAGATAGATAAACGGCGGACAAACGGCGACGTCCGTCTTCCCGTTCCCTGGCCACAAAGACACCAGCTCCTGTAACAACTTCTTGTTACTGTCGTGGTTCCCGTGCATTTTCCAGTTGCCGATAACAAGCTGTCGACGCATTCCACTCTCTCCCGCTTTCGCCCATTGCCTTTCAACAGTGGCCACTCGGTGTTCGACACTTTAACATTCGAAATAAAGTGTGCGACATTGAAGTAGCCACACTTCGTTAAATCAGCGCCAGCCAGAAAGCGGGCGCCAATGGTAGCCGAGAACGCCTTGTGTTACAACGCTGATTTTGTGGCCCGGCGCAATTCTGTGAAACCTGGACGGCGGGACTCAGGCAACAGCCTTACTCACAACCTCTGCCAGACTCTTGGCCAGTTCTTCCACCACATCCGCCTGCTGCCCTTCCACCATCACGCGAATCAGTGGTTCGGTGCCGGAGGGTCGCAAAAGCACGCGCCCGCGCCCGTCGAGCTGCGCTTCGGCATCATGAATTGCGGCCTGAATGTCATCGTTGACTGAAAGGTCGACCATCTTGCCAGTCGACACATTGATCATGACCTGAGGCAGCTTTTGCATGCGCTGTTTGGCGTTGTGCAGAGTCAGGTTCTGATCCACCAGCGCCCGCAACACCTGGAGTGCTGCGATAATACCATCACCAGTGGTGGTCAGATCGCTACACACGATGTGGCCGGACGATTCGCCGCCGAGTTTCCAGCCATTGAGACGCATGGCTTCTATGACGTAACGATCGCCAACCTTGGCGCGCTCAAACGGAATACCCAGTTCCTTCAGGCCCAGTTCAAACCCGAAATTGCTCATCAAGGTGCCTACCACGCCGGGGCAGCCGTCGCCGCGCTTGTGTTTATAAGCGGCAATCAGGTACAACAATTGGTCGCCATCGACGACCTCGCCCTTGTGATCGACCAGCATCACGCGATCCCCATCGCCATCAAAGGCAATACCCATATCCGCACCGCATTCCAGAACCTGTTGCTGTAACTGATTCGGCTTGGTGGAACCGCAATTGAAATTGATGTTGATCCCGTCAGGTTTGGCGGCAATGGTGGTGACTCGCGCGCCCAGCTCCTGAAACACCTTAGGCGCGACCTGATAGGTAGCACCGTTGGCGCAATCCAGCACCAGGTGCAGCCCCTGCAAGCTGAAGCCCCAGGGCAGTGAGCCCTTACAGAATTCGATATAGCGTCCCTCAGCGTCGCTGATGCGGCGGGCCTTGCCGATTTTGTCCGCCATGACCATGGGTTTGTCGAGATAGTCTTCGATGGCGATTTCCAGTGCGTCACTGAGCTTGGTGCCTTCGGTGCTGAACAGCTTGATGCCATTGTCGCCGAAGGCGTTATGGGAGGCGCTGATCACTATACCGGCGCGAGCCTGGAATGTGCGGGTCAGGTAAGCAATGGCGGGTGTGGGCATAGGGCCGAGCAGGCCCACATCGATACCTGCACTGATCAAACCCGCTTCCAGTGCTGATTCAAACATGTAACCGGAAATACGCGTGTCCTTGCCAATCAAAACCATGCCCGGCGCACTGCCGTCTTCGCGACCGGCCAGCACCTGCCCCACAGCCCATCCCAAATGCAGAAAAAATTGCGGTGTAATTGGGCCTTCACCCACTTTGCCGCGGATACCATCGGTGCCGAAATATTTGCGTGACATAGTCGTCCTAGAGTTGAGTTATTCGAATGCAGTCCGCTATTGCGGATTCATGCACGGCCAGAAGTGCTGTGGGTGGCCGTCATATTATAGATTTCGACGATATCGCGTGTCGCCGCGACGTCGTGAACGCGGAGTATTTTAGCGCCATTTTGCAGCGCGATCAGCCCAAAACCGAGGCTGCCTGCCAATCGCTCGTCGGTTTCTCTGCCGAGCAGTCGGCCAATCATGGATTTGCGTGACAGGCCAACCAGTAACGGTAAGCCGAGTTCTTCGAATTCACCGAGGTGGTTCAGGAGCTTAAGGTTGTGTTCGTCAGCTTTACCGAAACCAATGCCTGGATCCAGAATCAACTGGTGACGGGCGATTCCGACACCTTCACAGCACTCGATGCGCTCCATCAGGAATCTTGCCACTTCGGCAACCACATCCTGATACCGAGGGTTGTGCTGCATGGTCGCAGGCATACCCTGCATGTGCATCAAGCACACGGGTAGACCGGTAGCAGCGGCGGCTTTGGCCGCACCGTCCTGCTGCAGGGCGCGCACGTCGTTGATCAAGCCAGCGCCGAGGGATGCGGATTGGGTAATAACCTGGGGGTTACTGGTATCGACAGAAATGATAACGTCAAGTCGGCTGGCGATAGCCTCCACCACGGGCAGCACCCGATCACACTCTTCCTGGGAGGAGACTTCCGGCGCTCCCGGTCGCGTGGATTCCCCACCGATATCGATGATGGTGGCGCCCTCGCGCATAATCTGTTCAGCATGGGTTAACGCGAGGTCAAGGGAGAGTGTTTGACCGTCGTAGCAGCGCCCACCGTCGGAGAAAGAGTCCGGCGTGGTATTGAGAATACCCATGATTTTGGGTGTGGACAGGTCAAGCGTCCGTGAACCGCAGATCAATTTCATATTAATAAGCCGCAAGCGACAAGCTGCAAGCCGAAGCATTTCTTTCCGTGAACGCTTGCAGCTTGCGGCTTATAGCTTTTAGCTGATTCAATGCTCCTTGGCGGGACCACCGACCGGTGATTCCTTCGGCTGTGCTGGGGCAGTCGGTTGCGGGCCGCTGGGCGTGCCGCCGTCATGCCAATCGCGCGGTGGGCGAACCTTGCGGCGCGCCATCAAGTCATCCACCTGTTCCGAGTCGATCGTTTCGTACTCCATCAGCGCATCTTTCATGGCTTCGAGAATGTCACGATTATCTTCCAGTATTTGTTTGGCGGTGCCGTAACAGCTGTCAATGATACTACGCACCTCCTCATCGATAACCTTGGAGGTCTCGCCAGAATACTGGATGGCGCCGGTGCCGGGATAGGCACCTTCATCTTCACCATAATGCAGGGGACCGAGCTTTTCGGACAAGCCCCACTTGGTCACCATATTGCGAGCCAACTCCGTTGCGCGCTCGATATCATTGGATGCACCGGTGGTCACACCGTCCACACCCAGTGTCAGTTCCTCGGCGATGCGGCCGCCAAACAGGGAACACAACTGCGAACGTATGGCTCGCCGGCTGATGCTGTGTTTGTCTTCCTCAGGCAGGAACTGCGTCACGCCGAGGGCGCGTCCACGCGGAATGATGCTGACCTTGTGGACAGGGTCATGCTCCGGCACCAGGCGTCCGACGATTGCGTGGCCCGCCTCGTGATAGGCCGTGTTGGATTTCTCCTTCTCGCTCATCACCATGGAGCGGCGTTCCGCGCCCATCATGATTTTGTCCCGCGCCTTCTCGAATTCTTCCACGCCTACCAGGCGCTTGTTACTGCGAGCGGCAAACAGCGCCGCCTCATTCACCAGGTTGGCCAAGTCCGCACCGGAAAACCCTGGTGTACCCCGCGCGATAATCGAGGCCTCGACCTGATCATCCAGCGGTACTTTGCGCATGTGAACTTTGAGAATCTGCTCCCGGCCGCGAATATCCGGCAGCCCGACAAACACCTGGCGGTCGAATCGACCGGGGCGCAACAAGGCTTTATCCAGCACGTCCGGACGGTTGGTGGCGGCGATAACAATCACCCCTTCACTGCCCTCGAAGCCGTCCATTTCAACCAGCAACTGGTTCAGGGTCTGTTCGCGCTCGTCATGACCACCGCCGTGGCCGCCGCCGCGGTGGCGGCCTACTGCGTCGATTTCATCAATAAAGATGATGCAGGGGGCCTGCTTTTTGGCCTGGTCGAACATGTCGCGCACGCGCGAAGCGCCCACGCCGACAAACATTTCAACGAAATCCGAACCGGATATCGAGAAAAAAGGTACTTTGGCTTCGCCGGCGATGGCTTTCGCCAGCAGTGTTTTACCGGTACCGGGAGGTCCAGCCATCAATACGCCGCGGGGAATACGGCCGCCCAGACGCTGAAAACGCGAGGGGTCGCGCAGGTATTCCACCAGTTCCTGCACTTCGTCTTTGGCCTCGTCCACACCCGCCACGTCGGCAAAAGTGGTTTTGACCTGGTCTTCACCGAGCAGGCGCGCCTTGCTCTTGGCAAAGCTCATGGGGCCACCCTTGCCGCCCGCTCCACCCTGCATCTGGCGCATAAAGAAGATGAACACCGCAATAAACAGCAATATCGGGAAGCTGGCGACCAGCAATTGCTGCCAGATGCTGGATTTGTCCGGCTTGGTGCCTTTGATTTCCACGCCGTTGTTGAGCAGCTCGTCAACCAGCGTATCGTCCTGCAATTGCGGGCGCACCACGCTGAATGCGGAGCCGTCCGAGCGCAGCCCCTGAATCATCTGTCCGTCAATGGTGACCGAGGTGACCCGGTCCTGCTGAACTTCGTGCACGAACTGGGAATAAGTCAGCTCATTGGTTGTTTCCTGGCTGTTGAAGTTCTGGAAGACGGAGAAGAGCACTGCGGCTATCACCAGCCAGAGAACAAGATTCTTTGCCATGTCGTTCAAGGATGTATCTCCTACGTTGTCAGCGCGATTTTTTCCGCTGTGTGTCAAGCTATTCGCAAAGTATAGACAGACGATGCCGGCATCGTCTGTGGCAAGTGACTGATGAAACTGCGGGTCGTCCGTCCGATGGTCAGCCCTGGAAGCCCTTTGCCACTAAATAAACTTCCCGCGACCGCGGTCTCGACGCCTTGGGCTTGCGGGTCAGCACTTTCTGAAAGCTTGCGCGACTCTGCTGCATCAGGGAATCAAAACCTTCGCCCTGAAAGACTTTGGCAACGAAGGTTCCGCCAGGTTTGAGAATCTCACGCGCCATATCCAGCGCCAGCTCCACTAGATGCATGGATCTGGGCTGGTCGACGTCGGCGATACCACTCATATTGGGGGCCATGTCGGAGATTACAAGGTCCGCACGGCCACCTTGCATGGCGGTCATCAGTTGCTCGAAAACTGCATCATCGGTGAAATCCCCCTGGATGAACTCCACATCGGCAATTCCATCCATCGGCAATATATCGGATGCCAGTACCTTACCCTTTGCCCCCACCAAACTCGCTGCAACCTGAGACCAGCCACCCGGGGCCGCACCCAGGTCCACCACGGTCATGCCAGCCCGAAAAAGATCATCTTTTTCCTGAAGCTCCAGCAGCTTATAGCTGGCGCGGGAACGGTACCCATCCTTCTGGGATTCTTTGACATAGGGATCGTTGAAATGTTCTTGCAGCCAATTGTGGCTGCTCTTGGAGCGAGACATAGGGGCGGGCCGGGCAACGAATGGTTCAGATGGTCAGAATAATGCAGCGCCGCCGAATTGCAAAGTTCCGGCGGTGCTGGGTGTCATAATGCGTTCAAGGTGCGACAGCAGTCTCAGGTGCGCCATCCAGCCATTGATGAACAACCGTCGTTTGGTCCGCCTGATCACGCAATAACAGGGTATAGACCTCACCCTTGGCAAGAGTCACGGAGACAGGGCCGTAAATCACTTCCGGTGTGGCCGGTGGCGTCTCATCTTCCGGAACGTTGCGAGTGAAAGTCAGGTCGTAGGATCCACTTTCGATTGCCAGGTAGCTTGAGGTATTGCGCAGTCCCAAGCCCGCTCCCAACGGCGGGTAGAGAAGCTCCCCTTCGTCGTTTTCCTCGGCCAGGTCAGCGCCGGGCGGCGTAATGTAGATATCCAGCCTTCCTGCTGCGTCCGAGGCGTGCATCAGGCGCAGGCGCGAATAAGCGGCAACTTTGCGTGCGTTTTCACTGGCGAACACCAAGCTCCGCACAGTGCTTTCTGCATCGGCGGGGGGCGTGGTGATCATCGTCCAGGACACAGCCTCCAACAAATTGAAGTTTTCGGTGACGGTCGCTGTACCGCCGATTGGCCCAACCTGGAACTCGTAAACGCCGGCGTCCACGGTGCGGTAAGGCGTCACCTCGCCCAGTTCAAGATCCGATTCAAATGGCGTGATCACAGCGTCTGTTGCCATGGCCACATCAAGCGGGCCGCCGTCGGACCAGGCGTGGACCACGCGAAGATCTGCCTTGGCATCGCTGGAAAACACCAGCCGGCTGCTACCGGAAGCACCGGACCGGCTGAGTACGATTGGCGACTTGTCCGTGAGGCCGACCTTTATCCATGCGTTATCCATGGCCACCAGAGACAAATCCATGTTCGCGCCAAAGGACACGGGTTCGCTGGTATAGACAACTTCGGTGGCCCCCTCTGCGGTGATTTGCAGGCGGTAATCCCCCGGTTCAACACGGACGCTGTTGTCCGATTCGCGATAGTCCAGGGAGCTGATCAGGCTGGCTGGAGTAATGGTTTCATCCACGGGCGTCAAATATACATCCATGGCCGGCAATGCCTGAGAGGCATTGACCAATGTCAAACGCGCGTGGGTCTCGTCTTCATCGTAGGCCAGGGGTGTTTCTGTAATCCAACGCTCCAGGTCCGGGTATGAGCCTCCGATAAACACCTCATAGCGAATGCCTTCGGCAACATCAATTTCGAAAGGCTCCAGTAGGGCTTCGTATTTGCTTGAGTTGGCGTCAACCGGAACCACTCCCCGCAGGGCAAGCCCCGTCACGCCGGGTGTCATACCGAAAACCGCCGTCTGGCCGTAGTCCAATGGGTCCAGGCCGGTTCCATCTTCGTCATCGGTTACATCGGTGTCCACCAGCACCGACACAGGCGGCGCATCCGGCGAAACCGGCGAAATTTTGATTGCAGCGGTATTCCGTGGCGTATTGGAACCGCCCCAATAGTCATCATCACCGCCTCCGCATGCCGTCAGCAGTGCGAACATTGACAGGAGGTAAAACCATTTGCAGGTGTTGAACATAACAATTTCCCGAAGCGCTTTCGATATTCTGTGGGTGGCGCCGCAATATAACATGCCTGACTCGCCAGACTAAGCACCTTTCCACAAGTGATCTATCAGATCATCTCCAGACATGATCCGCCGCATGATTCGTTGGCGCCATCTGTCGCGCAAATCTTCTCGCACGACTTCCGCATCGTCCGGGCGCTTCCAGTTGCGCTCTCCTGATAATGGCGCTTAGTGCAAGGCCGCACACTAAGCTACAATGGCATTTTTTCTGACCAGCCCCGGCGCAGACACCCAAACTCTAAAGCACCCAAAGGTAAATTCATGACGCTGACCAACGAACGCAAAAAACACTTCCGCTCACTCGGGCACAACCTGAAGCCAGTGGTGACCGTCGCAGGAAAGGGCGTGACTGAAGGCGTTATAGCGGAAACCGATCGGGCATTGGAAGATCACGAACTGATCAAGATCAAGATTGCGGTTACCGACCGCGACATCCGTAAGCAGGCAGTGGAAGCGCTGTGCGCATCCTGTAAAGCTGAGCTGATACAGGAAATTGGCAAAATGGCCCTGCTGTTTCGCGAAGCCAAGAAGCCTCAACTGCAAAAGTCCAACATCCGCTGATCCCCGTGCAAGCTCATCCCCGTGTAAAAAGCCACTCGGATCGCGCTCACAGACAATAATAAAACCTTAGGGCTCCACCTGCCCGGCACCGTACCTGCCGGGCAAATGTGCAACAATCTTGAATATCCCCGGCGCGTCTTGAATAAGCTGCGTCAGCTGGCAATACTGGGCTACTGACGAGTGGGATTTCGCGCGACAACCGCCCTCATTTGCACTCTGTGCATTAGCCAATACCCACCGAACCCTTAGGGCAGCAAGGACACTATGGGCAGAAGCATTCTCTTCAAACTGTGGATCACCTTCTTTTTTTCGCTGGCACTGGCGCTCTCGGCGATGCTGTTTTTTACCCAGTGGAGTATGCAGAGAAGCTTCATCGATTATGTAGATGAAAAATCGGTGAGGCAATTGGGCACACTCGAGTACGTCCTGGTTCGGGTGTTCAACGAGCAGGGTTCCTGGAACAGCATTCGGCAAAACCCAAGGTTGTGGCGGGAATTGCGCCACCGGGCACTGATGACCCACGCCGACCGGGATAACCGCAAGGACACCAGTCGCTACCTGAAACACTTCTTTGAACCTCTGGTGTTGGTGGACAACAAGCACGCATTAATTGCAGGGCGACCGCGGGAGAGAAGCCACTACCGCTGGCACGCCATTGTCGATGAGGATCGCACCCTCGGCTACATCGGCTACATCAAACCCAACCGGCTGATCCGTACCGTTGACCGATTGTTTCTGGAGCGGCAAACCCGGGTATACATGCTGTCGAGCCTGGTCTGTCTGGTGCTGTCTTCACTGGTGGCCTGGTTGCTATCCCGCCGTTTCGTCAAGCCAATCCGGCGACTGTCATCGGGAGCCCGGGCACTCGCCGCGGGCAATTATGACCAGCGTATCGAGCCGCAGACGGAGGACGAACTAGGCCGCCTGTGCCACCACTTCAACGAACTGGCCCGCACGCTGGAAGCCAATGAACAGTCTCGCCGGCAATGGGTGGCAGATATTTCGCACGAAATGCGCACGCCGCTGGCGGTCATGAAAGCGCAAATTGAAGCCCTGCAGGACGGCATTCGCCCACCGTCGGCGGAAAACCTCGCACTGGTTCACAACAAGGTGAACGCCCTGAGTCGGCTGATCGACGATCTGTACGAATTGTCGCTATCTGACCTCGGTGCCTTGAGTTACCACAAACAGCCTCTAGCCCTGGCGGAGGTGCTGCATGAATGCCTGGAAGATTACGAGGGGAAACTGACGGAATCGGGGCTCGAACTTGTGTCGGATATCCAGCTCGGACGCAAGGATATGATCTATGGCGACCGCGAGCGTCTGGTACAGCTGTTTCACAATCTGCTCGAAAATAGCTGCCGCTATACTGTGCGGCCGGGGCAGGTAAGAATTATTGCGCAACGCGAGGCGAATGAAATCGCAATTATTATCGAAGACAGTGCGCCCGGTGTCGACCAGGAACAACTGGAGTTGATTTTTGACCGGCTCTATCGACTGGAAACATCGCGCAACCGCGCGACCGGCGGCGCCGGCCTTGGGCTCAGCATCTGCAAAAATATCGTGACCGCACACCAGGGGCGCATCCTCGCCCAGCAGTCTCCACTGGGCGGTTTGCGGTTGTTAATTCATTTCCCATTGTTGCACCGATAGATGATTACTGCGACAAGTTGCCGCCGTAATGCACCAGCAAATCTCGCCCTGCAAACATGCAAGGAGGTAACCTCATGACTTTCGATTTGGGCCACCCCATCCTGATTGTGGAAGATGAGCCGGAGCTTGCGCAATTGCTGCAGGAATATCTGTCTCAACATGGCCTGTTCGCCTTGGTTAAGCATGACGGACTTGCCGCTCACGAATGGCTGCAAAGTCACACGCCGCGACTTGTCCTGCTGGATTTGATGCTGCCGGGCATGAACGGATTGGATATCTGTCGCGCCGTTCGCAAGACATCGGAGGTTCCCATCATTATGGTCACCGCCAAGGTTGAGGAAATCGATCGATTGCTGGGGTTGGAATTGGGCGCCGATGATTATATTTGCAAGCCCTACAGTCCACGGGAAGTCGTGGCACGGGTCAAAGCCGTGCTCCGTCGTGCGGAAATGCAACCGAACGCGCTCAATATGCCCCGTGTCAGTGTTAATGAACAATCCCTCGAAGTGACGCTGGAAGACACCGGCGTGTCCCTGACCAGCGTCGAATTTGCGCTGTTCAAACTGTTATTCAACGAACCCGGGCGCATCTTCCCGCGCCAACAGATCATGGACCGCATTTACAATGACTATCGCGTGGTCAGCGATCGCACGGTGGACAGCCACATCAAAAAGCTGCGCAAAAAACTGGTGGACGCCAAACCCGAATGGGATTTAATCCATTCGGTGTATGGCGTCGGCTACAAATATGAAGTGCCTGGTTGAAACCGCCGGCTTAGATAAACGTACTTAAATGTGCCGGCGTAAAATCA
Source organism: uncultured Cellvibrionaceae bacterium (assembly GCA_964419935.1). Taxonomy (GTDB): domain Bacteria; phylum Pseudomonadota; class Gammaproteobacteria; order Pseudomonadales; family Cellvibrionaceae; genus CAYQQJ01. Next base: position 32,579 of record CAYQQJ010000021.1, read on the forward strand.
CGCGGTTAACATAAAGCGTCGGTTAATCCGCCATTACCGTTACGGTTGGCTCCGTGAGTCCCTCGCCGTCGCGCAGAACTACCGTGTACACCTTACCCAGGGCAAACTCCAATGGAATGGGGTCAACCACCAGCGTCTTGCTACCCTTTTCAGTAATCATCAATTCAAACTCACCAGCCGCAGAGGCGAAGAACTGTGAATAGCTGCCGAACTTGAACTTATCAACCGTGGGTTTGATTTCGGCAATCGCTGCGTCTTTTTTCACCACGTATAAATCCAGCTCGTCGCCACCGGTAATCATGTTGACCAGCCGATAGCTCGCCTGGGAAGCAATAACGCGTTGACCGTCGGCCAGGAATGCGGTGTTGATATCGTCCAGCACATCCGTCAAAAACAGCGTGTAACTACCGCCACCAGAGAAGTTGATGTCGCTCTTGTCAATGTAGGCACTGGTGGTACCGGTGGCGACTACCTGAAGATCCACATTCGCTTTTGGCACTGACCTGTGGCTGTCGGTGAATTGACCGAAGCTCAAATTCTCAACAAGCGGCTGGACTGACTGATCAATGATTACATCCATTGCCGGGGCATCCGGTGATGCGTGGAAGGTGCGTACATACGCAGGGCGATCTTTGTCAAAGAAGGTGGACTGTCCACCTTTACTGAAAACGCTCACCACCACGGGCGACTCCGCAGTTTCAACACTGTCGTCGGCTAACCAGGCGTTGTCGAGGACCGTCACAAAAATATCATTGCCGGCGGCGAGAGTAATGCTGCCGCTGTCATAAATCACTTCACTACCTGCAGCCGGGGTAATGCGTATGCGGTAAGCACCACTGTCGATGATGGCGGCTTCCGCGGCCTCTTTGTATTCCAGTGATTCCATGACGACGCTGGCATCAATAGGGTCGCCGGCTTTGGATACATAGACATCCACGGGCTCCATGGAAGCGGACAAATGTGCGACCTGAAAACGTACCTTTTTAGTGTCGAATTCAACGGGGATTTCATACACCAGGGTTTCCAGCGCGTCATAATTGCCGAGCAACACAACTTCATATTGCACGTCTTCTTCAAGGACCAGAGTTTCTGCATCGGAAAGGTCGGCTTTGCCGCTTGGCAAGTTTGCGGTAAAGGTCCCTTCATAACTGCCAGCATCGATCCGGGCAAGGCCGGAGCCCTTGGCGTAGTCGATGCCTGATACGCCACCAACATCATCACCAAGCTCGAAACCGACTGCCGGCGCATCCGCTGCAGCGTTTATAATTCGCAAACTGGCGCGGGGCGTATCGTCCGGTTTGTCACTGTTGTCCGAGCCACCGCCCCCGCCACAGGCGCTTAGCAAAACAACAGCAACGGATAGCAAAACATTGCGAGCTGAAAATCTCATAATTAACCCTGTCTCGTTTCATTATTGACATCATTGATGTTCCACAAACTCTAACGACTCGAATTCAGCATTCTCGGCGTCGCCAGCATGACTGAAATGCTGCGCTTGTTCATGAAACACTCTGTTGATATGAATCATTGCCACAAGCAAGTGGAAGATCATTCGCGCAGTGTCCGCGAAAATCGTGAAGGCAACTGTAAGGAAATGTAATGGGGAGAAATTCAATTTGGCAGTAACGGAGAGAACAACAAGATCTTAATAACTCAAGTTTCGGGGCGGGTTACAACTTATTATGCGTTTTATGCGTTGAAATTAATCGCTTCGTAAGCAAGGTGTGGTGCTGCAGGGGGAGAGTTTCTAAAAACGCCGTGAATACATCCCTGTAGGCTCCGGCACAAGGTCCCTCTTGTGACGGTTTTAGAAACCCTCCCCCTGCATCACCACTGCGGCGTATCCACCTGCTGCCTTCTTTACCTGTTGGGTCATGAAAAAAGGTGCCGCGAACTCCGAAACTTGAGTTAATAACAACATGAGGGACTGTGGAAAGCTCAGTTCCGAACCACCCGTTGCGCCGTCACCGCACTGGCAGTTCTGCGCTGCAGGTGCCGAAACCAGCGCATAGCAACCCAAGCGGCCGCAATCATGTAGGGCAGCCCGCCAAGAATCCACATAATCAACCCCGCCAATTGCTGGCTCTGCAGGCTGCGGCCCTCACCATACAGCGGACTATTGGCAAACGTCAGAAGCGCACCCAGAAACCCTGTATGCATGAGTGTGAACAACAAAGCCAGCAAGGCAACCGGCGCGCCCCGGCGGCCGCAGTGCAGCACCGCCCACCAGAACACGCCGGCACTGGCGAGAAAACACCCGTGCTCCACAAAGTGCCACCAATCGTTGTCCAGGGCGAGCACGTAGAGCTTCGGCGCATGCCAGAACCAGATGATAAGGCCGTGAACGGCAGCGGCTGTCAGCGGAAAGCGCGCCAGATGCAACAGCGGCTTTGCGGCCGCCCGTACGCCCGTCGGGCTGATTACCGCGTACTGGGGCAGCGGTTGTGCCAGCACCCACAAGGGCGCGATGAACACCATCATCAACATGTGCTGGACCATGTGCATGGCGGCACTGGTTTCGGCCCAGTGGTCGAGAGGACCGAAAAGCGCAAATATCGCGACCACCATAGCGATGTTGAAAAGCAACCAACGCGGGAGGCCCGGCCAGACACGCACCGCACCAATCAAATAAGCCGCCCAGAATGCCAGCAACCATAGCCCCGCGATGGCGAGAGGAACCGAGCTGATTTCATTATTGACCAGCGGGCTGTGCGCCACTGCCGATCCTGCAAGCATCAGCAGCATGATAGTCAGCACAAGTTTCAGAAAAGCCGCGCTCATACGCATGGGGGCAGCACCGTGACAACCAGCCCCACCCCCAGTGTGGCAATGGCAGCGGCCGCGTAAACACCGGCGGCAACGCGGATAATCATGCGCTGAGGCGGCCGGTCGTGCGTCTTATTGTGACTTGCCGTACGCCAGCATTTGCGTGCCCAGTAAAGCAGTAAAGCGGTGATAACGAGGGTGCTGATCAACAACAGGGTGTTGATCCAGGTTCCCGCTCCATCCACCGGCGAAGGTGGTGCCAAAACGCAGGCAACAGATAAAAAGCCGTAAATAAAGACAAACCAGACCGACCAGATGATCAGCCCCAGCGCCAACTGTATTGGATGATAAGGCGACAGCATCAAGCTCCTCCCCAGGACAGCGGCAAACCAATCAGCGCAACATAGCTGATCCAGAAAACGGCGGTGCTGTACCACCACCACTGGCTAACTACCACCAACTCATAAGGGAGCTGTGGGCTCACATAGCCCAGACGCACCCGCAACATTTGCAACAGTGTCATGATCACGCCGAGGCCGCTGTGCAGCAAACTGTAACCGAGCATGACTGCAATCACCGCATCATGGGCAGTGGCCGTGGGCACCAAAGGTGAATCGAGCCAAGACCACAGCAGCAGTGCGCAATGTAACAAGCCGGCCAGGAACACGATCATCAGCATTTTTAGCAGCTGCGGCGCCCGCCCTGAACGCAGCCGCTGTAATAGCCGGCGCATCCCTCCCGCGGCCGCCAGCAACAGCAAACCGCTGATAAGCAGTGGCACAGCCGGCAGCGGTGACTCAGCCGGAGCCTGCCAATGGGGCGCCACCGTCCACAGGTAAAGCCAGCCGAACAACAGCGACAGATAGAGTGCACCGTTGGCCAGTAACGCTACAGCCGTGCCCCACACACCGGGGCCTTCGAACGTACGAGAGTGAAGTGGCATGGCATCAGACATGGGGCCATCCTTTGGCGTGTCCGCAGCATCACTCGCGGGCACAACCGAAGGGTGACCGCCGTTCAGCCACGACCAACGCAACAACAACCCAAAACTGGCCAGTGCCGCAACCAGCGCCACCCAATAGATTTTGCTTAGCAGGCAGATACACACCACGGCAATGGCCACTGCGGCTTGTAACGGCAGCCAAGTGTTGCCCGGCAGGTGAATCACGGAACGCGCATCACCAGTGACGGGATCTGTCGCCCAGGTCTCGCGACGCCCGTGATCAATCGAGCTCAACGAATGGCGCCCTTTGGCGATAGTGTCCGGCAAGTCAGGTCGGTCCCACAGCGGATGCCGTGTGGCGTTCTCCGGCAGGCTGAGGAAATTGTAGGAATCCGGCGGCATATTGGTCGCCCATTCCAGCGTATCCGCTTTCCAGGGATTGGTACCCGCCACTTTGCCCAGGCGAAAATGCAGAGCGAGATCCAGCAGTGTGGTGGCCACACCCATGGCCATGACAAAACTGCCTATGGAAGAAATCAGGTTGGACAAATCCCAACCGAGGCCGGCTTCATAGGTATAGACCCGGCGGGGCATACCCAGCAGGCCGGTAAAATGCATTACCAGGAAAGTGACATTGAAGCCGATAAACGTCAGCCAGAATCCCCAGCGGCCGAGTTTGTCGGAGGGCATCCGGCCGGAAAAATGCGGCAGCCAATAGTAAAGGCCAGCCACCAATGGAAACAGCATGCCGCCGATCAGCACATAGTGCATGTGCGCCACCACAAAATGCGTATCGTGCACCTGCCAGTCGAACGGCACCAGGGCGAGCATCACGCCGGTCAGCCCGCCCGCGATGAAGATCACCAGAAACCCGATGATCCACAGCATGGGAATATGAAACACCGGCCGCCCGGTCCAGAGCGTTGCGAGCCAGGCGAAAATCTGAATACCGGTAGGCACAGCCACCAGCATACTGGCCACGGAAAAGAATGCCTGAGCCAACTGGGGAATTCCCACGGTGAACATGTGGTGGACCCACAGACCAAAGCTGATGAACCCGGTGGTAATGACCGCGAGCACCAACCAGCGGTAACCCACCACCGGCCGCCTAGCAAAAACCGGCAGTAAGGTGGAGACAATGCCCGCTGCCGGCAGAAAAATAATGTAGACCTCCGGGTGGCCGAACAGCCAGAACAGGTGCTGCCACAGGAGTGGGTCTCCACCGCGAGTAACATCGAAGAACGGCATGCCCACTGCCCGTTCCAGTTCCAACAGAATACTTGCGAGAATCAGCGGCGGGAAGCCGAACACGATCATCAGAGATGTCACCAACATATACCAGCAAAACAGCGGCATATGCTGCAGCGCCATTTTCGGCGCGCGGGTGTAAAGAATGGAAACGATAAGCTCGACGCCAGCGGAGACCGCAGAGATTTCGACAAACGTGATGCCGATCAACCAGAAATCCGCGTTGGGTCCCGGCGAATAGACCGCGCTGTTGAGCGGTGTGTACATGAACCAGCCGGTGTTGGGCGCGATGCCCATGACCAAACTGAGAGTGAGAATAATGCCGCCGAACAGGTAACAAAAATAACCGAAGGCGCTGAGCCGGGGAAACGCCAGATCCCGCGCACCAATCATTTTGGGAATCAGGTACAGAGCCAGACCTTCCAGAACCGGCACGGCAAACAGAAACATCATCAGCGTGCCGTGCATGGTGAACAGCTGGTTGTAAACCTCCGGCGTCAGCAGATTCTGCCCGGGAAACGCCAGCTGGCTTCGCATCAGCATCGCCAACAGGCCGGCAATGAGGAAGAAGACACCACCGGTTACCATAAAGCGAATGCCGACTGCGGTGTGATTGACCACAGTCAACGCCCGCCAGCCACGGGGGTTGCCCCACACCTTTTCAAATTGGCGGTGCAACTGAACAGGGTCGAGTGGGTGAGGCTGCATGTTCTCCATTGGAGCTGGACTCCCGCTGCCGTGCTCAATATCAGTCATCGCCCAGTGTCTCCAGCCATTCTGCAATATCGCCCAAAGACTGCGGTGCCATCAGGCTGTGATCCGGCACTGGCACACCGGGCGTGGCGCTATGGTTGGCCAACCAGTACGCGATGCCGCCGTCTTCATTGCGCGGACGTCCACCCAGTAAACTGCGGCTGCCGATGGTGGACAAATCCGGCGCTGCGCCTCCCTGAGAAACACCGGCAACTCGATGACAGCTCCCGCAATGTTCTCGAAACGCAGCCGCCGGTGGCGCGTTGGTTTTTGACTCAGCTGGCCCGTCTGGCTTGGTCGACGGGTTTACAGCCTGTCGTGACTCAATCCATTGCGCGTAATTCGCGGCTGAATGCACCTCCACCTCGATCGCCATATGCGCATGCAGTCGCCCGCAGAATTCCGCACACTGCCCCCGAAAGCTACCGGTGCGACTGGCCTCCAGACGTAGAACATTGGTACGCCCCGGTAGCGCGTCCAGCTTTCCCGCGAGGCTCGGAACCCAGAAAGAGTGGATCACATCGCTACTGGTGAGATGAATATCTACCGGAACATTCACGGGCAGATGCAGTTCGTTGGCGGTCACCACGCCAGCTTCGGGGTAGTGAACCTCCCACCACCACTGATGTCCGATTATTTCGACCACTAAGGGTTCGCCGTCTTCAAGCGGCAGCGGCAACATGCGGTGGCCAGCGGGAATACCGAAAGCCAACAGCACCACAATACTGAGTAGCGGCAACAACAGACCGCCGCCGATGATCCAGCGCTGCCCCAACACCCGAGCCCGGTCTTCCGTTGTGGACCGCGCTTTGCGCGCCAGGGCGAAAAGCCAGAGCGCGACGACACCAACCAACACCAGCGCGGAAAATGCGAGCATTGCCCACCACAACCAGGCCGTGGCCAATGCCGCCGGCCCGGCGGGGTCCAGCGCTGACTGCGGTCCGCTGCACGCGCACAGAGAAAGCGGCAAACACAGACCCAGGCCTGTTCGCCGCACCTGACGCGGAACGGCCGAAATTCCGCGATAAGCAAAAGGGAAAATGCCATGATTCAGGAACCCATCGAAAGTCGCATGTCCATTGCCGGACATCCCATTCATCCGACCCTTATTCACTTTCCCGTTGCCGCGTTGATCGGCCTCGTTGCCAGTGATTTGGCCTACCTGTTTACCGATGATACTTTTTGGGCCAGGGCCAGTTTTTGGCTGGCGTCGGTGGGCGCATGGGGTGGTTGGTTGGCCAGCACGGCGGGGCTGGTGGATCTGCTGCTGGTGAGTTCGATCCGGCGCAAAATCACTGCATGGAGCCACGCGATTTTGGCGGTCATGATGCTGTCGCTGGCGTCGCTTAACTGGCTGATGCGGGTGGAAGACCCCGCGCATTTCCTGCTGCCCTGGGGCCTTTATGTATCGGTGCTGACGACGCTGCTGATATTTGCTGCCAGTATTCTGGGTGGACAACTCGTCTATGAACACGGCGTGGGTGTTGACATCGAATCCTGAGGGGCCGAATTCAGTGCGAGACATCCGCTTATTCAACATTGATCTCCCGGTCCACTAAAAAGGTTTCGCCAGCACCAACCACAAAATGCCAGCCATGAAAGCGGCCGACAATGTGCCTGCCACACCACAATAAACAACGCCGTAGCGCCTGGGAGCCTGTTCAATATGAAACGCCAGCCAACCAGTGGCGACATGGCAGAGCACCAGACCGACGACCAGCGTTAACTTTAAGATGAGCCAGGCCGCCACAATCTGCTGGCTGATAAACACCGCCGTACCGGACGCGATGGCGATGAGCGCGGCGGGTGTAACAAACAAGGTGAATACCTTGCGGGTGATTTCGAACCGGTTGTAGGGTTCCGATAACTCCCGGCGAGCTCGCCCGGCAATCAATGCCGGAAGATAGAGCAGCGAACCGCACCAACATAACAATGCCGTAATGTGCAGCAGTAAAAGCCAGGGCATTTATTGTCTCCGTAGCCGGGAGTTATTGATGACCCGGAAGCTCCATCGCAATTAGACGGCGGCATCCCGCAAATGAGCAATCAGCCAAGGGGAAAAACACTGGAAGAAGCGTGCCAGAATGGATGAGGCAGATTAGGTTCTGTAAAACCCGGAAAATGCGATACAGAGCGTTTTATAGTCGCGCTTCAGTTTATGTGGATAAATCGCGTAACGTTTTATGGAAGGAAGTGGGGAAGAGGTGGGGATATGCCGAGCAAGCTTTACAGAGTCTCCGGCAAGTTTTACATCGCTTCTGTTTTAATCCCTACAGTTGAATACCGGATATGCGCTTTTTCGGAGTCGTTACTCTAGATGAGTGCACCAAACCAGTTTGTCGTCAGGTATGGACCTTTTGAAACCCTCGCGGCAGGGACGCCGCGGGGGAGCCACAGGGACGTGTTTATGCGTTTTCAAAAGGTCCATACCTGACGACAAACGGACCGAAGCCCCACACTTAGCTATTATTCATCGCGGTTTCAAGAACCTGAATAATACGCTCCATCTGTTCCCGGGTGCCCAGGGTGATGCGCAAACCCAATCGTCCCTCTGCATCGGCCTTGGGCCGCACCAGTATCCCCGCCTGCTGCAATGCCCCATCGAGCACTTCGGCGTTGGGTGGAAACGTCCAGATAAAATTGGCGCCACTGGGCCAATAGGGAATTTGTTTCCGCTCGAGAAATGCTTCCAACAGTGGTTTTGATTCTTCCATGATTTCACGCACGTAATTCTGCGTGTATTCCGGGTTATCCAAAGCTGCGTGAATCGCCACAACGGCCAGCTGATTGATATCGTAGGGGCCACGCACGTTGAGCAATGCGAGGATATTCTCCCGGGCGGAAATCACATAGCCAAAACGCAGAGACGGCAGGCCCCAGGTTTTGGAAAACGTGCGGGTGATAACAATATTTTTGTGTTGGTCCACCAGGTCGCTGACCGTCACGCCGCAGTATTCGAAGTAGCATTCATCCACCAGAATCACCGCCTCGGGAGCCGCCTTGGCAATGGTGACGATATCCTCGCGAGCGGCCACCGTGCCACTCGGGTTGTTCGGATTGGCGATGCAGATCAAACGGGTGCGTTCATTGACGGCAGCCAGCACTTCCGCCGTGGGGAAACCTAGCTCGCGTGTGTATTGCGGCTCCACGATGGACAGATTTTCCACCAACGCAACCTGCTTGTACATGGCAAAACTCGGCCCTGGAATAATCGCCTCATCGCCTTCGCGACAGGCCGCGCGAATAATCAGATCAATGCCCTGATCCGAGCCATTGGTGATCATCACCTGCTCTGCCAGCACGCCGGTATAGTCCGCAATGCGCTGCACAATGTCCCCATAAGATGGGTACATTTGCATGCGATCATCATTGATGTAATTGATCAGCGCCTGCTTGATCGGCTCACTCACCGGCACGCTGCGCTCATTGAAATCCAGCAGCAAATGCCGCTTCGGGTCACGCCCTTCCAGCGGTGGTTGATAAGCGCTCATCGCGTCAATGTGGGATTTGAAGATGGACATAGGTGGGGGCCGTAAGATAGGTTTAGAAATAGTTTAGTTAAGTGCTTTTTGGATACAAGCGAAAAAACAGGGAAAAGGAAAAAGGGAAAAGATTCGTACCGCCTAGAGAACCGTAGCCTTCGGAAAAGAATGGAGCGAATTTCAAACCATGAATACAAAATGGCAACCGCTCTTCTTTTCCCTTTTCCCTTTTCCCTTTTCCTAAACAAGCACCAAATTATCCCGGTGCACGAGCTCGTCGTAATCCTGGTAACCGAGTAGCGTCTGAATTTCTGCACTGGGGTGACCGATAATTTTTCGCGCTTCTTCGCTGCTGTAGTTGGTCAAGCCATGGGCGACTTCCCGGCCCTGCTGATCGCGGCAGATGACCATCTCGCCCCGGGTAAACTGGCCCGAAACGGATTTGACACCGATGGGCAGCAGGCTGCGGCCCTTTTCCCGCAGCACGCGCACTGCGCCGTCATCCAAGACCAGCACGCCGCGTGATTGCAGCTGCCCCGCGAGCCAACGCTTGCGAGCGGCCTGGGGCTGTTGCTCGGCGTACAGCAGCGTGCCTACAGGTTCACCGGCGGCAACCCGCGGGATGACATCGTCGAGCCGGCCACCAACTATAACCGTATTGGCGCCTGAGCGCGCGGCCAGGCGTGCGGCGCGCACTTTGCTGAGCATGCCACCGCGACCGAGCAGGCCGCTGGAACCGGCCATGGCTTCCAGCGCGGTATCGTCGGCAGCATGTTCCTGCAGGACTTTGGCTGCGGGATTCTGGCGCGGATCCGAATCGTACATACCGACCTGGTCCGTCAAAATTATCAAGCTGTCCGCCACTATCAGGTTGGCGACAAGCGCTCCCAAGGTGTCGTTATCACCGAAGCGGATTTCATCCGTCACCACGGTATCGTTTTCGTTCACAATGGGAATCACGCCGAAATCCATCAGTGTGCGCATGGTCGAACGCGCATTCAAATAACGTTGACGGTTGGACAGGTCGTCGTGATCGAGCAGTATTTGCGCGGTCTTTAAGTTGAATTTCTGAAACGCGGCTTCGTAGGTCTGAATCAGCCCCATTTGGCCCACCGCAGCAGCAGCCTGCTGTTCATGTATGGCGGTGGGACGTTCAGTCCAACCCAGCCGGTGCATGCCAGCTGCCACGGCACCGGACGACACCAGGACAATCTCGTATCCGCGCTCGGTCAATTGCGCAATCTGCGCCACCCACTGTTCAATAGCTGGAACATCCAGGCCGCGGCCATCGTTGGTAAGCAAGGAGCTGCCAATTTTAATGACCCAGCGGCGGCTCTGTGTAATCAGTGATCTTCGGTTCATGAGTGGGCTTATATAGTGGATACAGATGCGGTGGTTCCAGAGCGGCAAAGTGTATAGCAGGCGGCTAAAAAACTCGACTCTGGCATCTCCCATTTTTCACGTCGAGCTGACGGTTGGGGCTTTTCGTAAGAGAGAGTTCCAGGGTGGGAAGCCCTTTGGCAAACGTCGTGAACCCATCCATGGGGACTGCCCCACGAGATCCCTCTCGTGAGGCTTGCCAAAGGGCTTCCCACCCTGAAACCTGTGGCAGCTAGGAGTTTCCGTTTCTTTCATGAATCAGAATGAGGTTCTTCCTGGTTGTGCATCTGGACCGTTCACTGACGGCTTCTGCGGAATGTCCGACTTACGAGTTTGGCATTGGGGTTGGGTTTTCAAAAGCCTCGCGGGGCAGTCCCCATGGATGGGATTCATTCGCCACATCCCTGTGGCTCACCCTACGGGCAGCCTGCAGCTGTGTAAATCGGCAATCCTGCCGATTTGCTTCGACGTTTTTGAAAAACCAACCCCTGCCAAACGTCGCCGCCCCCAGCCCCTAAGCGCGATATTCAACTTCCACATCATAGTCGTCGTCATCGTCGTCTTCATCAGTTTTTTGCGCCTGGCGTGCAGCGCGGTGCTGGTTGCGCAATGTTTCGATACGTTCCCGCGCCTCGGCCTGCATCTGTCGTTGAGTGGCGAATTCGGTTTCGCCCAACTCGGGGTCCTCGCGTTCGGCTTCCCAGCGGTTTTCCAGATAACCCAGGAGGTTTTCACACAGCTTGGCTGTGCCGTCTTTACTGATGGCGGACACGACATACACCGGTTCCTTCCAATCCAGTGCGTCGATGATTTCCTGCTTGCGCGCCTGCACCTCTTCATCGGTCAGCAAATCCGCTTTGTTCAGTACCAACCAGCGGTTGCGTTTGGCGAGGGTCGGACTGAATTTTTCCAGTTCATCGGCAATCGCCTTGGCTGCCTGGGCAGGATTCGAGCCGTCCGGCGGACACAAGTCCACCAGGTGCAGCAATACCCGGCAGCGGGTCAAATGCTTGAGAAAGCGAATCCCCAGACCGGCACCTTCGGAAGCGCCTTCGATCAATCCGGGAATATCCGCAATCACGAAGCTGCGATGCTTTTGCACGCTGACCACACCCAGACTCGGAATCAGCGTGGTGAAGGGATAGTCCGCAACCTTCGGCTGGGCGGCCGACACCGCGCGAATGAATGTGGACTTGCCCGCGTTGGGCAAACCGAGCATGCCCACATCCGCGAGGACTTTCATTTCCAACTTCAACTGGCGCGCATCACCTTCACTGCCCGGCGATGTGCGCCGCGGCGCGCGATTGACACTGGATTTGAAGCGGGTGTTACCCAGGCCGTGAAAGCCGCCCTGCGCCACCAGCAAACGCTGCCCGTGGCGGGTCAAGTCGCCAACCTGCTCCTCGGTATCCAGATCAATAACAGTGGTGCCCACAGGCACCATCAGTACCAGATCGTCGCCCTTGCGACCCGTGCAATTGGAACCGCGACCAGGCTCGCCATTTTGCGCCCGATAACTGCGCTGATAACGATAGTCGATCAGGGTGTTGAGGTTTTCGTCGGCTTGCAGATAGACACTGCCACCGTCGCCACCGTCGCCACCGTCGGGACCGCCTTTGGCGATGAACTTTTCCCGGCGAAAACTCAGGCAGCCGCGACCACCGTTACCGGCTTGAACAGAGATAGGCGCTTCATCGACGAATTTCATAGTCTTGTCCTGCGCGCTACGCGCAATTTGGTGGGCGGACATCGTTTCAAATAAAGCGACGCGATATCCGCTAATCCAAAAAATTTATGTACCTGAAACAAGAAAAGCCCTGCCGTAACGACAGGGCTTTCCGAAAGCATACAAACCACAACTGGGCCAACACGAGCGGTTGGCTTTCATGAGTTTCGGCGCGATTAGGCGCTGACAACACTCACGAATTTGCGATTGTGACGGCCTTTGATTTCAAACTTCACCTGGCCATCAGCCTTGGCGAACAGAGTGTGATCGCGACCAATGCCTACGTTCGCACCTGCGTGAAACTGAGTGCCGCGTTGACGAACAATAATGCTGCCAGCCGGAACTGTTTGGCCGCCAAAAAGTTTGACGCCCAGGCGCTTGCTTTGGGAATCGCGACCGTTACGGGTACTACCACCTGCTTTCTTGTGAGCCATGACCTAGAATCCTCTTAACCGTTGATGCCAGTGATTTTCACTTCGGTGTACCACTGACGGTGACCTTGGCGCTTCATGGAGTGTTTGCGACGACGGAACTTGATGATAGTCACTTTGTCCGCACGACCGTGGCTGATAACTTCAGCTTTCACCAATGCGCCTTGTACAACAGGAGCGCCGATTTTGATGTCATCACCATTGGCGACCATAAGAACCTGATCAAACTCAACGGTCTCACCTGTTGCAACTTCAATTTTTTCCAGCTTGAGGGTTTCGCCCTCTTTCACACGGTGTTGTTTGCCACCGGCAACAATAACTGCGTACATAGGTTGTGCTCCAAAACACGCATTGGACGGCACGAAGTAGCTTCAGGAACAGGCAGCTTTAGCTGCCGCTAATCCGTTGCTTTCAGGCGTTGAGTCACCATTGACCCAAACCGCAGAACTTGCGCCGTTTATATCCACCGGCCGTACCACAGGTTCAACCCAAAAGACGGCCAGTTAAGGGGCGCGAATAATAGCGGATACCGGTATTTAAAACAAGAGGCGCCAGGCCTATCCCGGATCAAGTGAAACAAAAGCCGGACGTCGGGCTCTAACGCCGGCAGATGTCAATTTCATACGTGATCCGACAGGCGATTGAGAGAGCTCTGGATGCAGCCCCAAGAGCGCAAGAACAGAAGGCGACAAACACCATTATGGCCCAGATTCAGGCACAGCGAGTGGACATCACCACACTGCAGGTGGATGCCATCGTCAACGCGGCGAACAACAGCCTGTTGGGCGGTGGCGGCGTCGATGGTGCGATCCATCGAGCGGCTGGCCCGCGCTTGCTCCAGGAAACCAGGGGGCTCGGAGGCTGCGATACCGGACAGGCCAAGATTACCGGGGGTTATGACTTACCCGCGCGCTACGTAATTCATACTGTCGGCCCGGTTTGGCAGGATGGCGGCCACGGGGAAGATGCCCTGCTTGCCAGTTGCTACCGCAATTGCCTGCATCTGGCGCGCACGCACCATCTGCGCACGTTGGCGTTCCCGGCCATCAGTTGCGGTGTTTACGGGTTCCCAGCAGAGCGGGCCTGTCGCATTGCCGTTGAGGAGGTGTGTCATGCACTGGAGGCCCATGAGGATTTCGATCAAGTGATATTTGCCTGTTCAAGCGATGAGATGGTGGCGCGCTATCACCGGGCATTCATCCCCCATCGCCTGTAAGCACCCGAGCGCCGGACTCAAACCGGTTCAACCATTTTCCTCTCACTGAGGCTTTGATGACACCCACTCCTGCGAATGCCTGGCTGCCCCCCACGCCAGAAAACTCCCACGGCCGCGTGCGCACGGTGGGTATCGAGCTGGAATTTTCCGGTATCAATCACACCGAAGCGACAGAAGCCGTGGCTCGCTGGGCTGGACGGGCAGCGGATTATGAATCCCTGGTGGAATCGGCAGTGGAACACGATGTATTGGGGAAGTTTCAGGTCGAGGTCGACTGGCGTTACCTCAAACAGGCGGCGCACGAACAACAGATTTCCGAAACGTCCGAAAATTGGGTGAAGTTTTTGCGCCAGGCCGCGCGCCTGCTGGTGCCGGTGGAAGTCATCACCCCGCCGATTGCCGCGACCGAACTCCCGCAACTCGAACAGCTGATCGACGCGTTGCGCGCAACCGGTGCGGAAGGCACCGGCGAATCACCCATCGCCGCCTATGGCCTGCATATCAACACCGAAATACCGGCGCTGACCGCCGAAGTCCTTACGCCCTACATCCAGTCCTTCGCGCTTTTGCAATGGTGGCTGATGGAGCGACACCAAGTAGATATTACCCGACGCCTGACGACCTATATCGACCCCTACCCCGACCATTACCTGAACCTCGTATTAGCTTACCGGCACACGCCAACCATGGATCAGTTATTGGACGACTATTTCGCTCACAACCCCACGCGCAACCGTGCGTTGGACCTGTGGCCACTGTTCGCCGAGTATGCGCCGCAACGAGTGGAAGCGCTGATGCATGAACCGCTGATCAAACCACGCCCGGCTTTCCATTACCGACTACCCAATTGCGACATCGACAGGCCAGACTGGAGCTTGTGGAATGAATGGCAGTCCTGGCTGGCACTGGAGCGGCTCGCCACCAATCACAAGCGGCGGCAACAGTTGACGGAGCAGTTCTTCACCGCACAGCGCCCATGGCTCGGTGTCAACAAACAGCGCTGGGTCGCCACTGTCGAGCAGTTCATGACCGGAGTGCATTGATGTCGGAACGGCCTGTCATCGGCGTGACCGGCGCCCAGGGACGATTTTCGCCTTCCTGGTGGTGCACGCGGTTCGCGCTCTGGCTAACCGGCGGCCGCGCGCTACGCATCAGTGTCGCCGAGCCCGGCCTGCCGGAACGGGTACACGGCATCATTATCGGCGGTGGCGATGATATCGACCCCGCGCTCTACGGTGGCGAGGGCCCAGCTCAAAATGCCGCCCGGGATGAACTGGAAGCTCATTACATTCGCTTCGCACTGGAGAAAAATATCCCGCTATTGGGTATTTGTCGCGGTGCTCAGCTGTTGAATGTAGTTCTGGGTGGCAGCCTCTATCCGGACATCCGCAAGCTGCGTCGTCGTACCTCGAACCGGCGCACACTATTGCCGTCCAAGAACGTACGCCTGAAAAACGGCTCACAAATCGCGACCGTTCTCCGTCGCAGAAAGCTGAAGGTGAATAGCCTTCACTTCCAGGCGATTCTCCGGCCCGCAGAGTCCCTGAGCATTGTCGGTAAGGATCAGGATGGCTTTGCCCAAGCGGTGGAGACATCCACCCACGACGCCATTCTGGGTGTACAGTGGCATCCGGAGTACCTTTTCTACCTACCCAGCCAACTTGCGCTGTTCCGCTGGATGGTTAACGCGAGCCGCAATGATTGAACACAGCATTCTCTTTATCAGTGCGTTTCTGGCTGCCACGATTTTGCCGTTTTATTCGGAAGTGGTGCTCTTCGCGTACCTGCAACAGGGCATCAACCCCTATTCCCTGATCGCAGTGGCTGCGGTTGGCAACACTTTGGGCGGGGCAGTGAATTGGGTGCTCGGCGTGTACATCCAACGCTTCAAGGACCGCCGCTGGTTCTATTTTTCCGAAAAACAGATTGTACGCGCTCAGGACTGGTTCCAGCGCTACGGCACCTGGACACTGCTGCTCGCGTGGCTACCCATCGGCGGCGACGCGCTCACCCTGATTGCCGGTATCATGCGCGTGCGCTTCGGTTTTTTTATCCTTTTGGTAGGCATAGGCAAGACGATGCGCTACATATTTGTTGTGGCGCTAAACGGCTGGTTTGGCTGATCCCAGGGGGGCGCTTATTGTCGCAGTGTCTATTATTGGGATACACTCTGGCGCAAGCTAGACTCAGACGGACACACAGGAACTGCATAATGTCGCTCCGCCTACAACTCTACAAATCGCACATCAGTGCCGCACGCCAGCAGCGTCGCCCATTCTTTACTGATCCCCCGCGAATCGACCGCTAGCTGCCTACAAAGCTGATCGATACCACAGACATGCCCTCGTATGTCAAACCCAAGGTTGGGGGACAACCACAAGATGACTTTACTTCTCATTATCCTGCTGCCTATTGCAGGTTCTCTGCTGCCGCTGTGGGCAGAGCGCTATGGTCGCAACCTGTGCGCCTGGTCAGCCGCCCTGGCACCCATGGTTGCACTGGCGCTGCTTTTAAACCACATACCGGCCGTGTTTGCAGGGGAAACCCTGTTGTATCACCAAGCCTGGCTGCCCTTGCTGGGGCTGGATTTGAGCCTGCGCCTGGATGGCCTCAGCTTGATGTTTGCGCTGTTGATCACCGGCATTGGTTTGCTGGTGATTCTTTATGCCCGTTATTACCTGGCAGCGAGTGACTCACTCGGCAAGCTCTACTCGATGCTGCAGCTTTTTATGATGGCGATGCTCGGCATTGTCATGTCAGACAACATTCTTTTGCTGGTGGTGTTCTGGGAACTCACCAGTCTCAGTTCCTTCCTGCTGATCGGTTACTGGTCCCATAGCACCGATGCGCGCAAGGGCGCCCGCATGGCGCTGACCATCACCGGCGCCGGCGGCCTGGCGCTGCTGGCCGGCGCGCTGCTGCTCGGCGAGATAGTCGGCAGCTTCAATATGGGCGATATTCTGGCTTCCGGTGAGCTCATTCGCGGTCATGCTCTTTACCCCGTGGCGCTGATTCTGGTGCTCTTTGGCGCCTTTACCAAGTCCGCCCAATACCCGTTTCATTACTGGCTGCCCCACGCCATGTCCGCCCCCACCCCCGTGTCCGCCTATCTGCATTCGGCCACCATGGTCAAGGCTGGCATTTTCCTTTTGGCGCGCCTGCACCCGGCCATGTCCGGCACGGATCTGTGGTTTTTTATTGTCACCGGCGTCGGGTTGATCACTTTTGTACTGGCCGCTTACACGGCCATGTTCAAACACGACCTTAAAGGCTTGCTCGCCTACTCCACGATCAGCCATCTGGGGCTGATCGTGATGTTGCTGGGCGTGAGCACTGAACTCGCGGCCATGGCCGCCGTGTTCCACGTTATCAATCACGCGACCTTCAAAGCGTCCTTATTCATGGCGGCGGGAATCATTGACCATGAAACCGGCACGCGGAACATGTTGAAACTCAATGGCCTGTGGAAGTACATGCCGCACACGGCGCTGCTGGCGATGGTAGCCGCTGCAGCCATGGCCGGCGTGCCGCTGATGAACGGTTTTTTGAGCAAGGAAATGTTCTTCTCCGAAACCCTGCACCTGCAGTCTCTCGGTGGCTTCAGCTGGGTTGTTCCTGTTCTGGCAACGTTGGGCGGCGTTTTTGCCGTGGCCTACTCCTACCGGTTTATCAATGAAGTCTTTTTTCACGGGGAGCCGAAAGATCCGCCCAAATTTCCGCCCCACAGCCCACCGCGCTACATGATTGTGCCGGTGGAAATTCTGGTGGCCCTGTGCCTGCTGGTGGGCATACTGCCCAACCTGACAGTCGCCCCATTCCTGCAGGCGGCGGCCACCGCGGTGATCGGCCACACCATGCCCGCGCCGCACATTGCTCTCTGGCACGGATTCAACCTGCCGCTCGCGATGAGTGCTGCCGCATTGCTGGGCGGGCTATTCCTGTACAGCCAGCGCAAGGGACTATTCACCTTCTACGAACGCCGCTACCGCCGGGATGAGAAAATTGCCTTCGAAGCGAGGGTGCAATCCAGCGTTCGCCTGGCCCAGGCAATAACCGACAGGTTGGAGAATGGTTCGCTACAGCGTTACATCGCGCTCTTTGTTGGTGCGGCAGTGGTTGTGGGCGCAGCGGGATTGTGGCCTCTGGCGACGCTGACCGGGCCGACCGCCATGGCGCCTGTGGATCCGGTGACGCTGTTGCTGGCGGCGATTCTGATAGTAGGCGCATTCGGTACTGTACTCGCACATCACAACCGCTTTGCTGCATTGCTGCTGCTGAGCGTGGTGGGCCTGATCGCGTCGCTACTGTTTGTGCGCTTCTCCGCACCGGACCTGGCGTTGACCCAACTGTCGGTGGAAATGGTCACCATCGTGCTGTTGATGCTGGCCTTGTACTTTTTGCCGCAGATCACGCCGAACGAATCCGGTCCGGTGCGCGTCACGCGAGACATCTTATTATCCGGCAGCGCAGGCATCGGCATCGGCCTGCTGGCCTGGGCCGTACTCACGCGCCCTTACAACAGCATTGCGGACTACTTCCTCGCCAACAGTGTCAGTGGCGGTGGCGGCGCCAATGTGGTCAACGTGATTCTGGTGGATTTCCGCGGCTTCGACACCCTGGGTGAAATTACCGTGCTGGCGATTGCCGCCGTCGGCATTTTCAACCTGCTCGATCAACTGCGCCTGCCACTACCCAATGCGGACGGAGAAGGTCGAGTGTGGGCCAAAGACCCTTACCCGCCAATCTTATCGATGATGGCGCGCATTCTCCTGCCGCTCGCACTGCTGGTGGCTATCTACATCTTCCTCCGCGGACACAACCAGCCCGGTGGCGGGTTCATTGCGGGGCTGGTTACCAGCGTCGCCATTATCCTGCAGTATGTCTGCAGCGGTACGGACTGGATGCACGCACGATTACCCTGGAATTACAGCCGCGTGGCGGCCGGAGGTGTTCTGCTGGCCACAGTGACGGGGCTTGGCAGCTGGTTCTTCGGCTACCCCTTCCTGACATCCACCTTCACCCATCTCCACTGGCCTATCGTGGGCGAATTCGAGCTGGCCTCCGCTCTCGCTTTCGATACGGGCGTGTTCATCACTGTAGTCGGTGCCACGCTGCTGATTCTGTCCAACCTGGGCAAACTGGCGCAAACCACTTATATCGAACAGCATGCCGAACAGAAGGAGGAGTCCTAAATGGAAGCCTTAATTGCCGTAGTCATCGCGGTTATGAGCAGCTGCGGCATCTATTTGATGTTACGCGCACGCACTTTCCCAGTGATTGTCGGCCTGACGTTGCTGACCTATGCGGTCAACCTGTTTATTTTCGTGATGGGCCGCTTGCACTCGGGGGAAGCTCCCATCATAGGCACAGCGCAAGGCTACACCGACCCCCTGCCCCAGGCTCTGGTACTCACTGCCATCGTGATCAGTTTTGCCATGACCGCGTTCATACTGGTTCTGGCTCTGCGCGCGCGCGCAGAGCTCGGCAACGACCACGTTGATGGTATCGAGGAGCCTAACGAGCTGCGCAACGCCGACGACAACCGCCGGAAAAAGGAACAAGCACTGTGACACATATGATCATCATGCCGGTGCTGTTACCACTTTTGACCGGCATTCTGCTACTGCTGGCCAGTGGCCGCAGCGCTCTGGTACAACGGGTTATCAGCCTGCTGAGCGTCCTGGCCCTGATCATGATCAGCTTCAGCCTGCTACAGACCGCAGATGAAGGCACCATTGTCGTCTATGCGCTGGGCAACTGGGCGCCGCCCTTTGGCATAGTGCTGGTACTGGATCGACTCGCGGCGGTGATGTTGCTGCTCACGGCTGTGCTCGCTGTGTTCTCCTTGTGTTATGCGGCACGCACAGCACCCCGGAGCGACCAAAAACGCGGGCGAACCCTGCACGCGCTAATGCATTTTTTATTGATGGGTTTGAACGGCGCATTTCTTACCGGCGATCTGTTCAACCTGTTCGTGTTCTTCGAAGTACTGCTGCTGTCGTCCTACGCCATGCTGTTGTACGGTGGCGGCCCCGACCGCACCCGCGCAGGATTGCACTATGTCACGCTCAACCTGGTCGGCTCCAGTCTGTTCCTCATTGCCGTATCCATGCTTTACGGCTTGACCGGCACACTCAACATGGCGGATATGGCTGCACGAGTGGCCAACCTTGAACCGGCCAATGCACCCCTGGTTGCCACGGCCGCCTTGTTGCTGCTTTTGGTGTTCGCGCTGAAGGCCGCACTACTTCCGCTCTACTTCTGGCTACCGCGAGCCTATGCCTCGACCAGCGCGCCGGTCGCCGCCATGTTTGCCGTTATGACCAAGGTAGGGGTCTACAGCATCATCCGCGTGTATCCGCTGATCTTTGGTGATACCGCCGCCAGCATCGCCAATCTCGCGCTGCCCTGGCTGTGGCCGGCGGCTTTGGCAACTCTGGTATTAGGTTTCATTGGCACACTGGCCGCACGGGATCTGGCCACGCAAATCGCCTATTTGCTGATAATCTCCGTCGGTACTCTGGTAGCCGGCGTCGCCCTGCATACGGAAGCGGCGCTGAGTGCCACTATCTACTATTTGATCCATTCAACCCTGGTTTGCGGCGGGCTTTTCCTGCTGTCCGACACCATCGGGCGTCAACGCGGAAAATTGGCGGACTGCATCGACGCGGGTCCAGCCCTGCGTCAACCAGTGCTGCTGGGCATCGTCTTCTTTGCCGCCGCCATCAGCGTGGTCGGGCTGCCGCCCCTGAGTGGGTTTGTTGGCAAGGCTCTGCTGTTGAAAGCGGCTGCCGGTACCGGCAGCCAAGCGGCGTGGCTGTGGGCCGCAGTACTGCTCGGCAGCCTGGCGGCGCTCACGGCGCTCAGTCGCAGTGGCAGTACCATTTTCTGGCGAGGCGGTGAACCTTTGGCCCAGGCGCACCCGGCGGACCGGTGGGCGCTGGGCGCGATGCTGGCACTGCTCGCCACAGGTCCGGCGCTGGCAGTCTGGGGCAACCATGTCATCCAGTATACCGATGCTCTGGCGGCCCAGATCATGAATCCAGATGCTTATATTCAGGCGGTCCTCAATCACACTGTAGTGCAAGGAGACTGACCATGAGCCACGACGTCAACTCGGGCAAACAGGCACAACCAGTAGCTGAGCCTCCTCAACGCCAATGGTTTCCCCACGCGATTCTCAGCTTGTTCATGTGGGGTCTGTGGCTGCTGTTGGTCAACAGCACAGCCACAGGCCAGGTAGTCCTGGGGGCATTTCTTGCGTGGGCCATTCCATATTTCACGCAGTCCTTCTGGCCGCAATCGATGATCATCCGCAACCCCGGATTGGCCCTGAAGTTTATCTGTACGGTGCTGGTCGATGTGGTCATCGCTAATTTTCAGGTGGCTGTTCTGGTGCTTGGCCCAAGAAAGCGCTTACGCCCCGCGTTTATGGTGATCCCTCTCGACATTCGGCAGGATTTCACCATTACCATTCTGGCCAACACCATTACCATGACACCGGGCACCGTTTCCGCGGATTTGAACGCGGAGAGAACCCAGTTGGTAGTCCACGCGTTGCACGTGGAGGATATAGACGCCGCCATAGCCGAGATAAAACAGCGTTATGAAGCTCCCCTCAAGGAGATATTCGAGTGATTGAAACCGTTTTGCCCATCGCTTTATTTACCATCGGCGTCGCCATGGCGCTAAACCTGTGGCGCCTGGCGGCAGGGCCATCCATTCCGGATCGCATCCTGGCGCTGGACACCATGTACGTCAATGCCATTGCGCTTTTGGTCCTGTTTGGTATTTACCAGAATTCCACCCTTTACTTCGAGGCGGCGCTGCTGATCGCGGTAATGGGCTTTGTTGGCACTGTCGCTCTGTCCAAATATTTGCTGCGCGGCGACATCATTGAATGACCCGTGTTGAGCCATCGTAGTTAGCAATGAGATGCCGAGAGCTGAAAAGTTGAGGAACATGTAATGTCCACCGCCACTGAAATTATTATTTGTCTATGCCTGCTGCTCGGTTCAGCCTTTGCGCTGGTGGGCTCCATTGGCCTGGCACGTCTGCCTGATTTCTACATGCGCTTGCATGGACCGACCAAGGCGACCACTCTGGGTGTGGGTGGTATCATTATCGGCTCAATGGTTTTTTTCAGCACACAACACGGCGTTCTGAGCCTGCACGAATTGCTGATTGCCATCTTCCTGTTTATCGCTGCACCCGTCAGCGCCCATATTGTGGCCAAGGCGGCGCTACACCTTAATTTGCCTTTTGTTGAACGCACCCGGGGCGCACGAGTGCCGGAAAAGCACGAATCGTGAATGAAATAGCCATTATCCGCGCAAGGCTGTCCCGGCGGCGCGACTTGACAGCGAAGAAGGCGCCGCCTAGCATCCCCTCTCCTCAATTTCTGCATTCGGTCTAAAGTGTCCATGCTGCCATTTCAACAAGCTGTTGCCACTGACTTTGACGCTGTTAACCAGCTCATCATCCGCCAGTTGCACTCCGATGTAGGCCTGGTAGAAAACATCGGCCACTATATTGTGGACGCTGGCGGCAAACGCCTGCGCCCCCTACTGGTGCTGTTAACCAGCAATTGCCTGGGCTATACCGGCCGCCAGCACCTCGACCTTGCCGCGATTATCGAATTCATTCACACCGCAACCTTGCTACACGACGATGTGGTTGATGTCTCCGACCTGCGTCGCGGCAGACCCACCGCCAATGCCCAATGGGGCAATGCGCCCAGCGTACTGGTGGGCGATTTTCTCTATTCCCGCGCATTCCAGATGATGGTCGCCATTGGGGACACTGATATCATGGCCATCCTTGCCAACACCACCAACGTGGTGGCGGAGGGCGAAGTGCAGCAGCTGGTCAATGCCAAGGATCCCGCGGTGACAGAGGCGAATTATCTCACCGTGGTCCACAAGAAAACTGCTGCACTGTTTGAGTCCGCCTGCGAGACCGCTGCGGTCCTGGCCGGTGTTGACCAGGCGCAGCGCCGCGCGGTAACGCAGTATGGCTACCATTTGGGCGTTGCTTTCCAATTGGTGGACGATGTACTGGATTACCAGGGAGACAGTGAAGCCCTGGGCAAGAACATTGGCGACGACCTGGCCGAAGGCAAGCCTACCTTGCCACTCATTTACAGTATGCGGCATGCTGCGGCAGACGATGCTCAGCTGGTTGAACAGGCTATCCGCAATGGTGGTCTTGATAAAATGGAGCAGATTGTTGCCATCGTGACCGGATGTGGTGCCCTGGAATATACCAGTGCCCTCGCCGTGGATCACGTCGAAAAAGCCAAGGCTCTGCTGCTGCAGTTGCCGAACAACCGCCACCGTACCGCCATGGCCGAACTGGCTGACTTTGCCGCACAACGCGTTTACTGATCCGCTTTGTTTCTAAGCCAAAGTTGAACCTGTAACCGCTGCAATAGCTGACTCGACCTGCGTGACGGCCGAGCGACTCCATCCTTTCAATGACTGAAGAGAGAGACAGATGCCTGCTAAAACCCTATCGGAAATGTACGAGAACTGGGCAGACCTGGAAGCCCACCGCGCCGCCTGGCAAGCAAAAACTCTGGTTCAGGAGTTTGCCAATGACGCTAATCGCGCTGCACGTTATACCGTCGCGGCTGCGGGACTGGAGCTGGATTACTCGAAAAACCACATTGATGATGACGTCCTCAAGTCGCTGATCAGTGTCGCAGATCAGGCCAATTTGAAGGGTGCCATCAAAGCCCTGCTGCGCGGCGACCACGTCAACAATACGGAAGACCGTCCGGCACTGCACACAGCCCTGCGCCACACCGGCGCCCCCAGAACCAATGAACACAAACAGGTTGCGGAAACCCTGGCGCGCATGGAGAAGCTCATCGAATCCGTGCATAGCGGAGACTGGCTGGGCTATCAGGGCGGTAAAATTACCGATGTGGTGAACATCGGCATTGGCGGTTCGGACCTGGGCCCGCGCATGGTGACCAAGGCGCTGACGCCATTCCACAGCGGCCATGTCCAAGTGCATTTCGTGGCCAACATCGACGGCGCGGAGCTGCACGACTTGCTGAACACGCTGGACCCGGCGAGCACGCTGTTTCTGGTTGCCTCCAAATCCTTTTCCACGCTGGAAACCTTGGAAAACTCGTTGTCAGCGCGCCAGTGGATGCTGGACGCCGGTTGCAAGCAACAGGATCTCGCCAAACATTTCGTCGCCATTTCATCCAAGGTAGAAAAAGCCGTGGAGTTTGGCATCGCGGCAGAAAATGTTTACCCGATCTGGGACTGGGTGGGCGGCCGCTACTCGCTCTGGTCAGCCATCGGTATGCCAATTGCCTTTGCTGTGGGCATGGATAATTTCAACCGCCTGCGTGCAGGTGCCGAGGCGATGGACAACCATTTTGCAGAGGCGCCCCTTGAGAAAAACCTGCCGGTGCTGATGGGGTTACTGATGTTCTGGTACACCGAGCTCCGGGGCTGTCAGACCCAGGCAATTCTGCCTTATGCCCACCACCTGCAATTTCTGCCCGCTTATTTGCAGCAATTGGAAATGGAAAGCAACGGCAAGAGTGTGACCCGCGATGGCGAAAAAATTGGTTATCAAACCGGCGCGATTGTATGGGGCACTGAAGGGACCAATGGCCAGCACTCGTTCCACCAGTTACTGCATCAGGGAACCACGCTGATTCCGATCGATTTCATCGCCACCCTCAAAGCGCACCACCCTCTGGCTCACCAGCACAAGTTTCTGTTTGCCAATTGCGTGGCACAAAGCCAGGCGCTTCTCACCGGGCGTGATCAAGCTACGGCAGAAGCGGAATTGCGCGCGCAAGGGATGAGCGACAAAGATGGCGATATCGCGGTTCTCGCTTCTCATAAGGTTCACCCAGGTAACCGCCCAAGCAGCACCATCGTGATGGAAGAATTAACGCCGGAAACGCTGGGCGCATTGATCGCGGCTTATGAGCACAAGGTTTATACCTTGGGTGTATTGCTCAACATCAACTCTTACGATCAGTGGGGCGTGGAGCTAGGCAAGTTATTGGGTGTGCATGTGGCGGACGCCATTGATACCACCGACGTTCCCGGCGATTGGGATTCATCCACTCAGGCTTTGGTGAAGCGGTTTACCTCTATCAATTCGGGGATTTAAGATTCGGATACTGACAATTGGAGGCTTCTTGTCACCTACAACAGTGCTTGGTGGCGACGCCTCTTTTAACCCAAAGTTCGGGTTTCGCACGGCTCTTAACACCGCTTTCAGGTGGTTTTAGCGCCGACCCGCTTCGGGGTAGGACTTTTTAAGTTCATTCGCACAACTGCCGAGTTCGAAATCGTTCATAATCTCCTTGGGTAGATTGAAGAAGGGAAGATCGTCTACCCGCTGCAGCAGCCCATCACTAGAATTCCGGGATT
This sequence comes from uncultured Cellvibrionaceae bacterium, assembly GCA_964419935.1. Classification (GTDB taxonomy): domain Bacteria; phylum Pseudomonadota; class Gammaproteobacteria; order Pseudomonadales; family Cellvibrionaceae; genus CAYQQJ01. The sequence goes on from CAYQQJ010000021.1 coordinate 57,932, forward strand.
CGTATCACACATCCCAAAATATCCAGTTGCCCAGCACGCTGCTGAATGTGGTATAAAAGTGAGGAACGAGAACATAAGCTCAAGGATGAGAAAATGATAAACCGACCCCTTATCGCCCTTCTAACGACTTTCACCCTAGGCCACTCCATTAACTTCGCCCCCCCTCCGTGTCATGTCATGTAACGTGAAGCATCTGAACGCCTGTATCAATCATGTTCAAACAGGGGGATTAGTGCCACCACAGAGGGACCAGCGTTCTCTCTAACCAATGATGTCGGCACTGTATTTCTATCCGAAGAAGGGAAATTATCACAAATGTAACGTACACAACATCTAAGGAGGATGAATGGATATCTTTCAATGAAGACCAGCTGCAAGCTAACTGCGTATTCTGGCGAACGTGAACGCTCATTCCGGCGCATGGTGAACACTTGCACT
>CAYQQJ010000022.1:0-56069 GCA_964419935.1 uncultured Cellvibrionaceae bacterium
CTTACTTGAAGCATCCCCTCCACCGCGAAGCGGTTATGTACAACAGTTTATTCAACGGACGCGTGAACATAACCCGCATAGTCATATCCAGCGCCATTTTAGTCGATATTACCGTTTTCTGGCGCCAAATCAATAAGTTGCAGGAGGTGCAGGTTGGCCTGACCGCGGAAATGTGTACGCGTAAATATAATCCGCTAGTCGGTTTCGTCGGAAACTCGCTTAAAAACAATGGCTTACCGCTCGTTTGGTGGCATCACCGGAGTTATGTCGACGTGTAGACATTTCTCCAAGGCTCTGGAGGCTGATGTAAAGTGGCTTTTTATGTAGAGGATTTACGACAGGAGCGTACCAGCGCCAATTACTGCCTCTCAGATGGTGCTAACGAGACACCGCACACAAACAAAAACGCGCATTCCACACGCGTCCGCTAGCCAGACTTGCTAGCAGTGATATCCCTAAGCCCGCCAGAAACATACTTATGCAAAACACTTGATACCAGGGATTGGTACGGAAGCCCTTCTTCCAACGCCCGGCGCTGAAGTGCTTCCAGATCCCGACTAGAGATCCGAATATTAATGCGCTTGTCTTTCTTGAACGTTTGCTTCCGCTGACTTGGTTAGATCTGCCGGCGCTGCGCATCTAAGTCCGATTCGAACTCTCCGGCCTCATAGGCGTCCAGTAGCTCTTGCTCTGCCGAGTTAAATTTGATCTTGGTCATGCTATCCCCCTAAAATTTTCTGGTGGCCTTGCGGCTGGGAATAATTGTCTTGAGAAAAAACTCCCTGTCATTGGCAATGTATGGTGGCAACCAGGCGTAGTCATCACCCGATTATGTGGATTCTAATGCGCCACTATTTTCGACCTTTGAGTGCAGAGTACACTTTGCTCTTATCCCGTCTTCCAACCGCCAGGACATATACAATCAGTTCGTCGTCAACCACTTCGTAGGCTAGTCGATAGCCGGCCGATCGCAGCTTGATTTTATAAACTGATTCGTATCCACTTAATTTATCCGCCGGGACTCCAGGGGCTTCGAGCCTTGCCGCCAACTTTTTCTTGAACTGGCTTTTAACCGGTCCTCCCAGTTTCTTCCACTCTTTTAGGGCAGCTGGCAGGAACTTGAGCTTATAAGTCATCCAAAGACACCGAAACGGCCTGCTCCTTCTCGCCTAAACGCTCCTCAACGAGTTTAGCTAGCTCATAGTCTTCAATCATGTCCATCAGAGCCTCATAGGTATCAGCAGGAACCAGGTAAGCCACTGGTTTGTTGTGATTCAAAATGGCAATTGGTGAGCCACTGGCCTGCGACAGCAGTGACGACGGGTTTTTTTTTAATTCTGAGATACTCACAGAGAAATCAGCTAGAACTTGGCGCATAAAGCCCCCATTTAGGACCAATATTTAGGGCTTATTATAGGTCGTATTCACTCGCTCCGCCACACCGCTTAGAGCGGCATAAACGGTTTATTCAATGGAGTGTAGAGACAACCCGCGTACTCGTACCCGTTTCTCCCACGCCCAGGCTCTCTAGGCTAGCGGAACGCTGTTGTGCGAAAGATTTATGACGGGAACGCGCAGAGGCGCTACTTGAAGCGCGTTAAATAGGTTGCGGTCTGAAACAGCAGTGATCGCGAAGGCCCGTCCAATGAACCTGTCCAGCCAGCCCCACCAAAACCCCCAAAATTGCCTAATTCGCGACCAACCTTGATCCAGATCAAGCATGGCAGAGTCCGAGTACCGGACAATAGACGCTGGTAGTCCTCTCCAAAGCCCAGAATCGCGGAACCAACCCGACTAGAAGCCACCGAGCCAGCCCTGGAGTTAACTCTCTGGAGGCCATGTCTCGCTTGCGAGGCTCGCTTCTGAGCGAATACCAGTGAACAAGGCCGGCACGGCCGTCGAATCCAGTCACCACTACGTCACGGAATCAGCTCCATGTCAGAAACACCCCAACCTCCTGCAGCTCACAGCGCATACAACTATAAGGTTGTTCAGCAGTTTGCCATCATGACCATTGTCTGGGGCATCGTCGGTATGGCCGTCGGTGTACTGATTGCCGCCCAGCTGGCGTGGCCGGCGCTCAACTTCGACATCCCCTGGTTGAGTTACGGTCGCTTGCGCCCCCTGCACACCAACGCGGTTATTTTTGCGTTTGGCGGTTCCGCGCTGTTCGCCACCTCCTATTACATTGTGCAGCGCACCTGTCACACCACCCTGTTTGCGCCGCGCCTGGCGGCGTTCACCTTTTGGGGCTGGCAGGTTGTACTGGTTGCCGCGGTCATCACCCTGCCCATGGGCTGGACCAGCAGTAAGGAATACGCCGAGCTGGAGTGGCCGATCGATATTCTGCTGACGCTGGTGTGGGTGGCTTACGCCATCGTGTTCTTCGGCACCATCATCATTCGCAAGGTCTCCCACATTTATGTGGCCAACTGGTTCTATGGTGCGTTCATCATCACCATTGCGGTACTGCACATCGTCAACAACGCCGCGCTGCCGGTGACTCTGGGCAAATCCTACTCCGCCTATGCCGGTACCGTGGACGCCATGGTGCAGTGGTGGTGGGGGCACAACGCGGTGGGCTTTTTCCTGACCGCCGCCTTCCTCGGCATGATGTACTACTTCATTCCCAAGCAGGTTGGCCGGCCGATCTATTCCTACCGGCTGTCGGTCGTACACTTCTGGGCGCTGATCTCCATCTATATGTGGGCTGGCCCGCACCACCTGCACTACACCGCCCTGCCGGATTGGGCGCAATCTCTGGGCATGGTGTTCTCCATCGTACTGCTTGCGCCTTCCTGGGGCGGCATGATCAATGGCATGTTGACGCTGCAGGGCGGCTGGCACCAGCTGCGCACGGACCCCATTCTCAAGTTTATGGTGGTGGCCCTGGCGTTCTACGGCATGGCCACATTTGAAGGCTCCATGCTGTCGATCAAGACGGTTAACTCCCTGTCCCACTACACGGACTGGACCATCGGCCACGTCCATGTGGGCGCGCTCGGCTGGGTGGCGCTGATTACCATTGGGTCGCTCTATGCGCTGATTCCGCCGCTGTTCGGCAAGGCGAAAATGCACAGCATCAGCCTGATCAACGTGCACTTCTGGGTCTCCACCATTGGCGTGGTGCTTTATATCGTCGCCATGTGGGTGGCGGGTATCAACCAGGGCTTGATGTGGCGCGCGGTCAACGACGACGGCACCTTGACCTACAGCTTCGTGGAGTCCGTGCAGGCGAACTTCCCCTACTACGTAGTGCGCTGGATGGGTGGCATGTTGTTCCTGGGTGGCATGTTCATCATGGCCTATAACGTAGCCAGAACCGTATGGGCCACCGAGCAGGAATCCGAGCCGGACGACACGCCTGAAACCACCACCGATGCCGCGCCAGCGTTTTAGGAGTTGATGCGATGAAACACGAATTAGTCGAAAAAAATACCATTCTGCTGGGCGTGCTGGTGTTCCTGGTGATCAGTGTCGCCGGCCTGGTGCAGATAGTGCCGCTGATGTTCCACCCGGAAACCACCGAGGCGGTTGCCGGCATGGAGCCCTATTCGGCGCTGGAACTGGAAGGGCGCGATATCTACATTCGCGAAGGCTGTGTTGGCTGTCACTCACAGATGATTCGCCCATTCCGCAGCGAAACCGAGCGCTACGGCCACTATTCCGTTGCCGGTGAATTTGTTTACGACCGCCCGTTCCTGTGGGGCTCCAAGCGCACCGGGCCGGACCTGGCGCGAGTGGGTGGCCGCTACGGTGACGATTGGCACCGGGTCCACCTGATCAACCCGCGCACAGTGGTGCCGGAATCCAACATGCCAGCGTACCCGTGGCTCGCCAGCAACGTGCTGACCGGCGAGGACACCGCCCGCAAGATGGAAGTACTGCGCACCCTCGGTACGCCCTACACCGACGAAGACATTGCCAATGCCCAGCAAGCCGTTGCGGGCAAGACCGAACTGGACGCCGTGGTGGAATATCTGCAATCCCTCGGCACTTATCTGCCATCTCAACCGCGAGGATAGACTGTGGTCAGTGGAACATTTTTGGGCATTCTGACCCTGGTGCTGTTGCTGATGTTCATCGGCATTTGGCTGTGGGCCTGGAGTGGCAAACGCAAGAATGCGTTTGAAGAAGCGGCGCAACTGCCGCTGGAAGACAACCGCGAAGACGCCGCGAACAGCGGTGGGCAAGAGCACGCTAAAAAACAGGATCAGCAGGAGATCGACAGCAATGAGTAGTTTTTGGAGCGGCTGGATAATTGCGTTCACGGTCGCCAACCTGTTCGGCATCTGGTGGTTGCTGCGTGTCACCGCGCGCCCCACCGAAGGCAAGGCCGACGACACCACGGGCCACAGCTGGGATGGCATCACCGAATACAACAAGCCGCTGCCGCGCTGGTGGTTGTGGATGTTTTATCTGACGCTGATCTTCGCAGTGGGTTACCTGGTGCTGTTCCCCGGCCTGGGCAACTACAAAGGCAGCCTGGGCTGGACGCAGCTGGCTTCATACCAACAGGAGTTGGACAACGCAGATGCGCAATACGGCGCCATGTTCGAGGAATTCGCGCAAACGGACCTGGAAGCTCTGAGCCAGAACAGCGATGCCATTCGCGTCGGTCAGCGCCTGTTCCTGAACTCCTGTGCCCAGTGCCACGGCTCCGACGCCCGCGGCGTGCCCGGCTTCCCCAACCTGGCGGATGACGACTGGCTGTACGGCGGCAGTGCGGACAAGATCAAGGAATCCATCATGTACGGCCGCAACGGCACCATGCCGCCCATGGGTGCCGCACTGGGGACGGATGGCGTATACGAAGTGATTGCTCACATCCGCAACCTGAATGGCTACAACGTGGACTCCGCCAAAGCCGCCGCGGGTGCGGAGAAATTCGCGGGATTCTGTGCCGCCTGTCACGGCGTTGATGCCACCGGCAACACCTTGCTAGGCGCGCCCAACCTGACGGACAAGATTTGGCTGCACGGCGGCAGCGAAGACAAGCTCTACCAAACCATCACCCGGGGGCGCACCGGCCACATGCCCGCCCACAAGGATTTATTGGGCGAGGATAAGGTGCACCTGGTAGCGGCTTATATTTACAGCCTGTCCGCTGGCGCTGCCAGCCCGGCCGAGGAGGATTTGGTGCGCTAAGCGCACAGTGTGAAATTCAACAGGTACCAATGATGTCAATTTCCAGGGCCGGTACTGCCGGCCCTGCAGCAAGAGGTTACCCCAACGCGTTCATGTCCAGTTCAGCCAGTAAGTCATCCGCTACATCCGCCCAAATTCCCGTTGTCGAGTTGCAAGATCCCCAGGTCGAGCAGTTCTCGCCCTACGCCAAACGCAAGAAAGTCTACCCGCGCTGGAGCACCGGGTTGTTTGCTCACCTGCGGCTGATTTCGGCCTGGGCGCTGCTCGGGCTCTACTATGGGTTGCCGTGGCTGCAGTGGAATGGACGTCAGGCGATTCTGTTTGACTTGCCCGAGCGCAAATTTCACCTGTTCGGTTTGATCCTGTGGCCCCAGGACTTCATCTTCCTCGCCTGGCTGTTGGTGTTGGCGGCGTTGACCCTGTTTTTTGTCACGGCCATAGCAGGCCGCCTCTGGTGCGGCTATGCCTGCCCGCAGACGGTGTGGACCAAAGTCTTCCTGTGGATGGAGCGCATTACCGAGGGCGACCGCAACAAGCGCATCAAGCTGGACCAAATGCCGCTCAACCCGGAAAAGGTGCTGCGCAAAACTGCTAAGCACAGCCTCTGGCTGGTGTTTGCCTTTGCGACTGGCGTGACCTTTGTTGGCTATTTCACGCCTATTACCACCCTTACCGCCAACCTGATTGGCTGGCAGCTCGGGGGCTGGGAAACCTTCTGGGTACTCTTCTATGGTTTTGCCACCTATGGCAACGCCGGCTGGCTGCGGGAGCAGGTCTGTATTCACATGTGCCCCTACGGTCGCTTCCAGGCGGCGATGTTCGATCGGGATACGCTGATTATTTCCTACGATACCGAGCGCGGCGAATCCCGCGGCGCACGCAAACGCGAGGCCGATCTGCAGGCGCTGGAGCTGGGTGACTGCATCGACTGTACTTTATGCGTGCAAGTGTGTCCCACCGGCATTGATATCCGCGATGGCCTGCAGCTGGAGTGCATTGCCTGTGCCGCGTGTATTGACGTGTGCGATCAGGTGATGGACAAGATGGGCTATGAAAAGGGGCTGATTCGCTACACCACGGAAAATGCCCTGGAACATAAAACCACTCGGGTCATCCGTCCGCGCATTGTTGTATACGCTATTTTGCTGACCCTGCTGCTCGGCGGCTTTATGGGTGCGCTTTATCTGCGCACGCCATTAGGGCTGGATGTTATTCGCGACCGCAATGTGCTCTACCGCATGGTTAGCGACCCGGAAGCCGGCGAAATGGTGGAAAACGTCTATACCATCAAGGTGTTGAACAAGGATGAATTCGACCACGTATATCAACTGACGCTGCAGGATTATCCCCATGCCGAGATTGCCAGTGAAACCCGCATCTCCGTTGCCGGCGGCAAGGTGGCATCCGTGCCGATTCGCGTGCGCATTCCTGTGGACGATCTGAAAGTCGCTGCCACCACCTTCCACTTTCACATTGAAGCCACGGATTCTGCCGGTCAGGAAAAAGGCCTGGAAACCCGTGAAAAAGCGCAGTTTATAGGGCCGTTTTAAAGGTGACGGAATTCGCTGGTGGCCACGTAAATTTGTAGCTGGATGGAGTGCAACGCAATCCGGGAAGATCTGCCGCTGGCTGTCCCGGATTGCCCCGGATTCCGTTGCACTCCATCCGGGCTACGGGTGCGAACTATCTTTTTGCGCGGTGACAACAAAGGCGTGACTGGTAAAGACGTGAATGCTAATGAACCTCTACCTCAACCAAAAGGTGAATGAATGACATCGGTCAATCGGAAGCAATCCCCTGCCGACGTGCCGCCCTGGTACAAGCAGTTCTGGCCCTGGGTGCTGATCGGCATCCCCGGTGCCGCGGTCATAGGCTGCGCTTTTACCATCTATCTGGCAGTGACCAACCAGGATTCACTGGTGACCGGGGACTATTACCGTGTGGGCGTCACTATTAACACCGCGCTGGCGGAGCTGGACCTGGCGGACCAGCTGGGTGTTCGGGCGGAGTTGCCTCCCATTAAAGACGGCCAGTTGCAGGTGCAGTTGCCGGCTGCAGGGTTGGCAAAAGGATTTGATGCGCCGGCCGAGCTCACCATGCTGTTCCGTCACCCCACTCAGGCGGACAAGGATTTTGCCGTGGCGCTGCCGGCGGATTCGCAAGCGCCGCACCACTACAGCGGCACCCTTGGCAGCAACGCGCCTGCTGCCATTGATGGACGCTGGTTGGTGGTGTTGACGCCCGCCGCTGCCGAGCCGGCCGCGCGCTGGCGGCTGGAGGCGACTTGGCGGGAGCCCCAACAACAGGGGCTGGTATTGGGCCGTAGCGGCCCTTAGCTGAAGCTTGTGTGAGTGACCCATGATGTCTACCGATGCGGCCTGTTTCCACTGTGGCGAAGCCAACCTTGAAGGTGGGCGCTACAGCGTCACTATCCTCGGCGAGCAGCGCGCCATGTGCTGCCCCGGCTGTCAGGCGGTGGCGGAAACCATCGTTATGGGCGGTTTGGAAGATTACTACCGCCAGCGTTTTGCCAGTGCCGCCAAACCCAATGCAGAGGAACTTGAACAGGTTCTGGCCCAGGCGGACAACCTGAGCAGTGCCGAGCTGGAGCAGCCCTGGGTTCACCAGAAACGTGACGGCGTGAGCGCCATTCTGCAGATTGACGGCGTCACCTGCGCCGCCTGCGGCTGGCTGATCGAGCGGCACCTGCATCGCCAACCGGGGGTGGTTTCCGCCCGCTTCAACCTCAGCACCCATGAATTGCTGCTGCACTGGCAAAGCGACAGCTACGCTCTGGCGGATTGTGTGCGGGAGCTGGCAGCATTGGGTTATCAGGCCCGGGTGCGCCAGCCCGACGACCTGCAGACCCGCTGCCGCCGCGAGCGCAAAGCAGCCATTGGCCGTCTGGCGGTGGGAGGCCTTGGTGCCATGCAGGCGATGATGTACGCCGTCGGCCTCTACTTTGGCGTGGGCGACGACATGGACCCCGCCATTGAAACCTTCTTGCGCTGGACCAGCTTGCTGGTGGCCATTCCCGTAGTCACTTACGCTGCCTGGCCGTTCCACGCCTCCGCCTGGCGCAGTGTGCGCGCCTGTTTCACCAGTGATGACGTGAGCATTGACGGCAAACGCGGTAAAAAAATCACCAATGAGCTGACTATGGATGTGCCGGTCTCCCTGGCGATTCTGATTACCTTTGCTGCCAGTGCTGTGGCCACCTTCACCATGGGCGGCGAAGTCTATTTCGAGTCCGTCGCCATGTTTGTGTTCTTTATCAGCATCGGTCGTTTTCTGGAGATGCTGGTGCGCCACCGCGCTGCCGCCCGCAATGACCGCCTGGGTCGGTATACGCCGGTGAGTGCCCTGCGCTTCAACGATGCCGCTGATGACGATGGCGCGCCCGGCGAAACTTCGGATTCAGTCATTACGCGGGTGCCCCTGAGCGCCTTGCAGCCCGGTGACCGTGTGTTGGTTAAAGCGGGTATGACGGTGCCGGCGGACGGCATCGTCAGCGCCGGTCACAGCCATACGGATGAGAGCTTTTTGACCGGGGAAAGCCTGCCCCAGGAAAAAACCCTGGGCAGCCGCGTACTCGCCGGTAGCATCAACGGCAGCAGTCCGCTGACGCTGCGGGTGGAAGCTGCCGGCGTCAACACCGTTTTTGCCCGCATCCAGCATTTGCAGGCATTGGCCCAGAGCCGCAAGCCCCGGTTGGCGCGCATGGCGGACAACCTCGCAGGCTGGTTTATCGGCCGGCTGCTGCTCAGTGCAGTGGCGATTGGAGCGATTTGGTTATTGGTAGACCCGAGTCGCGCTATCTGGGTTTTGGTGGCACTTTTGGTGGCCAGCTGTCCCTGTGCGTTGACCCTGGCCACCTCAGCGGCGGCTGCGGCGTCCGGTTCAACGTTGGCGGGTCGCGGATTTTACCTGACCGGTGACAACAGTTTGGAAACCCTGGCGCACATTACCGACGTGGTGTTCGACAAGACCGGCACATTGACCGACGGTGACTGGCAGCTGGACCGCGTCATCATGCTGCGGGACGGTGTGGATCAGGAACGAGCTTTGGCTGTGGCTGCTTCTCTGGAGCGTTTTTCCGAGCATCCCCTCGCCCAGGCTTTTGCTCATGTGGAAACGTCATTGACCGCCGTCGATGTGGTATCCGAGACCGCGAAGGGGCTGCAGGGTCAGGTCGCTGGCGTGAGTTACAAGCTGGGCCGGGCGGACTTTGCGTGGTCCGCCGACGTGCTTGCTACACCAGCTGCCGGCCACAGCGCTATTTTGCTTTCGGACGATGTCGGCCCCGTAGCCTGGTTCCTGTTGCAGGAACGGCTTCGCGACACCGCCAAAACCGCGGCCGCACAGCTGAAAGCCCAAGGCATACGCCTGCACCTCGTGAGTGGTGATCAGCCCCGTGCGGTGGAGCGGGTGGCGGGAATTCTCGGTATTGATGCCTGGCGTGCCGACTGCGATCCTGCCGCCAAACTGGCCTATGTGAAACAATTGCAAGCGGATGACCGCATCGTGTTGATGATGGGTGACGGCATTAATGACAGCCCGGTGATGGGCGCGGCGCATCTGAGCGTCGCTCTGTCCAGCGGTGCAGATCTCACTCGGCAGCACGCCGATGCCCTGTTGCTGGGTGGCAACCTCAACCTGTTGCCCCTGAGCATGACCCACGCCCAGCGCACCCTCGCGGTTATCAAACAGAACCTCGGCTGGGCCGTGGGCTACAATGTGCTCATCTTGCCGCTGGCGGCATTGGGCTGGGTGACACCCTGGCTGGCAGCCATTGGCATGTCCGCCAGCTCGCTGTTGGTAGTGCTCAACGCGATGCGTCTCAACCATTTTGCCGGCGACGAACACGCCGACGCGACCCCGCTGATTTCTCCCGAAGGAGTTCAAGCCTATGAACATCATTTTTCTGCTGATTCCGCTGAGCCTGGTGTTGCTGGCAGTGGCCACGGCAGCCTTCTTCTGGGCCATGAAACACGATCAGTTTGACGACCTGGAAGGCCCGGCTTACAGCATCTTCAATGAAGAGGACAGGCCGTCCAACCGCAAGCGCAAGAGTCCGCCATCTGAGCCAGCAGACGCCAGCGAGCGCACCTGATGCTTGAAGCGCTCGTCACGGTATTTCTGCTGGGGCTGCTGTCCAGCCTGCACTGCGGGGGCATGTGTGGCGGCATCATAGGTGCGCTGTCCATATCCCTGCCTGCTGAGGTTCGCAGCCGGCCACTGGTATTGATTGGCTATCACCTGTTGTTCAACGGTGGCCGCATAGGTAGCTACGCGCTGGCCGGCGCCCTGGTCGGTTCCCTCAGCACGATTCTGCCGGACGCCCAGTTGGCGCAGGTTCTGGGTTACGCCCGCATGGCGGTGGGGGTGCTGATGATTTTGCTCGCCCTGCATTTGACCGGCGTGCTGCGTACCATGTCCGCCATTGAGCGGCTCGGTCTGGGGCTGTGGCGGCGTATCAGCCCGCTTTACCGTCCATTGTTGCCGGTGCGCAAGCCCTGGCAGGCTGTGGCGCTCGGGTTGTTCTGGGGCTGGCTGCCCTGCGGTCTGGTGTATACCGCGCTGGCTTACACGCTGACGGTTCCCGGCCCGGCTCAAGGTGCGCAACTGATGGCGGCATTCGGACTGGGAACCCTACCGGCGTTACTGTTAACCGGCACCGCATTTTCCACCGCGTTGCGTACCCTGCCGGCAACACGCCCGGCTATGGGAATTCTCCTGCTGGTGCTCGGCGTCTGGACCATCTATGCCGCGTTGCCCCACGCCGACCATGCGCCTCACCACCATTCTCCGCAGGAGCATTCTCTCCAAAATCATCAGTCCGAGCCGCCCGCCACACATCAGCATTGATCTTTTCCTGAATTTGCCACTCTCAAGCCTTTAAGAGGCTTGGGGCAGGTATTTTCCTTGCCCCTTTTTCAAGCCATACCGGCTATAATTGCCCGTGTGCTGCCTTAAACTAAACAGCATTATCAGCGCGGCGCCCGCAGGGAGTCAGTCAGATCGTCTGCGATTTGACTGGCTCTGATTGTGTTGTTTAGTTTGAGGCAGTACACCAGTTCACCCACGAGCTTGCTTTACTGGGCGAGCTAAAAGAGAGGCGTTTCATGGGGGATAACATTGTCACTTTCTCCAGTTTGAGGGCCGCGTGCAACAGCTGCGACCTCAAGGAACTGTGCCTGCCAATTGGTTTGGCGGAAGCTGACATCGATCTGCTGGACAACATCATTCGCCGGCGCAAGCCGCTGCAACGGGGCGACCTGCTTTTCCGCGCGGGGGATCCGCTGCACTCCATCTACGCGGTCCGCTCGGGCAGCGTCAAAACCACTTACATTACCGCCGACGGCGAAGCGCAAATTACCGGTTTTGCGCTGCCCGGCGAGCTGGTCGGGCTGGACGGCATTCATGGCGACACGCATCGCTGCACGGCTCGGGCGCTGGAAACCTCAAGTGTGTGCGAGGTGCCGTTCGACATGCTGGAAGACCTGACGTTTCAGGTGAAAGGCCTGCGCCGACGCCTGCTGCAGTTGATGGGTCAGGAGCTCACCAAGGATCAGGAGCTACTGTTGCTGTTGGGCAAGCGATCCGCTGATGAGCGCCTCGCCATTTTTCTCCTTAATGTGTCCACTCGTCACCGTAATCGCGGACTCTCCGGCGACAAATTCCGGTTGTCGATGAGTCGGACGGATATCGCCAATTACTTGGGCCTTGCATTGGAAACCGTAAGCCGGCTTTTCACCCGCATGCAGGAGTTGAAGATTCTCTTGGTTGAGGGAAAGGAGATTCAGGTTCTCGACCGGGTGGCGCTGAGCAACATGGCTTCACTCAGTACCCGTTGTGCTGGGGATGAAAGCCGCGCTTGAGTTTATGGTTGGGGCTTCGACACGTTTGCCATCAGGCATAGACCTTTTGAAAACGCATAAACACGTCCCTGTGGCTCCCCCGCGGCGTCCCTGCCGCGAGGGTTTCAAAAGGTCTATGCCTGATGGCAAACTCCTTCGGTGCTCTCGGTTGATATATATAAAAGCTTCGATGGAAATGTACCCCGACAACCAAAATTTATTGGGTTAAAAATTCCTTCCTGCCAAGTAATCACCCTTTCATCAGCGCCAGAATTTCCTTGCTGTAAATCGAAATCAGCAGCCCCGCGATGCAAATGCCTAAACCGGAAAGCTCGATAAAATTGGTTTGCTTGGCTTTCAGCAGAAATACCTGAATCAATATTCCCACCACCAGCGCCGCAATGTGCGCGTAGATCACCATGGCCGGGTAACTGAAGAACTGATCACCGCGCCCGTAATAAAGCGTAAAGCCGGTCGTGGCGGTGAAGGTGACCGGCACGGTGAACAGGGATATTTTTAGGGCATCAACGAAAGTGAGCAACCCGTCTTCATGTTGATTCTGGATACCCAGCAAGTTGGGTACTTGTACGCACAAGGTTGCAACCACCAGCCATAGGAAACAGGCAAGCATCGTCATTCTCCCCTCTAAAGTCGCTGGGCTTCAGTCTCAGATGAGGAAAGACTGCAATATGAATGCCGGTGCTTGTCATGTTGCCGTTGTTAACCTGCTGTTGCCTCTGACGAGCTGCGCCAGATGTTCACATCGCTATCCACGGCGTGAAGATTTATTTCTGCAAGTTCTTCAGCGGAAAATTCGCAATTGTGCAAGGCGTCGAGAGAATCATCCAGCTGTGCCACTGTGCGTGCGCCAACCAGCGCGGAGGTGACGCGCGGGTCCCGCAATATCCACGCAATCGCCATTTGTGCCAGGGTCTGGCCGCGTCGTTTTGCTATGGCGTCGAGGGCGCGCACGCGTTCCAGGGTGTCCGGCTTCAGCAGTTCTGCGGAGAAGGATCCACCTTTGCTGGCGCGAGCATCTTCCAAGCGGTTGTTGAGGTACTTTGAGGTGAGCATTCCCTGGGCGAGCGGTGAAAACGCAATGCAACCCATGCCCAGTTCGGCCAATGTGTCCAGCAGCTCATCTTCGATCCAGCGATTGAACATGGAATAGGATGGCTGGTGAATCAGGCAGGGTGTGCCCAGCTCTTGCAGAATTGCGTAGGCGCGCCGGGTCATGGCCGGCGAGTAGGACGATATGCCGACATAAAGCGCCTTGCCTTGTCGCACTATGTGATCCAGGGCGCCCATGGTTTCTTCCAGAGGCGTGCGCGGATCAACGCGATGGGAATAGAAAATATCCACGTAGTCCGTGCCCATTCGTTTCAGACTCTGGTCGAGGCTGGCTATGAGATATTTGCGCGACCCCCAGTTCCCGTACGGCCCCGGCCACATGTCGTAGCCCGCTTTGGTGGAGATGACCAGTTCATCCCGATGGGCGTGAAAATCCGTGGCGAGCACGCGGCCGAAATTTTCCTCCGCTGATCCATAGGGAGGTCCGTAATTATTGGCCAGATCGAAGTGGGTCACGCCTCGGTCAAATGCGCGACGCAAAATTGCACGGCCCGTTTCAAACCGGTCTGTGCCGCCAAAGTTTTGCCAGAGCCCCAGGGAGATGGCAGGCAAATCGAGGCCGCTGCGACCGGAACGTCGATAATCCAGCTGTTCGTAACGGGCGGGGTCCGCAACATAAGGTGTTTGCATAGAATTCTCCTGAAATCTGTTTTGGCTTGTGCTCAGCGGTACAAAGCACCCATACACAATGCGAAAGAACCGCAGTTTACACGAGACTCAGTGGCCTAGGTATTGCTTTGAAAATGATCAGAAGGAGAACACCGGGCACTGCCGGCTCTCAATGCCTTTTGAGTGGCATGCCGGCTATTAATGCTTCATCCATTGTTAGCTAATCACCGAGAGGTAAGTAATATGGAAACGCGTGGTCAAGATACGAATGCCGATATCGAACAACTCAACGCATTTTTGCGAGACGAACTGGCGGCAGTGGAAACCTACCAGCAGTGCATTGAAAAAATGGACCAACCGCAAGTCGCGTCGGGTTTGACAGATTTACAACGATCACACCAAAAGCGCGCAACCTTGTTAAGCCATCGCGTTCAAGAGCTGGGAGGCATTCCGGAAACAGACTCCGGTATGTGGGGCAGCTTCTCGAAACTGGTGGAAGGCGGCGCGAGTATGTTCGGAGAGAAAAGCGCGCTGTCGGCGCTGGAAGAAGGTGAGGATCGCGGTGTGGAAAGCTACCGAAGCGGAGCGGATAAATTAACGCCTGCCAACCGGTCTTTCATTAATACATCTATATTGCCCGAGCACAACCGTAGCCATGACACGCTCAACCGTTTGAAGTCCATTATTCACTGAGTCAACGGTCAGTGAAACACTGTTTCGGGAGCGTGCTTCCGGAACAGTGTCCCGTCATCTTAGCGCCGTCATCAAATCATCAAGCGCCACAGGTTTGGTGAAATACCGGTTAAACCCCGCATTCTCACCTTTTTTCACGTCGCCTGCCTGGCCATAGCCAGTTACGGCAATCAATGTGCCTGCGTAGCCGCCGGCACGCAAACGTCTTGCAACTTCGTAGCCGTCCATATCCGGGAGTCCGATGTCCAGCAATATGACGTCGGGCTTGAAGCTGTCTGTTTGTTGTAACGCCGAGCGGGAATCATACACGGTTACCGTTTCATGTCCGCTCAGGCTCAGCAGCTGTGCCAGTGAGTCGGCAGCATCGGCATTATCATCGACGACGAGAACTTTTTGGGCAGCGGCAGCCGTTTCTGTATTGCTGCGGGGCGCAGTCTTGGGTGCAGATATCAACGGGAAATATATTTTGAAGTTGGACCCCAGGCCTGGACCACCACTTTGTGCGGTAACGCTACCACCATGCATGGCAACCATACGCTGTACAATCGCCAGCCCGATGCCGAGACCGCCTTCGGAGCGATCCAGGGTTTGATGCCCTTGAACAAAAAGATCGAATACTTTAGGCACCATTTCCTGGGAAATACCGACGCCGTTGTCCCCAATTTCAATTAGCGCCGAGTCTGCGCATTTGCTGATGGAAATTTCTATACGTCCGCCGCGATCAGTGTACTTGATGGCATTGGCCAGGACGTTGGCAACTGACTGTATGATGCGAGTGAGGTCCCCATTAATCCAGAGGTCGCAATCGCATCGGTTGACGACCAAATCATGCTGCTTGTGGGCAATCTGATCCCGCAGGGATTCGATCACCAATTCCAGCGTTTCGCACAGTTCCAACGGCTCGCGTTGCAAGGTTATGCGTCCCTGGGTGATACGAGAGGTATCGAGCAGATCATCGATCAGGCGCGTCAGTTGCGTGACCTGTCGCGCCAATAAATCGCCTACCGCATGCATCGCGGGGTCGTGGCCGGTTGTGCGTAACAAAAGCTCGCTGGCATTGCGGATGGGCGCCAGAGGGTTGCGCAACTCGTGAGCCAACATTGCGAGAAATTCGTCTTTGCGACGGTCGTCTTCCCGCAGTACCTCGGTGGCGCGAACACGTTCGGTGACATCATAGCCATTAGCCAGAATGCCAGTGACCTGCCCTTGCGCATCGCGAATGGGTTGATACACAAAATCGATATAAACGGTTTGTTCCCGGCCGCGTTCACGATCAGATAAGGTAATGGGAGTGGCCAACCCCTGGTGAGCCTCGCCTGTGCGATAGACTTCGTCCAGCAGTTCTACAAACCCCTGGCCTTCTACTTCCGGCAACACTTCCCTCACGGTTTTTCCGATAATATCGCGGCGCCCAATAAGATTGTAATAGGGCGTATTGGCGAACTCGAAAACATGCTGCGGTCCTTCAAGTGTGCAGATAAAACCCGGCGCCTGACTGAACAGCTCGCGCCAGCGGGCTTCGGAGTTGGTCAAACGGTGCTCCGCCAAAACCTGGCCGGTGGTTTCTGAGCAAACAACCAACACGCCACCCACGCCGCAACGCGCACTTGGGTCGTCGATGGGGCCGTAGCTGTAGGTCCAGTAAATATCCTCTTTCCGCCCGTTGCGCGTGGTGGGCACTCGCTGGTTTTCATGCCAGGTATGCCCTTCACCGCGCATTACATATTCAATCTGTGGGCCTATGATCGGCCAGATTTCATCCCAGCAGTCATGGCCACGTTGTCCCAGTGCGCTGGGGTGGCGTTCGGGCCCGAGGGACCGACGGTAAGCATCGTTATAGAACTGAATCAAGTCCGGCCCCCAGTAGATGAACATGGGGTGGCCGGTAGACAGGAGTATTCGAAGCGCGGTTTTTAACGGTTGTGGCCAGTTCTGCGGCGAGCCGAGAGGGCTGTGCTCCCAGTCATAGGCGCGAGTCAACTCGCCCATTTCCCCGCCGTCGGCGAGAAACTTGTAGCGCGAATTCCCAGAGCTGAATGAATGGAGTGGCCGATGTGTCGCCGAATTTTCGTCAGGTGTCATCCATCGTCCTCGTTTGATTGCCCCGTTTCACCTGGTATACGACAATGTGGTAATGGGCGGCTGTCCGTTCGGCGCCAGGAATTCAGAGCTGTCCCTGACGCCAAACTACGTGGTGCGCTCGATTATGGCAGTGTCTTCGACCAGAAAATTACTCAGAGTTGGTAGTACCTCAGATTTTCTTCACAAATTCTGATTTCAATTTCATTGCACCAATGCCGTCGATTTTACAGTCGATATCGTGATCGCCGTCCACCAGGCGAATGTTTTTTACCTTGGTACCGACTTTCACAACCGATGAGGTGCCTTTGACTTTCAGGTCCTTGATGACGGTGATGCTGTCACCATCCTGCAGGGTATTACCATTGGCGTCCTTGATGACGCGTTGCTCGCTATCGGTGACCAGTGCGGGGTCCGTCGGCCATTCATGCGCGCACTCGGGGCAGACGTATAGTGTCTGATCCTGCCACGTAAATTCCGAGTCGCACTTTGGGCAATGGGGCAAATCGCTCATGTTGTTCCTGTAGATTTCTGTATAAGTGGTTCTTGTCACACTTGTCATGGCTGAATAAGTGACGAGACATGATGCCATAGACGGGCAGCGAGATCCCGCGGTTTCAAATACCTGCATCGTCGCGCTGGTATTCACGACAGCACTGGCGAATGCCATGAACTTCCCGATCGGTCAGTACGCGGCTCTGACCCAGCGCCAGGCTGCTGTCGAGCCGCAGATTCCCGATAGCCTCCCGGTGCAGGCTCAGCACCGGGTTCTGAAAGCGGCCGAACATGCGTTTGATCTGGTGGTAGCGCCCCTCCGTCAGCCGAACTTCGGCGGTGTAATCATCCAGGATTTTGAGTTGTGCGGGGCGGGTCGTGATCTGCTCAAACGGAAAATACATGCCCTCGGCGAATGCGTGGACGTACTCGTCAGTGATCCGGTTGGCGAGGGTAACTTTATAAACCTTGGCAATTTTTTGCGCGGGCAGAGTGAGTGCCCGGGACCAGCGGCCATCGTTGGTCAGCAACAGCAGGCCGGTCGAATTGAAGTCCAGGCGTCCGACAATATGCAGCTGGTGGCGGTCCTGCCGCGTTAGCAGGTCGATAACAGTGGTGTGACCTTCATCAATGGTGGCACTGACGACACCGGCGGGCTTATTCAACATGACATAAACCGGCTTTCTTGCCTGCAGCACTTGGTCGTCCAAAGTTACATGAGTGAACTCATCAATCAGTTGATGAATGGCTGTGGCGGGGTTGCCATCCACAATTAACCTTCCCTGGGCGAGCAGTGGCCTGACATCGCGACGATTGATGCCGGTGCGTGAGCTGATAAAGCGGTCCAACCGCGCGCGTTTCGACTGCATTTCAACGGCTCGTCTTTGAGTGATTCAATTGCCTGGTAAACGCGATCGATAGCGGCTGGCGAAACACGGCGGAAGGCGCCTGCGGCTTTTTCGCCCTACGGCGTATTCGAACTTCTAAAGGTACTGATAACGCAACAAGCGGTGCTTGATCCGCTCCAAAACCACTTGGTCAATAACGGCCGCCAGTACGGCAATCACCAGAATGTTGGTCATCACGCCGACCATATCGGCAATTTCACCAGAATAGGATAAAGAACGACCCAGGCCACTGCTGAAGCCGACAATCATTTCTGCGGATATCAGTGCGCGCCAGGCATTGCCAAACGCGAGCTGTGCGCCGGTAATCAATTCCGGCGTCACGGCGGGAAAATAAACCCGGTGCAACAATTGAAAACGCGATGCGCCCATGACGCGGGCGGCAGAAATATGCACCTTTTCCACGCTTTCGGTGGCGTTCATCACGCTCAAGGCTGTGGGGAAGAAGGCACCAATGCCAACCACCACAATGATCGGCAGATCACCGAACCCCATCAGGATCAAAAACAGCGGCACCCAGGCGATGGAGGGAATGGACTGCAAAATAATAATGCCGGCTTTGAGCACACTGCGCACGGCATTGAGCGTACCGCCGAGCAGCCCCAGGCTGATACCGAAAAACAGCGCAAATCCATAGCCGATTCCCAGCCGCCTCATGCTGTTGCCCAGCCCTTCATAGAAGGCGCTGCTGTTGAGTTCTTCCCACAGGCGCACAAAAGCCGTGTTCACATCGGGCATCAGGAAGTCCGGCAGTGACCAGGCGGCCAGTTGCCAGAAAAACAGAATGGCCACAATGGCGATGAGATACGCGCGTTTACTTTGTACGCCGCTTCGTTGAGGTGCGCTCATGAATCAGGCTGAACCTTTGGAATGAATGAGTTGGTGATTGCCAAAGCGGCGCCAGGCGCCGCTCATGGCCAGCTATATGACTTATAGCTTTCGCGCTTTTTGCCAGGACAGGTCGAGAATGCCGTCCACATCGAACGCACCCTTATCTGCCGGTAACACGCCCTGCTCCTGCATAATCTTGGCGAGTTCCTTCATCCGGTTGATGTCGTCTTCGGTCAGTTTCGCGCTGAAGTCCTGGGTCTGGATTGCCTGCTCGATAACCTTCTCGCTGGCCACTTCGCCCTGGTTCAGGGTTTTCAGGGTGGGCTCCTTGATGAAATACTCGGTAATCAAGGACGCGGCTTTCGCGGGTTTATTCTCCAACATGGCGATGGCGTCGCGCTGGGCATCCATTGCCGCCCATACCAGCTCCTTGCGCTTGTCCCAGGTCTTGCCGGAGGTGATAACCACCATGCAGGGGAACGGCCATACTTCACCAATTTCATAAATCTGCTTCACCGGTGCCACCAGCTGCGCAATGCGGTCGTAGGGTTCGAACAGGAATGCTGCATCCACGCGGTTGCCCACCAGGGATTGCACGGCGACGGCGGGTGCTACGCCCATGATATTCAGGTCAGTGGGTTTGAGATCCGCACCTTCCAGCACTACGCCTTTTAATACGATATCCGCAGTGCTGCCCTGCTTTTGTGATGCAAGGCTTTTGCCCTTGAGGTCGGCGACTTTCTCAATACCGGAATCCGTGCGAGCCAGCAGTGAATGGTAACCGCGCTGCGCGCCACCCACGATTTTCAGATCCGCACCCCGAGAAACCCAGGTAAAAGCATTGGAAAAACCGAGTACGCCTATGTCCAGCTGTCCGCCGACAATCGCCTTGATCAAGTCCGTGCCGGAGCTGAACTCAACCAGGTCTGCATCCAGGCCGTACTTTTTATACAGGCCCGCTTCATAGGCCAGCATGGCCTGGGCATCGTCCATTACGCGAACATAACCCACGCGAAATTCCTGCGCGGGAGCGTCCTTGGCAAAGGTGACGCTGGCCAGCAACACCAGCAGGGGGAGAAAGATCCAGTGTTTCATATATGTGCTCCTTCGAAGTTGTGATTCTCATCATCGCTGTCAGCGTCAATTCCCAAAAGTTTGAGAACTTCGCGGCGCTCATAGGCAAAGGCAGAGAGATCGTGGGTTTTGGGGATGTGTCCCAACTGTATTTCTTTGAGAACCGTGGCAGGACGATGGCTGAAAACCAGCACCCGGTCAGCCAGGTACAGAGCCTCGTCTACGTCATGAGTAACCAACAACACGGTGGGCCGCTCCTCGGCAATAAGATCCTTGAGAACACTTTGCAGCGTCATGCGGGTCAGTGCATCCAGAGCGCCGAAAGGTTCATCCAGCAGCAGTACTTCCGGCCGCGCAATAAATGCGCGGGCCAGCGCTGCCCGTTGGCGCATGCCACCGGAAACCTGGTGGGGGTAGTAATCCTCGAATCCTTCCAGCTGTACTTTGGCCAGCCATTTGCGCGCTTCGCTTCTCCCTTCCTGACGCGGATGTTTTTGAAATTCCAGCGCGAGGGCAACGTTGTCCATCAGCGTCATCCAGGGGTAGAGCGCGTGTTCCTGGAACACCAGCGTGCGCTTTGGTGAGGGAGCAAGTATGGGTTCGCCACCGGCGGTGAGCTTGCCGGATGTGGGTGTTTCGAGACCGGCGACCATATGCAGCAGCGTGGACTTGCCACAGCCCGACGGACCGACAAGCGCAACAATTTCGCCCGCTTTCATGGTGCCAGCAAACTGCTTGATCACTTCAAGATCACCAAAGGTTTTGGTGATCCCGTCGAACTTCAACTCCATATTACCGCCCGGTATAAGCTTATATTCAAAATAAGAATAAAATATGATTTATTTTATAACTTTTCTGACCGTAACAAAAGCAAAGGCTAACCATAGCCACTGTGTTATCGCAGCTGCATTTCAATACTGCAGACAGCGCGTTGCGCGCATTGTCTCATAGATGCTGTGACAGCGAACGCTTCTCAACGCTGCACCGGACTCGAACAGTCCGCCCTAGGCTCCGGTGACAGAACTGAAGCTATGCTAAGATCGAAAAGCCACGAGGGGAAACAGTCACGCAGATAACTGAGACCGCTGCAACAATAATAACCGAATAAGGAATGGCATATGCCTAAACAAATCACGACCCGATTTCTCGATCCACTACTGATTGCTGCAGCGATGCTCGCGGCAGGCTGTTCATCTAATCTCAGTAAGGAGGAATGCCTGGTCGCTGATTGGTATGTCATTGGTATCGAAGATGGCAGCAAAGGTTTGCCGTTGTCCAATATCGGCCGGCATCGGGAAGCCTGCGCCAAGGCGAGTATCGCGCCGGATCTTGAACGCTACCAGGCAGGACTAAATAAAGGCTATGGATTCTATTGCACCGTCGCCAATGGCTATGACATCGGCAAACGAGGCCTGCAACATCACAGCGTCTGTACGGGTGACGCGGGCGCGGCATTTCACACTGCGCATAAACATGGCAATGAGTGGCACCAGCTGCATTGGGAGAAAAATGAAATTTATCGAAAAATAGACAATCAACGTCAAAATGTCGCTGACAGTCTCACCGCCATCGCGGACTACGAAGACGAGATCGTACTGGCCAAAACCACGTCAGAGGAACGGCGCCGCTTGCTTGATGCGATCAAGGAGGAGGAGCAGTACATCGACGAGGTAACAGCAATTCTGGACGCTCTGACGCTGGAGTACCAGTATGCTTCTCGCGACCTTGAAAAGTTGACGGAGTATCACAGCTCCCTGGGTTATTGATGAGTCACTCGTTCTTCTTGTAGCCCAGCTCGCGAATTCAGTGGCATGGCATTCCTCCTGTGACTGCTAACAGGCTCGAGAGTTGATATTATATCTTGACTGCCAACCTGGAGTTAGGTGGTGAAATTACCCCAAAAATAACGAACTGCAATTACCGGAACGTCCTTGACGCATCAACGATGAATCGATTATTCCCCGCAATGCTTCTAGGCATCATCCTGCTATTACAAACGGAGATCGTAACAGCCATGTCACTATTGGGTTTTAAGGTCTGCTTGGCGTCTGAAATGAAAGCCAATGTCACCTGGCAGGGCCAACCTGTCGAAGGCGCCACCATTACTCGCGTCGTTAACTACGACAACAAAGACTACACCACCGAGGTTCACACCGACAGCGCGGGTAATTTTGTATTGCCGGCTTTGTATGATCGAACGTTGTGGAAACATACGCCGTTTGAAGTGCGAATTCGACAAACAGTTTCAATACGATACCAAAATGAAATTCATAAAGCGTTGGAGTTGACGAAACGAAATTTCGATCCCGATGGAGAAATTAATAACAAAGTTCGAATTGAACGGGGTAGGTCAATTTTTATTCCTTACCAATTCACTTGCGAGCTTACAGACGAAGAACGCGGCAGGGCTCTAGAGCCTTCGTTTGGTACAGTACGCGGTAAATGCAAATCTATCAGTGAAGATTAAACATAAAAAGGAGAAACGGGATGGACACAACATTAGCAATAATGGAAGCATGGAGTGCCGCAGATAATGTATATGCCGCTAAAGACGGAGTGGATGCGGTAAAAATGAGTTTTCAAGATGACCGCAGAACCTTACTCCATGATAAATTTGATTTCTCCGGCTTGAGTTTTATGAACAGTAAAACTGGCGCTTTTATCAAGGTAAAAAGCGGTTTTTCTGTGATAGTGCCTGGTAAGGAGATCGGCAACAAGAATGAGGTCCTCATCGCGATTCGAGGCACCGACCTGAAATCGGATTGGCTAACGGACGCCAACTTCAGTACCCACGTTTCCAGTACTGGGAGGATTGTTCACGCTGGGTTTGATCGAGTGTTCAAAGAGCTGGAACCGCATTTCAAGAGCTATTTCGCGAAAAACAATCCCACTACCGTGCATTGTGTTGGCCACAGCTTGGGTGGTGCAATAGCGGGTATGACTGCGGACTGGATAACCCACAAAGGCATCGGCAAGGCGAAACTTTATACCTTTGGAAGCCCCCGAGTCGGCTTTCAGGACTTTGCCACCCGGCTGACGCAAAGAGTAAAGTCGGAGAATATGTATCGGGTACATCACGACAACGACTTTGTCAGCCTCGTACCTTTATGGCCGTTTGTTCACACGCCTCAGCCCGGCACGAGTTGCTGTATTCAGAATCACGGGTTTGGCACCTTTGGTGCTCATAAAATGAGCAACTATTTTACGTCGCTAGAACTTTCAGAAGACTCGATCGACGCATGGGATGCGCTGCGCCTCATTCCTGAACCCCCTACTTCCAAGAACGAAATCGAAACCTGGTTGGCGCTGACGCCACTGTCCATTATTAATGCGTATTCATTGAAGATGATAGGCAAAGCGATTGAGTACATTCTGTACGCCGCCGGTATTGGTGGGCAGCTGGTGCTGATGTCCGGCATCTCCTATTTCGACAAGCTATCCTATGCGTTGGAGTACGCGTGGAAAGCCTCAAAAGAAGTCGCCAGCTGGGTGGAATACCTGATCAGGAAAATCCTTAAACTGACCGGCCAGGCTGTGACTGCAGTGACAAATATCACTGTCGAATTCATTCGATGGGTATTCCGACAGTTGATGCTGGTAGTTCGCCGACTGGTTGACCTGGCGTTACTCGGCAGCAAAACCTGACCCAAATCTGCCGCTCTTGCCCGCCGCAGGCCAGACTTTGGGCTTCCTGCTAGAATGGATCCGCATGTATCCAAAAGGGAGCCGCAATGAGTCTGTCACTGTTGAATCGTTACGCCTTTTTCGGGTGTTGTGTCCTGTTTAGTCTGGCTACCCTGCCGCTGCTGCCGAGCGTTGATAAGCTCTGGCCCTATACGTTGATCGCCGCAATCTTGAGCCTGCTGGGGGTGGTGGACCTGATGCAGCCCCGGCATTCGGTGCGTCGTAACTACCCGATTCTCGGTCGTATTCGCTATCTGGTGGAGAGCATTCGTCCAGAAATCCGCCAGTATCTGATAGAGAGTGATACCGAGCACTTGCCCTTCTCCCGCGTCCAGCGCTCTCTTGTGTACGCGCGCGCCAAGAATGAGTCGGCAGATCGGCCCTTCGGCACCCAGGAGGATGTCTACCGGACAGGTTTCGAGTTCATCAGCCATTCCATGCTGCCGGTGGCAGAGAGCGATCCGGAGGCGTTTCGCATCTCTATTGGCGGTCCTCAGTGCAGCCAGCCCTATTCAGCCTCCATTTTTAATATCTCCGCCATGAGTTTTGGTGCCCTGAGCGCCAATGCGATTCGGGCGCTGAACAAGGGAGCGCACCTGGGTGGCTTTGCCCATGATACCGGTGAGGGCAGTATCAGCCCCTATCATCTGGAGCATGGCGGCGATTTAATTTGGGAGCTGGGCAGTGGTTATTTCGGCTGTCGTACTGACGAGGGCCAGTTTGATCCCGAGCGCTTTGCCATTCAGGCGCAACGCCCGGAAGTGAAAATGATCGAGCTCAAGCTCAGTCAGGGCGCCAAGCCGGGCCACGGTGGAATCCTGCCCAAACACAAAATCACTGCGGAAATTGCGTCTACCCGTGGCATCCCCATGGATCGCGACTGTGTCTCCCCGGCCCGGCACAGCACCTTTTCCACGCCCATCGAGTTGTTGGAGTTCCTTGGCCAGTTGCGCGAACTGTCTGGCGGCAAGCCTGTGGGATTCAAGCTATGCCCCGGCCACCCCTGGGAATTCATGGCTATTGCCAAGGCGATGCTGCAGACCGGCATTCTGCCGGATTTTATCGTGGTGGATGGCAAGGAGGGCGGCACCGGCGCCGCGCCGCTGGAGTTCAGCAACCATATGGGCGTTCCGCTGCGGGAGGGATTGATGTTTGTGCACAATACTCTGGTGGGGGTGAACCTGCGCGACAAGATACGCATCGGGGCCAGCGGCAAGTTGATCAGTGCCTTTGATATTGCCACGGTGATGGCCATAGGGGCGGACTGGGCAAACTCGGCCCGGGGCTTTATGTTCTCCGTTGGCTGCATCCAGGCTCAGGCTTGTCACACCAACAAATGCCCTACGGGAGTGGCCACTCAGGACCCTCTGCGCCAGCGGGCTCTGGTGGTGCCGGAAAAGGCCGAGCGAGTTTACAACTACCACCGCAATACCATCGGCGCCCTGGCCGAAATGTTGGCCGCCATGGGCTTGTCCCACCCGTCACAGTTGGAGCCAAAATTTTTGGTGCACAGGCTGTCTGCCAGTGAGGTGAAATTGTATTCGCAAATGCACGTTTTTCTTCAGCCCGGTGAACTGCTTGATGGAAAAGTCAGCGGTGAGTTCTACCGGCGGATGTGGAGCATGGCGCAGGCGGAGACCTTTGCTCCAGCCGAGCCCGTGAGTGACGTTGCTCTTACCGTTGCCCGGGCGTAAAGAAAGTTCCGGACATCGTCGCTTGTAAAAGGTGCGTGATGAGTTGTCCCATTGACGATCGTACTGGTTTGTACTCGAATTAATGTCCACAGGAGAATTGAAACTATGCAAATATCCACCGCGCGCATTCAAACAGAAAATCCGGAGCGGCTGATGACCCGCTTGTGCAAACACTGGGGTCATAAATTTTCGGTTAAACTCAGCGAGCATGAGGGCGAGATAGAGCTTTCTATTGGTATCTGTCGGCTGCGCTGCAGCGAGTTGCTGACGGTGGAACTGGAAGGCGATGCCGATCAAATGCCCAAATTTCAACAGGTAGTGGCTGATCATTTGCAGCGGATGGCTGCGAAGGAAACTCTTGCCATAGAATGGCAGTGATCCCGGTCAACAACGACAAATCATTAGAGGGTGCAGCACATGAAGCACGACACAAAAGAACGTTATGGTACCGTTTCGCGGATCTTTCATTGGGGTATGGCGGTGCTGATTGGCTGGCAATTGTTGAAGCTTTTTGATCGCATCAATGATGGCGAACATTGGGTGGGGCAAACCCTCGTGCCCTGGCACCTGTCCATAGGTACATTACTGTTGCTGTTGGTGGTGCTGCGCATCGTCTGGGCGGCGAAACAAAAGAACCATCGCCCTGAACAGGAGCCGACCACCGCGATGCTGGTAAAAGCCGGTCACGGCCTGCTTTATCTGGCCATGCTGCTGATGCCGATCACCGGCATTATGTACATGGTGGGCAGTGGTTATGGGCTTACCGCCTTTGGTATTCAGTTGGTGGCCGAGGGCGAAGAAGTCCCCTGGATGGTCAGCGTCGGCAGCCTACACTCACCTATTGCCTGGATACTGCTGATCATGATCCTCGGTCACATCGGTATTGCGCTGCTGCACCATTTCGTGAAGAAAGACGACGTCATGCGCCGCATGGTGTGATCGTCGACCTCAGAGATGTCCCCAGTGCTATGTCACATTTTTGATCTCCATCTCCGAAGAACATAACTGCCTTGAGCCCTAACGCGTTTCATGTTGCAATACGCTTGTTCCGACCGGGAGCCTCTGATCGACTCTCTGGGTCGGGTTAAGCGGTACATTGGATAAAACTTTATGTTAGGGAATATATTAAGGGACACCTATGAACAAAATAATTACGCTTCTACTCGCTGTTTCACTCTCCACTGTTGCCCAGGCAGCTGATCTTTCCAAAACCGACAAAGTGGAAAAGCTCTTTGTATTGATGGAAACGGACAAGATGATGGACACCATGTATTCGCAAATCGAAGGCATGGTGGTCGGTATGGGACAGCAATTGGGCATAAAGGAAGGCGAACAGGAAATCTTTGACGCTTATATGGCCGACGTGATGAAAATCATGAAGGAAGACATGTCATGGCAGAAAATGAAGAAGCCGCTGGTGGACGTCTACACCAAACATTATTCCGAGGAGGAACTGGAAGGCATGCTGGCGTTCTTCAGCAGTGATGTGGGCAAGTCCATGACCGAGAAAATGCCTGCGGTCATGCAGGATTCCATGGTTATATCGCAGTCGATGATGCAAAGTATATTGCCCAAGATTCAGCAGGCCGCTCAAAATATGGAGAAAGAACTCGCGGCTGCACGGGAAGCTAGCGCTGATCACTAATTGAGTTTGTGAGCGGATACTCGGTAACTAATATCTGAGGCTTCGACCCTGATGATAAACTCAATGGTTGCATTCGAAAGATCAACCGAATAAACACTTGTAAACAAGGAGAGAATAATGAGAAGTGGAACACTGGTAGGTATCATCGGCGGCGTCGCCGGTCTTGCGATCGCGGTTTATTTTACCGCAGTGCCCGTCTTTTCGGCTCTGGCTGCTGGTTCTGGTATCAGTACGGGAAGCATCGGCGCCTTGCTCGGCATCGGCCTGGGCGCTTCTGGTGCCATGCTGGGTGTTATCTGCCACCGGCGCAATAACCACAACGCCTGAAGCGCTGGCGGGCTCATCGCCCGCCAGAGTCGACGGGTTATGTTGCAGTAATGCCCGCACTAATTGACTCAAACTAAGGAACTCTGGAACTATTGTGATTTTCAAGTTGCGGCTGACATCAGAGGATTTCGCGATCGAATTCCAGTCAACGTTGTCGGCCTTGCGGCTTGAGTTGAGTCAGGCGTTCCGGGATTTTAAGCGGGAGCGCCCCGGGGTGGGGGCAGTGCTCGAGGTTTATCATGCCGTCCATGGCTGGAACCGAGTGTGTGTCGATCATCAGTACCCTATTATTGATAATCCGTTTAGTCTGAATTTCGTCATGCTGCGACGAGGAGTTCGCGCCACTTTGGCTGAGTGCGATAACTGGCCGACTGAGGAGCAGAAGGCGCAGCACAAGAGGGAGCTGCTGGCCAGGGAGCGGGATGAATTGGCGCAGCAGCGGCGAAAGAGTTTTGCGGTTGTTTCACAGTCTCTCGAATGAAGTTTTTAGGCACTCATCCTGCTCGCCCTTTGCCACCAACCGCTATTTACTCTAGCCGCACTTCGAATCACCACAACTCAAACAGGTTTTACAACCGTCCATCACAATGGTCGCCTTGGTGTGACACTTCAGGCATAAACCGGCGCTGGCTGGGTAGCCGTCGTCAGTGGTGGTCACGCTGTGTCGCTCGTCGTATTCCTTGCGTTTTTCTGCCAGCACTTCCTGCTGTATTTTGTTGAGCCCTTCGGGCTTGAGCAAGCCAATGCTGTGCATGTGCTTTTCAATGGCGTCGCCAATCTCGGCGACCAAGGACGGCATGAAGCGGCCGCCACTTTTGAAATAGCCGCCCTGGGGGTCGAACACCGCTTTGAGTTCTTCCACCAGAAAGGTGACGTCCCCGCCCTTGCGGAACACGGCGGAGATGACCCGCGTCAGTGCTACCACCCACTGGAAGTTTTCCATGTTCTTCGAGTTGATGAATATCTCGAAGGGGCGACGCAATTCATGATCCGTGCCTTCGTTAAGCACTACGTCGTTGATGGTGATGTAAAGTGCGTGTTCCGATAAAGGCGTTTTGATTTTATAAGTGGCGCCGACGAGTGTTTCGGGCCGCTCGAACTTTTCGTGCATCTGCTCGATGCTTTCTTCTACCGGGTCAGCGGCTTTCTTGACCTGCACACCGGTAATTTTCTGATTAATGACCGTCACGGACATTGGTATAACCTCTTTAATATTTTCCGTAGTAACCTTCTTTGAGCGCGTCGAACAGATTGGCCGCCGTGTGAATTTCGCCGTCGTATTCCACCTGCTCATGGCCCTTGAGTTCGACGCGGCTGCCATCGGCCAGGTCAAACTGGTAGGTGGTGTTTTCCAAATCCTCCTGTTTAACCAGAACCCCTTGAAAAGCTTCCGGGTTGAAGCGGAAAGTGGTGCAGCCCTTGAGGCCTTTTTCATGGGCGTAAAGGTAAATGCTCTTGAACGCCTCGTAGCCGTATTCCGTGGGCACATTGATGGTTTTGGAAATCGAGGAGTCCACCCACTTTTGTGCCGCGGCCTGAACGTCCACATGTTGCTCGGGTGTGATCTGATCACTCACCACAAAATAGTCCGGCAGGCCGTTTTCACCTTCTTTGGGATTGGGTTCTGCGGTGGAGTCAATCAGTTCGCGATAGCGCAGCAGTTCATAGGAAAAGACATCGACCTTCTCCTTGGATTTACGGCCGGCGCGAATAATATTGCGCGAATAGTGGTGGGCGAAACTCGGTTCGATACCGTTGCTGGCGTTATTGGCCAGAGACAGTGAAATGGTTCCCGTGGGCGCAATGGAGCTGTGGTGAGTAAAACGGCAGCCGTGGGCTTCGATGTCCTTCACCAATTCAGGATCTTCTTCGGCCAGCTGTTGCATGTAGCGGCTGTAGCGCGCGAGCAGCACCCGCCCGCTGAGTTTGTCATCCAGTTTGAAGTCGCGTTTGAGTGCCGGCCGCTTGTTGAGCAATTCCGTGGTCACAGCGAACTCCTCATCGAACACTGGAGCGGGGCCTTTCTCTTTGGCCAGAGCCACACCTTCGCGCCAGCCGGCCAGTGCCAGCTCCTTGCTCACTTGTTCAGTAAACGCGATGGACGCGGGGCTGCCGTAGGGAATGGTGAGCATGGTCAGAGCAGAGCCCAGACCGAGGAAGCCCATGCCGTGGCGGCGTTTGCGGAATATTTCCTGTTGCTGTTCTGGCAGCGCCAAGCCGTTGATTTCCACCACGTTGTCCAGCATGCGGGTGAACACCGCGACCAGGCGGCGGAACTTGTCCCAGTTGAAGCTGGCTTTCCTGGTGAAAGGATCGTCGATAAAGCGGGTCAGGTTAACCGAGCCCAGTAGACAGCTGCCATAGGGCGGCAGAGGTTGCTCCCCGCAGGGATTGGTAGCGCGAATAGTTTCGCAGAACCAGTTGTTGTTCCACTCGTTGACCCGGTCGATCAGGATGAAACCGGGTTCGGCATAGTCGTAGGTGGAACGCATGATCTGGTCCCACAGCTGCCGCGCCGGAATTTTTCGATAGATCCGGCAGGCCACGTCGCCCTGATCATTGCGCACATAGTCCCCTTCCAGATGATTCAGGGAGCGCCAGACGCAATCATTTTCATCAACGGTATCTTTTTCGCTGGTGGATATTGGAAAAGACAGGGGCCACACCGCGTCGGCTTTCACCGCTTGAATGAACTCGTCGGTAATCAGCAGTGACAGGTTAAATTGGCGCAACCGCCCATTTTCACGCTTGGCGCCAATAAACTCCGGCACATCCGGGTGGTGTACATCAAAGGTAGCCATTTGCGCACCGCGGCGGCCGCCGGCGGAGGAAATGGTGAAACACATTTTGTCGAACACGTCCATGAACGACAGTGGCCCCGAAGTCTGCGCACCCGCGCCGGCGACATAGGCACCCTTGGGCCGCAAGGTGGAGAATTCATAACCGATGCCGCAGCCGGCTTTCAGCGTCAAACCGGCTTCGAGGTTTTTCTCCAGAATGCCGCGCATGGAATCTTCGATGGTGCCGGATACGGTGCAGTTGATGGTGGAGGTGGCGGGCTTGTGCTCCCAGGCGCCGGCGTTGGAGACAATGCGTCCGGCGGGAATGGCGCCGTGAGTCAGTGCCCAGAGAAACTCCTGCTGCCAATGATCCCGCTTTTCCGGCTGCTCCACCGCGGCCAGGGCGGTGGCCACTCGCCGCCAGGTTTCGCCGACGCTCCCGTCCAGGTTTTCCCCCGCGCTGTTTTTCAGACGGTACTTCTTATCCCAGATATCCAACGAGGCGGGCTGCAGGCGGGCGAGATCTTCCGCCGCATGGGCAGCGGCGGCGTTATTGACGGGTTTCATGAGCTTCTCCAGATTCGAAACACAACATATGGTAATCCAAATAAAAAAGAATACAACATATGGTTAGGTCGAACCGGGCACGAACTACCGCCAACCGCCCCTGCGCTACGGTTACTGAATGTTTTCTTCGTCGCCGAAGCGACCTTCAAACAGCGCGCTGGACAGGTACCGCTCCGCGGAATCCGGCAATACCACTACGATGTTCTTGCCCTTGTATGCCTCCTGCTGGCTCACGCGCAGGGCCGCGACCACGGCAGCACCGCTGGAAATCCCGCACAGAATCCCCTCCTCCTGCATAAGCCGGTGAGTCATTTTCATGGCATCGTCGTTGGTCACCTGTTCCGCCTGATCAACCAGGGACAGGTCCAGATTCTTTGGAATAAAACCCGCGCCCAAGCCCTGGATCTTGTGCGGTGCGGGCGTGAGGGATTCGCCCTTCATGGCCTGGGTAATCACTGGCGAGTCGCTGGGTTCCACGGCAATAGACGCAATGGGCTTGCCACGAGTATTGCGAATATGACGGATTACACCGGTGAGCGTGCCGCCGGTGCCCACGCCGGATACCAGCACATCAATCTGGCCGTCGGTGTCTTCCCAGATCTCGGGGCCGGTGGTGGTTTCATGGATTTTGGGGTTGGCGGGATTATCGAACTGTTTCGGCTGAAAGTATTTGGATGGATCCGATTGTGCAATTTCCTCGGCCCGGGCAATGGCGCCGGGCATGCCCTTGGGCGGCTCCGTCAAAACCAGCTGGGCGCCCAGTGCCTTCAACACCTTGCGTCGCTCCAGGCTCATGGATGAGGGCATGGTCAATATCAGCGGGTAACCCCGGGCTGCGGCGACGAACGCCAACGCAATACCGGTGTTGCCGCTGGTGGCCTCGATGATGGTCATGCCCGGCTTCAACGCGCCGCTGCGCTCGGCCTCCCACACCATGGCGGCACCGATACGGCATTTGACTGAATGGCTGGGGTTGCGGCCTTCAATCTTGGCCCAAATGGCGGCACCGTCGTTGACGCGATTCAACTTTATCAACGGGGTTCTGCCGATGGACAGGGAGTTGTCTTCAAAAACGTTCACAAAATCTCTCCTTAAAAGATGTTTGAAGCTGTGTTTAAAGGTGTATTGGAACACGCGGAACCTTCGTCGAACTATTGCCTCGCAGAATAAGGTGGAAAACAACCTGTAACTTGATCGGCGTCAAACGCCGAGATCATGAAGTTCGTAAAGTCATATCTCACACTATCAAAAGGCTTACCAATGAACGACTATCATGAGCCCGACTGGGATCCCCGTTCTGAACAAGTGCTTCACAACCCGCTGGCAGCCTGCGATGACATGCGCCGCCGGTGTCCGGTAGCCTACAGTGAATATCATCAATGGTCACTGTTTCGACACGCGGATATCAGCCGGGTGCTGTTGGACCACAAAAATTTCAGCAACGCGGTTTCCGTTCATTTGTCGGTCCCCAACGGCATGGACCCGCCGGAACACACCCCCTACCGCAAGTTGATCGAGCCCTTCTTTGACGCGGAGCCGATGGCCGCATTCGAGCCCCGCTGCCGGGAGCTTGCGCGCGAACTGGTGGACGCATTGTCGCGGCGCGGGAGCACTGAATTCATCAGCACGTTCGCCCAGACATTTGCGGTGAAGGTTCAGTGCCTGTTTCTGGGATGGCCGGACGATATGCAGAAGTTATTGCTCGAGTGGTCGCTCAAGAACCAGGCTGCGACGCTGGCGCAGGATCGCGCGGTACTCGCCCGGGTTGCGGAAGAGTTTGCGGGTTATATTTACCGTTTGCTGGAAAGCCGCCGCAATGCCGGCGATGCCGCACCGGACGATGTCACCACGCAGCTGTTGCGCGCGCAGGTAAACGGCCGGCTGCTCAGTGACGACGAAATCGTCAGCGTTCTGCGCAACTGGACCGCCGGTGAAATCGGCACCATCGCCGCCTCTGTCGGTATTCTGGTACATTTTCTGGCGGAGCATCCGGACCTTCAACAGGAGCTGCGCCAGCAGCCGGAGAAATTGACCGAAGCCATTGACGAGATACTGCGCATCCACGGGCCGCTGGTGTCCAACCGGCGCCTGGCAACTTGTCCGGCAGACATTGGCGAACGGCACATCAATGCCGGTGAGAGAGTCTCGGTGCTGTGGGTATCGGCAAATCGGGATGAACAGGTATTCGAGGAGCCGGAGAGCTTTCGCTGGGGCCGTGATCAGAGCAAGAACCTGCTTTACGGAGCCGGCATTCATGTCTGCCCAGGCGCACCGCTGGCGCGTCTTGAGTTGCGAGTGGTAATGGAGGAGTTGCTGGAACGCACGAAAACCATTGAGCTCTGGCCGGAGACGGCTCCTGTGGGGGCCGTCTATCCAGCCAGCGGTTTCAGCAGTCTCCATGTCAGGGTTGAATGAAGATGCTGATTCCGATGGTCGCAATGTCAACACCGGCTTCGAATGAACTGGTGTTGAGCAGAACAGGCTTAGATGACGCCGAATGCCAGCATGGCTTCAGCTACCCGGCGGAAGCCGACAATGTTGGCACCGAGTACGTAGTTACCGGGCGAGCCGTATTCTTCGGCAGTGTCGTGGCAATCTTGATAGATGCCGCGCATGATTGCCTGCAACCGCTGCTCGGAGTGCTCGAAGGTCCAGGCGTCACGGCTGGCGTTCTGTTGCATTTCCAGTGCGGAGGTCGCAACACCGCCGGCGTTGGCGGCCTTGCCGGGTCCGTAAGCAATGCCCGCTTCCATGAAGCGCTTCACGCCCTCTGGTGTGGTGGGCATGTTGGCGCCTTCGCTGACTGCCACACAGCCGTTCTTGATCAGGGTGACCGCCGAGGTTTCATCGAGTTCATTCTGGGTTGCGCAGGGCAGGGCCACATCGCAGGGAATGTTCCAGATGTTGCCGCCACATTGATATTCCGCCTGTGGATGTTCTGTAACGTAAGCATCAAGGCGCGCGCGCTTGACTTCCTTGAGGTGCTTCAGCGTCTGCAGGTTGATACCGTTCTTGTCATAGATCACGCCGTTCGAGTCCGAACAGGCGACCACTTTGGCACCCAGCGCCTGCAGCTTTTCAATCGCATAAATTGCCACGTTACCGGACCCGGACACGACGCAGGTCTTGCCGTCGAGGGACTGGCCACGGGTCTTCAGCATCTCCTGGGCGAAAAATACCGCACCGTAACCGGTGGCTTCCCGGCGTACCAGGGCGCCGCCCCAGGCCGGGCTCTTGCCGGTCAATACGCCGGACTCATAGCGGTTGGTAATGCGCTTGTACTGGCCAAACAGGTAGCCGATTTCGCGGGAGCCAACGCCTATGTCGCCAGCGGGCACATCGGTCATCTCGCCAATGTGGCGGTAAAGCTCGGTCATGAAGCTCTGACAGAAGCGCATAACTTCGTCATTGGAGCGACCTTTGGGGTCGAAATCGGACCCACCCTTGCCGCCGCCGATCGGCATGCCGGACAAGGCGTTTTTGAAAATCTGTTCAAAGCCGAGGAATTTGATGGTGCCAAGGTACACCGAGGGGTGGAAGCGCAAGCCGCCTTTGTAGGGCCCCAGGGCGCTGTTGAAACCGACACGGAAGCCACGGTTGATGTGGACTTCGCCCTTGTCGTCCTGCCAGGGTACGCGGAAGATAATCTGCCGTTCAGGTTCGCAAATGCGTTCGATGATTTTCTGTTCAGCGTATTCTGGATGTTTTTGCAGCACAGGGCCGAGGGTTTCAACAACCTCTTTTACGGCCTGATGAAACTCATGCTCACCCTGATTACGCTGAACAACTTCCTCGAAGATCGCGGTCACTCGCGTGTTGACGTCTCGCATTGGGACTCCTCTAAATGGTCTTAAATAGTGCAAAGGGGCACCATTAAAGTGCGGTTTGGCCCAAATTGCAATCTTGAGACCAAACCGCAGAGGAGTTTATTTGAGCGACAAGGTGCCCCGCATGACTGCGTAGTGGCCAGGAAATGAACAGAAAAAGGTGTAAACGGTGTCGGAATTGAGCTTGTTGACTGCAAATGTGACCGAGGTCTCTTCACCGCCGCCGATAATGTCGGTATGGGCGATAACCCGCTTGTCATCCGGTTTGACGTATTCGTTTTGCAACCCGGCGCTCATGCCATCTTTGGCAACCGCCTGAACATCATCGGCTGTTGTGAGGACCCAGTTATGACCCATGACCGTTTCCTGCAGTTTGCCCGAATGGGTGAGTTTGACGGTGAATTGCTCACAGCTTTTTTTGACCACGATGACGTCGGTGTCAAATTTCATCGCGTCAGTACTGTCGATTTCAATAGAACATTCATCAGCCGCAGTGGCGGTACCGATAAAGCCGGCGAAAACCAGCGCGAGAACACCGGACAGCAGAAACTTTGCACTTTTCATGGAAGACTCCTTCAACAGAGGGTGAATAACAGCAGTACCCTGGGTTTGGCTTGCGGAATGCCGAGAAGTTTCCTAAGGCAAATCAGTGTGGCTTCACCGCTTACCTTTCAATCACGTGCTTTTAAGGAGTCCACCTCGCCACCTTCTTTATAGAAAGACCTTAGCAACTTATTATAAATGTACTTAACCACAGAGTAATCAATAACCCACAAGAGGCATTTCGGACATGACGTATCGATCAGTTCTGGAGGAAACATCATGAAATCGTTGATCAAAGGCATCATCCTGTTCAGCTTTGTCGCCTTCACGGCGGTGGCCACCGCAAAGCACTCACCCACCGATGTGTCCGCGCGGGCGGACATCACTTTCACTCTGCGTACAGACATTGCCGATGGCAAACTGGTATTCATCAGCCAGACAGGCCCCACAAAAGGCGAGGTTAATCCGGACCTTCGGGTTCGCGAGGGCGCTGTGGTGCAGATCAACATCGTTAACGGGGACGGCGCCATTCACGACATTGCCATACCAGATTTCTCGGTTCAGTCCGACCAGGTAATTGGTAAGGGTGCGTCGACCGCCATTGTTTTCCGTGCAGTCAAGGGCGGTACCTTTGAGTATCTCTGTACCCTGCCCGGCCACAAGGCGGCGGGCATGTACGGCAATCTCATTGTTGGCGATGTCACGGGGAAGGAAAGTGAATATCCTGATCTGTCCAAAGATCCCCATGAGGTTGGCAAGCCTGTGGGCAAGCGCGGACCTGCAAAAGTCACCGTGAATCTGACCACTACCGAAGTCGAGGGGATGCTCGGCAACGGCAGCACCTACCGTTACTGGACCTTCAATGACACAGTGCCCGGCCCCTTCGTGCGCGTGCGCCAAGGGGACACCGTGACTGTGAATATGGAAAACGCGATAGAGAGCACCCACATTCACTCGGTGGATTTCCACGCAGTCACCGGCCCTGGTGGCGGTGCAGCGGTAACGCAGGCGGCGCCGGGCCAGACCAAGAGTTTCACCTTCACGGCGCTGCAGCCCGGTCTTTACGTGTATCACTGTGCAACACCCATGGTCGCTCAGCACATCACCAACGGCATGTACGGCATGATTCTGGTGGAACCGGAAGGCGGCTTGCCGAAGGTGGATCACGAGTTCTACATTATGCAGGGCGAGCTTTACACGGCGGAGCGCCACGGTTCCCGTGGCCTGCACGAGTTCTCACTGGAGAAGCTGCTCAACGAACAGCCGGAGCACATGATGTTCAACGGCAACATGGCAGCGCTGACCGAAACCCATAAAATGGAGGTGGATGTGGGTGATACTGTGCGCATCTTCTTCGGCGTAGGCGGCCCCAACCTGACATCCAGCTTTCACGTGATTGGTGAGATATTTGACCGCGTTTATGACCAGGCGTCGTTGACCAGTCCGCCCCTGACCGACGTGCAAACCACCCTGGTTCCACCCGGGGGTGCCACTATGGTTGAGTTCAAGGCGGATTACCCCGGCAACTACACCATCGTTGACCACGCCTTGTCCCGTGTGGAAAAAGGCTTGGTGGGCGTGCTAACGGTGAAGGGCAAAGCGGACAGCAGTGTTTTCCATTCCAAGGAAGCTATTGATCATAATCACTGATTCGTTGTGATCATCGGCGACATATCCCCTGGAGCAGCAATGCTTCAGGGGATTTTTTTATGATCAAGCAATAACTGGCTTGGCGACTAGCCAGCTAGATAATCTTCGAATAGCGTATTTGATTTCCCGTCTCGGCGGCACTTCCGGGCGATGTGTTATTAGGTGAAGCGCTTCCTGGAAGATAGGCGTCAAACACCATGCAGATGCGGCGAATCAACAAGCGCCCGGCGTTGAATACCCGAATGCCGTCGTGGTCGATTTCCAGCAGTCTGTCTTCCACCATCGGCGCCAGTTGGCTCAGCTCGCTGGCAAAGTGGGCTTGCACATCAATATCAAAGCGGCTGGCGACATCGCTGAAATCCAGTTTGAAATGGCAAATCAGCTGGTTGATGACGAACTGCCGCAAGAAATCTTCCCCGCTCAGGGTAAAGCCGCGGGTGAATGGCAGCCGGCCCTCGTCGATCATGCTTTCATAGTGGCTCAACTGCTTGGCGTTTTGCACAAATACATTGTCGAACGCGCTGATGGCGGACACCCCGAAAGACACCAAATCGCATTCC
This sequence comes from uncultured Cellvibrionaceae bacterium, assembly GCA_964419935.1. Taxonomy (GTDB): domain Bacteria; phylum Pseudomonadota; class Gammaproteobacteria; order Pseudomonadales; family Cellvibrionaceae; genus CAYQQJ01. Next base: position 37,103 of record CAYQQJ010000022.1, read on the forward strand.
CCGTGGGTGGAATAGCCCTGGAAATTGCGCTGCAAGCGTCCGCTGTTTTGTGCCACCACCAGGCTGTCTTCGGGCTTGGCAAAGTGATCCATGCCGATGTAGACATAGCCGGCGCTTTGCAGGCGCTCGATGGCCATTTGTAGCAGTTCGAGCTTCTGTTGGGCTGAGGGCAGGTCCGCCGCGTTGATCAGTTTCTGACTCTTGAACAGGTGTGGCATATGGGCATAATTGAACAGCGACAGGCGATCCGGTGATAGGTCGATCACGTGATCCAGCGTGGTGCTGACGCTGGCGAGGGTTTGCAGAGGCAGCCCGTAAATCAGGTCCATACTGATGGAGCGATATTGCTGCTGGCGCAGTGCTTTCACCAGCGCGCCGACTTCCTCTACGCTGTTGTAGCGGTTGACGGCTTTTTGCACCTGCGGGTCAAAATCCTGCACGCCCATGCTCACCCGGTTGAAACCCAGCTCGCGCAAATGGCCCATGGTGCCGGCCGCCACACGACCGGGGTGAATCTCAATGGAATATTCGCCGCTGTCCTCGTCCAGCAGGTTGAAATGGCGGCGGGTAGCGCTCATCAGCCAAGTCATTTCCGCATCGCTGATAAAGGTCGGCGTGCCGCCACCCCAGTGAAGTTGCGTTACCGGCCGCTGGTTATCGAACAGTACCGCCTGCATCGCCATTTCCCGATCCAGCCGCTCGAGGTAGGGCTGGGCACGGCCCTTGTTGTTGGTCACAACCTTGTTGCAGCCGCAGTAGTAACACAGGGTGTCGCAAAACGGCAGGTGAAAATACAATGACAGGGGCGCACCCCGTGCGTTGCTGCGCGCAATCGCAGCGTGCAGATCGGCCGCAGAGAAGGCTTCGCTGAATTGGGGTGCGGTGGGGTAGGAGGTGTAACGGGGGCCGGCCAGATCGTAGCGAGCGAGAAGATTGGGGTTCCAGTGAAGTGGCTCCTTGAATAGCGACATTGTGTACCTCGCAGTCCGGCGTGATGCCGGTGCAAAATGGGGAAAACCTGCCCCAAGATTAATCCCGCTATCGCCGCGCGTCTTGATATAGGTCAAGTACAGTGACATTGTAGTCAGCCTTAATAACACCTATTCAGAACAGCAACCTGGAACCCCTATACCCAAACGGAGAAGCATAATGAAACTTGAGTCCCTGGCACTGCACGAAGGCTATAAATCCGAAGCGACCACGCGCGCCGCTGCCGTGCCCATCTACCAGACCACATCGTTCACGTTCGACGACACCCAACACGGTGCGGATCTGTTCGATTTGAAAGTGGAAGGCAATATCTATTCGCGCATCATGAACCCCACCAACGCCGTACTGGAGGCGCGCATCACGGCAATGGAAGGCGGCATAGGGGCATTGGCGGTATCCTCCGGAATGGCGGCCATTACTTACGCCATTCAATGCATCACCCAGGCTGGCGACAACATCGTCAGTACCAGCCAGCTGTACGGCGGCTCCTACAACCTGTTCGCCCACAGTCTGCCCCGCCAGGGCATTGAAGTGCGCATGGCATCTTTTGACGATTACGAAAAGCTTGAAAGTTATATCGACGACAAAACCCGCGCCGTTTTCTGTGAGTCCATCGGCAACCCCGCCGGCAACATTGTGGACATCACTCGCCTGGCGGAAATCGCTCACCGCCACGGCGTGCCGTTGATCGTCGACAGCACCGTGGCCACGCCTTTCCTGTGCCGGCCGTTTGATCTGGGTGCGGACATCGTCGTCCACTCCCTCACCAAATATATTGGCGGACACGGCACCACCATCGGCGGCGTGATTGTGGATTCCGGCAAGTTCGACTGGGTCGCCAACAAGGCGCGTTTCCCCATGCTCAATGAGCCGGACCCCTCCTACCACGACGTGGTCTACACCGAGGCCCTGGGTGCCGCCGCGTACATCGGCCGCTGCCGTGTGGTTCCCCTGCGCAATACCGGCTCCGCACTGGCACCGCACAGCGCCTTCATGATCATGCAGGGGCTGGAAACACTCGGCTTGCGCATGGAGCGCCATTGCGACAACACCTTGGCAGTGGCAAAACATCTGCAGCAGCACCCGAAGGTCACCTGGGTCAGCTACGCCGCGCTGCCGGACAGCCCTTACCACGCACTCTGCCAAAAAATTACAGGCGGGAAGGCGTCCGGGATTCTCAGCTTCGGCATCAAAGGCGGCAAAGCGGCGGGTGTGCAGTTCATTGATGCCCTGCAAATGATTCTGCGTCTGGTGAATATCGGCGATGCGAAGTCCCTGGCCTGTCACCCGGCCACCACCACCCATCGCCAGTTGAGCACGGAAGAGTTGGCCGCTGCCGGCGTGCCGGAAGATCTGGTGCGCTTGTCCATCGGTATTGAACATATCGATGACATCATCGCGGATATTGATCAGGCACTGGATAAGGTCAGTGGCTGATGCCCAGCCACTGCTGCCCGTAGCGAAAGCCCTGACAAGGATGCAGGCTGACGCGCCGGTGGTGGAAGCTGTGGAAAACGTGCCGCTGGCTCAGGCATTGGACCGGGTACTGGCCGAGCCGGTTTGCGCCAGTATCAACGTGCCGGCTCATGACAATTCCGTCATGGATGGCTTCGCCTTGCAGTCCGCGGACAGTCGCAATCCGCGGCCGTTGCGCCTGATTGGCAGTGCGTTGGCTGGCCGCCCGTTCCAGGGTGAAGTGACGCCCGGCAGTTGTGTGCGTATTACCACGGGCGCACCCATCCCCGCTGGGGCCGACTGTGTAGTGATGCAGGAAAACGCCACGGCGTCTGGCGACCAGGTAGCCATCAATCAGCCAGCCGAGCCCGGCGAGAATATCCGCCGGTGCGGCGAAGACATCGTCAAAGGTGCGGAGATTCTGAGCCGCGGCCACCGGCTGGGGCCGATTGATCTCGGGTTATTGGCGTCTCTCGGCACGGACCAGGTACGGGTCTATCGGCGTCTGCGCGTGGCCATTTTATCCACCGGTGATGAATTGACGGCACCGGGCCGCCCGTTGCTGGACGGGCATATTTACGACAGTAACCGCTATACATTAATTGCGGTCCTGCGACGGCTGGACGTGAATGTGCTCGACCTGGGTATTGTTGCGGATTCGCCGGAGGCGATTCGCGACGCGTTTGCACGGGCGGCAGAAAGTGCCGATGCGGTGATTTCCAGCGGCGGCGTTTCCGTGGGCGAAGCGGATTTCATCAAACACGTTATCGGCTCCCTGGGCCATATCCATTTCTGGAAAGTGGCCATCAAACCGGGTAAACCCTTTGCCTTTGGTCACCTCGGCAACAGCCGGTTTTTCGGCTTGCCAGGCAACCCGGTTTCCGCCGTAGTGACATTGCACCAGCTCACGTTGCCGATATTGCGCCATATGGCCGGCGAAGTGGTGGCGCCTGAGCCCAAGTTGACCGTTAAGGCCGGTGGCGCTTTCCGAAAGCAGCCGGGGCGCACGGATTATCAACGGGCTAGGTTGTTGGGTGCGGCTTCTGACCGGAGTAATAACGTTAGTCCCAACGGCCGCCAGGGTTCCGGCGTGCTGACATCCTTCAAGGGCGCCAACTGCTACGTGGTGCTGGAAGAGGCCAGCGGTTCGGTCGCCGAGGGTGAGGAGGTCACCGTGTTACCCTTCGATCGTTTTTTGCAGTAGCTTGTGCGGCGCGAACGCTCTGGCTCATAGCCGGCGGTTCGTGAATTGTAGCCGGGATGAAGTGTAACGGAATCCAGGAAGGCCAGGCTCTGATCCCGGATTTCGTTACACTCCATCCAGGCTACGGTGACCAGATGGTTGCGGACTCACCTGGCCTTGCGGAACGTGATATTGATGCGGCATTCGCCAAGGCGGGGATCCACCCCAGGCTTGAGCGGCGCAACGCCATGGTAGTTCAGGCGGGCGGGCCCACCCCAGACAGCCACGTCCCCGTGGGTGACGTTTGTGCGCTGGGTCTTGTCGCTGCGCTGGGCACCGCCAAAAATGAACGTGGCGGGCAGGCCGAGAGAGACGGATACGATAGGTTGGCGAAGATCCGCCTCATTCTTGTCCTGGTGCAATGACAAACGCGCGCCGGGAACATAGCGGTTGATCAGGCAGGCATCCGGTGCAAAGTCAGAAAACCCGGCGTTGGCCGCAGCACGGGTGGCCAGTTCGGCAAATACCGGCGGCATGGCCGGCCAGTTGCGGCCTGTCGTCGGATCCTGACGGGTATAGCGATAGCCGGCGTGATCGCTCCACCAGCCCCAGTTGCCGCAGTTGGTCATGGCAACGGACATGCGCAGGCCGCCGGGAGTTATCAAATGGCGCAAGGGCGCGGCGCGGGTAACCTCGTCCACGGCGGCGAGCACACGGGCTTCAACAGGCTCGGCTGAATATTCGGCTGAAAATTCAGATGCCGGGCCGGATGACGTGCTGGACGATGTGCCTGATGACATGCCTAATGACGTACCTAAAGAAAAGTGCAGAAAATTGCGCAGGATCACCGCGCCTGGCACCAGCTCTTCGCGCCAATATCGTTGATCATCGGCAAAAAGATCCACTATTAGCCCCCGGTCACCTGGTTTTTGCCTTCTTTCTTCTGCTCCGCTTCCGTCTCGCAAGCCAACAACTGGCGCTTGCGCTCCACGCCCCAGCGGTAACCGGAAAGCCCGCCATCACTGCGCACCACCCGGTGACAGGGAACGACAACTGCCAGCGCGTTGGCGGCACAGGCACCAGCTACCGCGCGTACCGCTTTGGGCGCACCAATTCGCGCCGCAATGGTGGTGTAGCTCGCCGTCTCTCCCGGTGGAATATCCTGCAGTGCCTGCCACACCCGTTGCTGAAACGCCGTACCGCGCACGTCTAACGGCAAGTCAAAGTTGCCGGTTGGCGCTTCGACAAAGGCCACCACGGCGGCGAGCAGTTGGTCGAAATCCGCATCGCCGCCTATCAAATTACCTTGTGGAAAACGCGCTTGCAGGTCCCGCTGCAGTGCATCGGCGTCATCACCCAGCAAAATGGCGCAGATGCCTTTTTTGCTGCGGGCCACCAGAATATTGCCCAGGGAGCATTCGCCCACGGCAAAATGGATATCGGCGTTGGCGCCACCGGCGCGATAACGGCTGGGAGTCATACCTAAAACCTTGTTCGATGTGGCGTAAAAGCGGCTGCTGGCATTGTAGCCGGCGCCAAAAATTGCCTCGGTGACCGAGTGGCCCTTGTCCAATTGGGCGCGCAGTCGCTGATTGCGCTGGGCCACCGCATATTGCCGGGGCGTTACGCCCAGCGCCTGCTTGAACAGACGATGAAAATGGTGGCGACTGAGGCCAACGTGCTGAGCGATAAGGTCGAGTGTCGGCAGGCCATCCGAATTTTCAATAAAGCGACAGGCCTCGACAATTTTCGCTGTCGCCTGAGTTTGTGATTCGTTCGGCTTGCAACGCTTACACGGCCTGAAGCCGGCATCCTCAGCCTGCGTGCTGGAGTCATAGAAGTCCACGTTGGCGGGGCTCGGCCGCCGCGCGGGACAGGATGGCCGACAGTAAATACCCGTGGTTTTGACAGCAAAAACGAAAGCGCCGTCTGCGGCAGGATCCCGCGCAAGCACCTGGTGCCAGCGGGCGTCCAGCTCAACGCCTTGGGTGCTATCATGGGGCGTACTCTGGGTCCCGCTCTTCTGGGTAACGCAAGGTTCTACAATATAAGGTTCGGTGGGTACAGTCATGGCGATAACCTTTCAAATCTGATTGAAGATTACACTATCGCTGAGCGAACAAGTTCACACTCCGAATCTTGCGTTCAAAAAAATTCCGGCAATCCCTGGTTGAACCGCTAGCATTAAGGGCCTGTGGGTCCGACAGCCGGGTTAGGTGTTTCTCATGGTCAGCCATTTGCAGGCTTAGCGACAGATGTGGGTGACCGATGCAACGGCGGACATTATTGCCGAACATTATTACCAACACTATTACTGATACTCATACCTACACTAAGACAACCGAGAATGCCTTATTTGTGTTGAACCCATTCATAAAGCGTCGTACCCGCCCCCGGACACGCACACTTGCCAGGCTGGCAGCCGCCCCGTTCTTCGCCCTGCTGCTGACAGCCTGTGGCGGAGAGGAGCAAGCCGACCGGGTATTGGGCACCGGTGCCATTGACAGCGAAGTCCCGGCGCAGGTCAGCGTGACCGGTACTGTCACCTTCGACCTGGTTCCCCACTCACCGGACGCCGCCGGCCTCGATTACCACTCCACAACGGAGGTGCCGGCGCGGGGCCTGCAGGTGCAATTGCTCGATGAAGCCGGCGCAGTGCTGGATTTGGCCACTACCTCTGTCAGCGGCAGCTACAGCCTTGAAGCCCCGGCGGAGACGGCGGTGCGCGTGCGGGTACTGGCGCGCATGTTGAGCACGGTGGCGCCGGCCTGGTCCTTCAGCGTGACCGACAACACCCGCAACAACACGCTTTATGCCCTGGACGGCCAGCTTGCCAGCAGCGGCAGTGAGGACAGTGTGCGAAATTTGCACGCTGTGTCCGGTTGGAACGGCAGTGGCTATGACAGCCAGCGTCCCGCCGCACCCTTCGCCATTCTGGATGCGGTTTACGATGCCGCTCAGCAAGTGCTGCTTGCGGATCCGGGGGTGGTTTTTCCGCCATTGGAACTGCGCTGGAGTACAACAAATATCGCGGTCGCGGGAGATCTGCGCCAGGGCGCCATAGGCACCTCCTATTATTCCACCGATGATCAAAGCATCTACCTCCTCGGCCTGGCCGACAATGACACGGACGAATATGACCGCAGTGTTATCACCCACGAATTTGCCCATTATCTGGAGCATCAACTGAGCCGCACGGATAGTATCGGCGGTGCTCACAGCGCTACCACACAACTGGATATGCGCGTGGCTTTCAGTGAGGGCTGGGCTAATGCCTTTGCCGCCATTGCCACCCAGCGGCCGGATTATCGGGATTCCATTGGTATCGACCAGGGCAACGGCCTGTATTTTTCAGTCGAGAGCAACAACTACGGCAACCGCGGCTGGTTCAGCGAGAACTCGGTACAGAAACTGCTCTACGACCTGTTCGATACGGCTAATGAGGTTAACGACAACCTCAGTCTCGGCTTCACTCCCATTTGGCAAACCTTGACCCAACCCAGCTATATCGGCTTTGCCGGAGCAACCAGTATTTTCCTGTTTGCCAGCGAGTTGCGGGAACATCTCGGAGATTCTGCCGCGGTGACGGCGCTGTTGGAGCGGGAAGACATCCACGGCAGCGACGCCTACGGCACCGGCGAACTCAACAGCGGCGATAGCGGGCTGTCGTTGCCGGTGTATCAGGAATTGATGATTGGCCAGGACGTGCAGGCCTGCAGCAACCAACAGCTCGGTGACTTCAATGGTTTGGACGTGCGCCGCTATGCCCGGTTTACCCTCGCCAGTAACGGCCGCTATCAGATCAAAGTCATCCGCAGCGACGGCATGGCCAATGCCAATCCTGATTTTGTGCTTTGGCAAGGCGGCGAGTTGCTGGCACTGGCTGACTCGGACGAGAACAATCACGAAGAGCTGATCCAGAAACTCGCCGCCGGTGACTACTGGCTGGAGGTTTATGAACAATCCAACGCGGACCAGGACATCGCGACCGGCGGCTTGGTCTGTTTCACCGTCTCATTGAGTCATGCCTTATGACAATCTTCCTCAGCTATTTCTGGCGCACAACCAGCTGCATTTTCAGTAGCCTGCTGCTGATTGCCAGTGCTCACGCAGGCAAGCCCAATGCGGGTTTGGCCGTGAGTTCCGCCACCCATTATCAGCTGGAGGTTGGTGAGGTACAGGCCATTACCCTCAGCCTGTCCAGCCTACACAAACACGGCTTGCTGCACCTCATGGTGATGCCCAGCGACGAGCAGCTGGAACTCCTGTCCGCCAATCGATACCAGTTCGATCTCAGCGCAGACGCCGCACTCAGCGTTACGCTGAATCTTCTGCCGCACAGTGCCGGGCGCTTTTATCTGATGCTGAACGCCCAGCTCGACCGGCAAAACGCGCCAGACCAGGCTCAGGCATTGGGAGTGGTTGTACAGGTTGGCGAGGCGCCGGCGCGGTTACAGCTTCAAAAACACAGCACATCGCCCCGGGTGATTTCACTGCCCGCTCGGGAAACCAGGTAAATGAACGGGTCTCCGTAGATTCGACGGTTTTAGGTCTGAACTTGTAGCCCGGATGGAGTGCAACGCAATCCGGGGCAGTTAGCGGCAGGTCTTCCCGGATTACTCCATCCGGGCTACGGTGCGGCTAAAACTCAAAACACACTGCGCTGGTGCAGGAGATTCTACGAAGCCAATCGAGGTGACATATGAAAGTTAAACGCATCATGTCCAACACAGCTACGTCCGACCTCGACAAGGCCCAAGCCTTTTACGGGGGCATACTCGGCCTTGAATTGCTGATGGATCACGGCTGGTTTCAAACCTACGGGTCGGACGCCAAAATGATGGTTCAGGTAAGTTTTGGGTCTGAGGGCGGCTCAGGGACGCCCGTGCCCGATTTATCCATCGAAGTGGATGATATCGAAGCGGCAATTGCCCGGTTCAAAGCGGCGAGCGTACCTTTCGAGTATGGCCCGGCGAGTGAGCCCTGGGGTGTGCGGCGATTCTACGTGCGGGATCCGTTCGGCAAACTTATCAATATTTTGCAGCACGAGTGATTGGCGGAAAGCGCCCCTCGCTCACAAAGCCATGTTCATCATCGCCACCACAATAAACAATGGAAGCAGCGACTGCTCCCTGCCTTCAAAACCCGTGCCCTGATACAATACGCCCCATGGATGTTTCTCACTTACTCAATGATCTCAACGACGCGCAGCGCCAGGCGGTTTCTGCTCCTCCCGGTAACCAGCTGATTCTCGCGGGGGCCGGCAGCGGCAAGACTCGCGTGCTGGTGCATCGCATTGCCTGGCTGAACCAGGTGGAGGGAATCTCGCCCCAGCAGATTCTGGCCGTGACCTTTACCAACAAGGCCGCGCGGGAAATGCGCGAACGCCTGCAAAGCCTGCTGGCGGAAAATGCCGGCTACGGCACCCGCAGCATGTGGGTGGGCACCTTTCACGGTATTGCTCACCGGTTGCTGAAAGCACACTGGAAGGAAGCCGGGCTGGTGCAGAACTTCCAGATTCTGGACAGTGACGACCAGTTGCGCGTGATCAAACGCATTTACCAGGCGCTGAACCTGGATGAAACCCGCTGGCCCTATCGCCAGACCCAGTGGTTCATCAACGGTCAGAAAGACGAAGGCGTCCGCCCCGAATATCTGATAGACAACGGCGACCCTTTCACCACCACCATGAAAACCATCTACAGCGCCTATGAAGAGGCCTGCGCCCGCGCCGGCGTAGTGGATTTTGCCGAGTTGCTGCTGCGCTCTCACGAGCTGTGGCTGAAAAGCCCGACACTGCTGGCCCACTACCAGCGGCGGTTTCCGTTCATTCTGGTGGACGAATTCCAGGATACCAACTCGGTGCAGTACGCGTGGTTGCGGGTGCTGGCCGGCGACGCCAGCCGCATTACCGCTGTCGGGGACGATGACCAGTCCATCTACGGCTGGCGCGGCGCCAAGATCGAGAATATTCAGCAGTTCTCCCAGGACTTTGCCGACGTCGACACCATTCGCCTGGAGCAAAACTACCGCTCCACCGCAACTATTCTGCAGGCCGCCAACGGCGTCATTGCCAACAACAGCGACCGCCTGGGCAAAAACCTGTGGACCGCCGGTGCCGAAGGCGAACCCATTGATCTCTACTCCGCATTCAATGAACAGGATGAGGCGCGCTACATTGTCGAGCGCATCAAAGATTGGGAAGATCAGGGCAACACCCGGGCGAGCTCCGCCATCCTCTACCGCTCCAACGCCCAATCCCGGGTATTGGAAGAAGCCTTTATTCGCGCTGGCGTGCCCTACCGGATATACGGCGGGCAGCGCTTCTATGACCGGCTGGAAATCAAGAATGCCCTCGCCTACTTGCGTTTGCTGGTCAACCGCCTGGACGACACCGCCTTCGAGCGCGTGATCAATACGCCCACGCGAGGCATTGGTAGTAAAACCGTGGACAGCATCCGGCTGTTTGCCCGGGAGCAGGGTTGTTCGCTGTTACAGGCGGCCCAAGCGATTGTGCAGAACGGCGCCCTGCCGGCCCGCGCCAACAACGCGGTCAAAAGCTTCATTCAGCTGCTGGACAGCCTGGAACAGGCCATTGTCGACATGCCCTTATCCGAGCAGGTTGAGCATGTGGTGCATCAAAGCGGTTTGCTGGAGTTTCACGAGAAGGAAAAAGGCGAGCGCGGACAGGCTCGGGTGGAAAACCTGGAAGAACTGATCAGCGCCTGCAAAGCATTCGAGCCCGATAATGAAGAACTGACCCCGCTGGAAGAATTCCTCGACAGCGCCGCCCTGGATGCCGGTGACGCCCAGGCCGACGAGTATGAAGACGCCGTGCAGATGATGACCCTGCACAGCGCCAAGGGCCTGGAGTTCCCGCTGGTGTTTCTGGCCGGCATGGAAGAAGGGCTGTTCCCTCACAAAATGTCCATCGAGGAACCCGGCCGTCTGGAAGAGGAACGCCGGCTGTGTTACGTGGGCATCACCCGCGCCATGCAGAAGCTGGTGATCTGCGCCGCGGAAAGCCGCCGCCTGTACGGCAATGAAAACTTCAACCCGCTGTCGCGTTTTATCCGCGAAATTCCCGCGCAGCTGATCCAGGAAGTGCGCGTTAAATCCACCATCACCCGCCCGGTAAGCTTCGGCCGCTCCCCGGACCTGGTCGACCACGGCGAAGGCCTGCCCTTCAGCCTGGGCCAGCAGGTCAGTCACCCCAAATTCGGCGATGGCATCATCCTCCAGTTCGAAGGCCAGGGCGCCCAGGCGAGGGTCCAGGTGAATTTCAGCAGAGAAGGCAGTAAATGGTTGGTGCTGCAGTACGCGAAGTTGGTTTAAGACCAAAAACATAGGGAAAAGGGAAAAGGGAAAAGATTCAGGCCTCCGCTCGTTTAGTGCCGGAATAGCTGCTTCGGCGGCGTATGACTTTTAGGTTTAACAATTCGCTGGCACGGCCCAGAATCTACGAAAACAACAACAGTCAGCCGCCCGAAGAAAACAACAGCAGCACAATCCCACTTTTCCCTTTTCCCTTTTCCCTATCTTTTAATCTTTATCCGGCACCGGCCGCGTGCGCCCGGCACCATCAATGGCGACGTAGACGAATTCGCCTTCGGTGACTTTCTGTTGGGCGGAGCCGTAATGTTTTACCCACACTTCGATGCGGGTCTTGATGGACGAGCGGCCGGTTTCGAGCACTTCGCAGTAACAGCTGACGGCGGCGCCCACGGGAACGGGGGCGAGAAATACCATGCTGCCTACCGCCACGGTGGTCACGCGGCCCTGGGCGACTTCCCGGGCGATAACGGCACCGGCGAGGTCCATCTGGGACATGAGCCAGCCGCCGAACACATCGCCGTGGCAGTTGGTATCCGCCGGTAGTGCCAGAACTTGCAGGGCCAGTTCGCCGCCGGGGGTGGGGTCTTGATCGATATACGCCATGGGTCAATCCGAATTATTAAAATGGGTGTTATGAGTGATAACTGATCGCCAACAGCATCGTTTGTTGATCACGAATTAATTGTAATACATTTAACCGCCGGCGCTGTGGAATCCGGTACCGTTTGCATGCAAAGTGTGCGCGTGTACCCAGTCCGCGCTGCTGAAATTCCGTTTTCGACTGTAACAAATTTGTCATAGCACCCGTAGCCCGGATGGAGTGCAACGGAATCCGGGACAGCCAGCGGCAAGTCTTCCCGGATTGCGTTGCACTCCATCCAGGCTACGAACCAGGAATAATGGGCACCAATGAAGCACGTAATGTGCAGGTGGATTAGGCAGTTGCTGTGCAATTCGTTGCATTTCAGACTGTAACAAATTTGTCACAGTACCTTCATACAATAGCCTCACAGTTTGCAAAACCATACGCGCAAAATCACTTTGCGCTCGGAGGAAGGCTATGAAGAAGCTTGTGTTAGGCAGCATGTTGTTGTCCGCAGTCGTTGTTGCGTCCCCGCTCGCGTTAGCGGCGCGGGATCACATCAATATTGTGGGTTCATCCACGGTGTTTCCGTTCAGCAAGGTTGTCGCCGAGCGGTTCGGTAAATCCACCGGCTTTAAAACACCCAAGGTGGAAGCAACCGGTACTGGCGGCGGTTTCAATGAATTCTGTAAAGGCGTTGGTGAAGGTTCGGCGGACATCGCCAACGCTTCGCGCAGGATCAAGCAGTCTGAAATCGATTCCTGTGCCGAAAACGGCGTCGATCAAATCGTTGAAGTGCTGATCGGCTATGACGGCATTGTCGTGGCCAACTCGGTGGAAACCGAGCAGATGAACCTGACCCTGAAACAGCTCTTCCTGGCACTGGCCAAGCAGGTGCCGAACCCCAACGGTTCACAGGCATTGGTGGATAACCCCTATCAAACTTGGAACCAGATAGATCCGACCTTGCCGAAGACGCCGATCCAGGTAATGGGGCCGCCCCCGACATCCGGTACGCGGGATGCCTTCGTCGAGCTGGCAATGGAAGGTGGTTGTTCAGAGTTCCCATGGATCAAGGCGCTCGAAAAAAGCGACAAGAACAGCTACAAGCGAATCTGTCACGTGATGCGTGAGGATGGTCCCTTTATTACCGCGGGTGAAAATGACAACCTGATCGTCCAGAAGCTGGACGCCAGTCCGAACATGTTGGGTATCTTTGGGTTCAGCTTCCTCGACCAGAATTCCGATAAGGTGCAAGCATCCATCGTTGAAGGCGCGGAACCGACCTTCGATACCATTGCCGACGGTACTTACCCGATTTCACGACCACTGTTGTTCTATGTGAAGAAGCAGCACATTGGTGTTATTCCGGGCATTGCGGAATTCCTGGCTGAATTCACCAGCGAGAAAGCCTGGGGAGATTTCGGCTATCTGTCCGAGAAGGGTATGATTCCGCTGAGCGAAGCTGAGCGCAAGCGCATCGGCAAGCGTGTTGCGGATCTCGAAACGCTTTAAGCACCCGCACCCACGAGTGCCAACAGCCCGGCCGGCGTCGGGCTGTTGCTGTTAAGACCGCGCCTTGAATATTTAATGCCAAAGCTGGACCGACTATGAGTTTGAGCCTTTTACTGGTGGTGACCTGTGTGCTGGCGTTCGCGGCCTTTATCGCCGGGCGCACCCGTTCCATCACCCAGGCAAACCGCATTGGCGGTCCCCGCCACCTGGACTCCCTGCCATTCTATTACGGCGCGCAGACGGCGGTGTGGTGCGTGGTGCCCAGCCTGGCCGTGCTCGCCCTGTGGTTGCTGTTCGACGGGCAGATACTGCGCGGGCTGGTGTTGCAGTCCTTACCTGAGGCTCAGCGCAATGTGTCCGGCGATGAACTCAGCCTGATGATGAGCCAGGTCGCCAACCTGGCCGCCGGTACCGCCCTGCCATTGGCGCCGGACTATCTGCACCTGGCCGCCGAGCGTTTGCAGGAACTGCGTCACCTCAACCGGTTGGCGATGACCGTCGTGGTACTGATTGTGGCCATGGGGTGCGCGCTTTGGGCGTGGTCACGGGTCAACCCAGAGCAGAAGGCCCGCCGCCAGGTGGAGACGGTGTTCAAAGCCGGCCTGCTGGTTTGCTCCTGTATTGCGATATTGACCACCATCGGCATCGTCTTCTCGGTGCTGTTTGAATCCCTGCGTTTCTTCAGCGTTGTGCCCGTGCATGAATTTCTGTTTGGTCTCGACTGGAGTCCGCAAACCGCAATTCGTGAGGATCAGGTCGGCAGCAGTGGCTCGTTTGGTGCGGTGCCGCTGTTTACCGGCACTCTGCTGATAGCCGGCATTGCGATGATCATCGCGGTGCCCACCGGGCTGATGGCCGCCATTTATTTGTCCGAGTATGCCAGCCGCAATGTGCGCGCCATCGTCAAACCCCTGCTGGAAATTCTGGCGGGCATCCCGACCGTGGTGTATGGCTTTTTTGCCGCGCTGACCGTCGCCCCCGCCATTCGCGATATGGGCGTCACCCTCGGCCTGAGCGTGTCATCGGAAAGTGCGCTGGCAGCGGGCCTGGTGATGGGCGTGATGACCATTCCGTTTGTCTCGTCGCTGTCGGATGATGTGATCAACGCGGTGCCGCAAACCATGCGCGACGGTGCCTTGGGGCTGGGTGCGACCAAATCTGAATGTATCAAACAGGTGGTTTTGCCGTCAGCACTGCCCGGCATTGTTGGCGGCGTGATGCTGGCCGTGTCCCGGGCCATCGGTGAGACCATGATTGTGGTAATGGCAGTGGGCCTTGCGGCCCACCTAACCGCCAATCCGCTTGAGTCCGTCACCACCGTGACCGTACAAATCGTTACGCTGTTGGTGGGCGATCAGGAGTTCGATAGTGCCAAAACATTGGCCGCGTTTGCCCTGGGTCTGGTGTTGTTCCTGATCACCCTGGCCCTGAACTATATTGCACTGCATGTGGTACGCAAGTATCGCGAGGAATACGAGTAGCCGCTGATGTCTGATACCCCATCGAATACAACGCCCGACATCCGCGCGCGGGTAGAAAAAAGCCTCGCCAAGCGCTACCGCGCGGAAAAGCGCTTCCGCCTGGCGGGTGTCTGCGCGATCGGTTTCGGCCTCCTGTGGTTGGTGGTGCTCTTCACCCATATCATCAGCGAAGGCGTTGGTGCATTTACTCAAACTGCGGTGCATCTGGAAGTGGAGTTTTCCCCGGAAACTTTGGGAATTGACGACGCCACCGACAGTCAGCAGCTGGCGCTTGGCAACTTTACCGGCATTATTCGCGAGTCCCTGAACGAGCGTTTCCCCGATGCGCGTTCACGCAAGGAGCTGCGTGAGCTGTACGGTATGATGAGCAGCGGCGCCAGCTATCAGTTGCGTGACGAGTTGCGCGAGGATCCGCAATTGCTCGGGCAGGCCCAAAGTTTCTGGCTGCTTGTGGATGACGACATCGACATCTATGTCAAAAGTCGCAGTAGAGACGACGCCTTCACCGGGCGCGTTTCCGAAGTCACCATTGATCGCATCGACTCGCTGCTCGCATCCGGCGATATGAAACGCCGGTTCAACAGCAACTTTTTTACCCAGGGTGACTCCAGTGAACCGGAACTGGCCGGTATTCTGGGCGCAATGCTTGGCAGCTTTTTTACCCTGGTCGTGACGCTGGTGCTGTCATTTCCGGTGGGAGTGGCAGCAGCGATTTACCTGGAAGAATACGCTCCGCGCAACAAGTGGACGGATTTTATCGAGGTCAATATCAACAACCTTGCGGCAGTACCGTCGATTATTTTCGGCTTGCTCGGCCTCGCCATCTTTCTGAATTTTTTCGGCATGCCGCGCTCCATTCCCTTGGTTGGCGGTTTGGTGCTGACGTTAATGACCTTGCCCACCATTATTATTTCCAGTCGGGCAGCCATTAAATCCGTGCCGCCGAGTATTCGCGAAGCGGCATTGGGAATTGGTGCATCCAAAATGCAAATGATATTGCACCATGTTCTGCCGCTGGCACTGCCGGGTATGATGACCGGCGCGATTATCGGCATGGCTCAGGCGCTGGGTGAAACCGCGCCCCTGTTGATGATCGGCATGGTCGCATTTATTGCCGATATTCCCGCCGGCATTACCGACCCGGCGACGGTGTTGCCGGTACAGATTTTTCTCTGGTCCGAAAGCCCGGAACGCGCCTTCGTTAAACTGACCTCTGCGGCGATCATGATATTGCTGGTGTTTTTGATCGCCATGAACACGCTGGCCATCTGGCTGCGTCGACGCCTGGAGCGGCGCTGGTAATAGCCGGTTATGAATTGCTGACCGGCTCCGAAACTGAACTCGCAACAGCTTGCAAAAGTGGAATGAATACGTGAATCAACTAGACCCGAAGACTACAGATTCAAACACCGCAGATTTGAACGCGACCGTGGAAAACATCACCACCGTCGGCCACCCCTATTCCAAAACGCCCAAGGCGACCTTGCGCGGGGTGAATGTTTTTTATGGGGATACCCACGCCGTGCGCGATGTATCTCTGGACATTGGCGTCAACGAGGTGATTGCCATGATCGGCCCTTCCGGTTGCGGCAAATCCACATTCTTGCGTTGCCTGAATCGCATGAACGACACCATCGACAGCTGCCGCGTGACCGGTGAAATTCACCTGGATGACGAAAATATCTACGACCGCAAAATGGACGTCGTCTCCCTGCGTGCCCGGGTCGGTATGGTATTCCAGAAACCGAATCCGTTTCCCAAATCCATCTATGACAACGTCGCCTACGGCCCGCGCATTCACGGGCTCGCCAACCGCCGGGTGGACCTGGATGAAATAGTTGAAGTCAGCCTGCGCAAAGCGGGCCTGTGGAATGAGGTGAAGGACCGGTTGCAGGCGTCGGGCACTGGCTTATCTGGCGGTCAGCAGCAACGGCTGTGTATTGCACGGACCATTGCCGTGAGCCCCGACGTAATTTTGATGGATGAACCCTGCTCGGCACTCGACCCCATCGCCACCGCGACCGTAGAAGAATTGATTGCCGAACTCAGCAAAAATTTCACCATTGCCATAGTGACCCACTCCATGCAACAAGCCGCGCGTGTTTCCAACCGCACGGCCTACTTTCACCTGGGTAAACTCGTGGAAGTGAACGATACGCAAAAGGTTTTCACCACACCGGATCACGCATTGACAGAAGCCTATATTACCGGGCGATTTGGTTAGCCCCATATTCGGAGTATGTATCAATGGACAAGTTACAGCTGGATCAACATATATCTCGTCAATTCAATGCGGACCTTGAACACCTGCGCACTGAATTGCTGGAAATGGGCGGGCTGGTCGAACAGCAAGTCGCCGACGCCGTTCTCGCCATAGAAACCGCAGATAGCGCCCTCGCCGAAAAAGTTCGCGCCACCGAGCCGGAAGTTGATCAGCGGGAAATTGATTTGGATCACCATTGCACTCTGGTGCTGGCGCGCCGGCACCCAGCGGCGTCGGACCTGCGCTTGGTGTTGATGGTGACCAAGGCCACCCGGGATCTGGAGCGTATCGGCGATGAAGCCAACAAAATCGCCAAAATGGCCATCGCTCTGAATGAAGAAAGCTCCGAACCGGTTCAGGGTTATATGGAGCTGCGCCACCTCGCCGCCAACGTCCTGCAAATGGTCAACCTCACCCTGGACGCCTTCGCCCGTTTCGACGTGGATTCCGCACTCAAGGTAGTGCGCGAAGACAAAAACATCGACCGCGAATACCGCAGCGCCATGCGCGAAATGATCACTTACATGATGGAAGACCCCCGCTCCATCAGCCGTGTAATGAACATCCTTTGGGCGCTGCGCGCACTGGAGCGCATTGGTGACCACGCGAGGAACATTGCCGAGCATGTTATTTATTTGGTGCATGGTACTGACGTACGGCATATATCGGTGAGTGAGATGGAGGAGAAGATTGATAGGAAGAAGGGGTGAGGTTTAGGCTGTAAGCCGCAAGCCGCAAGCCGCAAGCCGCAAGCCGCAAGCCGCAAGAGTTGAGTCAAATAACTGGTTATAAAACTCCGGGGTGCCATCAGCTCACGGAGTAAATTTGTCCAGCGGGCTCGTCACGCCGCGTTCATGGATCCCAATCACGTGAGTGTAGATCATGGTCGTGCTAACGTCAGTATGACCCATGAGTTCCTGAATATTCCGGATATCCGTGCCCGCCCTAAGTAAATTGGTGGCGAAGCTGTGGCGAAAGGTATGACAGCTTGCCTTCTTGTGAATCCGGCTTTTCCTTAAAGCATACGCAACCGAACGCCGAACCTGTTGTTCACCCATGTGATGACGCCGCAGAATATCACTGCGGGGATCAAGTGCTCGTTGAGGCGCGGGGAAAACGTATTGCCACGCAGGCCGTCGCGGCGCATCCGGGTACTTTTTTGCCAGCGCGTACGGCAGATAAACTTCTCCATAGCCTTCTTGCAAATCCTTTTGATGTAGCGCCAGTGCGTATTCAACCTGAGCTGCTAATGGTTCGGTCAGCGACTGTGGCAGCAAGGTACGCCGCCATTTTTGGCCTTTGCTTTCGCGCACAATCAAGCAGCCTTCAGCAAAATCAACATCCTGCACGCGCAACCGAACAGCTTCCATAACCCGCAAGCCGGCACCGTACATCAAGCTTGCGGCCAGGTGATGAGCGCCTTCCATGAACGAGAGTACCTGCATGGCCTCTTGGTGAGTAAACACTGTAGGCAAACGACGAGCTTTAGTGGTTCTATTGAACTGCAAGTTACCCAATTCGCGGTTGAGAAACTGGGTGTAAAGAAAAACCACTGCATTGAGTGCCGTCTTTTGCGTGTTGATGGTCACCTGACGTTGATTAGCAAGATAACTCAGCCAAGTGTCCACTTCCGGCGCACCCATGGACTCCGGGTGCCGCCGTTGATGGTAGCGAATAAAATCTTTGACCCAGCTACAGTACGTTTTTTCGGTTCGATAAGCTAAGTGACGACTACGGATGAACGCCCGGAATCGGTCCATGAATCGCACTGGCGTCGCAGGCAGGGGTATGGGTATATCGTCCATCGCGGCTCCTTTGCTTGATACTGTAAGTACATACAGTATTCAGGCGTAGGCAACCAGAAAAATGATCATCGCGCCTACGATTTCGGGCAGATGGCCAAAAAGCCCACTTTTACTTGTAAAACAATAGGTTGAAGCCGGTTCTCGAAATGGTGATAGTGGTCGCTGTGATCATTTTGTAAAAAAGGCGTGCCCATAGAACGGCTGTAAAGCTTGACGCGGCGGGGGCTTGAACGTATTTTGGCTGAAAACCATAAAAGAGATAGTGGTCATGGAGATAGTAGGCGTGGCGACTACGATATAAATGTTGTACATAACCGCTTCGCGGTGGAGGGGATGCTTCAAGTAAGGAAGACATAC
>CAYQQJ010000023.1:0-55859 GCA_964419935.1 uncultured Cellvibrionaceae bacterium
AAAACCTACGGCTAGAAAATGGTGGGCCTTCCCAGACTTGAACTGGGGACCTGCCGATTATGAGTCCGCGACTGCTAGCGGAGAAGCTCACGGGGCTAGGGGATTTCCGAATAGGTGGGGGCGCGCCTTTACCAGATATTCCATCACTTTTACTGCTACTGGTACAGGCCGAGCTACCTACAACCGTTGTACGTTTCCTTTGCTCGGAGGTCGGACAGGTAGCCCGTGTTTAGGCTTCCTCAATCTCCTCGAAGCAATCATCGTCATATCGTAGCAGGGTGTAAACAAAGCCATTGGTGAGCGTTATTGAACTGCTGTAGATAACATGTAGCCGGTCACCGGCAATGTGTGGATTCACCCAAAGGTCTGCATCAACGGCGTCAAAATCAGCGGGGAGCCCCCCATCTATACCGTCCGAGCACAGCTGCAATTGGGCATGGCTTAAAGGCGTCTGCGTGATAAATGCAGAAAAACTAGTACTTGATACAAACCGCTTGAACTTGCCGGATTGATGGATAACAAGGGCGGCAGGTTCATGGCTCAACACAATCATTCGGCGAAACGTCGCCTCAAGTGATGTATGGCACTGGTTCTTTAACCGCTCAATATTCGACCAGTTGATGTCTCCATCGGTTATACGCTGAATTAGTTTACTGGGCATCAGAAGACCTGAAGAGAAGCCGTTGGCCTCTTGCTCTCTGGGATCATCGAAAGGGTTATCAATCTCTTTGGAGCCACATTCAAATTGGGTTTTGACGCCCGGCATGATATGCATGCACACATGCCCGAGTTCATGCGCAGCCGTGAACTTAAGCCTGCGATCATCAGGGATGTTTGAATTAATATAAACGACAGCACCAGCATCGTTGCCGATTGCTTTACCTAGGATTGCAGCTGATTGGAATGGTTGTTGCTCAAAAATTAGCTGGAACGACGAGTCGCTAATTTCATTGGCAATCATCATCGGGTCAATAGGGAGCGTATCAATCCCTAGGTCTTCAAGTAGGCTTTCGGCTTCTGCCGCCCCCCGTTGTTCACGAATCATCCTTTGTTATTCCTTTCAGTCGTTCTGCCATGTTCAGCAACATCTGCTGGTCATTATCAGACAGGTTTTCCAGTACCCCGAATCGCCGATAAAACTCGCTGTGCCTGACTTCTGTCTCTGTCCGCTCTGCGGGGTGCTCTCCCGTAATCTCATGCACCTCTACCTTCAGCGCATTTGCCAGCTTCCGTAGAACCACGATCGTGGGGATGCGCTGCTCGCCTTGCTCGATCTTACTTAAGGCTGCGCCGCTGATCCCTGCCTCTGATGCTAATTTAGCCTGATTCCACCCTAGTTGCGAGCGGAAAGCTTTGATATTCCGGCTAATTATCTTTGCCTGTTCAGATTTATTGGTCATGATTGTTTACCTCTGTTAATTTTCATATTAACTTTAGTTGACACGCTAGGCAAATGCTGAAATACTGTAAGCGATGGTTAATTTAACCATTAACAACTGTTGATGCAACTGGAGAACGTGATATGGCTACTAATCCTCCCACTGGAGATGGAAAGAGGAACGGAATGGTGAGAAATCGCTCGCAGACGAAAACGCCCTACGGCAGGTACGTCAAGCGCAACGCCTCGACTGGACAGTTCATGGACGTGAAGGCAGATGAAAAACCGTTCAAAGGGGTCCGAAAGGAACGATGAGCGGGTTTTCCTAAAAGCTGGCGTAGCCAGCCTTCAGGAAGGTCTAGCAGGCTAAACCCGTTTGGCGACGAAAGTATCCTGTCTGTCCTTCCTGAAGTCAATCCTAACTTTTAACCTTGACTTGAGGAGAGCGCCCATGTGCCCCCCAAACGACAAACCGTACAAATTGAAAATAGGCAATCAGGTACACGAGTTTAACTGCCCAGAGATAACCGGTAACCAGATCCTGGATCTCGCCGGTAAATCTCATGAGCCCTCGGTGATCTACCAGAAGCAAACGGGAGGTGGCCGCGCTGTCATCGGTGGGGACGACGTAGTAGACCTACGTGATCCTGGAATAGAGAAGTTCGTAGTCATTCCACTAGACCAGACAGAGGGTTACAGCTCCCGCAATCAATTTCTGCTCCCCCCGGGGGACCTCGAATACCTCGAGAATACCGGGCTTCGATGGGAGACAACGATAGAAGGCGCTATCAGACGGGTGGTGATTTATGACTACCCCATCTGTGATGGCTACAACAGGACCGCCGTAGACGTAAATCTACGCATAGGCGCCAGTTATCCAGATGAACAGATCGACATGGTCTACGTTCATCCTCCTTTAGAGCGAAAGGACGGCCGCTCGATTAGCGCGCTGGCCCAAGATACTTTTGATGGCAAGGTATGGCAGCGGTGGTCACGGCACAGGACGCCAATGAACCCATGGAAGCCAGGCGAAGATGATATATCAACTCACCTGGTATGCGTTGACGAATGGTTCAGGCGGGAGTTGCGTTCATGACTGTCACGCTAGCATTGACACAAGAGCAGCATTCGGAGCTCACGACACATCTGATCACTGAGGACGGCAGGGAGAAAGTGGCGTGGGCGTTATGCGGTAGAGCGACAAACGGTGAAAATACTCGCTATTTGATCAAGTCTATCCACCCTGTGCCCGACGAAGCGTATGTTGAATCTACCAGAACAAAGGTAGTTTGGAAGACGGAAGCGGTAGTAGATCTGTTTGCGCAGGCCGAGAGTCAGGGGCTGTGGCTGCTAAAGATCCATAGTCACCCAACTTCATCTACCGAGTTTTCGAATGCCGATGATCAGTCGGATAAGGAAATGTCTTCTGCTATTGAAGACTGGATGGGTGAGGCAGTGACACTTCTAAGTTGTATCATCACTCCTAACGGATACTTGGCTGGCAGAACTGTGTGCGACAAAGGATTTGGAGTGATCGACCAAGTGATGGTCGTAGGTTGTGATATTAGTATTTTCGAACGCTGGACGGATGCTGTACCGGCATATGCTCGCCGCAACGCTCAAGCATTCGGGGAGGGTACATTTCGGGTTTTGAAAAATCTGAGAATCGGGATAGCTGGGTGTTCGGGAACTGGGTCACAGGTGATCGAACAGCTTGCGCGTCTCGGGGTTGGTGAGCTGGTGCTGGTGGATTTTGATCTGATTGAAGAAAAAAATTTGAACCGCATAACCAACGCAACAATAGAAGACGCACAAGCGCAGCGATTCAAGGTTGACGTGCTCAAACAGGCTGTTGAAAAAATGGGGCTCGGGACTAAGGTGTCCGCCATTCCTGCTTGTTTGAACTCTAGTAAGGCTGTCAAGGCGCTGTCGGTATGTGATGTGGTTTTTGGCTGTTTAGACACAAAGTCCGGCAGGCATACACTCAACCGTATCGCAGCGTTCTACACGCTTCCTTATTTCGATGTGGGAGTTAGGCTAGATGCCGACGGTAGAGGTGGTATCGACGGGATCCATGCGACGGTCCACTACGTTCGCCCTGGAGAAAAAAGTCTGGTACATCGTGGCGTCTACACGATGGAAGATGTACGTTCCGAGAATAAGTACCTCGAAGATCCAGATGGCTACAGGGAAGAATCTAGCCGGGGATACCTAAAAGGCGTATCAGTGGACCGTCCGGCAGTTATACCTGTTAACTCATTAGCGTCTAGCCTCGCTGTTTTAGAACTCCTCGCCCGGATACACCCCTACCGCCACTCGCCGAACTCTGATGTCGATAAAGTTGTAGTGTCAATCACTGGCGAAATACTTGGGTATGAGTCAGTAGAGCGATCGGAAAAAGACATTTTTGCGGCGCATGTCGGTAAGGGCGACGTTATTCCCTTGCTGGAGATGCCTTCTATCACATGAGCCAAATTACCCATATTAAACAGTCAATCCGTTGCTTCATAGCCACCTTACGCGGCAGATATGTTTGCGTGCCTGTGGAAGACATGCCCGAGACGCTCGATGTAAAACGGCTTTACGTTGCACGCGATGGAGATAAGGCTTGGCTGGCCGCTATGATCTGTCCTTGTGGATGTTCTGATGCCGTATACCTGAATATGTTGGCAGATGTCCGCCCGCGTTGGTCCCTGACAGAGGATTGGCTAGGGCAGCCGACGTTGTCCCCCTCCATATGGCGAACAAAGAAGTGCCAAAGCCACTATTTTATGCGGGGTGGCAAAGTGATCTGGACCGAAGGCTAGGGTTATGTGCAGCGGATGGGTGACTGCTCACATGTCGGCTGTGACGAGGCTTCCTTCAGCTTTGTCGGCGGCGTACTCCGTCACTTGTCAAGAGTCTCGAATCTCGGGTTACGTACACGTGTCTTTGACGCACCACCTCGTATGGCAGTCGTTGTGCCGTTAAAATTAGATCCTTAGTTCCGTCATGAGGTGCCTCATGTCATCGTCCATGCTGCTTGGCCGGCGGTTGTGGCATCGGCTGGGATTCCACTGACGTATATTGTGTAGAGTTAAATCAATGAGTGGTCCCTGTTGCTCATTGCGAGATGATCCTCGCTTGAGGACACCCCTTAAGGTTCGTTTACAGTTGCCGTTGCGTGCCCCTGTGTGCTTGGAGGGTATGGGTGTGCCTCCAATTACGGCTGCAGACCCTTTTCGTGTAACTCAGAAACGTAAGCGCTTACTTACGGATGGGTCCGTAGAAGTTGCTGGGATAGTGGGTCCAGACAGACTTGATTTGTAGCAAAGAGATTAACGTATACCTTTACCAGATGCTCCGTTGCGTCTGCCCCTGCCGGTACAGGACTGATAAGGCACCAGAATACCTCGCCCTCAAACGACTTCGGTGTAGCAGATTTACATTTCACACACGTGCCGACACGTAAGCCGTAAGTTATGCGAAATCGTTATGGGCCACCGGCACATCATACCGATATGATATAGGTATTGCGCATTCGTCTAGGTGTATCCACAATAGTGGCATGATAAGCCACTACGGACCGCTAGACTCTGATGGATTCGATAAAATACATAGTCTTCAGGAATCTGACAGACGCAGATTTTTTCAACATAAACAAGCCGCCAGGATCAGAACAGCGTGGAGGCGGCCAAGCATACATAGACTTTCCTGTCAGCTCGATCACTATAGATCAGTGGCAAGATTTTTTTGCTAACGTAAAGGGCGTATCCAAAACCCAGGCGACGAAGGGGCCTAAGTGGGAATTCCCTGTCTACAGCATCGGCCTTGACGCACCTGGCAAGCCCGTGCAGACCTTAACGGTCTACCAGCGCAGAGCTGCATCTGTGAACATCGCTAGTCAAAAGGTCCACAGCAGGCGTGCCAATCGAGTGAGAGCATGGCATCCTGACCACAATTTTCCAAAACCACTTGATAACACGGATAGGCACCAGTGCCCGGACGGGCTAATGGTGTACCTCGCAGTGACTTATAGTGGAGAAGTATGGGCTGGTTGGTACCTAAACGACGGTACCTCTCCGGTTCCTGTTACAGGAGCAGATACGGCAGCTTTTGACACCATGTTCACGCCCGGCCT
Source organism: uncultured Cellvibrionaceae bacterium (assembly GCA_964419935.1). Lineage (GTDB taxonomy): Bacteria > Pseudomonadota > Gammaproteobacteria > Pseudomonadales > Cellvibrionaceae > CAYQQJ01. Next base: position 5,499 of record CAYQQJ010000023.1, read on the forward strand.
GGCTAAGGAAGGATACTCGGGCATGCTCAAGTTCGCCGAAGGAGACTTGATGCTGGCTCATAGCGACGTTCTCACACCCTTCAAAGGGACCGGCAAAGCCGCTGCTGCTCCTTTGCAACCAGAGCACATGGACGTTGATGACGAAGCTGATGTGTCCGAGAAACTTTTCGATGAGGATTGCGATGCGCAAAATCCCCAGGTTCAGGAACGAGTTGTCAAAATAAGGAAGCGCAACGCCAAAATCGTCAAGAAACTAAAGGAGCTGTACAACCACCAGTGTCAGGTGACCGGTGCGGAATACACATTTCAGATGAAGAACGGTGTCAACTATACGGAAGCCCACCACTTGGTCCCTCTGGGGGCAGGTGGGTCCGACGATCCTCGGAACCTAGTGATACTGAGCCCGTTGGTGCACAAGATGTTCCATTACGCTGACGTTTCACAAATAGACTTAAATGACCTGGTCTTTGATGAAAACGGGGGCGCATCTCTGGAGTTGGAGCTAGGCAAGGACCGCCATGTCATTCGCTGGCATCCGAAGCATGCGGAGCTATTTGAATAGGGCTCGTCAGTCTTTACTCAAGTGGATAAGGTACTCTGTGAGCTCGTTTGTAAGCTTGCTTGTATTACTTCTAAATCGCTTATGTATGAATTCGTCGACTTTAACGTCGCCAAAAGGTTTTAGAATATCCACCAATTCGTCGATACCCAATAGCCCGTCTTCACTGTAGCTTATCAAAAAGTGCCTACAAGCCATGGACGAAACTATCTTGCGGAACGAATCGCGGATTTTGGTTTTTGTACAGAAGTTGGAATACTGATCCCTCCATGGCCGTAAGCCGCTCACTCCTATAGCTTCAGGTTCATCCCCTCGTGCTAGAGTTTCCAGGATGTGGTAATTGGCTGCGTACTGACGTTTCATGTACGGCGGATCGATATAGCAAAGGTCGCATGAGAGGGTGGGGGCAACCTCTTCTGCGTACCCTTGTATCACTTTGTGCTGCCTCGTGTCCTTCTGAAGGACAAGATTACTGGGATATAGCTTAAGAGGTTCTTTGGCTCTTCCCACGAGCTTAGACAAATGGTGTCCGTAAGTTCCGGCGATGTTCGCTACGTCGTTAGTTCCCATTATTAAGTCATGAAGAAGTAAGCTATATTCCTTCTTAGTTAAAGCGTTGGCTTGGTAAAGCCGAGATATGTTTAGTCGAATTCCGTCAATCTTTGCGGCATTCTCGCTGCTGTAGTAATTCCTTGCCTTGCTGCTGTTGGCGGGTTTGCCTGAAAGAGAGAACTCGTTCCAAAAATAGCCTTTGATAGGCGCTGATTCCGAAAGCGCAGCGATCATCTTGTCGTAGTTCGTAGGCTTATACAGCTCAAGCTCGGTAGCTCGGTAGTGCAACTTTATGAAATCGCGAGCGCCAGAGAAGCTAGGCAATTTGCTGAACTTTAGCCCGGTGACAGCATGGTGGTACGAATAAGTCATTAAGTCGTTCGCGGTGACTCGGTAGCCCAGCTTGCGCAATTCCACCGCTACTGTTGCGGTCCCGGTCATCAAGTCAACGACGTGCGAACTGGGTGGGACGAGTTCAGCAACTTTAGATAGAACTACGCCTAGGATTTTTGATTTAGATCCGATGTATCTGTAGCCCATTAAAAGCCCTTCCGGCCAAATACGTCTTTCAGCGTGACGCTCTTTAGTGCTTTCACGGTCAGAAGTTCTTGACTTTTATCAATTGAAGAAAAAATGGGGATGTAGTCTTCTTCAGTGAGCCCGTACAGGTCAGCGACAAGCTTTTCTAGCTGAGCATCCAGCTTACTCGGTACAGGCGTTTCGCCTTCCAGGTGTGACCTAAGCTTGTTAGCTAAATTCGAAACCCGTTTTTTCAGTGTTGGCGAAATCTGATGCAAATCTGGCACTGGTAGGCTAAGGATTTGTTTCTGTGTCACGTAAGGGTGAGACTTCCATTCGATTTCGCCGGACGACATTGCTATTAGGAAGAATGCTAGTCGAGAGTTAAGTATTGCCAGGAACAGTTCTAGAGGCAGCGTCAAGCCCGTGTCATGCCGGATCTTAAATATATATACGACCTGATTCGTCATGCAGCCCGCGTAATCGATAGAGGCAGAAATTCCTATGCCTGTTTTGCGAACAACAAGTTTGTGGCCTTCGTATAGGCTAGGGTTCTTGTAGTTAATCCCCCTCTTGGATACATCTATCCACAGGTCTGTGTTCAATTTGTATCTCGCGATGTGCTCTCCCACGATGATAGGCTTTGCACTTCGTCCGATCGTATTTTGTATTATCACTTCACGCGTGCAATCAGTGACGGTATTGGCTGACTTGCAATGAGTGCATTCAAATTCAGACCGGCTAGGTGCAGGAAGCCACTGAGCGCAAGTTAAGCATTGGACGACGGCGCCTTTTTTCGATAGTTCGACTCCTCTGGAGCCGCAAAGGTAGTTTCCTAGAGTCGCGTGGTGTTCATTGATCTTGTTGAAAGTCCCTTCTAGGCTCAAGTCAATGTCGATATTAAATAGCGCATCTCGGTTATTAGAAAAACGGCTTTGCTCCACTTTGTGGCAAAGTTCAACCTCTGAAGAGTGAAAATCTTTCTTGCCAGCTAAAATCAATTCTCTATGGTCTACCGGCAGCCTGAAGCAATCCACCTGATGGCTGTCTCGTGGTGCTTTCTTCTCACAAATGATCACTGCACATGCACGATTGACATCTTTGAATATCTTTTCACCGAATCTGCCAATGAAATGGATAGTCGTTTTGGTCAAAAGCAGTTTTCGGAGATTTGCACGCTCTTGATAAAATATAGAGTCAGGCACGATGAATGCTATGAAGCCGCCTTCCCGAACTGTCATCAAGGAAGCTTCTACAAAAAGATCGGACGTGTCATATTGACCGGAATACAAGGACAGATTGCTAGACTTTAGTAGTGACTTATAGCCCGTAACGTCAGCGCCCCACGGGGGGTTTGCTATTGCTATATCGAATCCTTGGGGGACTTTTGCGGTTGCCCTGAGCTTTTTCCATCCCGTATCTGTCTTCAGCTTGTATGGGCACAAGCCGTTAGTGTGGAACAGGCGCACTCCCGAAAACTCGGCCAGCCTTCTTTGAGCGCTAGAAAGTGCTTTCGAATCAATATCTACACCATATAGAAACAGCTGCGCCAGCGTGAAACCCGACTTAATCGGAAGTTCTGCATTAAGAGTCGCCATGAGTAGCTGGCCATCACCACATGCAGGATCAATGACATGTAACGGCGATTTACCTGGGCAGTGTCTCTGTAAGTTGCCCTTCTGAGAGAAGTAGTATGTCAGGACCCGCTGAGCGACGTACTCCGCAAGGTCCTGTGGAGTGTAGACGGCGCCATTTGCAGATCTATTGTGGTCAGCCTCAGCTGATTCCAGAGCGCGTCTTATATAGTCAGACCTGCTCAGCTCTTGGCGATTGGCTTCGATCTTCTGGAGAAGAGGTTCAGGTAGGCTAACCGATACCTGTACTGAACCCGATTGCTTAGTCATTATAGTGGTTGCTACCGTAAAGTCAGGTATATTGTGATTTTGAAAATCACCTAAGTCACTGAAAAAAAATATAAAAACGAATACTATCAGCACTTGTCATTTATGACAAGGAAAGATCCCTCTTTCGTGTACGCTCCACACGCCCCTAACAGTCACCCTACCACTTCCAAGCTTGAGCTATAGACGCCGCCAATATAGCGGAGAAGGGAGCGCGGCGCACTTATACGTTATAAGCAGGCTGTTGACCTGATCAAAAAATGAACAGATGGTCCCTCTATAGCGAAGGAGGGTCGTTCATGTCCATCTACAAGCGGCGGAACTCAAAGTACTACTACTGCGAGATAGCAATAAATGGGAAAGTCGTCATTAGAAGCACGAAGACGACAAGGAAAGCCCTAGCGCTGCGATTCGAAGCACAGCTACGAGAGCGTCTCTACCGCGAACTCATACTTGGAGAGCGTCCTCCGATCTCGTTGGACGACGCAATCCACTTTTATGAGCGGTCCAAGGCGGCATCGGTTAGCCAAAGGGCTTTGAAATGCCAAGTACGAGCCCTTAAGGCTCAGTTAGCCCGGCTGATGCCCGGTTCGTCGTGGCTACACCACATTAGCAGCCGACACCTGGAGAACATCGCGGCGTCACGTCGCGCAGAGGGTGTAGCTGAGGGCACAATCCGTGTGTTGTTCAGCACGCTTAAAGGTGTCCTCGCCGTGTCCGCCTCGCATGGCTACCTCACACCGACAGACCTCAGATTCCCGATAACCCGTGTTCGAAATCAGCGCACACGCATACTTAGCCATGAAGAAGAGAGTAGGCTGCTAAGTGTCCTGCAGATGCGCTCCGTGGATGGCTTCGACCTCGTCACTCTGTTGCTAGACACTGGCGCACGTCTGAACGAGATTCAGCATCTACGTTGGCAAAATGTCGATCTAGAGCGGCAAGAACTGAAGTTGTGGCGACCCAAAACCCGAACAGAAACGGTTATTCACCTCACGGATAGGAGTCTTAGTGTACTGACCGAGCGGCGTCGGAGATCCGGTGACTCCGAACTTGTATTCCCGACCAAGTCAGGTGGCCTACGGCACGACACTCCAAAGGTTGTGCAGCGGGCATACAGGGACGCAGGACTGATAGGGTTCTGCACCCACTGTTTGCGTCACACTGCGGCTAGCCGGCTAGTGCAGGGCGGCATGACACTTTACGCAGTATCTAAGTTCTTGGGTCATTCTAACGCCCGGATGACAGAGCGTTACGCGCACCTTGAGCATCAGGCCGTAGCGGCACAGGCTAGGGCCATCCTTAACGGCAAATATAGGAATTAGTCCTATTGTCCACTGCCTGTCTATGCTCTATTTTCATCGGCTGTTGATGCCCGCGCCCCGCATCGAGAAGCTACGGCTCTCATGCAATGCGTCGATGTTGTGGCGCCATTCTCGAATCAAACCGCGGAGAGACTTTTGAACTTGAGTCAGACAGACCTGAAGGAACAGTGCCTTGTGAAGCGGGTAACGGTCGCTCTTACTCGAAATATCGCTCGCGAGTTGCATGATGATTTTGGACAGCACCTAACGGCTCTCAATGCGTGTGGCAAGCTACTAGAACAGATGCTGAAAGATAATGGGCCTGCCAAAGCAGTTGCTGGCGACGTCAGGCGTCATGTGGAAGGGATGTATGATTCACTTGCCGCCGTGTTGCATTGGATGCGGGTGGATTCCGTCAATGAAAAACAGTTCAAGGAGTACGTGCAAAAGCTAATTGACGTATACCAAATGAAGTCGCGCGGCGTGAAATTAAAGATGGCAGTGAAGGCCGATTTCAAAACCACCGATCCGGCAACTGCAACCGTTCTATACCGAACTGTACAAGAGCTCCTAACCAACTGCGCCAAGCACTCCGACGCTTCGCAGGTATACGTATCGCTTGACGACACGGGCGGTTGTATACGCCTGTCGGTAAGAGACAATGGCAGAGCTGCAAAGGAAAAGCTGATTTCTGGTTACGGGCTTCAGGGCATACAAGAGCGTGCGGAACTGCTGGGCGGGTCGGTTCTGGTAGAAGATGCGGATGGTTGGTCTGTTACGGTCATGGTTCCCGCTCAATAGCACAGGAATGGATATATTGGTCGTTGATGATCACCCGTTTGTGCGAGAAGGCGTGGACAGGCTTATATCCGCCAGTATCCCTGGCTCTCACGTACATCATGCACATTCCATATGCGGTGCGATGGAAACCTTGCGCAATCAGCCAATCGAGCTGGTCGTCATGGATATTAGTATGCCAGAAGGTGACGGAATTTCCGCAACACAAAAAATCCGGGAGCAAAACGAAAAGATCAAAATAATTATCTTAACAGTTCACGAGTCAGTACACATTATGGAGCGCTGTTTTGCGGCTGGTGCAAATGCCTTTCTTACCAAACGTTGCCTTCCTGATGAACTTCATGCAGCTATAAACGGCGTGTTATCCGGGAATAGGTACATAAGTGGTGACATCGACTTCAAAGGCCAAAAAGAGGCTCAATCTGATGCGGCGTCAAAGCTGGAAACTCTTACTAAAAGAGAGAGACAGGTGTTTGATCGCCTCTCCAGCGGACGCTCTCCGTCAGAAATTGCGGAAGACTTGTGTATTAGCAGGAAAACCGTCTACGTCCATCGGAAGAATATCTTCGAAAAGCTTGATATAAAAACAAACTATGAGCTTCACTTGCTCAGAAGATGCGCTGAAAAGGGCAGCAGTTAACCTTGAAATACATAGCAATACTTAGGTTGTTTCTCTTGCTGGCATGCATTTGTATGGCCTCCTGCCATGTTGCTAACAATAAACCAAACTATGACGGTATTACCTTGCAAACCATGGGGTCTCGAAGGTGTGGGCTGAGCGACATGTTGGTTAGCGCGGTAATAACTAAGCATGCGAGAGGGCCTGTGGATGGCGCCAAAGACGAAGACGGAAATGGCGCTGTAGACCTAGATGAATCCTTCACCACGTGGGATTTCAGTCAGACGCTTAGGGTTATATCTCAAGGTGAAAGCGAAGCTCCTGTAACATGGACGAATGTCGACACCTGTTATCAGTTTGAAGTTGTGCCTCATGCGTTTTATGAAGATCATTCCATGAAAGCTGTTTGGCAAACGTGCCGGGACTTTACATACACAGTGCATAATCATGTAGGTCGCTGGGTGGGCAGTAATAAAGGCAGTGCGTGTCGAAATTTCGCTACCCATGAATGGATGTTCCGATAGCTATGGAACCTGTGATAGTGGATAACCTGTGGAGGACGCCGCGTCCAGGGATTTAAAGTGACTACGGTTCATTCTTCTAACAAAGTGGGTTTCCCGTGTATCGGCATGCGCAGCGCGTACAGCGTGAACAGAAAAATTGATGTTGACAGGATCGAGAAATGAAAAGAATAACCTTTATTGTAGCTTTATACCTTTTCGGATTCGTCGTCTCAGGCTGTGACACGAGCTATGGGGGGGCGGGAGAGTCAGCAGAAAATGGAGAGAACGTCGCTGAGCAAAAATTATCGCCGAAGTCGGAATACCTTCGGTACATGATTATGGAGAAGGATGCATACCATTATCTTGCAATTCTATCGTATCAAACAATGTTTGGGATCAACCAAGAAGCCGTGGATAAGGCGCTAGCTCTAGATCTTCTTGAGCAGGGGTATATCCGTGAAGATGCAGACGACGAACACATGTTCTGGATGGAGCCTGGACACATTCTGGCCGCGTACTACTACATGACCCTTCAGGGCGAGATTGAAATGCGTCCCTTCATGGCAGATGCGTACAACATGTTCCAAAATATCAGCATGGCGACGGGCATGACGTACTGTTCTGCACTTAGAGAGGGCAAAAAAGACGCTGCAAGTGCGGACAAGTGCTTAGACGATTTAGTGACAGCCAACGGCCCAGGGCTAAATGTAGCCACCTACGCAATGTTCAGCTCCTACGGAGTATCTCCGTCGATAAACGGAGCTAGCCGTGCGGTTGCAACTGCTGCGAACTCAACGGTGGGGCTTGGGCGCCAGGAAATGCTCAGGCCAGTCATAGCTCATTTGTTAGAAAGAGGCCTAGATCTAACTGCCACTACTGGCTGGGGCGCCACAGCGCTGGACGGAGCTGTGGGCTTCGGTGATTACGAATTGGCAACTATGCTGCTACAAGCCGGTGCGCCTCTTGACATCGGAAAGGGTAAAGATCAGTTATTTGTAAATGCACTGAGGCAGCTAGACGACTCGGATAGGCCATGGCGGATATCGCAGATAAATGGATTCTTAACTTCTATGATCAAGGCTGGTGCAGACGTCAACGGAGTAAGAGGGCCACTGGGTTTGACTCCGCTCATGATAGCTGCTGCTAGTGGCCATGAATCCTCAGTACGTCTGCTGATGGATCACGGTGCTGATCCAAACCTTCAATTAGTGGTAGGCGAAGAGGAGACATCTAAATCAGCGGTAGATGTTGCTGCTGATAATCAAATGTTTCACCTTGAGAGTGTTTTCGATGAATATGGTGTCGACACCACAGGCGTCTTCAGTCGGGCTAGAGAGCGTGCTATTGCTGCGCAAAAGGCCGAAGACGTGCGGATGGCCGAGGCAAGGAGGGTAGCGTCGACGCATCCTTTCGTGGCTGTTGTCGACTGCTATGTCGGTGGAACGCCGTCGTACTTGCATGGTTGTACGGGCGAGCGTGGATCTATCACAGTCCGGGATCAGTTCGCTTCCAAGTCGTATAGAACCAACGACTTGTTCTGGCTTCAGAAATCGAGCATGGACATCCCACTGTCGGAGCAGTTTTCCTTGGTCATACAGAATGGCGAGAATAGGTTTAGTGATATCCGTGTAAGAATTAAGGATGTCGTATCAGGTGAGTACCTGTTCGACGATCATACCGAAGGTCCCTTCGATACAATATCGGTTGAGAATTGATAGCGGCGTCCTGTCTCCGAGAGGTCGCTATTTTCGGATGTTTCTTCATGCCTATGTAAAGTGGCGCCTACAAGCGGTAACCCGGTTGAATTGCAGCATAAATACTAAGGACGATGTACGACTCGGTATGAGTCATAAGGAGAGAGTATTTATGAGCGTGTTTAAGCGAAATGGCGTAGGCAATTATTACATTCAGTTTAATTATAGCGGTAAAACGTACTGTAAGAGTTCGAAGACAACGAACAAGCGGATCGCTGAACGTATTGAGCGTGATTGGAAGGCGGAAATCCATCGGATCGAAGAGCTCGGTGAAAGGCCAAGGATTTCACTTCGTAAAGCGCTGGATGCGTACGTGGAGCAGAAGAAGAACACCGGAAGTAGTAGTTACGCCCATACCAATGCGAAAGTTGTTGCCGAACAGATGGACGTCGGCATCTATGTGGACGAGCTACGCAGCTGGCATTTGGCGAAGTTTAAAAGTGCTCGGGAAGCGCAAGGAGTAGCTCCGCAGACCGTTAAACATAACCTGCAGGCTGTCCGAAGCGCGATCGCGTGGGCCAAGGAACATGGCTATTTGGTGCGGGACATAGAATTTCCAAAAGTGAAGCTACCGAAACATCGGCTGCGGTATCTATCGTACGACGAGGAGCAACAGCTCTTGGCAGAGCTTGATCCACGGCGTAAGCGGCCATATCGACCTGACTACGAAGATCGATCAGCAGCAGAGAACCAAAAGTACCAGGATAACTACGATTTGGTGGTTATGCTGTTAGATACGGGTGCTCGATACGGCGAGGTTGCCAACATCAAGTGGACAGCTATTGATCTAGAGGGGGGAACACTGAACTTGTGGCGTCCGAAGGTTCGGAATGAGTCTATTGTCTATATGACCACTCGTGTTAAGGATATTCTCGCCCGTAGGTGGGATAACCGTACGTCTGATACCTACGTTTTCACGAACCAGAAGGGCGAGCCGCGAGGCTATCAAGCCAAGGGCATCAGGAGTGCCATAAAGCGTGCCGGTATCGACAATTTCCGAATCCATGACCTGCGCCATACCTGTGCAAGCAGATTGGTGCAATCCGGGTTGTCGTTATATGAAGTCGCCAACGTGCTGGGCCACACCGATATATCGACTACGCAGATCTACGCCCACCTAGAGCGAAAAGATGTGAGTGCGAGGGCGCGGGACGTATTGGAATCGCTACAGACTCGGAGGTCAACCCATGAAGCTTAAGGAGGTAACTGAAAGCCAAAATTTGAACGCATACACGAAGTTGGTCAAATTGTTAGGTAGCGTGTTCGGATTCGAGAGAGGTCAGAACCCTCAATTCAAGCGGGTGAAGCAAGCGTTCGACCAGCAGACAGGCGAGCATGTGCTATATTTTGAGTACAGGGTCCGCGCCCGCAATCAATCACCCATCCCCGCACCTTCAAAACAAGATTCGAAGCAACAGCACGAGAATCGCACTGAGCATCGTCAGTCAGAAAAATAGAGAAGCCAGGGAGTTGCCGTGGGACACCACGGTGCCGTTGGCTCGGCGGGTGTAGTCCTGCTTTTTGTCGTACCAGCCCAACAGCACTCCTCCCTGAGTTCTTGCTTCGATCCTGTCAGATAGGTCTCGGGTCAAGCCAATAACCTGCCCACCTGTTGTACGTATGTGCACAAACTCAGTCATGTTCGTCTCCTTCACCAGATAAGCGCACCATCCAGGATCTCTATCAATAAGTGCACGTGTGCCAGTGTTGTCCTTAGGTGCGGAAGGTTGGAAGCTTGCTGCATGAAATCCGAACAGCAACTCACACCAGAACAGATCTTCGAAATCGCCGATGCGGTGCAGGATTCTTTGGCATGCAGACAGGCGGATCATGATGAAGTCACAGAGTACATCCTCATGTTTCTTGAGGACATTCCGGGTTTTGAACTCGCTACAGAAGCAGAACGAGGGAAAGTTGTCGATGAGGTTATCAAGTTTATTTCACCAGAATGACCACGTTGAGGAGATTAATATGGGTACAAAAAGTCAGAAGAAGGGGCCGCAGCCATCGAAAATGGCAAAGGCGACGGAGGTCTACGAGCGTATGGTCAAAGATCCGGGGGCTCAGCGGAAGGACATAATCGCGGAGTTTGTACAGTCCTGCGGATTGACCTCTGCCGGGGCTGCGACTTACTACGGGATCATCAAGAAACGCGGTGAGAAGCGAAATGAGGGGGTATAACGCCCCCCCATGCTCAGCTATATACAGGGAATTATGCGTACGAAGTTATACCCCTTAGGACAATCCAGATCCGAAAACTTTTCCCGCGGCAGCGGGGGGACAGCGGACACTTAATCGTCCATAGGGTCAACCCCGAACTAATGTAACTTCACCAAGTACGCCCGGTACGTGCTCGCAGTAGTGCATGATGACTAAGTGTTTGGTTTTCAACCACTACCTTACTCACCAGCGGTCAAAACTGCTAAGTCATTGATTTTATTGGTTTTGTATGTCTTCGCTTTATTATTCTGCTATCTAAAGAGCAGAATAAAAAATCCAAGCAAATCAACTGCTTACTGAGATTTACTGTGGTTGGTGGTTGAACCTTGCATTCAGTCTCAACCGAGTGTCCTTGAGTTTTGGTCTGTCCCCCGGGTGAAGCGACATCAGGTACATAATGGTGCAGTTTATCCGCTGTAAACGCTGGTTGCGGGCGTTGTCCGACACCACTTTTACTGCTTTCACGCAGTCATGGTAGAACTTCCTCCCATCGCACGTATAAACGCGGTAACGGTTGATGAACCAGCATATTGCATCGACCAAGTTGGTGAACTCAGGTTGTCGTCTCGGATACAACATCGGTTGCTCAGGATCTGGGCGAGTTGCAGATTTGAACGCATAACGTGACATCTTGAGCATCACCTTTGCGTAGTTCGGGTCGACCAGCACCACGCAGCTCTTGCCGCGAGATCTGAACCCACTGTTACGGCCGATGGCCTGGTTCAGCTTGTCCAGCATTAACGCTGCTATTACCTCGCGTTGGGAGAGAGCACCGTCAAATTGTTCGTAAAGCAGGAGAGACTCTTGAGGTGTCGGAATACTGAGTTCAACGACTATATTCTGGTCTGCTAGGTCATTGACCCCTTTGTTGTTGTTTAAGTTGATGGTGCAGCCTTGGCCGTTGGCGATGTATTCGAAGTCAAATCCAAGTCTTTTTATGCGCTCCACTATTGGAGAAAGGATGCCATCGAATTTGGAGCGAACCAACTTCGTTGACACCATGTGTACATCGCCTGTCAGGAGTTTTCCCTCATCAGGCATTAACTCGTCGAAAACTTTGGCATTTGGGTGCTGTTGCTTAAACAGTAGCTTTATCAGCAACTCTGTGGTGGTGACGATTAACGTACATCTGGAAAGGCCGAATCCGAGTTTGTAACGATCTGGTCTGACCACATAACGTCTGTTGTCGCGAATGGTTGTATGCTCTTCTATGGGAGATGCGTCTATCCGCTTGTTTTCGTACAAATCGGAGTACGGCGCCAACGTGCTGACGTCATGTACGGTTGGATCGTCAAATATCACCGCCACGCCATCATCCAACAAGGGGCGGTTGCCCTTGGCGACCCGATCGTGGTTGATGCGACCGACATGCGCCAAGTATGCATGGGTCGTTAGATACATGTCGCAATCTGACCAGTCAAAGTGAGGGATGGGCTCCACGTCGCAGCTATAGTCTATGCGATCGATGGGGGCTTGTGCTCGGTTCTGATTTATCTCGGCTATAGTCGCCTTTTCATCGATCTCGCCCACATCCCATGGGTGTCTATTGTTGGTTCGGATAGGCTTAACGTTGTATAGCTTTTCGATACGGTAGGCGCGGCTTTCTAGAAGCTTCACCCGTAAACCTTCGGTTGAAAATGACGTGAACTTTTCGGCTACCTGCCGATACGAGTTACAGGCGAACAGCACCTTGCGCCCTGCTTTATGAAGAAGTACTGCGCTGTATGATTTCCCCACACCTTCTGGCGCATAGATGAGGTTGGTCGGCCCCAAGTTGTCCACAATAGCGTGAATGAGATCACGTGTCGCAGTGGGTGCGACTGCTTCATATGTATGTTTATCTACTTCAAGATGGTCGTCGGTTCTGTCAACCCACAAGGTTCCACATGACTTGCAGTGAATGAAGGGCTCCCCTTCAGCATTTACATCCGCGAATTCAGTTGGCGTTTTATCGGGGTGATTCGGGCAGTAAACGCCTTTGATATGACGGTCTATCGAGCCAGCAGCGGTTTGACCCGTCTTGTGATGAATTATGGTGTCCGCTGTTATCCTTTTGTGTGCGGTGGCGTGGCCTGAGTTCACAGTACGTTGCAAATCGGGCTTCCGTGTTTCTGGCTCCGCTGCGGGTAATGCGCGCCATTCGAAGAAACTCCCCCGATTGTGCCTAATAAAAGCCTGAGAGCTTCGCGACTTGGGGCAGTTGGGCATCGCTTGGAATTGAGTCGGCAGAAGCGAAGATGGGTCGCATCCAGAGAACCGCTTTTTAGCGGCATCGACGCGTAAGTACCAGTCATCCGCTGAACATGGTTCTTTAAAGGGCAAGACAATTCTTACCTTGTCCGTCACTCCGTCGGACATGTGGGAATGGGTGCTGTACATCAAGTAGTTCAGGCCGAGAAGCGACTGCTCAATGTCCGGAACGGCAAGACCGCCATCAAAGTCCAGTATCACGCCATTCACGGAAACAATATTTTTTTTCTTTCTGCCTTTGGAGAAGGTGGAGAAGCTAATCAGTGGTATCCTGTAATTCTTCTTTTCTGTAATCGTGTGGCCAAACTGGCACATGCCACGTACGAAACGGTTCCATCTAGTACGATATTGCGTTACACATTTAGATTGAATGGTCGGCATTTGGCTGAATTCAATCACTTTCATCTTCACAACGTTCACTCCACATAGGTTCTTGCTTGCTGGGTGTCGATAGGTGTAACGCGCAGCCATGACTGACTGCGCGCGCAGGTGTTATTCGTTCTGGTAGGCTTCCGGATCCCATGCTCGGGCAGCATCCAAGAAATTACCAATGGAGGAGTACGGAGGTGGAGGCAGCTCGATGTCTACATCCGGCATTCGGCTCAATACGCCGTGTAGAATTTCGTCGATTTCGCCATAGTCTGCGCATTCTTCTGCATATTCTTCATGTACGGGGATCAGCCTGTGCTTGCCGAACCAAGCTCTTCTGCCTGGCTCGAAAACCATAACTAACCCACAATTCAGTTCAACTGTGCCGACCACTTGTCCATGCGTTCCAGTTTCTATTTCCATGGAGATGAGCTTCGGATCGGTGCTGCTTTTGTTCTCGTGGCTGATATATGTCGAAGGATTCCACTTCGAGAGTAGAGAGATCATGAATTCGAGGTGCTCGGCCGACTTTGCGTGATCGTAAGGGTTTCTCACAAAGTCGGCTTCATCATCAGAAAGGTCCAGGGCCATACGACAGAGGACATTAAGGATGGCGCGATCAAAAATATCCTCATCGACCGCTTCCACTACATCACCGAGGGGGATTTGTGTGACCTGTTCTGGTGCTAATATCGCTTCAGATAATTGACAGAACACTGCAGGCTTACCGTGCCGCAGTATGACCATGTATGTTTCATCAAGAGGGACGAGGCCAAAGGGGGCTTTGTACGGGGGCCGAACCACGCTAACTCGATCTTCGCATGGCATCAGTGGTTTAGGAGTCGCGGCGGTTTTGACCGAATGCGCGTCAATAGAACTGTTGTTCATAAAATTTTCCAAAACATAGACGTGTGAGGGGCTAGTCGTGAAGACCTAGCGTTAGCGTTCAGGAAGTGCCAGGCGCAGTATCTGAGGCCCAAGCCTTACCTGAACTCGAAGACGATTTAATCAGGTTACTTGGCGGGAAACTGCCGCGGGGGTGGGTTTGACGGTGGGGAGGTTTTGTGGTATGGACCGGGTTTGCGGGCAAGTAATACTGTCAGTGGCCGTCTTTGAGCCGCTGGCCTACCCATTTGTGCGATGCGTTCAGGCCGTATCCATCCCAATGCTGCTTATATAGTGGCGGTATATCCGTATATTTGCGTTTCCGCATACAAGTATTGACCAGGTCGCATATACCGTGGGCTAGATAATCGTGCGTGGAATCGATATGCTTGAGAAGGTATCGGGTTAATATGTCCTCTGTGTCGCATGTCTCAATGACGTCGACAAGGGATGAAATAATTGCGCGTTGTTTAACTGTGGACTGTTCATACATTTCCTCGCCGTATGTGAAAACTGCACAGAAGGATCTTACCGAACGCCCCATAACCACAAGTTGTGCTGCCTGCATCAACAGGAAGTGAGCTTCACTTGGAGTTTCAATAGCTTCTAAGGCACGAACAATCGCCATGCGAAACATGTCTTCTATATCAAACGTTACCAAGTTGCCAATCTCGCTAGACTGACGCCCTAAGCGGTAAGCTAGAGTGGTGGATTCCGGTTTCCCGTCGTCTTTGCAGTTTGCGATGAAGTCCTCGACGCTCGCCCTTGTTATCATTTCATGCATTTGCTGGAACACACGATGGGCTTCCTCGAAAGGGGGCCTGTGCTTCAGAAATTCTGAAAAACCCTCTTTTATGTCGTACTTTAGCGCATCAAAAAAACCTTTCGAAGCAGCTTCTATGATTTGAATCGCCGCCTTCGATAAGCTTTCGTCTGTGCTGTGGAGGTGAATGATCTCGGCGAGGCGATCGTTTAAATACCCGTCAATAACATCCATCTGCGTGCGTACCTTCTAGTTTAGGAGGGATATAAAAATTTAACGCCGGAAAGCTAACTCATTGAACATCGTGTTACATGATTGCACTATTTGCTGGGCGAGCACGTGCTTCCGAATTTCCTTGGTGCGCTTCTTTTTGTTTACGTCGGGCCGACGACGGCCCTGGGTTGGAAAAGCTGTAACTCGTCGGAAAACGATCATTGAGCATATTCCACGAGTTTCCGTACGATGCCGGAGGTCGTGTGGGCTGTGGGGCCTAGTGGCGCGTAAAGCGGCCTTAAGTTTATGTGGTTCAGGCTTGAATGTATAGGAGCCGGAGACTCTTCTGGTGGAAGATAAAGAGTAAGTGATTACTAGCTGCAAGGGCGGCGTAACGCGGGGAATGGTGGGCCCGGACAGACTTGAACTGTCGACCTGCCGATTATGAGTCGGATGCTCTAACCAACTGAGCTACGGGCCCGAGAATGGTTCGCTTGGAACCTGAAAAACATTGTACTACATGGGCCCTGTAGTTATGAGTCGGATGCTCTAACCAACTGAGCTAAAGGCCCTGATTCAGGCTGCGCATTATAGTGATCTTCAACTATTTAGACTAGCCGCGTGCCGGTTTTTCTATTCTCTTCAGCAATAAGCCCGCAAGGCGGGCTTATACTCTTGCAGCTTTTACCTACTCGTCCAGGAACCCACGCAAATGGTCGGACCGGCTTGGATGCCGCAGCTTGCGCAGTGCCTTGGCTTCTATCTGACGAATACGCTCGCGGGTCACATCAAACTGCTTGCCCACTTCTTCCAGGGTATGGTCGGTGTTCATGTCGATACCGAAGCGCATACGCAGAACTTTGGCTTCTCTGGCGGTGAGGCCGGAGAGGACGGATTTGGTAGCTTCCATCAGGCCCTGTGCGGTGGCGGATTCTATTGGAGAGGTGATGGCCACGTCTTCGATGAAATCGCCCAGGTGCGAGTCTTCGTCGTCACCAATGGGCGTCTCCATGGAGATGGGCTCTTTGGCAATTTTGAGAACTTTGCGCACCTTGTCTTCCGGCATTTCCATGCGCTCACCCAGCTCTTCCGGAGTGGGTTCGCGACCCATTTCCTGCAGCATCTGGCGGGAAATACGGTTGAGCTTGTTGATGGTCTCGATCATGTGCACCGGAATACGAATGGTGCGGGCCTGGTCCGCAATGGAGCGGGTAATGGCCTGACGAATCCACCAGGTGGCGTAGGTTGAGAACTTGTAACCGCGGCGGTATTCGAACTTGTCCACGGCTTTCATCAGGCCTATGTTGCCTTCCTGAATCAGGTCGAGAAACTGCAGGCCGCGGTTGGTGTACTTCTTGGCGATGGAAATTACCAGTCGCAGGTTGGCTTCCACCATTTCTTTCTTGGCGCGGCGCGCGCGGGCTTCACCGATGGACATGCGGCGGTTGATCTCTTTGATCATCGCCAAGTCCAGGCCGGTTTCTTCCTCGATCTGTTGCAGTTTGCGTTGTGCACGCAGGATGTCTTCTTCGAAAGGCTTCAGCTTCTCGGAATAGTCGCGCTTCTTGGCGATGATGCCGGGAATCCACTCTTCGTTGATCTCGTTGCCGGGGAACTCCTTCATGAAGGTTTTGCGCGGCATCTGGCCCTTGCGAATGCACAGGGTCATCAGGTCGCGCTCTTCGGCGCGAACACGGCCAAGAACATCGCGCACGGAGTTATAGATCGGATCAAACTGGCGCGGCGGCAGCTTGAAGAACTTGAACACTTCACCCAGGGCTTCCAGCTCTTTGGCGGCGGCTTTACTGGTGCGGCCGTGGCGTTTAATCGCTTTGTTGGCGGAATCCAGGGCCTTGCGTAGCTCGGTAAAACGCTCGCGGGCGTACTCGGGGTCTATACCCGACGAGCTTTCATCTTCTTCGGCATCAGTGTCGTCATCGTCGTCATCGTCGTCGTCTTTCTTTTTGGCTGCGGTGGTCGCAGCGGCGGTGACGGGAGTGGCGGCGGCGACTTCATCGGCGGGGTCCAGCCAGCCGCTGATGACGTCACTCAGGCGGCGCTCTTCCTTCTCCACCATGTCGTACTCGTCCATCACCCGTTGAACGGCTTCCGGCCAGTAGGCGAGGGCATGCATGAGCTCGCGCAAACCTTCTTCAATGCGTTTGGCGATGGCGATTTCACCTTCGCGGGTGAGCAGCTCCACGGTACCCATTTCACGCATGTACATGCGTACGGGGTCGGTGGTGCGACCGGCTTCGGTTTCAACGGCGGCAAGTGCAGCGGCGGCTTCGGCAGCGGCAATTTCGTCGGGGCTGGCTTCGCCGTCAGTCATCAGCAGTTCATCGGCATCGGGCGCAACTTCGTACACACGAATGCCCATGTCGTTGATCATCTGTATGATGTCTTCAACCTGATCCGGATCTGAAATGTCTTCTGGCAGATGGTCATTCACCTCGTCATAGGTGAGGTAACCTTGCTCTCGGCCTCGATTGATCAATTCTTTGATACGAGACTGCTTTTGGGCGTTTTCGCTCATTCAGGATCCTGTTGCTGTGATATTCGGCGGAAAGCCGACAATTATAACGTTTAATGGTGCTTTGAGCTAGAAAATCAAGCGATTTCGCGCTTTTAGCTCACTTTTTTGCTCATTTTGAGGCGTGCTTGCAGTAGTTCGCGAATGCGGCTCTTTTCGGCATCGGTCAATTCACTGGGTTTTTTGCTTTGCAGGCGGGCCAGTTCGGCTTTGTGTTGCTGTTGCAGGGCTGTTTGTCGCAGCTTTTCCAGACAATTGCACAATTCACCCTGTGCATTATAGCTGCCTAATTGGGCGGCGCTGCCTAAAAATTGATTTGCGACCAGAGCGACCAGTTCCTGTTGTGCCTCAACCCCGTATTTGCCGCCCCAGTGCCCGATAATGGCGTTGAAACTTGCCTGTGGGCGATTGTGAAGAAATGTAACCAACCGGTGCAGCAGCTGAAGTTCCGGGTCATCGCCGGCGTCCGGCAGGCTCGGGTCCTCCAGTTGCTGCAGCAGTTGTGGTTGATCCAGCAGCAGGATGGTAGCCATGCGAGCTGGGGTCAGATTGACGTTCCGCTTGACGGGCAGCGGTTTGATTGCAGGGCGCTTGGTGCTTCCCGTTACGGGTTCCTGTGCAAACCGTTCATCTTCAGTCAGTGGTTCTGCGTGATAGGGGTGTATGTCCGTCAGTGGCGGCGGCTGCTCGGCGCTGTTACTTGTGCCACTGTCTGGCGGCGCGGGCTGTGTAGCGGGCGCAGTGGGCGCTGGCGTATCGGCCACCAGAGAGGCCTTGGCCTGCATCAATTCCTGCAACAAATTGCGATCGAGGCCGGTGCGGCGCGCCAGGCTATCGAACATGAGCTCCCGGTAGATGCCGGCCGGCAGTTGGTTGATCAGCGGCGCGACGGTTTTACTCAGTCGCGCGCGACCCTCCATAGTTTGCACTTTGATGCCATCGGCAGCGGCTTCAAACAGGAACTCTTCCAGCGGCGTGGCCTTGTCCAGCTGCTGGCTAAAGCGCTCGGCGCCTATCTGACGAACCAGGCTGTCCGGGTCCTGGCCTTCCGGAAGAAACAGGAATTTGACCTGTCGTCCATCTTCCATGGCGGGCAGGGCGTTTTCCAGTGCGCGTTTGGCCGCCGTGCGACCGGCGTTGTCGCCGTCGAAGCAGAAAACGACTTCGGTGGTATAGCGGAAGGCGAGCCGCAAGTGTTCTTCGCCACAGGCTGTGCCGAGGGTGGCGACCGCGTTGCTGATACCAAACTGGGCGAGGGCGATAACGTCCATGTAGCCTTCCACCACCAGCAGTCGGTCCAGGTTGCGGTTGGCCTGACGGGCCTGGTAGAGGCCATAGAGTTCGCGGCCCTTGTGGAAAACCGGCGTCTCCGGCGAGTTTAGATATTTCGGCTTGCTGTCATCCAGAACGCGTCCACCAAAGCCGATGGCGCGGCCCCGGGTATCCAGGATGGGGAACATGATGCGCTGGCGGAAGCGGTCGTACTGGCGTTTGTCTTCCTCCCGCTCGATCACCAGCCCGCTATCTACGAGCAGCTGGCGGTCCTCTTCGTTAAGGCCCAGTTTGAGCAGCAGATTATCCCAGCCGGGTGGGGCGTAACCCATGCCGAATTTGCGGGCGATATTGCCGGAAAGTCCGCGATTCTGCAGGTATCTCACCGCAACTTGCCGCTGAGGATGCTCCTTCAGCTGCTTGCTGTAGTAGGCGCCTGCTTTTTCCAGGATGTCGTAGAGGCTCTTCTGGCGCCGGTCCTGCTGCTTGCGTTTGGGGCTTGCGTCCTCCCGTGGCACTTCCAGCCCCGCAGTGCGCGCGAGGCTTTCCACAGCTTCCGGAAAATTCAGGCGCTCGAATTCGATCAGGAATGTCAGGGCTGTGCCGCTCGCGCCGCAGCCGAAGCAGTAGTAGAACTGCTTGTCCGGGCTGACGCTGAATGAGGGAGTTTTCTCGTTGTGAAAGGGGCAGCAGGCGCTGTAGTTTTTGCCGCTTTTTTTCAGCTTCACGCGCTTGTCTATCACCTCGACGATGTCGAGACGATTGAGCAGATCGTCGATGAAGGTTTGTGGGATCAAGGGAGAAGCTCCAAGCTGCAAGCGGCAAGCTACAAGCAAAAAACGGTGCCATCTCTGCAGGGGGCACGAAGATTATAATCTAAAGTTTAGTAGGAAATTGGCTTCAGGGACAATTGCTTGCGGGTTCACTCCGGCCATCCATGGCCATCGCCCTGCGGGCAGCCTACGGCTGTGCAAAAATGCAGTCCTGCATTTTTGTGCCGCTTACTTCAACGCTTCCTTCACCAGCTTGCTGACCGCACCCATGTCGGCGCGACCCTGGACCTGAGGTTTGACGATAGCCATAACCTTGCCCATGTCTGCCATGCCGGTGGCGCCAGTTTCGGTGACGGCTGCCTGGATGATGGCGTTGATTTCAGATTCGGTGAGGGCCTGAGGCAGGAATTCCTGAATGACGCCCATTTCGAAGTTTTCCACTTCGGCCAAATCCTGGCGCTCGGCGGCTTCAAATTGCTGTGCTGAGTCCCGGCGCTGCTTGAGCATTTTGTCCAGTACGGCGAGAACCCGCGCATCGTCCAGCTCTATGCGTTCGTCAACTTCAATGCGTTTGAATTCGGACATGATCGTCCGTAAAACAGTCAGGCGCGGCTTATCCTTGGCCCGCATGGCATCTTTAACGGCGCTGTTGATAGTATCTTTCAGTGCGCTGGCCACAGTGATATCCCGTATCCTAGCCCGGAGCGCGGGCCGGATTGCCTGCGCTGGAAGGTGAAATTGGAGATCAGGTCACAAAAACCCGTGCGGGCTTGATGCCCACGAAATTCTTGTTAAAACTCAGATGCTCTGCCTCTGCGGGTTTGGCGCAAAGCAAGAGCAACTGGTTTTAGTACATGCGCTGGAACTTGCGGGTTTCGCGCTGTACTTTCTTGGCGTGACGCTTAACCGCAGCGGCAGCCTTGCGCTTGCGTACGGAAGTGGGCTTCTCGTAAAACTCACGGCGACGGACTTCGGCCAGTACACCGGCTTTTTCGCAAGAGCGCTTGAAGCGACGGAGAGCGATATCAAACGGCTCGTTTTCTTTCAACTTAACTGAAGGCATTAGCAGTACCTGTTTATGGGTTCGACTGGTATGGGTTCAACTTGCCCCGGCCAAATGCCAGGACCTCTAAAATCAGGGGTGCCGAATTCTATACGGATAACCGGCTTACTGCAAGCCCCATTCCCGATCACTGGCTAGTCACGCTGGCCCTTTGCTCAATGGACACTTGGCCGATGGGCCATTATCATCGTCTTCCTTTCTGATTTACCTGGATCCCGTTGATGCGTGTATTGGGCATAGAAACCTCCTGTGATGAAACCGGCGTTGCGCTCTATGACAGCGAGCAGGGCCTGCTGGGCCACAGGCTCTATAGCCAGATTGCCGTCCATGCGGAATATGGCGGGGTTGTTCCTGAGCTCGCATCCCGTGACCATGTGCGCAAGCTGCTGCCCCTGGTGCGAGAGCTGATGGACGAGACCGGAACTCAAGCCGTGGATATTGACGGCATTGCCTATACCTCCGGCCCAGGCTTAATTGGCGCACTGCTGGTGGGTGCCTGTGTCGGGCGCTCGCTTGCGTACGCCTGGCGTGTGCCGGCCATTGGTGTGCATCATATGGAGGGGCACCTGCTGGCTCCACAGCTTGAAGAAGATCCTCCGGCGTTTCCGTTTGTCGCGCTATTGGTCAGTGGTGGTCACACGCAGCTGGTGCAAGTGACCGCTATTGGGGAATACGTGGTGTTGGGCGAGTCCCTTGACGACGCGGCCGGCGAAGCCTTCGATAAGGCCGCTAAGATGCTGGATCTGGATTATCCCGGTGGCCCGCTGATCGCCAAACTGGCGGAGAAGGGCGATCCCGGTCGCTTCAAATTTCCCCGCCCCATGGTGGACCGGCCCGGCCTGCAATTCAGCTTCAGTGGCTTGAAAACCTTCACCTTGAATACGGTAGCGCAGTACGCCCAGGCCGATGGCTTGCCGGACGACCAAACCATGGCGGACATTGCCTGCGCGTTTCAGGAGGCTGTGGTTGATACCTTGGTCATCAAGTGCCGCCGCGCGCTGGAGCAAACAGGGATGAAAACCCTGGTAATAGCCGGTGGTGTATCCGCCAATAGCCGGCTGCGGGAGAAGCTGGAACAGGCCCTGGCCAAGATCGGCGCCCAGGTATTTTACGCCCGCCACGAATTCTGTACCGACAACGGTGCGATGATCGCCTACGCCGGTTGCCAAAGACTGATGGCAGGCGAAAAGGCATCACTGGAAGTACAAGTACGACCCCGGTGGAATTTGGAGGAGTTGGGGGGAGCTGTAAGCCGCAAGCCGCAAGCGACAAGCTGAAGAAAAGGGACAAAACGGCAGGATTGCCGTTTTGCACAGCCGTAGGCTGCCCGAAGGGTGAGATACATGGATGTATCGAATGAAAAGGGAAAAGGGAAAAGAACCAGCCCCGTATGCGACTTATCGTTTCCCATTACTAATTACTAATTACTAATCACTAATCACCTAAGCGACCGCTATGGACATTGTTTTTATCAACGATCTGCGCATCGAAACCATTATCGGGATTTACGATTGGGAGCGTGAGGTTAAGCAAACCGTTAGTGTGGACCTGGAAATGGCCCATGATATTCGTCAGGCGGCGCAAACCGATGATATTCAGTATGCGCTGAATTACAAAGCCGTGGGCAAGCGCATTATTCAGTTCGTCGAATCCAGCGAGTTTTTGCTGGTAGAAACCATGGCCGAGCAAATTGCGGCCATTATTCAGAATGAATTTGGCGTGCCCTGGTTGCGGCTGCGGGTGAGCAAGCCGGGCGCGTTGCGCGGTTCCCGGGACGTGGGCATATTGATTGAAAGAGGGACCGCAGCATGACCGAAGTTTGCTTGGGGCTGGGAAGCAATGTAGCACCAGAGCAACATATTGTTGCCGCGCTGAATGCGTTATCGGAAAAGTTCGGCCAGCTTCGAGCGTCGCGCGTGTTTGAAAGTGAATCCGTAGGTTTCAATGGCAATGACTTCTATAACCTGGTGGTCGTAATTGATACCGAGCAGACTGTGAAGCAGCTCGTCGACAGCTTGCGCGGCATCGAAAACGAAAATGGCCGGGACAGAAGCAAACCCAAGTTCAGCCCACGCACGCTGGACATCGATATTCTTACCTATGGCGATCTCGTCGGCGAGTTCAACGGTGTGACTCTGCCGCGGGACGAAATTCTGAAAAATGCCTTCGTGCTCTGGCCACTGTCCGAGCTCATGCCGGATCGCAAACATCCGGCGCTGGGAACAACCTATAGCGAATTGTGGCAGGCGTACGATAAAAATAGCCAGAAGCTGAACCCCGTGGATTTTTATTGGCGCGGGGAGTTTATTAGTCGAGGTAAGTAGAAGAAAAGCGGCAAGCTGCAAGCCTTAAGCCGCAAGCAAAACAGATGCTCACCCCTCGCGCAATTTCGCATCAAACTCTAGCCTTTACTGCCTTAAACTTCGGCCGCCGTCGACGTTCAGGATTTCGCCGGTGATATAGGAATCTTTCGCTGCCAAAAACACTACGGCGCGGGCAATATTTTCCGGTGCGCCCAATGAACCCAGTGGGATTTTTTTCAGGGTTTCGTCATTGGTGGTCCCATTGTTCAGCTCCGGCCACAGGATTGCCCCTGGTGCAATGCCATTTACCCTTACATGGGGGGCGAGTTCCAATGCGAGGGTTTTAGTGAGCATGATATTGGCCGCTTTGGCGATGGAATAAATGCTGTGCGCGGCCAGTGGTCTCTGCCCGTGAATGTCCGCGATGTTGATGATGCTGCCACGGCTTGCGGTCAATGCTGGTGCCAGGGCTTGTGCCAGGAAGAAGGGGGCTTTCAGGTTTACCGCCATCAGGTCATCCCACTGCTCTTCATCAGCCTCTTCCAGCGGTGTGGAATAAAAGCACGACGCATTGTTTACTAGCAAATCGACTCGTCCCCATGCGTTCAGGGTCTGCTGCGCCAGTTGCGTCACTTCGCTTGATTGCGTCAGGTCCCCTTGTAAGCAAAGCGCAGAATCCTTACGTGCCCCGTTCAAGTTCGCCGCCAGCTCGGAAGCCTCGGATGCTGAGGCGCGATGATGCAGCACCACACGAAACCCCGCTTGATGAAGTGCTCGGCTTATTTCAGCGCCGATGCGCCGCGCCGCGCCGGTAATTAAAACAACAGGTGGGTTCATAGTTCGCCAGTGTGTGGGTGGTTGTTGAGGTATTGGGCTTTGAACGCCTCGACCGCACTGATGCGGCGTTTGCGCAATGCTTCGCCCAGCGCGGCACCTTCATAACCTTCGGCAACCAGGTCGCGGGCCTGCACTTGCTGACAAACCGCGAGGGCCTGTCGCAAATAATCGGGCTGGGGATACTCACGAGCTTCCAGGCCACTGCGGCCTCGGGAATCGGCTTCACAACAAAGCAGAAAATTCTCGAAACGTTCGGGACGGCGCCAGCTGTCCAGTGCGCTGAACAGCTTGACCAGCGTCTTGCCGGTCAGCTCGAATGCGCGGTGACAATGCAAATGGTATTCGCTGACGGCCACTGCGAGCTCGCGAATGTCCCGGGGCACGGCCAGGCGCTGGCACAGGTTCCTGATGAGTGGAACGCCGCGCTGCTCATGACCGATATGACGGGGCAGAACATCTTCAGGCGTCGTGCCTTTGCCCAGGTCGTGAACCAGGGTCGCGAAGCGCACGGCCAGGTCATCGCTCAGCCGGCACGCTTGTTCGAGGGAGAGAAGCGTGTGAACGCCGGTGTCGATTTCCGAATGGTACTCCGCCCGCTGAGGCACCCCAAAAAGTTGATCAAGTTCCGGCATGATACGCGCCAGCGCGCCGCAGTCCCGCAAGGTGTGAATAAATATGCTGGGTGTGCGTTCCAATAAGGCGCGGCTCAACTCCTTCCAGGTACGTTCGGCAACCAGGTGATCCGCCTCGCCGGAATCCACCATGGTCCGCATCAGTTCCAGTGTTTCATCTGCCACCCGAAATCCCAGATGATGGTAACGTGCAGCGAAGCGCGCAACGCGGAGAATGCGCACCGGGTCTTCACAGAACGCGGGGGAAACATGGCGCAGCTTGCGGTCGATGATGTCTTGGTGGCCGTGGTAGGGGTCCACTATTTCGCCGTCGGGTGTTTCGGCAATGGCGTTGATGGTAAGGTCGCGACGGGCGAGGTCTTCTTCCAGGGTTACGTCCGGCGACGCGAAAAAATCAAAGCCGGTGTAACCGGGGCCTGTTTTGCGCTCGGTGCGTGCGAGGGCATATTCTTCCTTCGTCTCCGGGTGCAGGAACACGGGGAAGTCTTTGCCCACGGGTAGGTAGCCCTGCGCTTTGAGTTCGTCCGGAGTGGCACCAACTACCACCCAGTCCTTTTCATGGAAGGGATAGCCCAGAAGTTTATCGCGCACTGCGCCGCCGACCAAAAAAAACTGCAAACTGTACCTCTCTATACTTGTGTGTCTATTTCCAACTTTTCTATCGCTCTGCCTGTTGACCGCAGTGTCAGAATGGCACACACTCTATGCCATCTCATTCAGCCATTCTATTGTGATTTAACCCGTGATGCACTTACTACGCACTTCAGAATTTTCCATGACTGCGCCTTTGGTTCCGGCTGCGGCACGGCTTGCGCTGTCTGTTGTGCTGTGCAAGGCATGGCCGGCATCTCATCTGGCGCTCCGTATTGTGCGTATGGTGCGGGTGCAGAACCTCGCTGTGTTGCTGATGGAAAGAAAATGTTAAACCATTAATTATCTTCTCCCAAAAGGCCGCAGCGTAAAACCTGCGGCCTTTTGCGTTTCTGGGGCCGCGTTTTACTGAAAGTTTTAGGAAGAAGGGTTTCGCATTGTTCGCTGCAGCTATGTTGCCCGTTGCAGTTATGGCAATGCACTCACCACAAAAGAGGGAATCGTTGTGCCAGTTATAATTGCGTATCTGTGTGTCGTGGCCATTTGGTCAACCACGCCGTTGGCTATCCAGTGGAGTAACAGTAGTCTGTCTTTTATGGCGGCGGTGACCTTGCGCATGGTCCTGGCGCTGATCGTGTCGCTGCTATTGTTGGCAGTGATGCGTCAGCCGCTGGTCCGGCAAGCATCAGACTGGAAGGCATTCGCTGCAGGTTGCATCGGTCTTTTTCCAAATATGCTGTTGGTGTATTGGGCGGCGCAATACATTCCATCCGGAATGATGGCAGTGGTGATGGGCGTTTATCCATTTCTGGTGGGCGTGTTTGCCTGGTTTTTCCTCAAGGAGAATGTATTCACCGCTGCACGCGTGGGCGCCTTGTGTATGGCTGTTGCAGGCCTCGGGCTGATTCACAGTGAGCAGCTGGCATTGGGCAGCCGCGCGGTTCTGGGTGTGCTCGGCATGCTGACGTCGGCGGTGCTGTTTGCGTTGAGTTCCGTATGGTTGAAGGCGCTCGGTGGTGGGGTCGATCCATTGCGCCAGTCGACCGGCGTGCTGGTGTTGGCAGCACCCTGTTTTATCGTGGCGTGGTGGTTGACCGACGGCGTTGTTCCTCAGGTGGTTGATTTGAAATCCATCAGCGGCGTCGCCTATCTGGTTCTTGCCGGGTCTGTGGTGGGGCATACGCTGTTTTTTTTCGTGTTACGCAATTGCACCGTGGGCACTGTGTCACTGATTACTCTGATAACACCGGTGATTGCGATGGTGATCGGAATTTACTTTGCTGATGAACAGATCACGCTCAAAGGTGGGCTCGGCGCGCTATTGATAGTGCTGTCACTGGCCTTGTATCAGGATGTTGGCCGCTGGTTGGCGCGCTGGATTCGCGCCCGTCGTCCGACAGCGACCACCGTTGAGGTCGCTCATCAGGTGCTGTCCGACGCTTCCGGATCCGGACAGCAGTAGGTTTCCACAACCTCGTCGTTTTGCATGGATTCCAGGCGCACGTCAAAGCCCCAGAGCTGGTGAATGTGGCGCAGCACTTCATCGGAATCCTTGTTCAATGGTTTGCGGTTGCTGCGATTGTGGCGCAAGGTCAAGGAGCGATCACCACGTACGTCGACGCTGTATACCTGAATATCCGGCTCCCGGTTGCCCAGGTTGTACTGGGCTGCCAGTGCCTCGCGCACCGCCTGGTAACCGGGGTCATCATGGATGGCCGTGACTCCGATGGTTTCCTGGCGGTCGTCGTCTTTTATGGCGAACAGTTTCAGATCGCGCATCACCTTCGGCGACAGGAATTGCAGAATGAAGCTCTCGTCCTTGAAATTGCGCATGGCGAAGTGGAGTGTCTCCAGCCAATCGCTACCGGCGATGTCGGGAAACCATTCCCGGTCTTCGTTGGTCGGATTCTCGCAGATGCGACGAATGTCCGCCATCATGTTGAAGCCGAGGGTATAGGGGTTGATGCCGCTGAAATGGGGGCTGTTGTACGGTGGCTGATAAATCACGCTGCTGTGGGACTGCAGGAATTCCAGCATGAAGCCTTCGGTGACCTGGCCGCGATCATAGAGCGTGTTCAAGATCGTGTAGTGCCAGAAGGTCGCCCAGCCTTCGTTCATGACCTGGGTTTGGCGCTGCGGATAAAAGTACTGCGCGATTTTTCGCACGATGCGCACAATCTCCCGCTGCCAGGGTTCTAACAGCGGTGCGTTTTTCTCGAAGAAGTAGAGCAGGTTTTCCTGAGGTTCTGCGGGATAGTGCGGGTGGGCTTCCTGCTTTTCACTCCCGTCGCTGACGGGAATGGTGCGCCACAAATCATTCACCTGTTGTTGCAGGTAATCCTCCCGTTCTTTCTGGCGTTCCCGTTCCTGATGGGGCGACACGGGCGAGGGCCGCTTATAGCGGTCCACGCCGTAATTCATAATGGCGTGGCAGGAATCCAGTAATGATTCCACCTGGGCAACGCCATGGCGCTCCTCGCACTGAGCGATATAATTTTTGGCAAACACCAGGTAATCCACAATCGAGGACGCGTCGGTCCAGGTACGGAACAAATAATTGCCCTTGAAAAACGAGTTGTGGCCGTAGCACGCATGGGCAATAACCAGCGCCTGCATCATCATGGTGTTTTCTTCCATGAGATAGGCGATGCAGGGATTGGAGTTTATAACAATTTCATAGGCCAACCCCATTTGGCCGCGCTTGTAGGATTGTTCCGTGTTGAGGAACTGCTTGCCATAGGTCCAGTGGTGATAACCGATGGGCATGCCCACCGAGGCATAAGCGTCCATCATCTGCTCGGAACTGATGACTTCGATCTGGTTGGGGTAGGTATCTAGCCGATACTCTTCCGCTATGGCCGCAATCGCGCGGTCGTACTCTTCGATCAGCTCAAAGCTCCATTCCGAGCCGGTAGATATCGGTTTGCCTGTCATGCAGCCTTCTTGTGAAATAGTTGACGAAACACGGGGTAAATATCCGCGGCTTGTTGCAGGTTTTCCATGGCAAAAGTGTCCGGGAAAGCCTGGGCAACTTCTTCGTAGGCATCCCACAATGCCTGCCGCTCGCGGTTGGTAATTTCGATGTAGGAAAAATATTGCAGCTTGGGCATCAGGTTTTCCATCAGCAGCTTCTGACAGATGCTCGAATCGTCGTTCCAGTTGTCTCCATCGGAGGCCTGGGCGGCATAAATATTCCATTCGGAGGTGGGGAAACGCGCTTCCATGACCGAGTCCATTAATTTCAGCGCACTAGAGACGATAGTGCCGCCGGTCTCGCGGCTATAGAAGAATTCTTCTTCGTCCACTTCCTTGGCGCTGGTGTGATGGCGAATGAACACAACTTCGGTGCGCTCATAATTGCGCTGTAAAAACAGGTAGAGCAATAAAAAGAAGCGCTTGGCAATGTCCTTGGTGCTCTGGTCCATGGAGCCGGACACGTCCATCAGACAGAACATGACAGCCTTGGAGCGGGGCACCGGCTGCTTGACGTGAAGGTTGTATTTAAGGTCAAACTCATCCAGCCAGGGTACGCGCTTGATCTTCTTGCGCAGCTGTTGGGCTTCCTCCTGTAGTTGCGCCAGGCGAATGGATTGTTCGGGGCCCGGATGCTCTCCGATAGCCTCAATAGCGGCTTCCAGCTCGCGCAAGCGCTTGCGGCTTTTGCCGGTGAGCGCGGTGCGTCGGGCATTGGCCGCGCGCAAGGAGCGCACGACGTTGACCTTGCCGGGCGAGCCCTGGTTGCTGAAGCCCGCGCGTTGGAACTTGAATTCATCCATGCCGTTGAGCTGGCGCTTGACCAGGTTGGGCAGGGCGAGATCCTCAAACATGTAATCGAGAAATTCCTCCTGGGTAATCTGGAAAGCGAACTCGTCGATACCTTCGCCGGAATCACTCGCACCGGAGCCGGACCCTCCGCCACCACCGCCCGATGGCGGGCGGCGAATCTGGTCGCCGGCAACAAAGTCCTGGTTGCCCGGCAGTACCCGGGTGTTGACACCGCCCGGGCCGTGCTGGAACACGGGTTCATTGATGTCCCGCGCAGGAATGGTGATCCGTTCACCTTTTTCCATGTCGAGAATGGAGCGTTTATCCACGGCTTCACTCACCGCCTTCTTGATGTGCTGGCGGTAACGTTCAAGAAAGCGCTGGCGGTTCACCATGCTTTTGTTTTTTGCGTTGAGGCGTCGGTCAACGATATAACTCATGAATTGCCCCTTTAACTGCCTCTTAAAACTGCTTTTTCAACTGCGGCCTTGCTTGATTGCCGTTTACTGGGATTTACGTACCCGCAAATACCATTCGGACAGCAGCCGTACCTGCTTCTCCGTGTAACCGCGCTCGACCATGCGCGCGACAAAGTCCTGATGTTTTTTCTGGTCGTCTTTGGATCCCTTGGTGGTGAAGGAGATAACCGGTAGCAAGTCCTCCGTGTTGGAAAACATCTTGTGCTCGATTACCGTGCGCAGCTTTTCATAACTGCTCCAGGCCGGATTTTTGCCGTTGTTGTTCGCGCGCGCGCGCAACACAAAGTTGACCACTTCGTGACGGAAGTCTTTCGGGTTGCTGATACCGGCGGGTTTCTCGATTTTTTCCAGCTCTTCATTGAGTGATGCGCGGTCGAGAATTTCGCCGGTCTCGGGGTCCCGGTATTCCTGATCCTGAATCCAGAAATCGGCAAAGGTGACGTAGCGGTCAAAGATGTTCTGGCCATACTCGCTGTAGGATTCCAGATAAGCAGTCTGGATTTCCTTGCCAATGAATTCCACATAGCGCGGTGCGAGGAATTCCTTGATGAAGGACAGGTAGCGGGAGGCTTTTTCTTCCGGAAACTGTTCCTGCTCGATCTGCTGTTCCAGAACGTAGAGCAAGTGAACCGGGTTGGCGGCAACTTCGGTGGGGTCGAAGTTGAACACCTTGGACAGGATCTTGAACGCGAAGCGCGTTGATAACCCGTTCATGCCTTCATCAACACCGGCGGCGTCGCGATATTCCTGCATCGACTTGGCTTTTGGGTCCGTATCTTTCAGGTTTTCGCCATCATAGACACGCATTTTAGAAAACAGGTTGGAGTTCTCCGGTGCCTTCAAGCGGGAGAGTACGGCAAACTGTGCCAACATGCGCAAGGTATCCGGTGCGCAGTGGGCGCGTTTCAGCGAGCTGTTCTGCAGCAGCTTGTCATAGATTTTGATTTCTTCCGATACGCGCAGGCAGTAGGGCACCTTGACGATATAAACCCGGTCGATAAAGGCTTCATTGTTTTTGTTGTTGCGAAAGGTTTGCCACTCGGCTTCGTTCGAGTGCGCGAGCACAATACCGTCGAACGGAATGGCTCCCAGGCCCTCGGTACTGTTGTAGTTGCCTTCCTGGGTGGCGGTCAACAACGGGTGCAGCACCTTGATGGGTGCCTTGAACATTTCCACAAATTCCATGATGCCCTGGTTGGAGCGGGACAGGCCGCCGGAAAAACTGTAGGCGTCGGGGTCGTTCTGGGGGAAGTCTTCCAGCTTGCGGATGTCGACTTTGCCCACCAGAGATGAAATGTCCTGGTTGTTTTCATCGCCAGGTTCTGTTTTGGAAATGCCGATTTGATCGAGAATCGACGGATGCATTTTGACGACGCGGAACTGACTGATATCACCGCCGTATTCGTGCAGGCGTTTGACGGCCCAGGGTGACATGATCGGCTTCACATAACGGCGCGGTATGCCGTAATCTTCTTCCAGAATGGCGCCATCTTCCTCAACATCAAACAGGCCGAGAGGCGATTCAAAAACCGGAGAGTCTTTAAGGCAATAGATGGGCTGCTTCTCCATCAGTGCCTTGAGCTTTTCTGCCAGGGATGATTTGCCGCCGCCCACCGGGCCCAGCAAATACAGAATTTGTTTCTTTTCCTCCAGACCTTGGGCCGCGTGCTTGAAGAAGGCAACAATTTTCTCGATGCACTCTTCCATGCCGTAGAATTCCTCAAAGGCCTTGTAGCGCTTGATGACCTTGTTGGAAAAAATGCGGCTGAGGCGGGGATCTCGGGAGGTGTCGACAACTTCGGGTTCGCCAATGGCAGCGAGAATACGTTCGGCGGCGCTGGCATAGACCGAGGGGTCCGATTTACACAGCTCCAGGTATTCCTGGATACTTAATTCTTCTTGTTGCGTCGCCTCGTAGCGCTCGCGGTAATGACTGAATATCGTCATAGATGGCCTCCTCGGGTTAACGGCTCGGTCCGGAGCAGGATGCAGGATCCTTTGAGCCAGTCGCTCAGGTGTCGACTGGTCTTTCTAAGCATAGACCTTGTGCGCCAAAAGGCGCCAGCCAATTTCCGGATAGTTTGTAACAAAATTTTTGCCGTCGGCAACGAATAGCAAATAACAGTGGAATTAGCGGCTAACTATTTTTTAGGCATTCCCAGACTCGCCACACGGTGTTTGACACGCTTCAGCCACTTAGGTTGCCATGACCTGGCAAAAAATCCGCATAAAAACGGTAACAGCAATCCCGTTTCAAAAAGCCTCTCAAGACGCGTAAGCGCTCGTTCAAAAACTGCGCCATATAAACTGGCGGCCTGTTCAGCGGATGAATTCCAGTAAGAGGTCGGCTATGCCATAATTCACGCCATTGCAGGAACTCAAAAAGCCACAGATGAGGAGAGGCAGATGACAGTATTGGTAACGGGTGGAGCCGGTTACATTGGCAGCCACACTTGCGTCGAATTGTTGGCGGCGGGCTTTGACGTAGTCGTGGTAGATAACTTGTGTAACAGCAAAGCTGAGGCCCTGGCGCGAGTGGAGGAAATTGCCGGAAAAGCGGTGAGCTTCTACCGCGCAGACGTTACTGATAAAGATGCGTTGCGCGCTGTTTTTCAACAGGAAAGCATTGATTCTGTTATTCATTTTGCCGGCCTCAAAGCGGTGGGTGAGTCCTGCGAGAAACCGCTCGACTATTATCACAACAACGTCGGCGGTACCGTCACGCTGTGTGAAGTCATGCAGGAATTCCGCATCAGCAAGTTGTTGTTCAGTTCGTCCGCCACCGTGTACGGCGACCCCGCCAGCGTGCCGATTACGGAAGATTTTCCAACCGGGGCGACAACCAATCCCTACGGGCGCAGCAAATACATGGTCGAACAGGTTCTGCAGGACCTGTGCACGCCGGCAGCCACGGCCGCCGGGTCAAACTGGAAAATTAGTGTGCTGCGCTACTTTAACCCCATTGGCGCCCATATCAGTGGCCTAATTGGGGAGGACCCTCAGGGCATACCCAACAATCTGCTGCCTTTTGTCGCTCAAGTTGCGGTGGGCAAGCTGCCGTGCCTCAAGGTGTTTGGCGATGACTACAACACCCCAGATGGCACCGGTGTGCGAGACTATATCCACGTGGTTGACCTGGCCCGCGGCCACGTGCGCGCGCTGGAGAAGCTGGGCCAGGACCACCCCGGTTGCTATACCTACAACCTGGGGACCGGCCAGGGCTACAGCGTGCTGGAGGTCATCAACGCATTCGAAAAGGCCAGTGGCAAAACCGTACCCTTTGAAATCGTAGCCCGTCGCCCCGGCGATATAGCGCAATGTTACGCGGACCCCCACTGCGCCGCCGCGGAGCTGGGTTGGCAGGCAGAATACGGCTTGCAGCGCATGGTAGAGGACGCCTGGCGGTGGCAGTCCGAGAACCCGGAAGGGTATTGAAGGGGAAAGCTAATAGCTGCAAGCCGCAAGCCGCAAGCTGCAAGTAAGGGAAAAGGGAAAAGGGAAAAGGGAAAAGAATATGCGCTTTGAAATGGCTCGGTAATCCCGGATATCTTCACTTTGAAAGTTGCACTGAGGCCAATTAAGGCGGAGCTCTTCCACAACCCTCACGAGAGGGATCTCGTGGGGCCGCTCTATGGCGTCCTGCCATCGCGGCATTAGCGCGTCCTTGCGCGTCGGAGCTACAGGGACGTGTTTACGGCGTTTGTGGAAAAGCGCCCGCCTTACTTGGCCGGTCCAGTTTAAGTTTTAATCTTGAGGCTTGCGGCTTGCAGCTTCACCCACAATCCGTGCTGAATCTTTTGCCATCTTCCAGGCGCATCAAGGTCAGCGCTTTCCCCCAAACACAGCCGGTATCCAGCGCTAGCGCGGTATCCTTGCCGGTTTTGCCTTCCAGGGCCGCCCAATGGCCGAAGAGTATTTTCTGATTGCCGCAGCGATGGTTGGGGATGTTGAACCAGGCATCGAAGCCTTTGGGGGCGGCTGTCAGTCCCTGTTTTGCCTTGAGGTCGAGACGCCCGCTCGGTGAGCAGAAGCGCATGCGGGTGAAGTAGTTGGTGATGACTCGTAGCCGGTCCCAGCCGCTGAGACTATCGCTCCAGGTGTCGGGTTCATTGCCGTACATATAGGCGAAGAATTCCACGTAGTTGTCGCTGCGCAGCACCGCTTCGACCTCCGCAGCCCGCGCTTTGGCCTGAGTCAGGTCCCAGATAGGTGGAATGCCCGCGTGGCTCATGACGTAGCCGAGCTTGGCATCGTGATGGAGTAGCGGCCGGAAGCGCAGCCAATCCATCAATTCCTCCCGGTCTGCAGCTTCGAGAATCGGGGTGAGCGTGTCTTTCCGGTGGAGCTCGCGCTCCCCGTGAGCCACAGCAAGCAGGTGAAGATCGTGATTGCCCAGGACTACAACGGCGGAGGCACCCAGCTGCTTGACGTAACGCAGTGATGCCAAACTGTCCGGCCCGCGGTTGATGACGTCACCGGCCACCCACAGGCGGTCCCGTGCCGGATCGAAGTTGACCTTGGCCAGCAGTCGTTTCAATGGCGTGAGACAGCCCTGAATATCTCCGACGGCGTAGGTGGTCATCTTGCGGCTTCCTTTTTCAGCGTTTCCTTGATCAGGGGTTCTTTTATCAGGAATTGTTTTACCAGAGCCTGGTTTGCCAGAATTTGCGTCAATGCAGTGCGTGGGGCGGTACCAGGGCAAATTCCGGTATGGCGGCTTCGAATTCATCACCGCTGTCCGTACGCATTTGATAGCTGCCGGTCATGGTGCCGGTTTCCGTCTGTAGCACCACGCCACTGGTGTAAGTGTAGCTTTCACCGACGTCCAGGCGCGGCTGCTCGCCCACCACACCCATGCCCTGAACTTCCTGCACGCCACCGTTGGCGTCGGTAATAATCCAGTGGCGGCTGATCAGGCGCGCCGCTTCTTCGCCCTGATTCCGCAACGTAATGGTGTAACCGTAGACGAAACGGGGCTCCAGTGGCTCGGATTGATCTTCGATATAGCGGGTTTTAACGTGGATTTTCACGGACGGTGTCATTGTCTTTCCAGTGATGATAGCAAGTTGCTCAGGGTGACATATTCTTCCAGGCTGAGAGTTTCCGGGCGTCGGGTGAGATCAAGGCCAAGGTCCAGGTTATCCATGTCATAGGCGGCCAATAATTGCTTCAGGGCGTTGCGTAAGGTTTTGCGACGCTGCTGGAACGCGGTTTTGACCAGGGTTTCCAGCATGGTGACATCTGTCGCCACCAGGGGTAGTTCGGCATAGGGCGTCAGGCGCACCACAGCGGAATCTACCTTGGGGATAGGCCGGAAACATTCCGGGCCGACCTCAAACAGGTTCTCGACGCGGCAGTAATACTGAGTCATCAAACCCAGGCGGCCGTAGTTCTTGTCCCCGGGTGTAGCCGCCATGCGTTGCACGACTTCCTTCTGCAGCATGAAATGCATGTCTTTGATGAGCCCGTGGTAGCCCAGTAGTCTGAATATCAGCGGGGTTGAGATGTTGTAGGGCAGGTTGCCGACGATGCGCAGCGGGCGTTCCGGCGTCGCGAGCTGGGCAAAGTCAAATTGCAGGGCGTCCGCTTGGTGAATTTTGAAGTTGCGGTACTTGGCAAACTGCGCGAGCAACACGGGTATCAGGTCCCGGTCCAGCTCGACCACCTGCAGGTTGGGGCAGGCGTCCAGAAGCAGGGCGGTGATGGCGCCCTGGCCAGGGCCGATTTCAACCAGGTTGTCGCCTTCCCTGGGCCTGATGCTGCGCACAATCCCATTGATAACGCCCTGGTCGATCAGGAAGTTTTGCCCAAAACGTTTGCGGGCGCGGTGGCCGCTGGGGGGAGTATTCATAAATTCAGGATGCTTCTGCTGTTTTCGTGATGCTGCTAATGGTTGATGCTGCTGTGTAACCGAATTCAGCGTTCTATTCAATCCGCGGTTTCGGTCCGTTTGACATCAGGGATAGACCTTTTGAAAACGCATAAACACGTCCCTGTGGCTCCCCCGCGGCATCCCTGCCGCGAGGGTTTCAAAAGGTCTATCCCTGATGTCAAACTCTTCTGGTGCACTCGGTTAAGGTGGTGTCTACGATAAGAGCGAAAAAGAAAGTGCCGGATTAACCGCGCGAAATGTTCTGAATCAGCTGCTGAGCGTAGTCGAGCGCCGTCTCCAGGCTGCCGAGATCTGCCACGCCCTTGCCGGCCAAGTCCAGTGCCGTGCCGTGGTCCACCGATGTGCGGATAAAGGGTAGGCCCAGGGTGATGTTGACCGCCTGACCAAAGCCTTTGTATTTCAGTACCGGCAGGCCCTGGTCGTGATACATGGCCAGAACTGCATCCGCATCCTTGAGGTGGCGCGGTGTAAACAGGGTATCCGCTGGCAGCGGGCCAATCAGCTGCATACCAGTTGCGCGCAATTGATCGAGCACGGGGGTGATAACTTCGATTTCTTCTCGCCCCAGATGACCGCCTTCGCCGGCATGAGGGTTGAGGCCACACACCAGAATTCGCGGCGCGGCGATACCGAATTTGCGCTGCATGTCGGTGTGCAGTATCTCGAGTGTTCGTGTCAGCGAGGCGGGCGTGATGGCTGCCGGTACATCGGCAAGGGGCAAGTGCGTGGTGGCCAGTGCCACTCGCAAGCCTTCACAGGCGAGCATCATGACGACCTGGTCTGCACCGCCACGTTCCGCCAGGAACTCTGTATGGCCGGAGAAGGCGACAC
Source organism: uncultured Cellvibrionaceae bacterium (assembly GCA_964419935.1). Classification (GTDB taxonomy): domain Bacteria; phylum Pseudomonadota; class Gammaproteobacteria; order Pseudomonadales; family Cellvibrionaceae; genus CAYQQJ01. The sequence goes on from CAYQQJ010000023.1 coordinate 41,680, forward strand.
CGGCGTCATTGATGATGCCCTTGTGGACGGGGCCGGTTACCAGCGCTGCGAAGCTGCCGTTCATGCAGCCGTCAGTCGCCAGCTCCAGTGTTTGCAGGACATAGGCGGCATTGGCGCTATTGAGCTGTCCGGCAATGGCGGGCTGACTAAGGGTGACTGGCAACACTGTGAGGTTGCCTGGTGCGTTCGGGGTGGCTGGTTCCTCGGGATCAAATGGCGTCAGCCGCAATGGCAGGCACAGCTGTGCCGCCGTCGCCTCTAGCAGTGCCGGGTCCGCGACTGCAACCAGCTGGTGCTGATGCTGTTGCTGGGCAATGCGCACGGCGAGCTCGGGGCCAATACCGGCGGGTTCTCCCGGTGTGAGGGCTATGCGCGATCTATTCAAAGGAGGGCTCGTCAACAGCGGGCTCGTCCTGATCCAGTTTGATGACAACGAAAGCCTCATCGCGCAGCTCACGCTGCCAGATCTGCAGTTCGTCTTCAAAGCGTCGGCTCATCAGCATGTTGCGCGCCTTGTGACGGATCACCGCGTCGGTCATGTCTTCTTCCCGGCGCTCCTGTACTTGCAGGATGTGCCAGCCGAACTGGCTCAGAAACGGCTCGGAAATTTCGCCTATTGGCAGGTTCTGGGTGCGCTGTTCGAATTCCGGCACGAACTGGCCGGGGTTGGCCCAGCCCAGGTCGCCGCCTTGCAAGGCCGAACCTATGTCTTCGGAATGTTCCTTGGCCATTTTCGCAAAATCCGCGCCGTCGAGGATCTGCTGACGAATATCCTCAAGTTTGGCCCGGGCTTCTTCGTTGGACAGAATGGCCGAAGGTTTGATCAGAATATGCCGCGAGCGGTTTTGGGTAATGACTTCAGCCTCTTGCTCTCCGCGGATATCGTAGAGTTTGAGTATGTGGAAACCGGCATTGCTGCGCTGTGGTTTGGAAACATCGTCGCGCTCAAGTGTGGGAGCTATCTCGGCGAACAGGCTCGGCAATTCATTGCTGCGGCGCCAGCCCAGGTCACCACCGCTAAGCGCCGCCGGGCCATCGGATTCCGCGATGGCCAAGTCGGCAAATACCGCGCCTTGCTGCAGTTGGCTATACAGTTGCTGTGCTTTTTCCTCTGCGTTGGCGAGGTCTTCATCGCTGGGAGCTTGGGGCAGTGATACCAGGATGTGCCCCAAATGGTATTCCGGCGATATCCAGAACTTTCCATCGCTGGAGCTGAGGAAGTTGTCGATTTCCTGCTCTGAAATATGAATGCGCTGTTGCACCACGCCCCGCTGAACCTGCTGGATGGCGATGTCGTCGCGTACTTTCTCCCGCAGTGCCTGCCGGCTGATGCCGTCTTGCTGCAACTGGGCGTAAAACTGCTCTTCCGTCAGGTTGTTGGCTTGGCGCATATTGGAAATGGCCGCATTCACCTGCTCGTCGCTGATCCGGATGTCATAGCGGCCGGCGGTTTCCAGTTGCAAGCGTTCGGTGATCAAGTGTTCCAGAACCTGGCTTTCGAGTACCTCCACTGGCGGCAGGCTCATGCCGCTGGCCGCAGCGCGCGCCGCGATATCCTGCACACGTTCGTTGAGTTCCGATTGCAGAATGACCCCCTTGTTGACGATGGCGACAACCCGGTCGAGTTGTTCCACCTTGGCGAGGGCTGCGGCCGCTGAAACGGCGGTGACTATGGCGAGTACCCAGCTGAGCGCCAGGCGTTTGGAGGATGTTTTCATGGAATTCTTCATCGAGTTACGTTGTTCGTGAACTGGCGGTTTACTGCCAGAAAGGTTTCGTGACGCCGGGTGCCGGATCAATGAATCTCGCGCTCGCGATAGCCAAAGATGCTCTCTTCGAGCAGGGTGCGCACGCGATCGCCACTGCCACCGAGACCTTTGAGCTGGATTTCAAAGAAAATACCCTGATCATACTGCAAGTCGTTATCGGTTATAAGGTCGGCTATCTTACTGTCCAGCCAACGTCGCGCCAACACCCGCAGGCGATAGCAGCAATCGTTGTATTCGAACCCGGCAAAAGCTTCCAGTTCCCTGTGGTCGGTAATGTCATAGTTGGCGCGGCCAACAACCTGCCATTGGCCATTCAGGTCGGTGCTGAAGGAAAAGTCCAGCTGCTTCACATCGTCGTCCGATGTTGCACCAACGGCCTCTGAGCTGATGTAGCGGTAACCCAGGTTAAACAGTTTGCGCTCGTCAGCGTAGTGTCCGAATATCGAGCCACGGCTGACATTGGCATTGCGATCATTGATCAGCATGTCAGCCCGCAGGTTGAGTTGCTCGGTGATGGAGGCATTGAACTGGGTGGCGATTTCGGAGCGCGAATGGGTTTCCGGCAGGCCGTTCAGCGTCACTTGCCGGTCAGAGAAATAGTGGATCTGGCCCACGCTGGCGGTGACCAGTTCACGGTTATTGATACCGCCATACCACCGGGAGGTCAACCCAAGAGCCAGCTGATTGGCATCGTCTATGCGGTCGCCGCCGCTGAAGCGTGTGTCCCTGAACAGCTGCGAGTAAGTGAAGTTGAGCGCGGTGGTGTCGAAATTGACCGCCTGCCCGGTCTGGGTCAGATCGAACAGTTCGCTATGATCCACGTGTTCGCGATACAGATAGTAAGCCCGCGGTTCCAGTGTCTGACGCAGGGCGCCGGTATGGCTGTCGCTGCGATCAAAAATCAATCCCAGATCTATGCCGGCCTGTGTGGCGGTCATACTCGGCTGGCTCGGGTCACTGCTCGCCAGTGTGCTTTCGTCCAGGTTGTAGCTCAGGTGCTGCAGGCCGACCTGGGGACGAAGGTAGCCCCATTGCCATTGCTTGTCCCAGAGCAACTGGTAGTCCGCCCGCGCGCGCCGACCGGTAATAATGGATGAGCCATTCGAACGCGTGTCGTGGGAATGGTCGAAGCTGACATATTCATTGTCGAGTTGCAGGTAGAGATCACCCCAGTCATAGAGGCCATTGACGTCGATGCGTGGCAGCTGACGATAGGTTTCATCCAGGTCTCGCAGAAGCGTCTGATAGTCCTGAAGTCGCGTTTGCAGTGTCCAGTTGGGGAACACATAGCCGAACTCGGCGCTCTGGTTGAGGTAGGTGCTGTTGGAGACGCTGAAGCTGGCGGTGTCCAGGTCTCTGAAATAGTCCAGGTCACTCACGGCGTTGTAGTCGATGTGCGAATACCAGCGCTGGTTATTGCCGCCACTTTGCTCAAACCGCGTCAGCCACCGATCCTCGCCGGAGAAAGGATTAAGCTGCTCTTCGGTGGCGGCACCACTCTCGATGATGTCGTCGTAGTCTGGATCTTGTCCGCCTTGATCATTGGCGAGAAACGCCAGGTTCACTCGGGTCTCGAACAATTCGCTGAGATGCCGGCCATCAGCCTCCAGCATGGCGCCACGCTCGGTAATGATCCGCGGCGTCAGCGTCAGGTCATAGTTGGGTGCCAAGTTGAAGTAGTAGGGTGTGGCCAGGTCCAGCCCGCTGCTCTGGTTATAACTGACCACCGGAAACAGGAACCCGGACTGGCGCTCGTTGCCCAACGGGAAGCGGATATAAGGCAAGTAGATAATCGGCACACCGCCAAAGCGCAACACGACATTGCGACCGGAGCCCTGATGGCTTGCTGGGTCTATGACCAACTTGCCGCCTTCCAGAACCCAGGATTCCTCCACCGGCTCGCAGGTGGTGACGCGCCCGTTGGTGAGCACAATCATCTTGTCCGCGGTCTGTTCGATGGCTTCGGCGCCGCCGCGCAAATGCTGTTGATGCAACAGGAATTCGGCGTCGGCGAATTTCGCTTCATTACCGTCCATCGACATGTGGGCTTCTTCGCCGCGTATCAATGTGCCGGGCTGGCGAATGACTACGCCGCCGGTCAGGCTGGCTTTTTCGGTGGTGCGGTCGTAACTGATGCGATCTGCGTGCAGTGACCGCGCGCCTTGAACAATATCCACCTGGCCTTGCAGCAGAATGCTGTTGCCGTTGGTGACACTGGTCTGGCCGGACTCGATGCGGATGGGTGCCAGGTGCGGTGCCAGATCAGCTTCTTCGTTAGTGTTTTCCGGTTCCTTGAAGCGGCCCTGGCAGAAGGGTGCCAGTTGTGCCTGTTCTTCCGGGGTTAGCTGTTCGCGGGGCACCCAGTCGATATAATCCGTGGTCGCGTCATCGGCCAGCGCCACTTGACTCAGAAGGATGATGGCAGCGGTGAGGGGTTTGGCACAGGCGGAGAAAAAGTGGGTTCTGCGGCGCAGTTGCAAGTTGTGGCGAGCTGTGCGCTTGGGCATACTGGAAAATGTCCGAAGATAAATAGATATACGGGGTCAGTTTGCGGCATGATTCTACTTGGCTGCACGGCATTAGTACATCATTGGTGTTGTTTTGTTTGCCGCCGCGACCCGATATCACACTCAGGGAGTCCCTATGTCCACGCCTTCTCCGCAGTTAATCGAGTGGGTTGATCAAGCGGTAAAAACCCATTTGCCGCACGCCGAGCAGAAAGTCCCAGTCCGCTGGCAGGGTTTAAGTGGGGACGCCGGCTTCCGTCAATACTTTCGCCTGGAGACTGATCCGCCGACCCTGGCCGTAGTCGCTCCGCCAAAAACCGAAAACAATGAAGGCTTTCTCGCGATTGCGGATTACCTTCGCCAACACGGCGTGCGCACACCGCGGGTTATAGATTATCAGCGCGAACTGGGTTTCATGCTGGTGGAGGATCTGGGGCGCGATCTGTTGCTGGATCATCTGCACGCGGATTCGGTGGACCTGCTATACGGTGAAGTGCTGATGTCCCTGTTGCGTCTGCAACAGATTCCTGCCGATCCCGCCATCTTTCCGGCCTATTCCCGCCAACGCCTGCGCGATGAAATGAATTCATTTAGGGAATGGTTTGTGGCCGGGCTGTTGAAGTACGATCTTGACGACGGTGAGCATCGCATACTCGACGCTGCTTTTCTCCACCTGGAGAACAGCGCCGAGGCACAGCCGAAGGTGATTGTGCATCGGGATTTCCACTCCCGCAATCTGGTGCATGCCGCCGGCAGTGCGCCCGGCGTGATTGACTTTCAGGATGCCGCGATTGGGCCGTTGACCTACGATCTGGTGTCACTGCTGCGCGACTGCTACATCCAGTGGCCCCATGAACAGGTACAACGCTGGGCTCTGGCCTACGGCAGCATGGCCGTGGATGTGGGCTTGTTGGAGCCGATGCCGTCCGAGGATTTCCTGCGCTGGTTTGACTGGATGGGGCTGCAGCGTCACATCAAGGTGCTGGGGGTTTTTTCGCGCCTGTCACTGCGGGATGGAAAACATGGATACCTGCCTGACCTGCCGCTGGTAATTCATTACGTGCGCAGCGTCTCAACGGAATATCCGGAGCTGTTGGGATTCTCCCGCTGGTTTGATGAGCGCATTCTGCCTCTGGCACGGCAACAGCCTTGGTATGTGGCAGACGACGAGGAAAACTTTGTCGCGATGCACAAAGGGAACACAGGGAAAGACAAGATATCGGCAACAGCGCCGGCCAAACCGCTATGACCCAGGCAATGATTCTGGCGGCCGGTGAAGGCCGACGCATGCGCCCCCTGACGCTGACGACACCCAAGCCGCTGCTATCGGTGGCGGGGCGTCCGCTGATTGAACATCAGCTGGAGCGCCTGGTTGCCGCGGGTGTCGAACGCTGTGTCATCAATGTGGCCTATTTGGGCGAGCAGATTCAACAGGCGCTGGGTGATGGCAGTCGTTTCGGTTTGCACATTATTTGGTCGACAGAGCCGCAGCCACTGGAAACCGGCGGCGCAATCAATCGCGCCTTGCCGTTGCTGAATGACGCACCTTTCCTGCTGATCAATGCCGACATCTGGTTGGAATATCCGTTGCACAATCTTCTGGCCCAGGCGGGCTCGGTGGAAGACGCCCATCTGGTGCTGGTGGAAAATCCGGATCACAACTGCGGGGGGGATTTTGCCGTCGATGAGCGGGGAAGAGTCAGCCTGGCGGACAAGGCGCTGCGCGCTGCGCCAAGTTATACCTTCAGTGGGTTGAGCCTGATGCACCCGCGGTTGATCGCGGACTTCCCCGAGCGGCGCGAGATTTTTCCGCTGCGCGAGGCCTTAGCCTTTGGTATCGGGCGCGGCAGTGTGACCGCCGAAGTTTATCGCGGCCTGTGGATGGACATAGGCACGCCGCAACGACTGGAGGCGCTGGCCTGGCACTTGGGGTCAGGCGAGTAAATACCCACTGCGCTGGAGGTGACATAAACCAGGTTCCTGTTCGGGCCTGCGAAAGATCAATCATGTATGGGCACGGCCTACAAGAGGCGAATAATTAAAGAGGTGAACAGTTCAATGGCAGATTTCCGAATAGCGCCATCCATTTTATCGGCGGACTTCGCGCGCCTGGGGGAAGAGGTGGATGCCGTTTTGGCCGCCGGTGCCGATATGGTCCATTTTGACGTGATGGACAATCACTATGTACCCAATCTCACCATCGGTCCGATGGTCTGCAAAGCCTTGCGAAACTACGGCGTTACCGCTCCGATCGATGTGCATCTGATGGTGGAGCCCGTCGATGACTTGATCCGGCAGTTCGCCGATGCGGGTGCCGACATTATCAGTTTTCATCCCGAAGCCTCGCGTCACGTGGACCGTTCAATCCAGTTGATCAAGTCGCTTGGCTGTAAGCCGGGGCTGGTATTGAACCCGGCCACCGGCCTGGAGTCTGTCCGTTATGTACTCGACCAATTGGATATGCTGCTGTTGATGTCGGTCAACCCCGGCTTTGGTGGTCAGACGTTTATCGGCTATACCCTGGACAAACTGCGGGAAGCGCGCGCCATGGCTGACGCGGCCGGTTGCCAGTCGCTGCGGTTGGAGGTTGACGGTGGAATTTCCGCAGAGAATATTGGTGCGGTTGCCAAGGCTGGAGCTGACACGTTTGTTGCCGGATCGGCGATTTTCAATGCAGATGACTATGCTGACGCCATTGGCCGCATGCGCGACGAGCTGCGAAAAGCGGTGGGTGAGTAGGCGTGCCCGGTGATGACACGAAAATAAAATGGAATTGGATGTGCTTGAAGTGGTCTATGTGAGGGCGCGCTTCCCTGTGCTTGACGCCTATCCTTTCCGGTATGTTGCGGGAGCGTGTTTTCGGACGTGTAATCGGCTGGACCCTCAAACACTCAATCTCTGAGGTCAGGTGAGCCACACGTTGTAGCTGCTAGCGAGGTGAGTTTGGACAAAAGCAACGTTTCAACGACCGGAGCAACCACCAGGGTCATAGCCCCGATTGATCAGACCGACCGCATTCGCTTGATGTCGGAGGTTCGCATATTCGACACATCTGAACTCGATCAGTTAAAGATTCTTCACGCTGGTGTTAAAAAACGCGAACAACTGAAAGTATTTCGCGACTTGCGCACGCGGGTATCGAGGAAAACCGGCGGCCGCAATTTTCTGTGCATGGTGACCTCTCTCGTCGAAGGGGGTGGTGCCAGCTACGTGGCGGCGAACCTTGCGGCGGCAATTGCACTGGATCGGGCCAAAACCTCTCTGTTGATTGACTGCAACCTTTACGCACCCTCAGCTGATCGGCTTTTGGCGGCTTCTGCCGACAAAGGGCTTACAGATTTTCTCGACACCTACCATTTGGGTGTGGAATCCATTGTGCATGCATCGGGTATTCCCCGGGTCAGAATTATTCCGGCGGGCCATAAGCGGCTGGGCGGGACGGAAATGCTGACCACACCGCGCATGCACGGGTTCGTGGAAGAGGTAAAGAGCCGCTATTCCGACCGGTTCATACTGCTCGACAGTCCGCCCGTCAGCATTTACTCGGCGGAGGCGCGGATACTGGCGGATTTATGTGACTTTGTCATTCTGGTTGTGCCTGCCGGGCGGGTATCTGACAACCAGATCAACGAGGGAATTGCGGCGATTGGAATGAATCGGCTGGCGGGGTTGGTGCTCAACAACAGTTATTAATAGTGTCCGGCAGGTTGTCAGGCGCAAAAAAAGGGGCTGCGATAGCCCCTTTTCATTTGTGTGCTGCCGGCTTTGTTATGCCTCTTAGGCCGCGTTTTTCATTTGCGACACGACGTTGTTCATCATACGGTCGAAAAATTCACCGGAGGCAAGGGGCTTGGCTCTCTTCGAATAAATGTCGCAAGCCAGTTGCAAGCGACTCCGTTCCAGAGTTTTGAAGCCCTTTCTGTTCACAAACACATAAGAGGTAGGGTCAATCTTGGCAGCAAGCTTGTGTCGGACTTTCGCTTCCTGCATGTCATCAACATACTCTACCCAGGTTCCTTCATTGATCGCGTCCGCAGTTGCTATGTGCTCGGCCAGTTCCGCATTGGCGGACCTATCGGCATCCGTGGCGGGGCGTGCTTCGACGGTGCCCTCGTCATCGGCATCAGCGATGCCCAGAACTTCTTTCTGCTCATCGGTCAGCGGCTGGTAGCGGATGTGCTCGGCGTCCGTTTCGATGTCGCGCAGCGCTGCCTGAAGATCCCGCACTTTGGACGCTCGCACTTCGGGGCTTTCTATGGCTGCTTCGAGGCCTTCTTCAATGCGCGCCATTAGATCCGGGTGCAGACGCTCCCGTCGCTGCATGGAACGAACATCTTCATGCCTTTGGCAAAGCCAGATCAAATCCGTCACTGTGTGACCGTTGGCGATCCACTCGGAGCTGTCGCAACCATGCTTGAGCTGGGTGATGATCAGTACCTGCAGCCAGGCCGTGGTTAGAAAATCACTGATTTCCACAGGCAACTGCACCGATTGCATCTTGCTGTAAAGCAGTTGCTGTGAATTTTTCTTGGCATTGCGGATACGTGCCCGTCCCGCGGCGGATTGGTTGGTCCGCTTTTCGACGATGCTGGTTTTTCGTTGCTCCGCCAGAATCAGTGCCTGCAGGTTCTGGTGCAGTGAGTCGAACAACGTCTGGTCAAGCTTTGGTTCCCGTGAAATTGTCTGGACAATGTCGACGATCTCGCGGTATACCGGGTCGCGCTCAAGTGGCTTGTTATCGTCGAAGCCAATGCCGGCATCAGTGACGGTATTGATGAGCTGTCGAACCGGATGCTGATGATTGGAAAAGAAGCTGTGATCCTGAAGCGCGACTTTCAGCACCGGGATCTGCAGTCGGCAGATGACCAGGTGCATGGCCAGGGGCAGGTTGTCGTCCGCGAGTATCTCGTCAAAGAACATGGACACCAGGTTGATGATGGTTTCATCAGCTTGTTCCAAAGCTTGTGGTGCATCGGCATTGGCTTTGGCGAGTAGTGCGCTGACCACTTGCGGCACGATATTCTTCGGCTCCTTGGACAATTGACGGTCGGCCATTAACTGGGAGCGCGTCAACAGACTGGCGAGCTTTGGCGCGCTCATCACCGGCCCGGGATTGTTGGTAAAAACATAACAATTGACGGTATTGCCACTGGCCGAGCCGGACCCGCGCACCGCTGCCATGAGCGCGGTCAGAGCATCCAGGCTAAGGTTGAAGTGGGGCTGAGTGCCGCCTGCAACTGTTGGCTGTGGCTGTGGCTGGGCTTCAGGCTGAGATTGGAGCGACGCCTGGGAAGCTTCCTGGGGTGCTGACGACTCCTCCGGGTTGCGTACGGGCCTCGGCACTTTCGGCAGAATGCCGGCCTCTATCATTAGCCGATTGATGTCGGCGTACAGAGAGCTCAGTTGCTTCAGCAAATGTTTTTCGAACAGCTTGAACAGGACGAGGCGAGCCTTGATGCCGAGTTCCAGATTGTCGCTACAGGCGTCGATGAAGGCCGCGGCAATCTGGTGGGGGTCCAGCGGGTTGTTGCCCGAATCGACTGAAACCTGCGGCAGCAGATCGTCGAGACGCATATTCAACTCATAAAGCGGCTCGCGGTAGGTTGCACGAGCGTGACTGACCATGTTCTTTCGGGCCAGATCCACTTCCAGTGCGTCGCTGTCCATTATCGATAGCTTGTGGGCTGATATATCTTGCTGGGCCAGAGGGCCTTGGGCGCTTGCGTCGACAAGGTGGTTGAAATTGGTGCTGAGGTTTTCAGCGAAACGCTTGGCAATTCCCTGTTTCTTCAGGCGAACTTCCCGCATGGAGTCAAAGTACAGGGTTTCTTCGCTGTTGGTGGTTGCGCGTTTGGAAAAGTCATAGAAGGCATCATCCGATGCCAGAAACATGCTTTCGAGCAGGTGTCCGCAACGTTCAACCATGTTCTGTTGGATGGCAGCCAGTAATCGCGGTGGCTTTGGCAGTTCGCGCCTACTGGATTTCACCAATTCAAGGAAATCAGTCTTTCCGCGTTTCGAGGTCATTGTTACTTCCTGCTAGTTGCGTCCTTTTTCGCCCAGGAAAACAGCAAGCAAATCGTGACGAATACATCGAGGTGTCATGCTTGCTGCGGGTCGAGAAAAGGTTACAAGGATTTTTTAAGCTGCTGCTCAGTTAGCTTGATGTCAGGATATCCTTGTCAATCGTTCGTCCGTGATGGTCACGAGACTGGCGCCGCACTTAATTATAGTATGCTTGTAATCCAGTTGCATGGATAGTATCCATAGGTCGGGACGCCGATTCGACTTTTGCCGGTAGCGCACAACCGTCCATTGCAACACTGGGTCTCTAGCACAATCTGTGCCGCAACTCGGGTGGACGATGATTAACAGTTCACAACCCGGTGGATTGGCGCGCGGGTTTCTGATTCGTGGCTTGGGATATCGGGTATTGCAGGCGGTTGCTACAAACTGTTTGTAATTCTTGCACTGATTGCATTGATTGGTCAGGGCCTGGGCTGAGGCATCCGGTCGCCAAGCTTACCAAACCCATGGCCAGGCTTTATAATGAGCGCGGCCTCAAACAGAGGCTCCAGCATGGGGTTGCGGTCAATAGCGACCAGAATTGGATAGCCAGCGAGCAAACGGGGATGAAGGGCAGTCATGCTGTTGATGATCGATAATTATGACTCCTTCACCTATAACATTGTGCAATATTTGACCGAATTGCGGGCGAATGTGCAGGTTGTGCGCAATGACCAGATGACGCTCGAGGAGCTTCGACGACTGGACCCGGAACGGCTTGTCATTTCGCCCGGTCCCTGTACCCCGGGCGAGGCGGGTATTTCTCTGGATGCGATACGATCGTTCGCCGGCAGAATTCCGATTCTGGGCGTATGTCTTGGTCATCAGGCGATTGGGCAGGCATTTGGAGGCACAATCGCAAGGGCCGGCAAAGTCATGCACGGGAAAACGTCGCCGGTCCACCATGGGGGTGGCGGGGTGTTCGCAGGTCTGAAGACGCCATTCACGGCGACACGCTACCATTCTCTGGTAATCGAGCCCGCCACCTTGCCCGAATGTCTTGAGGTGACTGCCTGGACGGAGACGCCCGACGGGCAGCTGGACGAGATTATGGGCGTGAAGCACAAAGAGTACGCCGTTGAGGGGGTGCAATTTCACCCCGAGTCGATTCTAAGTGAGCATGGCCATCAGCTGCTCCATAACTTTTTGCAGCAATGATTTGCCGCGAGCCCACCCAAAAGAGGACGCCCATGGATATCAAAGTAGCGCTCGCCCGACTGGTCGAACGACAAAACCTCACTGAACATGAAATGATCGTTGTGATGCGCGAGATAATGAGCGGCGGCGCAACGCCTGCCCAGATCGGCGCGTTTCTCGTGGCCTTGCGCATGAAGAGCGAAACCCTGGATGAAATCACCGGTGCAGCGCGGGTAATGCGTGAACTGGCCACGCCGGTAACTGTTCGGGCGGAACACCTGGTGGACACCTGTGGGACTGGCGGTGATGGCGCCAACCTGTTCAATATTTCCACGGCCTCGGCCTTTGTGGTGGCCGCCGCCGGTGGTTCGGTGGCGAAGCACGGCAACCGCTCAGTGTCCAGCTCGACCGGCAGCGCGGACCTGCTGGAGGCGGCGGGTATCAACCTGGACATGGCGCCGGCTCAGGTTGCGCGCTGCATCGAGAGCATCGGCCTGGGCTTTATGTTCGCACCGGCTCACCACGGCGCCATGAAGTACGCTATTGGGCCGCGCAAAGAACTGGGTATGCGCACCATTTTCAATATCCTCGGTCCCCTGACCAATCCCGCTGATGTCAAACGGCAGGTGGTGGGAGTATTCAACAAGGCGCTCTGCCGACCATTGGCTGAGGTTCTGGCTCGGCTCGGCAGCGAACACGTTCTGGTTGTGCATTCGGAAGACAATCTCGATGAAATCTCTCTGGCGGCCCGTACCCACGTGGCGGAACTGCGGGGCGGGGAGGTCAGTGAGTACCAGATCTCGCCGGAGGACTTCAATATGCAAGCGCGCTCCATGCTGGGGCTGCAGGTCAGTGGCGCAGCGCAGTCTCTGGAAATTATTCAGGATGCCTTGGGCAAACGCCAGGGTAAGCACGCAGCGGAAGCGGCAGACATTATTGCGCTGAACGCGGGCGCGGCGATTTACGTGAGTGGCCTGACGGCTACTTTGGCCATGGGGGTTGCGGTGGCAGAAGATGTGATCGCCAGCGGCCTCGCCAATGAAAAAATGAAAGAGTTGGCCGAGTTCTCTCATGTCTAGGAGTGCAGCCGGCGCCAGGAGCTAGACCGCTCTTCCGACTGACAGGTCCCAGGTACTCAAACTCCAGGGCCTATTGATCAACTCAGTTATGGGCTGCGCCCTTAATGCCAGCCGATGCAAATTCTATGGATATCACTATGCAGAGCGACAACGCACATTCCGCCACTCCGACGATCCTGCGCAAAATCATTGCGCGCAAGTGGGAGGAGATTGACGAGCGCAAGCAGAAGGCCAGCCTGGAAGATCTTCAATCCCAGGCACTGGATCAACCCGAAACCCGCGGCTTTGTGCAGGCCTTGAGCAATAAGATTGCGGTTGGCGAGTCCGGAGTGATTGCAGAAATCAAGAAAGCCTCGCCCAGCAAAGGCATTATCCGCCCGGATTTTGATCCCGTGGCGATAGCCCAAAGCTACGCCCAGGGCGGAGCGGCCTGCCTGTCGGTGCTGACTGACGTGGACTTCTTTCAGGGAAGTGATGAGTACCTGCAGCAGGCACGCAACGCGACCCAGCTGCCGGTGATTCGCAAGGAATTCATCGTCGATCCTTATCAGCTTGCGGAATCACGGGTTCTGGGTGCAGATTGTGTTTTGTTGATTGTGGCCGCGTTGGCGCCGAGCCAATTGGAAGATTTGAACGGTTTCGCCCTCGAATTGGGGCTGGATGTATTGGTGGAGGTGCATAGCGGCGCGGAGCTGGAATTGGCGCTGCGCCTGCCGAATCAGTTGATTGGTATCAATAACCGGGACCTGCACAGCTTTGACGTGAGCCTGGACACTACCTTTTCACTGCTGGGGAAAATTCCCAGCGACAAGATCGTCATAACCGAGAGTGGCATTCACACCCGAGCCGACGTGCTGGCGATGAGAGAGGGCGGAGTGAATGGATTTCTGGTGGGCGAGTCCTTCATGCGCGCTGAGGATCCGGGCCAGAAATTGAGTGAGTTGTTCAGGGTCTAGTCCGCAGGCCCGGATTGTTCGGAGCCTGATATTTAGCGTCACGGAACGCTTAGCGCGTTCCGTACACCACCATGGTTTTTCCTTTCACTGAGACCAGCCCCTGGTCTTCCAGGGTCTTCAGTACGCGCCCAACCATTTCCCGCGAGCAGCCGACGATGCGACCGATTTCCTGGCGGGTAATTTTAATCTGCATACCGTCCGGGTGAGTCATCGCATCGGGCTCCTTGCACAGATCCAGCAGTGTGCGTGCAACCCGCCCGGTGACATCGAGGAAAGCCAGGTCGCCCACTTTGCGCGTGGTATTGCGCAAGCGGCGGGCCATTTGCGTACCCAGTGCGAAGAGGAATTCCGGGTGATCGTCGCTGATTTCCTGAAATTTGGCGTAACCGATTTCACCGATTTCGCATTCGGTTTTGGCCCGGACCCAGGCGCTGCGCGCATCGTGCTCGTCGAATAACCCCATCTCGCCAAAAAAGTCTCCATCATTGAGATAGGCAACGATCATCTCCCGACCTTCTTCGTCCTCAATGACGACGGTGACCGAGCCTTTGATGATGTAGTAGAGCGAATCACTTTTGTCGCCGGCGTAAATCAGCGTGCTTTTGGCGGGATAACGTCGACGGTGACAATGGCTGAGAAATTCATCCACATTCTGTATATGAGGTG
>CAYQQJ010000024.1:0-54759 GCA_964419935.1 uncultured Cellvibrionaceae bacterium
GCTCTACCTTCCGCCATCCATGGCGGTCGCCTGCCGCGAGGGTTTCAAAAGATCTATCCCTGATGACAAACTCTTTTGGCGCACTCGATTAAGGTAGTGTGTTCGTTAAGACGTAGGTCGGTTCCACGCACAAAGACCCACACAGGATTCCAGGCAAAAAAAAGCGGTCGCCAGGACCGCTAAAGCACACTTGATCGAGCTTTCGATAAGCCTGCTGTCAGGGAAGTGACTCGGTGGGCTTTTCTGTTTCGCGTTCCTCAGCGGTGACGATTTTTTCGTTACGAAACGCAAAGCTGTAAAGACCAAACACCACCAAAGCGAAGCCTGCGGGGAACAGCCAAATGTTTTGCCAGTCATGGCCGCTGTCGATTGTGAATTGTTCGGTGATCTGTCCTGCCACCCAAAAACCAATCAGCATGCCCACGCCATAGGTCGCCAGTGTGATCATGCCTTGTGCGGAGCTTTTGAATTTCTTGCCGGCTTTTGAATCCGTATAGATCTGCCCGGAGACAAAGAAAAAGTCATAGCAAATGCCGTGCAGCGCGATGCCGATGATCAACATGAACACCATGCTGTCGGCGTTGCCGAATGCAAACAGGACATACCGCAACACCCAGGCCAGCATGCCAATCAGCAATGTCAACTTGATGCCGAAACGCTTCAGAAATAACGGCAACAGCAGCATGAAAACCACTTCTGAAATCTGTCCCAATGTCATCTTGCCGGTGGCGTTGGCGACGCCGGTTTCGGTCAGAAAGGGGTTGGCATTCTGGTAGTAGAACGCCAGCGGAATGCAGATCAGAATCGAGGAAAAAAAGAAGATCGCGAAGTTCCGGTCTTTCAAGAGTTTCAATGCGTCGAGACCGATGATGTCACTGAAGCGGAGTTTCTCACCGGAGGCTGTGGTCGGGGGCGTTCGCGGCAGAGTGAAACTGAATACACCCAGGGCGAGGGACGCCAAAGCGCACATCAGGAAGGTATTTTTGAGCATGCCGGCAGCAATCGCTTCCTGGGAATCCCAAGAAAACAGGTAACTGATAACCAGCCCCGCAACAATCCAGCCAATGGTGCCCCACACCCGGATTTTGGAAAATTCTTTCGATGGATCATCCATTTGCCGGAAGGCCACAGAGTTGACCAATGCCAGTGTTGGCATGTACAGAATCATGTAAGCCAGGACAAACGGATAAAAAGTCGCAAATTCTTCCGCGCGATAAAGCTGATACATCAGCACGGCACCCACCAGATGGAGTACACCCAGAATACGTTCAGCATTGAAATAACGATCGGCAATCAACCCAATCACAAACGGGGCGATGATCGCTCCCCAGGACTGTGTGGAGAACGCCATGCCGGTTTGACTGCCGGTGGCGTTCAGGTTGTTTGCCAGAAAGGTTCCCAGGGTAACGAACCATCCACCCCAGATAAAAAACTGGAGAAACATCATGGTGCTGAGTCGTAGCTTTATTATGTTCATGATTTCCACACCGTTTTGTTAAATGTTAAGTCGCACCGTTAGCCGGTTGAAATTCGGTTTCGGTAAATATTTGTCTGCGCGGCCCGTTTGTCACCAGGATAATTCTTTCGAAAACGCATAAATACTTCCCTGTAGCTCCCCCGCGGCGTCCTGCCGCGAGGGTTTCGAAAGAATTATCCTGCCGACAAACTCCATCGGAAGCCTTGGCGTACTGGCTCTAAACGGACAGCTTTTACTATGCCAGCCCCAATATGCGACGGTTGCGCTGTTCATCGGTTTGGCCGCCAGCGAAGTCGTCAAAAGAGCGGCTGGCTTTGTTGATCATGTGTTCGTTAATAAAGGCAGCACCTTCGGCGGCTCCCTGCACGGCATCCTTCAAGCAACATTCCCACTCGAGTACCGCCCAGCCCTGATAATCATATTGCGTGAGCTTGCTGAAGATGCCTTTGAAATCCACCTGGCCATCGCCGAGGGAGCGGAACCGGCCCGGACGGTCGACCCAGCTCTGGTAACCACCGTAGACACCCGAGCGGCCATTGGGGTTGAATTCCGCGTCCTTCACATGAAACATGCGAATGCGATCGTGGTAGCGATCGATAAAGTCGAGATAATCCAACTGTTGCAGCACGAAGTGGCTCGGGTCGAACAGGATGTTGGCTCGCGGGTGATGGTCGACGGTATCAAGAAAACGTTCGAAGGAGGCGCCATCGTGAAGGTCTTCTCCCGGGTGAATTTCATAGCAGAGATCAACCCCCGCATCCTCGAACGCGTCCAGAATAGGGCGCCAGCGGCGGGCGAGTTCGGCAAAGCCTTGTTCAACCAGGCCCGCGGGTCGCTGGGGCCAGGGGTACATCAAATGCCAGAGAAGGGCGCCGGAAAAGGTGGCGTGGGCATTCAGTCCCAATCGTTGGCTGGCTTTGGCGGCCAACTTGAGTTGGTCGATCGCCCATTCAGTGCGCGCCTGGGGTTTGCCGTGAAGTTCTTTTGGGGCGAAAGTGTCAAACAGCTCGTCATAGGCGGGATGCACCGCAACCAGTTGGCCTTGCAGATGAGTCGACAACTCCGTAATTTCCACGCCAGCCTCCGCACAGATGCCGCGCACCTCGTCGCAATAGGTCTGGCTTTCTGCGGCGCGGGCGAGATCGAAGCAGCGGCTGTCGCCGGACGGCACTTGAATGCCTTTGTAGCCCAGGGAGGATGCCCACCCAGCGAGGGTGTCCAGACGGTTGAAAGGGGCCTCGTCCGATAGAAATTGCGCCAGAAAAACCGCTGGCCCTTTGATAGCTGTCATACACAAATACCCTTTTTATTCGCTGCGACCGGATTCACTGAGATCCGGCTTACTGACACGGGAGTGTCTTTCAATTTTCACATATAACCAACGTCGGCGATGGTTAGCCATTTTGCGTCGCTGGTGCGGCTTGCGACCATGCTTTCAATAAACGCCATACCGCGCAGTCCGGCGGAGATTCCCGGTACCCCGGGGGCGGTGTTTGAGCCCGGAGTCGCTTCGCTGCGGATCGCACTGGCGAAGTCCCTGTACAGGTTCGCCATGGCTTCCAGATAGCCTTCGGGATGGCCGCCAGGCAGCCGGCAGCGCTTGAGTGCCTCTTCGCAGAGCCCGCTCTGGTCAACGCCGGCGCGCAGTGTCTGAGCCGGTTCACCCTGGCGGCGATGGATCAGGCTGTTGGGCTCCATCTGGTGCCACTCCAGCCCACCTTTGTCGCCATACAGCCGAATCTTCAGTGCGTTTTCCTCTCCTGCGCATACCTGGCTGGCAATCAAGACGCCCGTGGCGCCTTTATCAGTGCGCAGCAGCGCGGCGCCGTCGTCGTCCAGTCGGCGGTCGGGAACATGGACGCCAAGCTCGGCACACACGGATGTGATTCTCTGATCAGTAATAAATTCAGCCAAGCCAAAGGCATGGGTTCCGATATCCGCCATGCAACCGCTGATGCCTGCCAGAGCTGGGTCTGTACGCCAGGCTGCCTGCTTGTTGCCTTGTTGTTCCTGGTCCTCGCTCATCCAGCCTTGCGGGTACTCGACGTAGATTTTGCGCAACTTGCCGATGGCGCCACTGCGTACCATGTCCCGTGCCTGCCACACCATGGGATAGCCGAGGTAGGTATGGGTCAAGCCGTAAAGACAGTTGGAGCTTTGCAGAGCCTCGGCAACTTGCTGTGCTTCTGCCAGGGAGGTGGCTGCGGGCTTTTCCGAAAACACATGTATGCCGGCAGCCAGTGCCGCCTCGGCAATGGGTGCGTGCAAATGATTGGGCGTGACAATAGCCAGCATTTCCACACGTTCATCAGCTGGACGCTGCACTTCCTGGGCGATCAGTGTTTGCCAGGAATCATAAAGCCGCTCCGGTACCAGCCCAAGCTGTTCACCGGTACGCTGGTTATTCTCAGAATTGCGGCTGAAGGCGCCACAAACGAGGTCGATTTGTCCATCAATGGCAGCGGCGCTTCGATGGACGGCTCCAATAAAAGCGCCTTCACCGCCGCCGATCATGCCCATGCGGACTCTGGAATGCTTGCGTGTGCTCATGAACTTCTCATCGATTATTTATGGCTGGACAGTCGAAATGTAACCGATTACATGCGGGCGTGTCAAACGATGCCATCAAACCCTGAAAGCGCCGCTTAAGAAAGAGCTTGACCTCGTCGCTTGAGCCACTATTGTATTTCCTGAATTTTGAAAATGAATAGTTCGCGAGAGGCTGTCAAGGCTTCCGCAACGTCGGAAAGAGAACCTCATGTCCAACATACGCACTGTGGCCGGGCTGGCCGGCGTCTCGGTTGCCACAGTTTCCCGGGCCCTGCAGAAGCCGGATCTTGTGTCAGCAAAGACACGGCAGAAAGTTCTGGCCGCGGTAAAGCAGGCGGGCTACAAGCCCAATCTGATGGCTGTACAATTTCGTTCGCGCAAATCGCGCAATCTGGTGGTGTTGGTTCCCACGGTCGCTAACCTCTTTTTCGCCCGCGTTATCGGTGGTATGCAGGAAGCCGCGCGCAAAAAAAACTATTCCATTCTCCTGTGCAACACCCTTGGCAATCCGGAGCTGGAGGAGAACTACGCCCGGATGATCCAGACGTTTCAGGCCGACGGCCTGATCCAGCTGCGGGCCCATTATCCATTTCAGCCCCAGGATTTTGAAGCCGGTGCCTTGCCGCCCATGGTCAATGCCTGTGAGGTGATGGACAACGCAGGCTGCCCAACGGTGAGTCTGGACAACCGGAGGGCAGCTCGCGCGATGACGGAGCACCTGATTCGACTGGGCCATAAGCGAATCGGCATGATCAAGGGGCCTCAGCGCAGCCCGCTGACGCGAGACCGCCTTGCGGGATATCGCGATGCCCTCCAGGCAGCGGGCATTGCCTTTGACGAAAATCTATTGTGCCCTGGTGACTTCACCCTGGCATCCGGTCGCAAGGCGGCGGGTGTGCTGATCAGCCGGGATGATCCGCCAACGGCGATTTTCTGTGAGAACGATGAGATGGCGATTGGCGCCATTCAACGCATCAAGCAGGCCGGTCTCAAAGTGCCGGACGATATCTCGGTAACCGGCTTCGACGATATCGCGTTTGCGTCTTTCAGTGATCCACCCCTGACCACGGTGGCACAGCCTGCGGAAGAGTTTGGCAGCACGGCAGTCTCTCTCCTGGTCGACTTGTTGGAGGGCCAGATCAAGAAGGTTCCCAACGTGATTTTGCCATTTGAATTGATCGTTCGCGCCAGCACGGGTCCGGTGCGGGGGGCGTGAGGGAGCTTTAAGCCTCAGGCCGCAAGCTGCAAGCAATGTCCGTGGCTGACAGGGTGGGGCTTAACTCGTATGTGTCACCCTCCGCTTGCGCGTGCCACTGTAATCGGTTACATTTTTGTTGAGCTTGAGCAATTCGCGGTCGATTCGGCTTCTGGTACACCGTGAAATTGCATTGGCGGCCGGTGACGAAACAGTCGATTTATTGGCGGGCGAAAACATTCGGCAGTGACTACACTGCACTACACTTGCGAAGAGTTAACGATGATAGTGGCACTTTGAGCGGCTTTATGGCTGCCTCCCAGCTCCTAGCCACTTTCGATTTTGATCAGTATGAGCCAGATCTATGACTAAATCAGCCAACCTCAACCGCCGCGAGCTGTTGCGTCGAGCCGCAACCGTTCTGGGCGTCAGTGCTATTTCTCCAGGAATCGCGTCAGCGGTCATGGCAGGGGCGAAAGCCGGTGCCTTGCCTCAAAAAGCCCGCCTGCTTACCGCGCAACAACTGGATTTACTGGCGGTGTTGACTGAAATGATTCTGCCAACAACCGACACACCGGGGGCGACGGCGGCGGGTGTGCATCACTTTATTGATGTGATGGTCAGCGATTATTTCGCGCCGGCGCACCGGGACCATTTCCTCAAGGGTTTGGCGAATGTAAACGCCCGGGCGAAGGCGCGGGATTTCAAAAGCTTTCTGGATGCCGATAATGAAACCCGGCACAGCATCGCGGTTGAACTTGATCAAGCGGCCTATGGCTCATCCAGGCAGTATCCTGAAAGTGCAGACGTTCTTTTGCCTTTCTTTCGCGAGCTCAAGGAATTGACGCTGGTCGGTTATTACACGTCAAAAGTCGGTGCGACGATGGAGCTGGCTTACGACCCGATTCCCGGCAATTATGACGGTTGCGTCCCCTATAAAACGCTTGGCCGCGCCTGGGCTACCTAAATGCTGTTGCTCCGAGCG
Source organism: uncultured Cellvibrionaceae bacterium (assembly GCA_964419935.1). Lineage (GTDB taxonomy): Bacteria > Pseudomonadota > Gammaproteobacteria > Pseudomonadales > Cellvibrionaceae > CAYQQJ01. The sequence goes on from CAYQQJ010000024.1 coordinate 6,208, forward strand.
CTGATGGCGACCGCAAATTCTGCGCGCCGATGACAGAAATCCAGTTTCAAAAATTTTTTTTACAGGTATCAGGTCGTGGAAAAACAACATTACGATGCAATAGTGGTGGGTTCCGGTATCTCCGGCGGTTGGGCTGCCAAGGAGCTGACTGAACGCGGCCTCAAGACACTGGTGATTGAACGTGGCAAGGAAGTGGTCCACCGCACAAGCTACAAGACGGATTTCAGTACCCCTTGGGATTTTGAGCACCGGGGCAAAGTGAATGAGGAGCTGGCGGACACTGACTACAGCATCCAGAAGAAATGCTATGCCTTCAGTGAACTGAATCGCGGCCGGTTTATCAACGACCGCGAGAACCCATACATCCAGGTTAAGCCCTTCGATTGGATTCGCGGCAATGGCACGGGCGGTCGCTCGCAGTTGTGGGGTCGACAGACGTACCGCTGGGCGGACCTGGATTTTGAGGCCAATGCCAAAGACGGCCACGGTGTAGATTGGCCAATCCGCTATAGCGATATCGCGTCCTGGTACGATTATGTGGAAGACTTTGCCGGCATCAGTGGCAACCGCGATGGCATTCCTCATTTGCCCGATGGCAATTTCCTGCCGCCGATGGAAATGAACTGCGTCGAGCTGGACGTCAAGGCCAAACTGGAGAAAGCCTTTCCCGGCCGGCATATGATCATTGGTCGCGCCGCTCACCTGACTGAACCGAAACCGGTACATCTGGCGCTGGGGCGAGGGCAGTGTCAAAACCGCAACCAGTGTCATCGCGGCTGTTCCTTTGGCGCTTATTTCAGTAGCCTGAGCGCGACCTTACCGGCAGCGGCAAAGACCAGTAATTTACAGATCGTCAATAACAGCATTGCCAAGGAGGTGCTGTACGACGCGGACACTGGCCGGGCGACAGGCGTCCGCGTAATAGATACAGCGACGCTGCAGGAAAAAGTCTACAGCGCGAATGTCATCTTCCTGTGCGCCTCCACCTTGGGCACCACTCAGGTGATGCTCAATTCTGTATCGGAACAGTTCCCCAATGGCATTGGCAACTCCAGTGGTACCCTCGGCCATTACCTCATGGATCACACCATGCGCGCGGGTGCGGTGGCTGATGTTGTTGGTTATGAAGACAGCTACTATTCCGGCCGACGGCCCAATGGCATTTACATTCCGCGGTTTCGCAATGTCACCGACAAGCACCCGGACTTCGTTCGTGGCTACGGCTACCAGGGCGGCGCCTTTCGCGAAAGCTGGGAGCGCGGGGCCAACGAAGAGGGCTTTGGCGTATCGCTGAAAGAAAAGCTGCACAATCCCGGCCCGTGGAAGTTCAACCTGACCGGGTTCGGCGAAATGTTGCCACGCTTCGAGAACAAGGTTGAGCTGGATCATAAGCAGCGCGACGCCTTTGGCTTGCCGCAGCTGAGATTCGATGTCAGCTGGACGGACAATGAACACCATATGCGGGAAGACATAGCGCTCTCGGCCAAGCAAATGTTGGAGGCGGCGGGAATGAAGAACGTCCAGCCTTACGTGGTCGAGCACCCACCGGGGCTGTCAATTCACGAGATGGGCACCGCACGTATGGGGCGGGACCCGAAGACGTCGGTACTCAACGGCTTCAACCAGTGCCACGATGTGCGCAATTTGTTTGTTACCGATGGCGCAGCCATGGCTTCATCCGCCTGCCAGAACCCGTCGTTAACCTATATGGCCTTGACTGCGAGGGCAGTGGATTACGCAGTGAAGGAGATGAAATCCGGTCGCTTGTAAAGCAACCATACCCGCTATAAACCATAAAAATTCAGCCAGTGAGGGAAATGAAAATGGGAATTGACGTGGACAGTAAGCAGAACATCGCCTTGAACAGGCGCAAATTTCTCGGATTATCGGCCGCAGGGATGGGTCTTATGATGTCCAGCTCCGCAGCGCCGCTTTGGGCGAAAGCGGCACCGCCGACCAACGCGGGGCTGCAGCTGTATACCCTGCGGGACATGATGGCGAAGAGTGTGCCGGAAACCCTGAAGCTGGTTGCGGAGATCGGCTATAAACGCCTGGAGTTTGCTGGTTATTTTGATCACAAACCCAAAGAGCTGCGCAAGATTCTGGACGGCGAAGGCCTTACGGCTCCGTCCGCCCATGTTCCCCTGGAGGTTCTTCAGAAGGACTTCGATGGCGCTCTGGCCGCCGCGGAAGTGCTTGGTCATAAATATATTGTTGTGCCTTACCTGGATGACAAGCAGCGGGGCAAGAGCATTGATACCTACAAGCAATTGGCAGAGCAGTTCAATGAGTGGGGCGAAAAGTCCGCCAAAGCTGGCATACGCCTGGCGTACCACAATCATGACTTTGAATTCGCGACGGTTGATGAGCAGATTCCATACGACGTGCTGCTGGCCGACACAGCCCCTGAGCTGGTGTTCATGGAGTTGGACCTGTTCTGGGTAATCAAGGCGCAGGTTGATCCCTTCGGGCTGTTTCGTGACCATCCAGGCCGTTACCCGCTATGGCATATCAAGGATATGGGCAAGGATGGCAAGTTCGCCGATGTTGGTCAGGGCACAATCGATTTCGCCAAAATCTACCAAGCGGCGGACGTCGCTGGGCTGCAGCATGATTTTGTGGAGAACGACCAGCCCGAAGACGCGTTGCGCACCATCACCCGTGGCTTCAAGGCCATGCAGGCGATTCGTCGCGCGAGCTGAGCCTCATACAGTACATTAGGAGTCTGTCGGACTTAAGGCTGATCTACTGCGCCGATGGGAAATCGGTCCATTTTCCCGCGCTTTCTTGTTGCATAGAACCACTATGCGCCTCAAAAGCGCGAAAAACTGTCCTCCTTCTTTGTTTATGGGAAGGCCCACCTTGCTCGCTACGATCGCTTAAGTCCGACAGCCTCCTAGGCTGCACCGTAGCTTTTGATGCGGTGCAGCAATTCTGTGCTATGATTCCAGTTCGAATGGCATTCGACGCTGGACCCGCCTCACTGCAATGTCATTCCCAAACGATTCTGTCGTGCGACATCCATTGATGATTTGTCGCATGGAGGTGTCACTAATCGTGTCGGGAGCGAACCATGCTGTACCATGCCTATGAGTTGAACCACGCGGCAATCAAGCCTTTTCGCGAGCTCGCCTGTTTTAACAAGAAGCTTTTCACCTCGCCTTACAATCCCTCTGCCTACACACCCTTCGGCCGCAATATCGCGGCAGCATGCGACGTGTTCGAGTCCATGACGCGACGCTATGGCAAGCCCGAATGGCGCCTTCACGAAACTGAGATCAACGGCGCCCGGGTGCCGGTCCGGGACCGGGTCATTTGGCAAAAGCCTTTTGGCCGACTGGTTCATTTTGAGCGAGAGCGCAGTGCATTAATCAAGGCGGGGGCAGAAAAGCCGCATCCACGGGTACTCTTGGTTGCACCTCTCTCTGGTCATTACGCCACCCTGTTGCGCCGAACGGTGGAGGCTTTCTTGCCGGATCATGAAGTCTTCGTCACGGATTGGGCGGACGCCCGCGAGATGCCGGTTGCGCTGGGCAAGTTTGATATGAACGATTACATCGACTACGTGATCGACATGCTGGCAGTGATGGGGCCGGGAGCTCATGTGGTAGGGGTCTGCCAGCCGGGCCCGCTGATACTGGCGGCTGTGGCGGTGATGTCCGAGCGCAAGGACCCCGATCTGCCGGCGAGCATGACAGTGATGGGATCACCTATTGATGCGCGTTTGTCGCCGACGGTGCCGAATAAGCTTGCCATGGAGCGCCCCTTGAGCTGGTTCAAGGACAATGTTATCTACACCGTTCCCTGGCCCAACAAGGGCGTTTTTCGCCGAGTGTACCCGGGCTTCCTGCAGCTTAGCGGGTTTATCAGCATGAATCAGGAGCGCCATATCGAGGCGCACCAGGACTACTTCAACCATCTGGTTCACGGTGATTGTGACAGTGTGCATCGGCATCGGGAGTTTTATAACGAGTACCTGTCAGTCATGGACCTGACGGAAGAATTCTATTTGCAGTGTATTGAAGACGTTTTCCAGGAGTTCAAGCTACCAAACGGCACATTCATGCACCGGGGGCAGTTGGTCAAACCCGAGCTGATCACCGACGTCGCGCTGATGACCATTGAGGGCGAAAAAGACGACATTTCCGGCGTAGGCCAGACCCAGGCCGCTCACGACCTGTGCAAGAACATCCCCCAGAAAATGCACCTGGACTACGTCCAACCCGGCGTGGGCCACTACGGCGTATTCAGCGGCAGCCGCTTTCGCGCCGAAATCCAACCGCGCATGGCGGAATTCATGCGGACCTACACGGATGTGAAGCGAGAAGAGCGATTGAGGAAAGAGAATCCGCACGTGACGCAGGGTTAGAAGATAGGGGAAAGTGGGAGGGAAAAGGGAAAAGGGAAAAGGGAAAAGTAAGAAGCCATAAGCTTCAAGCCGCAAGCTGTAAGTTAAAAGATTGGATCGAAAAGCCTGAGCGACTGGCTGATCATGGGCTGTAGGATTCCCTTTTCCCTTTTCCCTTTTCCCTATCTTGAAATCAAAAGGCCCGCAATTGCTTGCGGGCCTTTTGGAAATAATGGCGGACCGGACGGGACTCGAACCCGCGACCTCCGGCGTGACAGGCCGGCATTCTAACCAGCTGAACTACCGGTCCGCGAATGTGGATCTACTTCTTCTATTCTTCGTGGTGGGTGGTACAGGGGTCGAACCTGTGACCTACGGCTTGTAAGGCCGTCGCTCTACCAACTGAGCTAACCACCCCTCGTCTCGAAGAGCGGCGTATTTTAACCATAATACAAACGGCGTCAACCAGAAAATTTGAGAGCTTCGCGTCGACGTCGGTCAGGCGGCGTATTTCTATGGTTTCACAATCCTTGATCAGAGATTCCCTCGGAGTCTGCGCGGTAGAAGTTATCCTACTGCGAAAGCGTCACAAGGATCCATTTTCTCGCTCATTTGTGTTGCATAGAACCCCTATGCGCCGCAAATGATCAAAAAATCGCCTCGTTCTGCTATTTTCTCGCGACGGACATTTCTACCGCGCAGACTCCTAGCTCGAGCACTGCTATACTCCGCCGTTATATTTTCTTCAGGATGCTGGTGATTCAGTATGAACGCTATCCCTATCAAAACGCACATAAAAAGCCTGATGCTGATGTTGCTGGTGGTGAGCCTTCCTGCGGCAGGAGTGGTCGATATACGCGAATTCTCCAGCGTCGAGAAACGCGAGCGGTACCACGACCTGATTGAGGAGCTACGCTGCCCGAAGTGCCAGAACCAGAACCTCGCCGGCTCGGATTCGCCCATCGCTGAGGATCTTCGGGAGGAGCTTTACCAGCAGCTGGAAGCGGGGCGGACCGACAAGGAGATCAAGTCCTTCATGGTCAACCGCTATGGTGATTATGTGCTCTACCGCCCGCCGGTTCAGGATAACACTCTGATACTCTGGTGGGGCCCTCCAGGGGTCTTGGGTATCGGCGTGATTGTGGTGCTGGCCCTGGTCTGGCGGAGGCGGCGATTACTGCAGAAAAGCAGCGGAGCAGATGAACTTTCGGCAGAAGAACAGGCCCGTCTTGACAGGCTCCTGGCGCAGGCCGATGACGCACCGAATGATTCGTTGACAGACTCGAATGATTCACCCGTGCACACAGACGAAGAGCGGTGATGTGATGACGTATTGGCAAGTAATTCTGGGCCTCAGCGGTGTGGCGGCGGTTTTCATACTCTGGCCGCTGGTTGGGCACTGGCTGCGTCGGGATGAACACAAAGCCGCCCAGGCGCGAACGGCGGCCAATGCACGCCTGTACCAGGAGCATCTGGCAGAACTGGAGTTGCAGCGGGAAAACGGCGATATCGGTGATGATGAATTCGCGGTGCTAAAAGTCGAACAACAGCGAGCGCTGCTGGACGATGCCACCGATTATCGCGGCACCCGATACCGTCGCGATGGATTGATCGTGCTGTTGGTCGCGGCGCTGCTGGTTCCGCTCTTCGGCTGGTTGATCCATGAGCAACTGGGTGCCAAGGCGGATTGGGAGATCTATCAATCCGTTGTCACTTGGCAGAATTCTGCAGATCCGGACCCCGATTTCATCACGCAGTTGCGACATGATCTGGCTCAGCGCCTGGAGGAGCGACCGGACAACGTACAGAACTGGTATTTGTTGGCGACTCTGGCCATGGGCGTCAATGATTTTGATCAGGCCGTGGCGGCGTTTCGCGAGATCATTGCGGTGGAGCCGGAATCGCCCCATATTATGGCTGAGCTTGCTCAGGCGATTTTTCTGCAGGCCGGCAACCGCATCACACCGGAGGTGCGCGAGAACACTGAGAAAGCCCTGGCAATCAATCCTGACATGCCTACGGCACTGGGGCTGGCGGGCATTGACAAGTTCCAGCAGGGTTACTTTCAGCAGGCCATCAATTACTGGTCCCATGCGGTGGACATCCTCGGCGCTGAGGCCCCCGGCGCGCAGGCATTGATCAGCGGTATCGCCCGGGCACAGGCAGAGCTGGCCACCAATGGCAAGGTCGACAACGGCGCTCAAGACGCTCAGGATCCCGAGGCCAGCGGTCCGGCACTTGAAGTGGCTGTCAGTTTGGCTGAGGGCATTGATGTCAGTTCTTCCTCCACGGTTTTTGTCTATGCGCGCGCATTTGAAGGGCCGCGTATGCCTTTGGCTATTCAGCGCTTCCCCGCGAGTGAATTGCCAAAAACGGTAACCCTTGACGAATCCATGGCTATGGCGCCGGGCATGGGCCTGTCGAACTTTGAGCAGTTGGAAGTGGTAGCGCGCGTATCTGCTTCAGGCAACGCCGTCCCGGAATCCGGAGACTGGCAGGTTGTGCAGGGGCCGGTCGCTCTGAAAGAAGAATCGGTCAGTCTTGAACTGACAATTGAGGAACAGATTCCCTGACGGGCTCCCCGGCTACTGGCGAAGTGTGTAGAATCGCGATTTCGCGGCGGAGTACGTTAATAACTCAAGTTCCCGAGTTTGCGGCAACTTTCTTCATAACCAAGCAGGTAAAGAAGGAAACAGGTGGATACGCCACAGTGGTGATGCAGGGGGAGAGTTTCTAAAACCGTCACAAGAGGGACCTTGTGCCGGAGCCTACAGGGACATATTTACGGCGTTTTTAGAAACTCTCACGCTGCAGCACCACACCTGCTTACGAAGTGCTTAACTTCAGCACATAATAAGCGGTAATCCAACTCCGAAATTTGAATTATAAAAGCCTGCTGGCCAACGCCTCGGCAACACAGAAGTAACACGAGCTGAACCATACCTGACACCGGTCACAACCGTGAGGGCCGAATCCGTTATATTCGGAGTCCGTGGGCCAGCAGCAAGCCAACAAACAAATGACGTTTTCATGCGGTTCCTTTTATGCGTTTAAAGTGCATCAAGCTGGCGGGTTTCAAGTCATTCGTTGACCCGACCACTGTCAACTTCCCCAGCAACCTCTGTGCGGTGGTGGGCCCCAACGGTTGTGGCAAGTCCAATATTATTGACGCGGTGCGCTGGGTTATGGGGGAGTCTTCCGCCAAGAATCTGCGCGGCGAATCCATGACCGACGTCATTTTCAATGGTTCGGGTGGACGCAAGCCTGTGGGCCAGGCCTCTATCGAACTGGTATTCGACAACAGTGACGGCACCTTGCAGGGCGAGTACGCCAGCTACGCGGAAATCGCCATCCGCCGCAAAGTTACGCGAGACGGCCAGAACAACTACTACCTGAACGGCAACAAATGCCGGCGCCGGGATATCACTGACATTTTCCTTGGTACCGGCCTCGGACCGCGCAGTTACGCCATTATTGAACAAGGCATGATTTCCCGCCTGATTGAAGCCAAGCCGGAAGAGCTGCGCGTGTACGTGGAAGAGGCGGCGGGAATTTCCAAATATAAAGAGCGTCGGCGGGACACGGAAAACCGTATGCGCCGCACTCAGGAAAACCTGGAGCGGCTGACGGATATTCGCGAAGAGCTTGAACGGCAACTGATTCGCCTTGAGCGGCAGGCGCAGGCGGCGGAAAAGTACGCAGAGTTGAAAAAAGAGGAGCGGCTCCTGCGGGCGCAATTGCAGGCGTTCCGTTACCAGACGCTGAAAAACGCGTCCGATGAAAAGCACACGCTGATTACCGAGCTGGAATTGAAAGTCGAATCGGCGGTGACGGACATGGTGCATCAGGATGCGGCCATTGAAAAACACCGTACGGAGTACACCGAGCTGGGCGACGTATTCAGCGAAGTGCAGGGCCGTTACTACAGCATCGGCGCAGACATTGCGCGGGTGGAGCAGACGATCCAGCATTCCCAGGAACGTGAACGCCAGTTGCAGACGGATCTTGAACAAGTTAACCGCGACTGCCGCGAAGCGGAAGAGCACATGAAGGCTGACCGCCAGAAAACGGAAGGTTGGCAGGCGGAGTTGCTGGAAATTGGGCCGGAACTGAGCATGCTCAACGAAGCCGAGGAAGATTCCGGCGAAGTGTTGCTGCAGGCCGAGGAGGCGATGCAGGAGTGGCAGCAGGAGTGGGATCAGTTCAACCTGCGTGCGGCAGAGCCACGTCAGCAGGCTGAAGTACAGCAGTCCCGCATCAAGCATATGGATCAGGTGCAGCAGCGTTTGCTGGAGCGGGTGGAGAAACTTGAGGCCGAGCGCAAGTCGCTGGTAGTCGGGGAAGTCGAGGAAGAAATTGGCGAACTCGACGAGGAAATGGCGACGCTGGATCTTCAGGTGGAAGAGAAACGCGCTCAGGTCGAAGACGTGGTGGAGGCCCTGGAGGCCGCGCGCAAACGGGAACAGGATCTTGCCGCTGAGCTGGATACCCTGCGCAGCCAATTGCAAACCGCCCGTGGCCGCCATGCATCCCTGGAAGCGCTGCAGCAGGCTGCCCTGGGCCAGAACAAAGGCAAAATTGCCGAGTGGCTGGCGGATCACGATCTGGCGGACCAGCCCCGGCTCGCCGAGAAGCTGGAAGTTGCCGCCGGTTGGGACAAAGCCGTTGAAACCGTATTGGGCAATTCACTGCAGGCGGTATGCGTTGATCAGAACTTCGATGCGGTGGCAGACGTGCTGTCTGGTCTGGACCAGGGCGAGCTGACGCTGCTGGACAGTGCCACAGCGCGCGCAGGCACAGCACAGGCAGACAGCCTGCTGAGCAAAGTGACCTCGTCAGTTTCTGTGGAGCCCCTGTTGGCGGGTATCTACGCGGCCGAAAATCTCAGCGATGCGCTTGCCATGCGTGCCACCTTGGCGGCGGGCGAATCCGTGGTCACTCGCGACGGTCTCTGGCTTGGTGCCAACTGGCTGCGGGTCGCCCGGGACAAGGACGCGAGTTCCGGCGTAATCGCCCGCAAGCAGGAGCTGGAAGAACTCTCGGAATCCATTGAGCAACTCGAAGAGCGCACCGCCGCAGCATCTGAGCAACTGGCAGATTCCAAGCGTCTGGTTGAAGACAGTGAGCGACGTCGGGAAGACCTGCGTCGCGAAGCGGAACAGCTGACTATTCGACACAGCGAAGTGCGTTCTTTGGTGAGTGCCCGCAAAGCCAAAGTGGAACAAGTTCTGGAAGGCCGCCAGCGAGTAGACCGGGAAATTGGCGATGCACGGGAGCAGCTCAAGGCGGAAGCGGCGAACCTGGCCGAAGCGCGCACCGAGCTGCACACTGCCATTGCCCGGATGGAAACCGATACGGAAGAGCGGGAACAGTTGCTGAGCAAACGCGACACGGTTCGCCAGCAACTGGATGACGCACGCCAGCGCGCCCGGCACGACAAAGATCGACATCACCAACTGGCGATGCGCCATCAGTCGGTGAAAACCCAGCTCGGTTCCGTCTCCCAGGGCATTCAGCGGCTGGAGGATCAGCTGCAGCGTATGCATGAAAGGCGCGAGCATCTGACGCTGTCCCTGGAGGAAACCCGCGAGCCGGTGGAAGAGCACAAACTTGAACTTGAAGCCAGCCTGGAAAAGCGCGTCAGTGTTGAAAACGAACTCAGTGAAGCGCGGCGGCGGGTTGAGGAAGTGGAAAATGCGCTGCGCGAAGCGGAGCGCTTGCGTCACCAGGCGGAACAGATTCTGACGGGTTTGCGCAGCAACCTCGAAAAAGAAAGACTGGACATGCAAACCCTGGCGGTCAAGGGTGCGGGTTTGCAGCAGCAACTGAAAGAAGAAGATTTTGATCTGGAACAAGTGTTACAGGACTTGCCGGAAGATACGGACGTACCGACCCTGGAACAGGAATTGGAACGAATCGGCAATCGCATTTCGCGCTTGGGTGCCATCAACCTCGCCGCCATTGATGAATACAAAACCGAAGCGGAGCGCAAGCAATACCTGGATTCACAACACGAAGATCTCCATGAAGCGCTGGAAACTCTGGAGAATGCGATCAAGAAAATTGATCGCGAGACGCGCACGCGTTTTAAGGAAACTTTCGACAAGATTAACAGTGGCTTGCAAGAACTTTTCCCCAAGGTGTTTGGTGGTGGGCACGCTTATCTGGAACTTACCGGCGAGGATATGCTCGATACCGGTATAGCGATTATGGCGCGGCCGCCGGGCAAACGAAACAGCACCATCCATTTGCTCTCCGGTGGGGAAAAAGCGCTGACGGCCATTGCCCTGGTGTTCTCCATTTTCCGACTTAATCCTGCTCCATTCTGTATGCTCGATGAAGTGGATGCGCCGCTGGATGATGCGAACGTGGGGCGCTATGCGCGGATGGTTGAAGAAATGTCCCCCCAGGTTCAGTTTATTTATATTACCCACAATAAGAGTGCGATGGAGATGGCGCATCAGTTGATGGGTGTCACCATGCATGAACCCGGCGTGTCGCGCATGGTTACGGTGGATGTGGACGAGGCAGCGGAACTCGCTGCCGTATAATTTTATTTGCGCCGTCGCTCTGGGTGACGGTCTTTCGAATAGGAAATGCAATGCGAGAATTGCTCACGGTCATTATTATTCTGTTGATTGTCGGCATCCTGTTGGACGGTTTGCGCCGCATGAGACGCGCTCGCAGGGAAAGTCTGCGCATGTCCCGCAACGTGCGCAAATTCGACAAGGAAGATCTGCCTGAACCGGACGCCGGCATTACTGGCGAACCGAGGGTGGTGAGCTACCGGGACAACCGGGACGCCGAAAGCCTGACCAAAACCATGCGCGACTCTTTTGCCAAATCCCGTATTACTGTTGGTGCCCCCAATCGCATTCCTGAGCAGGTCGCGCTCAATCTTCAGGAGTCCGTGCCCATGTTGATGGATTCTGTCGAAGAGTCTCATCAAGCTGAGTCTCATAACGAGTTCGATGATGAACGATTCGATAAAGAATCTGATGAAGAATTCCTTGCAGAAGCTGTGAACGACTATGACGAGACCAGCACTGACTGGAACGAGTCTTATGATCCACAAGCTGATTACAGCGATCGCGATCCCTTGATGGAAGGCTATGATGATACGGACTACGACGAAACCGATTATCGCGATGGGACAGACGCAACAGTCGACGAGGCGGATTACTACGAGGGCGGCGATGCCGTTGATGACCACGTCAGTGACATTGACGACAGCGCCGAGCGGGCTTCCGGTGTGGCAGAGCCCAGTCTCGGTTCAATGGATGTATTGGCTGATGATGTTTCTCCCGATCGCCCATTAACCGAAAAAGAACGCGCGGAGCAGGACGATTATCGAGCTCGCATTGATGCGGATACGCCTGCGGGGCGACGTAAACACAAAGGTAAACGCAGCAATAAAAAGGAGCGCGCAGATAAGAAAGAGCCCGCAGAAGAGTCTCACTCCAATGATCGTTGGGTAGAACCAGACGAAGTTTTGATCATGAATTTGATGGCGCCGGCGGGCCAGCAATTTGATGGCGGCGAACTGCTTCAGGCGCTGCTCGATGAAGGCTTGCGTTTCGGTTCCATGAATATTTTTCACCACCACAAGCACGCTGATGGCTCGGGACCGGTGCAATTCAGTTTGGCCAACATGGTGGTGCCGGGAACTTTCGATTTATCCGCTATGGCGAGTTTCTCCACACCCGGCGTCTCCATGTTTCTGGGCTTGCCCAATGAAGACGAAAGCCTGGCAGCTTTTGACAGCATGGCGTCGACAGCGAAGGCGTTGGCGGAGCGACTGGGCGGTGAACTGAAAGACGAAAACCGCAGCAACATGACGCGCCAGACTATTGAGCATAGCCGTCAGCGCGTTATCGAATTTGAACGCAAACAGCGTTTAATGCAGCGCTCCTGAACTCGCTGTCGCTGCTAACCCCGCACACTAGAAGGCAAGCCGTTAATGCGAGCGCCCCCCGAAGTTACAGATCGCGTTGCGACACTGCGCGAACAGATCAATCACCATAACCACCAATATTACGTGCTGGACGCGCCTGAAGTGCCGGACGCGGAATATGACCGGTTGATGCGTGAACTGCAGGAATTGGAAGCAGAGTTCCCCGCGCTGGTTACCCCTGACTCGCCCAGCCAACGCGTCGGTGCCAGCCCACTAGCATCCTTCACCAGTGTGCAGCATGAAATGCCCATGCTGTCACTGGACAATGTATTCAATGAAGACGAACTGCGCGCATTCGATAAGCGCGTTCGCGATCGGCTGAAAAATGATGAGCTTGTTGAATACGTGTGCGAGCCGAAGTACGACGGCATTGCGATCAACCTGCTTTATGAAAACGGGCAGTTGGTCCGCGGTGCTACCCGTGGTGACGGTAAAACTGGCGAAGATATCACCCAGAACGTGCGCACCTTGCGCTCAGTGCCGTTGAAATTGCGCCTGGGCACCTCCGGCAAAAATCACCCTGAGCGGATGGAAGTTCGCGGCGAAATTTACATGCCGCGAGACGGGTTTGAACAACTCAACGAGCTGGCGCGGGAGCAGGGCACCAAAGGCTTTGTGAACCCACGCAATGCCGCGGCGGGGAGCCTGCGGCAACTGGACCCGCAGATCACGGCGCGTCGGCCACTGGTTCTTTGTGCCTACGGCGTAGGTATTATGGAAGGCGGGAGCTTGCCGGAACGGCACAGTGATCTGCTCGACCAGCTCGCGGACTGGGGCTTTAGAACCAGTCGGGAAACCGCGGTGGTCGAGGGCGTTGAGGGTTGCATCAAGTTTTACCACGGGCTTAGTGAACGCCGGGCGGGGCTCACCTATGATATTGATGGCATTGTCTTCAAGGTGAATCAACTTCAATTGCAGCAAGCGCTCGGTTTTGTGTCGCGGGCGCCGCGCTGGGCCATTGCCCACAAATTTCCTGCCCAGGAGGAAATGACGCTGCTGAAGGATGTGGAGTTTCAAGTGGGTCGCACTGGCGCAGTGACGCCGGTGGCGCGCTTGCAGCCGATCTTCGTTGGCGGTGTGACTGTCTCCAACGCTACCCTCCACAATCAGGATGAAATCCACCGGCTTGACGTCAAGATTGGTGATACGGTGATTGTCCGCCGTGCGGGGGATGTTATTCCGCAAATCGTTTCAGTGGTGCTGGCCCAGCGTCCAGATGATGCCAGGGAAATTCTGTTTCCCGACAGTTGTCCCGTGTGCGGCTCACCGGTCGAAAAAGTCGGCGATGAAGCCGCACTCCGCTGCACCGGTGGGCTTATTTGCGCAGCCCAGCGCAAGGAGGCCATCAAGCATTTTGCCAGCCGTCATGCATTGGACGTTGATGGGCTGGGCGACAAACTGGTGGAACAATTGGTCGATCGCGAGATGATTCACTCGGTCGCAGATCTTTATAAGCTGACCGGCGAGCAACTGGCCGGCCTTGAGCGCATGGGACAGAAATCCGCCGATAATCTGATACAGGCGCTACAAGCCAGCAAAAACACAACCTTGCCCCGGTTTATCTACGCACTGGGGATCAGAGAAGTTGGTCAGGTGACGGCCAATAACCTTGCCCAGGAGTTCGGCGATCTGCCGGACCTGCTGCAGGCCGACGAGGAACGCTTGCAGCGAGTGGCGGATGTCGGCCCGGTGGTTGCGCACTTCGTGGCGGAGTTTTTCGCGCAGGATGACAACCGGCAGGTGGTTGAGGCGTTGATGGATGCCGGTGTGAATTGGCCTCAGGTAGCGAAGCCAGCAACGGCGGACTTGCCCCTGGCGGGGCGGATATTTGTGCTGACCGGCAGCCTTGAGGCAATGACCCGGGACGAAGCCAAGGAGCAATTGCAGGCACTGGGTGCCAAAGTGGCGGGCAGTGTGTCGGCAAAAACCTACTGTGTCGTGGCGGGACCGGGCGCGGGCTCCAAGTTGGCCAAAGCTGAATCTCTCGGGGTTGAGATCTGGGATGAGCAGGAACTGATAAAACAACTGGAATCACTAAAAGAAACCTAATGTCGATTTATAAAAAAATGCCGCTGGCATTGTTGTGTAGCCTGTTCCTCCTGTGCGGCTGCACCGCGGTGCCGCCCAAGCACCTGGACAATGTCTGCCACATATTTGATGAAAAAGATGGTTGGTACGACGACGCCCGAAATGCTTCCGAAAGATGGGGCTCACCCATCCCGGTGATCATGGCGTTCATTCACCAGGAATCGCGCTTCGTTGCCAAGGCCAAGCCGCCGCGCACACGTATACTGTGGATATTTCCCGGGCCACGAAAAAGCAGTGCCTATGGTTATCCCCAGGCGAAAGACTCAACCTGGGATTGGTACCAGGAAGCTTCTGGTAACGGGTGGTCGAATCGCAATAATTTTGACGATGCGGCGGATTTCATTGCCTGGTACAACGCCCAGAGCAGCAAGGGTGCCGGAATTAATCCCCACGACGCCTATAATCTCTATTTGGCCTATCATGAAGGCCATGGTGGGTATCGGCGCGGAACGTACAAAAGCAAAGGCTGGCTGATGGGGGTTGCGCGCAAAGTTGGCGTGCGCGCGAATACTTACAAATCCCAGCTGGCGGGCTGTGAAGACCGCTTGAACAGCAGTTGGTGGTGGCCGTTCTGAGGAAGAGCGCAAGGCCGAGCGGCGGATTTGTCGTTATGATGTTCATCACAGGCAATGTGTTGACCGAGTGCTCCATGGGAGTTTGCCGTCAGGGATAGGTCTTTTGAAACCCTCGCGGCAGGGATGCCGCGCGGGAGCCACAGGGAGGTGTTTATGCGTTTTCAAAAGATCTATCCCTGACGGCAAATGGATCGAAGCCAAGTGGGCGACGTATTATGGTCTGTTGATATCAACCGCAACGTTTATGCCGAATGATAACTTCTTTGACTAACCAGCTTCCGAGAGAATAGAGGCATTATGGATCAGGAATCCATTGTTTACGGATGTATCAAAGATAGCGCGAATTTTGCCGCCGATGCCGAGCGTCGGCGCAATAATCGAAAAGTTATGCTGACCTTGCCGGCGGCAGATGACTGGCCTTATCTGTGCCGGGAAATGTTCGCCATACCTCGTATCGAAGTGGGAATTGATAATTACCATACCGAAGTTATGCACTTCGGTGCGTCCTATCAGGCAATCGAATACGAGTGGAACAAATGGATGGTGAAATTTGAGGAAATGCTGACGCGTATGTACTGGATGTCCGCCGTGGTGCATCTGGAAACGGAGCTATCCGGCATACACACCTTTACCTGGGAGTCATCCACCGCAGGCCACAAACCCGGTATGCCAATCAATCGCGCTCACTGTGAGTGGAGCCATGAAAACGTATTTCTGTAATCGTCGGTAATTCGACTGAGGTAATCCGTGAAAGTAAAATTCAAGGTGCGCAAAGGTACCGGTACTTATGTCAGCTTCATAGCCGGTATCGCCTTTATTATTATGGCCGTAACGCGCTTCGATTTTCCGATCGAAAAAATATTCGAGTTTCTCTGGATCTGCATCCTGATGCTAGTCATTTTGGTGTTGCTGGCCGCACCAGTCGCCTTGCTGATTCGCTGGTGGTCCAACCGCAATAAATCCAACTGAAGTGGCTATGTCTGCGTCGACAGTTCCCGCAAGTTACGTTCACTACCTGCTCGAGCAAGCGCACCGCGCGGGCTGTGACATGCAACCGGTGCTGGCGGAACTTGACATTAACGCGCAGGCTCTCGCTCAGGAAGCACAGGTATCCGCCTTCATTTACGGGCAACTCTATCAGCGCATTATGAGAGCCAGTCAGGACGAGTGGTTCGGTATGTTTGCCGGTGGGCGCGTACCCTTGGGGGCTTTTCGTTTGATGTGTCTGACGCTGTTGCAGTGCCAGGATCTGCGTCAGGCTATCAGCCGGGCGGGAGAGTTTTTCGAGCTCTGCCGCGGCTTTCAGGTGCGTTACGGGGTTGAGGTTCATGATGACCAGGCCCTGGTGAAAATCGGCCCTGTGCGATCAGTGACTGCGGGGGATTTCACGCAGCTTCAGGCGAACACTGATCCGAATAAAATTCTCACAACACTGTACGCATGGCATCGCTTCAGTTGCTGGCTGGTTGGCAAGGATTTGTCCATCAGGAATCTGTACGTCACCTTTGATGAGCACGCGACATTGCAGCCGCTGACAGACTTTCAGCCGGGCAATATCCATTGCAATCATCCATTCAACGGCTTGAGTTATGACGCTGAATGCCTTGGCTTCCCGGTGATCCAGAACCAGGATTCGATGATGCAGTTCCTGCGCACGGCGCCTTATCACCTGGTAACGGAGAACCGAACCCAAACCAGCATCAAAGATCGCGTGCGAACACTGCTGAACAAAGACGTCAGCAATGCCATGCCTTCGGCGGAGGAGGTTGCCCGGCACTGCAATATGTCAGTAACCACATTACGGCGACACCTACAGGCGGAAAACTCATCTTATCAGGCATTGAAAGACGAATGTCGGCGGGAAGCAGCATTTCATTTTTTGAGCTGTTTTGATCTTTCCAACACTCTGGTCGCAGAAAAGTTGGGGTTCGACGAGCCCAGCACCTTCTTTAGAGCCTTCAAAAAATGGACCGGTCAGACCCCGGGGGAATACCGCCGACAGCTGCTGGCGCGGACGGAAAATTCCTTGAACGAGTGACCGCCACGGTCGCTCACCCTTCCTTTAAATGCCAGTTGATTTGATCGGATTCGCTATTGCGACTCTTGGCCCTGTGACGTTAAATAGTGGGATTGGCCGTATTGACTACCATTGACTTATAGAGGTTCATCAGGATGAGCGACTACCAGGTTCCTTTACGCGACATGCAATTCACGTTGTTTGAGCTGTTTGATTTCGCGGGACACTACGAGGCATTACCGGGATGCGAGGATGCAACAGGGGATGTCATCAATGCGATTATCGAAGAAAGCGCCAAGTTCTGTGAGAACGTCCTGGCACCTCTTAACGCTGTAGGTGATGCCGAAGGTTGTCAGTGGAAGGAGGGCGAAGTCACCACACCTTCCGGCTTCAAGGACGCCTACCATCAGTTTGTGGAGGCGGGTTGGCCATCCATGAGCCACAGTGTCGAGTACGGCGGCCAGGGCTTGCCGGAATCCATGGGTAGTATGCTGAGCGAAATGCTTGGTGCCGCCAACTGGGCCTGGGCGATGTATCCCGGGCTATCCCACGGTGCCATGAAAACACTGGAGCAGCATGGTACCGATGAGCAAAAACAAATTTACTTGACCAAGCTGGTCGAAGGCAGTTGGACAGGCACCATGTGCCTCACCGAAGCCCACTGTGGTACAGACCTGGGTATGTTGAAAACCCGGGCACAGCCCAATGACGACGGCAGCTACGCCATTACCGGCAGCAAGATCTTTATTTCTGCCGGCGAACATGACCTGGCGGAAAACATTGTGCACATCGTGCTGGCTCGCTTGCCCGGTGCGCCGGAAGGTACCAAGGGTATTTCGCTGTTTGTGGTGCCCAAGTTCCTGCCGGATGAAAATGGCGGGAAAGGCGAGCGCAACGCCGTCAGTTGCGGCTCCATCGAGCACAAGATGGGCATTCACGGCAATGCGACCTGTGTAATCAATTTCGACGATGCCAAAGGGTTTCTCATCGGCCCGCCGAATCGCGGCCTCAACTGCATGTTTACCTTTATGAACACCGCGCGCCTGGGTACGGCGTTGCAAGGCCTGGCTCACGCGGAGCTCGGTTTTCAAAAGTCCCTGGCGTATACCAAGGAGCGCCTGCAAATGCGCTCGCTCTCCGGCGTCAAGAACCCTGACGGACCCGCAGACCCGATTATTGTTCACCCCGACGTGCGCCGCATGCTGCTGACGCAGAAGGCCTTTTCTGAAGGCGGTCGCATGCTGATCTACTATTGCGCTCAACTGGTCGATGTCGAACATTTCAGCCAGGACGAAGAGGCCCGGAAAGAAGCGGCGGATCTGCTGGCACTGCTGACGCCCATTGCCAAGGCGTTTCTCACCGAAGTGGGCAGCGAGTCCGCCAATTTGGCATTGCAATGCTTTGGTGGCCACGGCTACATTCGCGAGTGGGGTGTGGAGCAGAATGTACGGGATGCGCGAATTGCGACCATTTATGAAGGTACCACCGGCGTGCAGGCGCTGGATTTGCTCGGGCGAAAAGTTCTGATGAGCCAGGGCGAGTTGCTGCGCCGGTTTACCAAGATTATCCACAAGTTCTGTCAGGCCCAGAAAGACAATGATGCCATGGCTGAGTTCGTGGAGCCTCTGGAAGCGGTGAACAAGGAGTGGGGCGATCTCACCATGCACGTCGGTGCCGCGGCCATGAGCAATGCCGATGAGGTGGGCGCAGCCTCAGTGGATTACCTGATGTACTCAGGCTATGTCACGCTTGCCTATCTGTGGGCGCGGGCGGCCGCAAAAGCTCAGGAGTATGCTTCTGGTGGTGATGCTGAGTTCTACCAATCCAAAATCCAGGCCGCGCGTTTCTACTACCAGCGCCTTTTGCCTCGCACGCGAGCGCTGGAGGTGACGATCAAATCCGGTGCTGCCAATCTGATGTCGCTGGAAGCGGATTCTTTCAGGTTTTGATGACGCGCTGAATTTATGCTCCGGGTTGCGGTCGGTATTGTTAGGTATTAACCCGCCAATCTTGATTGCCAGGTTAATACGCTCGCAGGACTTACATCTACTGAGACCTGCGAGTAACTTTTTTCGAAGTCTAGTGCTAGGTCGAGTGCACCAAAGTCGTTTTTCATCAGGGTAGATCTTTTGAAACCCTCGCGGCAGGGATGCCGCGGGGGAGCCACAGGGACGTGTTTATGCGTTTTCAAAAGATCTACCCTGATGACAAACGGACCGAAGCCTAAGGACTGGCCGCCTCTGATCAAGAACTGTGGGCTCGACTCATATAGATAACTGCGTTACTCTCCGACCAGAATAATTGTCTGTGGTTACTAGAACGGAGTCATCACTTGTCTAAACAGTACGCTACGGTCGTTGAATTGGTTGAGCATGCCTTTGAGCAATATGCCGACAAGCCTGCTTACACTTGCATGGGCCATACCCTGACCTTTGCGGATATGGATCGGTTGAGCGATCAGTTCGCCAGCTACCTGCAAAATGACTTGGGCTTGAAGCCGGGCGATCGCATCGCCCTGCAGATGCCCAATGTCCTGCAGTTTCCGGTTGCCCTCTATGGCGCAGTGCGGGCGGGGCTGATTATCGTCAACAGTAATCCCCTGTATACATCCCGCGAGATCAAGCATCAGCTGACCGACAGCGGTGCCGTGGCGTTGGTCGTCTTGTCGAACGTGGCGGCTGAAACCGCAGAAATTCTCCAGGAGACTGCCGTCAAGCACGTCATAGTGACGGATATCGCCGACCTCCATCCGCAACCGAAACGCAGTTTGCTGAACTTCGCGGTGCGCCATATCAAAAAGATGGTGCCGGCGTTTCATTTCCCGCACAGTGTTACCTTTCGCCAGGCTCTTGAACAGGGTCGTAAATCCGTATTTAAAGCGCCGGCTGAGATTCACGGTGAATCCATTCTGGCGCTGCAATACACCGGCGGTACCACGGGTGTAGCCAAAGGTGCGATGTTGACTCACAACAACCTTTGCGCCAACGTGCGCCAGGTGGTGGATCACATGCCGGACCTTTTCAAAGAACAAGAACTCTGTTTTGCGGCGCCGCTGCCGTTGTATCACGTTTATGCGTTCAACCTGCACGCATTGGCGGGGTTTTCCATGGGTGCGCACAATGTGCTGATTCCCAACCCCCGCGATATTCCCGCGCTGGTTGCAACACTGCGGAAATACCCACCGACTGTGTTCCTCGGCTTGAATACCTTGTTCAACGCCCTGTGCCGGAATGACGCCTTCCGCAAGCTGGACTTCTCCAAGCTTACCTGCACCTCATCCGGCGGCATGGCATTAACCGACAGTACCGCAAAATGTTGGCAGGAGGTGACCGGAGTCAATGTGGTTGAAGGTTATGGTTTGACTGAGACGTCTCCCGTCGTCTCCAGCGGTCAAATGGGCAAAATTCAGCGCGGAACGGTTGGCACGGCGCTGCCGGATACCGAGCTGCAGGTAATAGACGACGCCGGTACTGCGTTGCCCGTGGGTGAAGTGGGTGAGCTGTGTGTGCGCGGCCCGCAAGTGATGCACGGTTATTGGCAGAAACCCAAAGAGACAGCCGCGGTTCTTACCGCCGATGGCTGGTTCAAAACGGGGGATATGGCCACTATTGATGCAGATGGTTTTATTAGAATTGTGGATCGCAAGAAAGACCTCATTATTGTGTCCGGCTTCAATGTTTACCCCAACGAAGTTGAAGACACCGTTACGCAGCATCCAGGAATCGTCGAGGCGGCAGCAGTCGGCTTGCCGGATGAAAAGAGCGGCGAGCTGGTAAAGCTATTTATTGTGCGCAGTGACGATTCGCTGACTGAGCAAGCGGTTATCGATTTTTGCCGGGAGAATATGACGGCATACAAAGTTCCACGGCAAGTCGAATTTCGCGAAACGCTGCCGAAATCCAACGTGGGGAAAGTTTTGCGCCGCAGTCTGCGGGATGAGGAATTGGCCAAAAAGGCGTCGGCGCAGTAGATCAGCCTTGGCAGTCTGGTAGCGGCAGTCTTTGAGCAAACATACGTAGACATACAGAAAAATCGGCATGTCAGAACAAAAAAACTATAGCCGTTGCCGCTATTGTTTTCAATGAATTCCAGTGAGCAGCATGAATAATCGTGAGCAGAATATCGTGCAGTGGCTGAATCAACAAAGGTAATTTGATGTCAACCAACGCCCTTATTCTGTCAGGTGGTGGTGCCAGGGCCGCGTACCAGGTTGGTGTGCTGAAAGCGATCTCGGACATATTGCCCCAGCTGCACAATCCTTTTCCCGTAATCTGCGGCACCTCTGCCGGTGCAATCAATGCTCTGGCGATGGCATCGCATCTCGGGGACTTTCGGCCTGCCGTGGTCAATCTGGCCAACCTTTGGCAGGAGTTGGAATTCGAGCAGGTTTTTCGTACTGGCTGGGGGCCGATTTCCAAAAACCTGTTCCACATTGCCCGTTCACTGTTCAATCAGGGTGTGGTCAGTGGCAAGCCTCTGGCCCTGTTGGATAATTCGCCTCTGCGCGCGTTGATTGAGCGATCCATTCCGTTCGAGAACCTCGCCACCCGCATTGACAGTGGCGCCTTGAGAGCCGTCAGCGTCACGGCGTTGGGCTACACATCCGGCCAGTCGGTCAGCTTTTTTCAGGGCGCACAAGCGGTGGAGGGCTGGCGGCGCTATCGTCGCGTGGGCACTCCGACCCAGTTGAACCCGGACCATCTCATGGCGTCTTCTGCCATACCTGCGTTATTTCCAACCGTCTCCATTGGGCGGGACTATTACGGCGATGGCGCCATGCGACAGATGGCGCCTATCAGCTGCGCATTGCATTTGGGCGCCGACCGCGTGTTTGTTATTGGTGTCAGTAGTAACCGCAACCCGGCACATTGGGGGCGTCGCGCTGTCACACCCAAACATTCGCCGTCCATGGCGCAGATCATCGGTCAGATGCTCAACAGCGCATTCATTGATGCTCTTGAAGGGGATATTGAGCATCTGGAGCGCATCAACCACTTATTGTCGCTGGTGGAGGAAGACAAGCTGGTGCACACACCAATGCGTCCGGTGGACACCCTGATCATCTCGCCATCCAAGCCATTGGATCGCATTGCCGGCCGCAAGGTGCGCAACCTCCCATCGAGCCTGCGTTTTTTAATGCGCAGCACCGGTGCTACTATACGTGGAGGTGGTTCGGCAGCAGCCAGTTACCTGATGTTTTCCCGTGATTACTGCAATGAGTTGATGGAGCTGGGGTATCAGGACGCCATGTGGGAACGAGACGCCATAGAGGCATTTTTTGGCTGATTGACAAATTTTCGAACAGCGGAAGGGAGCCAGTCATGAAGTTCTTGAAGTATCTATTTTTCACATTGTTACTATTGGGGTTCGTGGCGGGCATCGTAGGGCTGTTTCTGCCGGCAAAGACTTTCGTTGAGCGAACCATGGTGATCGATACACACCCGCAGACGGTTTTCCATCTGGTCAACGATTTCAAGCAGATCAACCGCTGGTGGATTCAGGACGACCCGGACAGAAAAGTGGAGTATTCCGGCGCGGACGCCGGCTTGGGCTCAATCATGTCCTGGCATACCGACTCGGGCATGGAGCGGCAGGAAATCGTTGCCATCGAGCCGGGCCAACGGGTTGAAATCGCCCTGCAATCCGAGGATACCGACTCCGGTACCATACGTACCGCAACATCCACGTTATTGGTCGAGTCGGTGGAAGATTATACCGGCGTTGCCTGGCAGTTCGAAACCGCGCATGGCCTGAATATTCTGCGGCGCTATGCGGGGTTGCTTCTGGAAGAAACCATCGCCAGGTCCTATACGCAAGGCCTCGAGAACCTGAAGAATCTCGCGGAATCCCTGCCAAATATCGTTACCGAAGAAATTTCTTATAGCGTAGGTGAAACCAACCTCACCGGTTATCTGGCGATGCCCCGCAATGCCAAGGATTTGCCCGGCGTGTTGATTGTCCATGAATGGTGGGGGCTTAACGATTATGTGCGCGAGCGGGCGAAAATGCTCGCGGAAATGGGCTACGTCGCCTTTGCCATTGATATGTATGGCGATGGAAAGGTGGCGGAGCATCCCAAGGATGCACAACTATTCATGATGGAAGTCGTCAATGATCAGGAGGCCGCCAAGGCGCGTTTCCAGGCGGGATTGGCCATCATCAAGTCCCAGCCCCAGGCGCACCCCAACAAGACCGCAGCCATTGGCTATTGCTTCGGCGGTGCGGTGGTGTTGAGTATGGCCCGAGCCGGCGCGGATCTCGACGGCGTGGTCAGTTTTCACGGCGCTCTCGGCAACCTTGCCCCCATTGCAAGTGAAGACATCGACACAAAATTCCTGGTGTTGAACGGCGGGGCGGATCCCCTGGTTACCGACGAACAAATCAGCACCTTCAAAACCAGCATGGACAACGCCGGGCTCGATTACACCTTTGTTGAATATGAAAGCGCTCAGCATGCCTTCACCAACCCCAGCGCGACGGCATTGGGCGAAGAGTTCGAGTTACCTCTGGAGTACAACGCCGAGGCTGATGCCGACTCCTGGCAGCGTATGCACGCTTTCTTGACGAAGCTTTTTTGATTGTCTTGCCGGCAACCAAGCAGTGCCCAACGAAAAAAGCCCCGCGAATGCAGGACTTTCAACTGCTGGATGTGGTGAAGGTTATACCGCCAGGTGTTCAATCGTCCGTGGTGCAATCATCATTCAGCCTCGGTTTGCAAGCAGGCTGTAGCGAAAGCCCGCTAGCAGAGTAACAGTGAGCAGTACTACCGCCGCTTGCGCTATCAGCCCTTGCCATGTTGAATAAATACCCAGCCAGGTAATGGAGAAATGCACCGGCAGCGACGAGATATCTATCAGGGCCGCTTCCTGCAGAGCCGCAACGCCTTTGCCGGTGAGCACGAAGGCCAACAGCAACATGAACCAGCTGGTGAGCGAGAAGAACCGGCCAATGGGCAACTTGACTGAATATCGGTACAGAAGCCAGCCTATCAGCACGAGCGCTGCGACGCCGGTTGCAAAACCTCCGAGTACGACTGACGCTTGGTGACCACTGGCTTGCGTCATCAGAGATTGGTAGAAAAGCACGGTTTCAAACACCTCTCTGTATACCGCGATGAAGGACAGCCCGGCGATGCCCCACAGGGTCCCCGTTTTGAGGTGCCGGTTGATATTGCGATTGATGTAGTTCTGCCACTGCGACGCGTTTGTCTTGCTGTGCATCCAAAAGCCGATATAGAACAATACGGCTGCCGCCAATAGTGCGGCAACGCCTTCCATCACTTCGCGGCTGGCGCCGCTGATAGAGATCAAATGGCTTGCGGCCCACCAGGTGAACACGCCAAGCGCCAGGGCACCTATCCAGCCCAAATGCACGTACTTCAGCGCGTCCGGCCGTTGGGTTTTTACCAATACTGCACCCAGCGCCAGCACAACGAGTAATGCTTCCAAACCCTCGCGCAACAGGATGATCAGGCTCGCGCTGAACAGCGCGCCGTTGGACAAACTCTGCTCCCGAATGGCCGAATCGGCGCGCTCAAGCCCAGTGAGTAATGTCTCCAGCCCCTGGTGAACAGCTTCGACTTGCCCGGGTTGGCTGACCAGTTGCCGGTAGGCCATGAAGTCCTGCTCGACTGCCCGGCGTAATCCGGAGTTATGGGCATCCAGAGTATTCTCGATAAGCTCGAAACCATCCAGGTAGGCGCTTACCGCGAGTTGCTTTGCCTGCGCCACATCGCCTTGTTCATAGGCCTTGAAGGAGGACTGCAGGTTGCGACGTGTAATTTGCATGGGATCGGCATGAGTTTCGAACAATTTGCCCGGATAGGCGCGCAATGCCTGCACATCATTCAGTGAAAGATCCGGATTCTGCTGCACCAGGGTCTGGGGGCTCAGGCTCACAAACTGCTGCGGATCTACAGCAATATCTGCGGGCGGTGCAGGTATTTCCTGAAACGCCAGGCTGCCTGCGTAGAATGCCAATGACCAACGTTGCTGATCAGAGAGGTCAGGGAACGCTGGCATGGCGGTACCGTCCAGCCCCTTGGATATGGCGTCGTACAGGCCGAGCAGCGAGCGATTCCGGGCTCTGAATTTGTCGCTGAAGTCAGTAGGTGGGGGTTGTAATCCCCCAGCGATGGGACCATCACCTTGCCCGGTTGCGCCGTGGCAAGCGGCACAGCTTTGCAGAAACAGGGCGCGGGTGGTATCAACGGGAAGCAGGGAGTTGGGTAGACTCAACTGGGGCGACAGCGCCAGTAGCTGCTGGCGAATGCGCTCGGTCAGCGGTCGCACCACGCTCGCCGGTGCCTTGTTTTCAATAGCATCCTGAAGTTGCTGAGCGGTGATGAGGAATGCAGGAGTGGCGCGGCCCTTTTCTACGATCAGGCCGGAAAACTCCTGCATTTCCTCATATTCGTTCGCGTCAATGATACGTCCGTCCCGGACTGCCTCCTCATAGTCAACGCCGATGTACTCTGCCAGCTGCAGTAACTGGCGAATCCCTTCTTGTTCCGTTTGCGCCGGAACAGGCAAAGCCAGCCCCAAGAAAACAAAAAATAATGCTATTGAAGGTAACCATTGTTTTGGACTGGGACTGACATTCACCGCGACGCCACCTCTGCTTGCTACACCGTTGCCATATAGAGAAATAAGAATTGTTCTTATTATACAGGAGGGTCAATGCCGACTGCGGATCAGTTTATGTCGATTTCCAAAAAAAAGCCCCGCTGATGCGGGGCTTCTGGGTCAGACTTGATGCAGGCGGCTTAGACCGCCACATCCTCAATCTGCACGGCTGCTATGCGTTTGCCTTCTTCGGCGCCTTTCTGGAACGAGGCTATTTGATCAAAATTCATATAACGGAAGATTTCGTCGGACATGGAGTCGATCTTGTTGGCGTATTCCATGTATTCCTCGACCGTTGGCAGGCGACCAATAATGCCACCCACAGCTGCCAGTTCCGCGGAGGTGAGGTAGACATTGGCGCCGGTACCGAGGCGGTTGGGGAAGTTACGGGTGGAGGTGGACAGCACAGTGGCACCGTCGGCAACCCGGGCCTGGTTGCCCATGCACAGGGAGCAGCCGGGCATTTCTGTGCGCACGCCGTTGCGGCCGTAGATATTGTAGTAGCCTTCTTCCATCAGGGTGTGCTGGTCCATCTTGGTGGGCGGTGACATCCAGAAGCGGGTTTTGAGGCCGTCTTTGTTGGATTCCATCAGTTTGCCCGCAGCACGGAAATGTCCGATGTTGGTCATGCAGGAACCGATGAAGACTTCGTCCACCTTATCGCCGGCGACTTCAGACAACAGACGTGCATCGTCAGGGTCATTCGGGCAGCAGACGACCGGCTCTTTCACGTCGGCCAGATCGATCTCGATCACCGCAGCGTATTCCGCATCGGCGTCGGCTTGCAGCAGGTTCGGGTTGGCCAGCCATTCTTCCATCTTCTTGGCGCGACGCTCGAGGGTGCGCGCGTCGCCGTAGCCTTCGCTTACCATCCAGCGCAACAGGGTGATATTGGAACGCAGGTACTCTGCGACGGAGTCCTCGGACAGCTTAATGGTGCAACCGGCGGCGGAGCGCTCGGCAGAGGCATCGGACAGCTCGAACGCCTGTTCGGCGGTGAGGTTGTCCAGACCTTCGATTTCAAGAATGCGACCGGAGAAGATGTTCTTCTTGCCTTTCTTGTCGACGGTGAGCAAGCCTTCCTGAATGGCGTAGTAGGGAATGGCATGAACCAGATCGCGCAGCGTGATGCCGGGCTGCATCTTGCCTTTGAATCGCACCAGCACGGATTCCGGCATATCCAGTGGCATAACGCCCGTTGCCGCGGCAAACGCCACCAGACCGGAGCCCGCAGGGAAGGAGATGCCCATGGGGAAACGGGTGTGGGAGTCGCCACCGGTGCCGACGGTATCCGGCAGCAGCATGCGGTTCAGCCAGGAGTGGATGATGCCGTCGCCGGGGCGCAGGGAAACGCCGCCACGGGTCATGATGAAATCCGGCAGGCTGTGCTGGGTGTCGATATCCACCGGCTTGGGGTAGGCGGCGGTGTGACAGAAGGACTGCATGGTCAGGTCGGCAGAGAAGCCGAGACAGGCCAGGTCTTTCAGCTCGTCGCGGGTCATCGGGCCTGTGGTGTCCTGGGAGCCAACGGTTGTCATGCGCGGCTCACAATAAGCACCGGGACGCACGCCGACACCTTCCGCCAGGCCACAAGCGCGGCCAACCATCTTCTGTGCCAGGGTGAAGCCCTTGTCGCTGTCGGCAGGCTGGGCGGGAATGCGGAACAGGTCAGTGGTACCAAGACCGAGAGATTCCCGGGCCTTGGCAGTCAAGCCGCGGCCGATGATCAAGTTGATGCGGCCGCCGGCCTGAACTTCGTCCAACAGTACGGGGGATTTCAGTTCAAATTCAGACAGCAGCTCGCCATTCTGAGTCAGGATTTTGCCTTCATAGGGGCGGATTTCGATCACGTCGCCCATGTTGAGGTCATCGACCGGTGCTTCAAATACCAGCGCTCCGGCGTCTTCCATTGTGTTGTAGAAAATTGGTGCGACCTTGCCGCCGATACAGATGCCGCCGCCGCGCTTGTTGGGCACGCCGGGAATGTCTTCACCGAAGTACCAGAGCACAGAGTTGGTTGCGGATTTGCGGGAGGAGCCGGTGCCTACCACGTCGCCGACAAAGGCCACGGGGTAGCCGGACTGTTGCAGCTCCTCAATTTGCTTGATGGGGCCGCGCACACCGTGTTCTTCAGGCGTCAGACCGTCACGTTCCATCTTGTACATCGCCAGAGCGTGCAGAGGAATGTCCGGGCGTGACCAGGCATCGGGAGCGGGGGAGAGGTCGTCGGTATTGGTTTCACCGGTGACTTTGAATATCGCGACTTTGATCGATTCGGGTACGGCGTCGCGCTGGGTGAACCACTCAGCGTTGGCCCAGCTTTCCAATACGCTCTGAGCATGACTGTTGCCGCCTTTGGCTTTTTCTTCCACGTCGTGAAAGGCATCAAACATCAACAGCGTGTGCTTCAGTTCATTGGCAGCCAAGGGGGCCAGTTCGCTGTTATCCAGCAGCGTCACCAGGGTTTCGATGTTGTAGCCACCGTGCATGTTGCCGAGAAGCTTGACTGCGTCCTGTTTGCTGATCAGCGGCGAGCTTGTCTCACCTTTGGCGATTGCCGACAGAAAACCGGCTTTTACATAGGCCGCTTCATCCACGCCGGGCGGTACGCGGGTGGTAATCAGGTCCAGCAGCATGTCTTCTTCGCCAGCGGGCGGTGATTTCAGTAATTCAACCAGGCCGGTTACTTGTTCAGCAGTCAGCGGTTTGGGTGGAATTCCCTGGGCTTCACGTTCAGCAACGTGTTCACGATAGGCTTCAAGCACGTTTTGGTATCCTCTCATTGTTTGGGGGTTACTCGCGCCGGCAGGATCTCTGCCGTGCGAGGCTATCGATGCCGTCATCGATGGGGGCCGCAGCCCTCCGCAGACCGTGGAGTTCGGAATCTGGGGCGCGAATTCTACCATTATTCGCGCCATAATTGGGAAAAGGGAAAAGGGAAAAGGGAAAAGGGAAAAGTGATGCCGCTGGATCTTGTAGGGCGAAAAAGCCTAAGCGCCTTCCGCCGAAGCGTGCAGGAGGTAGATGGCGATTAGGAACGGCTGTTTCGAACCACTTTTCCCTTTCCACTTTCCACTATTTTTTGCTATGTTGCCGCTCGCTCACCGCTGTTGTATCCCTTGAGGCCATCATCCATGTTCAAACCCGTTAAAACACCGTGTATCGGGGTCTGCTCGACCGGGATTGGAGATAGTGTTTGCCGGGGCTGCAAGCGTTTTGCTCACGAGGTGATCCACTGGAATGCCTATAGTCATGAGCAGCGGATCGCCATTGATGCGCGTTTGCAGGGGTTGTTGCGGCAGGTGGTGGAGCCAAAAATTCGGGTGGTGAATGAGGCGCTCTTGCGCCAACAGATCGATCATCAGCAGATTCGCTATAATCCTGATCACAATTGTTACAGCTGGGTCTCTGACCTGCTGAAGGCCGGCGCCAGCCAAATTGACGATATCACGCGGTTTGGCTGTGAACTTACGGCACAGTGGCGGCATACGCCGTTGCAGCAAATAAAACTGGCGATCGATGCGGACTATTTCACCTTGTCCTGCGCTCACTATGACCGCTACTTCGCACCACGCGTCAAACCGGATTGACTTCCAGTCGATACTAAAAAACAGCTGAGCCACAATGTCCCAGATTATCCGCGAATTCCTGCTGTGCGACACACCTGATGCCTGGATGCATGCCGCACTCGAACACCCCAATATTCTGCTGATTGACCACGCCAATTGCGAGAAAAAGGCCGCCAGTACAGCGCTCAACCTCATGTATCGCTACGTGGACGATTTCGAGTTGTTGAACAAGATGTCGCGCCTGGCGCGTGAAGAGCTGCGGCATTTTGAGCAGGTGCTGGCGATCATGAAAAAACGCCGTATTGCCTATGAACCCGTTTCTGCATCCCGCTACGCGGCAGAGCTGCGCAAGGGGAGCCGAACGTCCGAACCCGGCAAGTTGATTGATACATTGATTGTGGGGGCGATTATCGAGGCGCGATCCTGCGAGCGCTTTGCAAAGCTGGCGCCGCGTCTGGACGACGAATTGAAGAAGTTTTATGAGTCGCTACTGAAGTCTGAAGAGCGCCACTATCAGGATTATCTGTCGCTGGCGCGTAAGGCTGCCGGTGGCGAATGCATCAATGAGCGAGTCACATTTTTCCTGGAGAAGGACAAAGCACTGGTGCTGGAGGCCGACGACGAATTTCGCTTTCATTCCGGTGTGCCGATTTAGGCTGAAATGGCCAACACTGGTTAGCTTGCAGTTATTGCTTGATTTCGAAATCCACCAGTACCGTTGCTTCAGGCGTGGCTTGCAAATACCAACCGCGACTTTCCCAGTCTCCCAGCACGATCCGTTCACCCGGCGCTCCGTCTATTACCAGCGCATGGCGGTTGGGCCGGTGGGTGTGCCCGTGGATCAGCGTCACTACCTTGTGTTGGCGCAAGGTGAGCAACACTTCCTCGGGCGTCACGTCCATGATGTCTTCGGCTTTATTGGCGCTCATGCTTTTGCTTTGCGCGCGCAGTTGTGCGGCCATCTGGCGGCGCTGCTCCAGGGGCATGGCTTTCACCTGATTCTGCCATTGCGGTGAGCGCACTTGCTGGCGAAACGCCATGTACTCCTGGTCCCGGGTGCAGAGGCTGTCCCCGTGCATCAGCAACACCGGGTGGCCGTAGAGGTCAATCACATGAGGGTCGGGCAGTAATGTGACGCGCGCCTCGCGGGCGAACTGCTCGCCGATGAGGAAGTCCCGGTTGCCATGCATGAAGTACACAGGTGTGCCGGTATTCGCGTAGCGGGCCAGAACCTGCTTGATATGGGTGGCGAACGCCGAATCGTCGTCATCTCCAATCCACGCGTCAACAAAGTCACCGAGGATGTAGAGGGCCTCGGCATCAGCGGCAACGTTGTGAAGGAACTGCTCAAATGCGGCCGTCAGGGCGGGGCGCTCTTGTGACAGATGCAGATCCGAGATGAAGAAGGTCGCCATGGATCAGGCCGCGGTAGCCTTCTCGATGATAACGGGCTCGGCGGGAACGTCCTGATGACCATTGCGTGAGGTGGTTGGCACCTTGCGAATTTTTTCAACCACTTCCATACCGCTGGTTACCTTGCCGAACACACAGTAGCCCCAGCCCTGGCTGGTTTTGCCAGAGTGATTGAGGAAGTCGTTGTCGGTCAGGTTGATGAAGAACTGCGAGCTGGCGCTGTGGGGGTCGCTGGTGCGAGCCATGGCGATGGAGCCCTTGTCGTTCTTCAGGCCGTTGTCGGCTTCGTTCTCGATGGACGCTCGCGTTTCTTTCTGTTGCATCTCTTCGGTAAAGCCGCCGCCCTGGACCATGAAGCCGTCAATCACACGGTGAAAAATAGTGCCGTCGAAAAAGCCGTCTTCCACGTATTTCTGGAAATTAGCGGCAGTTTTCGGTGCTTTATCAAAGTCCAGCTCCAGCTCAATGTCACCAAAATTCGTGTGTAACGTAATCATGTAAGGCTCCTGTGCGTTCAAAGGACGCGCCGTACGGCGAATCCGCGGGCGCGTTATCATACGCGCTTTGCATTCAATGCGGAACCTCTGCGGCTGGCATCCGCCATTTGCTCGCACATCAGAACCCGAACCGCTTATAATGCCTGCTTTTTCGTGAGCAAGGCTAACCGGGCCCGTCAGACGGCTGGAGATTTATGAGCGACGATACTACCCCATTGAATTTCCTTGAGCGCATTATTAAAGAGGACCTTGAATCCGGCGCCTGTGCGAAAGTGATAACCCGCTTTCCGCCAGAGCCGAATGGCTACCTGCATATTGGGCACGCGAAGTCCATCTGCCTGAATTTTGGCCTTGCCGAGACGTTTGGCGGCAGCTGCAACCTGCGTTTCGATGACACCAACCCCAGCCGCGAAGAGCAAGAGTTTGTTGCCGCCAT
Organism: uncultured Cellvibrionaceae bacterium; assembly: GCA_964419935.1. GTDB lineage: Bacteria > Pseudomonadota > Gammaproteobacteria > Pseudomonadales > Cellvibrionaceae > CAYQQJ01. The sequence continues at coordinate 37,729 of CAYQQJ010000024.1, forward strand.
TATGGAAGATGTGCGCTGGTTGGGCTTTACCTGGGACGGGGATGTTCGCTATGCCTCCAGTTACTTTGATCAACTCTATGCCTGGGCACAGCACCTAGTGCGGGAAGGCAAGGCCTATGTCTGTGATCTGAGTGCGGAGCAGACCCGGGAATACCGTGGAACCCTTACCGAGGCCGGCCGCAATTCGCCCTGGCGCGACCGCTCCGTTGACGAGAACCTGGATTTGCTGGAGCGTATGCGCACCGGTGAATTCGATGAGGGTAGCCGCGTGCTGCGGGCCAAGATCGATATGGCCCACGGCAACATGAACATGCGTGACCCGACGCTGTACCGCATCCGCAAGCAGAGTCATCACCAGACCGGTGATAAGTGGTGCATTTATCCTACCTATGATTTTGCTCATGGTCAGGAAGATGCCATTGAAGGCATAACACATTCGATCTGTACGCTGGAATTTGCGGATCACCGGCCTTTATACGATTGGTTTATTGAGAACCTGCCGGTGCCCAGCAGTCCCCGACAGTATGAGTTTGGCCGGCTCAACCTTAATTATACGGTGACCTCCAAACGCAAGCTCAAGCAGCTGGTGGATGAGGGCCATGTGGACGGATGGGATGATCCGCGTATGCCAACCATTGCCGGTTTTCGCCGTCGTGGCTATACGCCTACATCTATCCGCAAGTTCTGCAACATGATTGGCGTCACCAAGTCCGACGGCATTGTGGATGTTGCCATGCTCGAGCATGCGATCCGCGATGACCTGGACAAGAACGCACCGCGAGCCATGTGCGTATTGCGCCCGCTCAAAGTCGTGTTGACCAATTATCCGGCGGAGAAGACCGAAGTGTTGAGTGCCCCGGGACACCCGAATCGCGATGATTTACCTGCGCGGGAACTGCCGTTCGGCCGGGAGGTGTTTATTGATGTAGACGACTTCCGCGAAGAGGCCAACAAAAAATACAAGCGGCTGGTATTGGGCAAGCGAGTTCGCCTGCGTAATGCCTACGTGATCGAGGCTGATGAAGCGATAAAGGATGACGCTGGCAATATTATTGAAGTGCGCGCGCGAATCATCGAAAACACCTTGGGCAAAGATCCCGCAGATGAGATCAAACCCAAGGGCGTCATTCATTGGGTGGCAGCATATGATTGCAGTGAATTCGAGGTGCGGCTGTACGATCGCTTGTTCAGCGATGCCTCGCCAGGTAGTGATGGCAAGGATTTTCTCGAGAACCTCAACCCCGAAAACCTGATAGTGCTGGAGCAGTGCAAGGGCGAAAAAGGTTTGGCCAATGCCGAGCCGGGACAGGGTTTTCAGTTTGAGCGGGAAGGGTATTTTTGTCGCGACAGTAAATCCGAGGGTTTGGTTTTTAACCGCACTATTACTTTGCGTGATAGTTGGGGGAAGATCGAGAGTAATTGAGTTGGCTGGTTATTGTAAGGTAGCGAGCCAGCCATGCAGGGGAGCACTTCTGAAAACGCCGTGAACCCATCCATGGGACTTCGACGCGCATGGATGCGCTAATGCCGTGATGGCATGGATGCCAAGGAACGGCCCCACGAGGTCCCTCTCGTGAGGGTTTCAGAAATGCTCCCCTGCACGGCTTGAGTCGAGGTGTGTGTTCTTCTTGTAGACAATCGGAATGTGCCTAACTTGGTTATACTGCGGACGGAAACCCATTCCTGGATTAATCATTAGCCACAATCGCCTGCGATGCTAAACAAAGCGACTTAGTTTCAGATGCCCAGGTCGGACAAGTGAGGCTTCCTAGAACCCTCACGAGAGGGACCTCGTGGGGGAGCCCCCATGGATGGGTTCACGGCGTTTCTAGGAAGCCTCACTTGTTCGGCCGAGATCTCGCTAACGATAACCCGATAACCCGTTAACCCGTTAAGGAAATATTCAAAAAAATATTATGTCCTCAACAAACCAACAGTTAAACATCTACAACACCGCCACACGACGTAAAGAAGTGTTCAAATCCATTGATCCGGACACGGTGAAAATGTACGTTTGTGGGCCGACGGTGTACAACCTGGTGCACATTGGCAACGCGCGGCCTGTGGTTGTATTCGACACTTTGTTTCGCGTATTGAAAACGCTCTATTCCGAAGTGATCTACGCGCGCAACATCACCGACATCGATGACAAAATCATGAAGGCCGCGAAGGAAAATGGCGAGCCGATCGAAGCGCTTACGCGACGCTTTGCGGCGGAATTCGACAAAGACATGACGGCCCTTAATGCCTTGCCGCCCACTATCGTCCCCTATGCCACCGAACATCTGGACGAGATGATTGCCATGGTGGCGAAGCTGGTGGCCGAGGGGCACGCGTATGAAGCCGAAGGACATGTCCTGTTCGACGTGAAATCCATGGCCGATTACGGCAAGCTCTCTAACCGCGCATTGGAAGACATGCTGGAAGGTGCCCGAGTGGAAGTGGCCAGCTACAAGAAATACGCCGGTGACTTCGTACTATGGAAGCCATCCAGCGATGACGAGCCTGGCTGGGATAGTCCCTGGGGTCGTGGGCGGCCCGGCTGGCACCTGGAATGCTCCGCAATGATCGAGACGCATCTTGGTGACACTATCGATATCCACGGCGGCGGCCGCGACCTGATTTTTCCCCATCACGAAAATGAACTGGCGCAAAGCCGTTGCGCCCATGGCGGCAGAGAGTATGTGCGCTACTGGATGCACAACGGCTATATCAATATTGACGGCGAAAAAATGTCCAAGTCTCTGGGCAACTTTCGCACAGTGCGAGAACTGCTAGAACAGTATCACGGCGAAGTGATTCGCTTTGCGTTACTCTCGGCGCAATATCGCTCCGAACTGGGTTTTTCCAAAGAACTGTTGGATCAATCCAAAGCGGGTCTGGATTCCATCTACGGCGCACTGCGCAAGACTGCGTCTGTGCAAGCGGGCTCCGAGTTGGATATTCGTTCGACGCCGGGGTATCGGGCGTTGCTGGATGATTTGAATACGCCCTTGGCCATCAGTGAAATGCACCAGCTTGCCAAGCAGATCAACAAGGCTGATGCTGGAGAGATTGCGCACTTGAAGGGCCAGTTGCTGGCACTTGGCAACCTGCTGGGGCTCTTGCAGTCCAATGCTGAAGACTGGTTCACTCAATCTGACGGTAGCGACACCACCTGGGTGGATGATCTTGTTGCTGAGCGGCAGCAAGCCAAGCTGGATAAGAATTATGCCCGGGCGGATGAAATTCGTGTGGAACTGCAGCAGCAGGGCATAGTGCTGGAAGATTCCCGCAACGGTACTACTTGGCGACGAGAGAGCTGACTTGGTTGGCGACGAGAGAGCTGAATCGGCTGCGCGTACTTCAGTGTAGCGGATTGTTTCAAAACCTGTAGGAGCCAATTATCAGCAAAGGTGAAGGCACAACGACCAGCCAAGCACAGACTTTTATTTGTGAGCTTCAGCGTCAGCAGCCCCGCTTCGTGGAAAAGTTGGAGCAATTATTGGCACAGCATCCTCAGGGGCTGAGTGAACATCAGCTGCTCGGTGAATTGCAGGCATTAGAATGTTTCGAAGGTTGGGTGAGTGGTGATGCCACACTGGCGCTGTTCCAGAAACATTTCGCGATCATGCATTGTCTGTATCACCTGCAGCCGCTTTACTTGAGCCGTGGCATGGCACTGAACATTTCTCCCCTGAATATTCAGTTATCGCCAAGTGTCGCCAATAGCGGCAGCGGAAACAGCCTGTCGGAGAGCCAACGTGGGTTGGCGGATTTTTATCAAAATTGGAAACATTTTGATGAGGCCACGCCGGATACCGTCACGGATTTGCTTCGCAGTTTCTGGCAACGTTACGTTGCTGAGGATGCAGCCACAGAGGCGCTTGACGTTCTAGGGTTGGATGCGACAGCGAACTGGGAGCAGGTACAGATACGTTACCGGCAATTGGTAGCGGATCATCATCCGGACAAGGGCGGTGATCAGACACAGTTTACTGAAGTGCGACAGGCCTATGAGACTTTGAAAAAACGCAACAGATAGCAGCACTGGCGAATTCACTGAAAATTACATGACAGACGTGGAATTATTGAGATATGCGGATGGGTAAAATTCTGGGTTTCCTGATCGGTCTGAGTATTGGCGGACCCATAGGGGCAATTATTGGCCTGATGATCGGTCACTTTTTTGATAAGGGCCGGTCACGTATTTACCACAATTTCGACCCCACCCAACGGGCGCGTGTGGAAGAAACATTTTTTAACACCATTTTCCCGCTCCTGGGACACCTGGCCAAAGCGGATGGACGAATTTCGGAAGCCGAAATTGACGGCACCGAACAGCTGATGGCCAAGATGCAACTGAGCGAGAGCGACCGGCGAAGAGCCATTGCCTTGTTCAAACAAGGCTCGGCACCGGGCTTTGATGCTGGTCCGGTGTTGACGGCATTTAATTTGGAGTGCGGCCGCTACGCCAACCTGAAGCAAATTCTGTTGGTGTATTTGATTTCCCTGGCACTCGCGGATGGGTCGTTGAAGGGTGAGGAAAAGCGCATTCTACAATCCGTTGCCAGTGCCTTGGGTTATTCGGCCACGGCATTCAATCACATTCTACGCATGGCTATTGCCCAGAACCATTTCTATCACTATGGCCAGCAGGGCGGCTTTGAGCAGGGTGGCCAATATCAGCAGCAATCCAGCAAAACCGAACTGGCGACCGCTTATGAGGCTTTGGGTGTGGATGCAGGTATCAGTGATTCCGAACTGAAGAAAGCTTACCGTCGCCTGATGAGCGAATATCACCCGGACAAATTATCCGGTCGTGGTGTACCTGAAGACATGATTGCCATAGCGACGGATCGGGCCCAGGAAATTCAGGCGGCTTATGACCTTATTAAAAAACACCGCAATTTATAGTCGCCGAATCTTTAAACCATTCCTGGTGACGTGCCTGCTGACGCTGCCGCTTCTGTCTTATGGCTGGTCTGAAGCCGGGCATGTGGTGATTGCCGAGCTCGCCATGGATGGGATGACCGAGAATGAACGCCAGCGCTTAAACCAATTGGCACAGAGCCTTGCCGAGCAGAACCCCGAAGACGTCAAACGCATTCAGCGCCGGGGTGTGGTTTCCCCTGTAGCCCAAACCGCCTCCTGGATTGATGGCGAGCGCAGCCTGACCATCGAACAAATTTTTAAAAAATACGGCCACCAGGTGCCCGCAGAGCTGCGACCATTCAGCGAGCAAACCACCCGTGATTGGCACTACAGCAACCAGCTTTATTTTGATCAGGTGAAAGACGCGGCGAGGTTCGAGGCTGAATGCACGCTGCGCAACAGCGGCCAGTTGAATCAGATACTGCCTCATTTGCGTGGAGCGTTTTTGAGTGCGGAAAAATCTCAGGACAAAGCGATTGTGCTCGCGATGCTGGTGCATTTTATCAGTGATGCTCACCAGCCCTTGCACGGCATTACCCGCGTGACCCATGGCTGCAATCACGATCGGGGTGGTAATGGTTTTTGTGTCGAGGGGAAATCGACGCAGCGCCGCTGCAAGGACAATCTTCACCGCCTGTGGGACTCGGGCTTCGGACTTTTCCATAAGGGCAGTTTCGAAAAAGTCCTCGCCAGCTGGCGTGATGGAAGTTCGGTCCAACTGCAAATGGATGGTGTGAAGACGTTGCAATTTCACCAGTGGCAGGCAGAAAACCTGGCATTGGCGGAGGCCGTCTATGCCGTGGAGGAGGGCGCTCGACCAGATGCGGCCTACCGTGAGCGCGGACAAATCATTGTGCATGAGAGAGTTGCAATGGCGGCCCAACGGCTGGCCTCAGTGCTTCATGAGTTACTAACGCCTGCGGATGAATAAGCTGAACCGCTTACCTATCGGTTTATCTGCCGTCAAACGGGCGCTTGGGCAAGTATGGCTTAATTGCTTCAACGCCCTTGTTGTACACATCTTTCACATCAGGCAGGAGCCCGGCAGTAATACGGCGGGATAGCATGGTGATCGGGAACAGGCAGTTTCTTGAATCCGCCACGCACACGGCCCGGCTGAAGCCTTTTTCATCTTCATAGGACCGCCATTCCAGTTCATATTCCTTCACGTACACATCCCCCAGTACCGCGCCCAACGCCTGCAAGTCCTGAATTTCATTGCTGGGGATAACGCCCCGATTCACGAATCGCTGCAACAATTCCAGGTCCGATTTATCACCGCGCACCGGGCGTCCAAACTCGGATCGCGCGAGATCGTCGATCACTTTGCGCTGTTTTGCTAGATGGCTTCTATCCATCCATGTCAGCTCCTGGATGCGAGGCCAGACGGGTCCGTCGTCCTGTGCCAACAACGGTTGTGCCAGCAAGCTGCCAAGCAGGATGGTCATCAAAAATCTCACGCTATTCCCCTTCATTACGTTGCTGTTCGGCTTGAGTGGGCCCCGATTGCGCCTCATGTCATGGACCGCAAGGCTCTGGCTTCTATCCCGAGAGATTCTGACAGAACTAACGGGGGTTTATCCAGTCCAGCTTTGTATAACGATAGCTATCCGCGCAATGTGAGCTCGTCCTGCAGTGTTTTATCGAAGCCACTGTCTTAGCCGAGTGCACCGAAAGAAGTTGTCATCAGGGATAGATCTTTTGAAACCCTCGCGGCAGGGATACCGCGGGACCGCTCCTTGGCATCCTGTCATCGCGGCATTAGTGCATTCATGCATGTCGAAGCCACAGGGACGTGTTTATGCGTAGGTCTATCCCTGATGACAAACGGATCGAAGCCCAACACCAACTCGACCGTAATTGAGGGTAAGGTGCTTGTGAAGGCTATTATCGGACAATATTAGTTGTCTAGTTTAAGGGTGGGGCTACCAGCTGCAGTCTTTACCACCGATCGGCAATAGACTATCGTGCGCTTACGATTGCATGCGGGATTGATAACAAGCCAAAAGGGGATTGCAATGAAAGTATTCAAAGTTGTGCTGGTGGTGATCGGGCTGATTGTAGTATTGGCGGTTGGCGCTTTTGTCTACCTGTTGAACAACATCAACGACATTGTCAAGGACGTGATAGAGTCCGAGGGCACCCGGGTGACTCAAACGGCAGTGACAGTGGGTAGCGTCGATATTCAGTTGCGCGAAGGGCGTGGTGAGCTGCGCGGCCTCGTGATCGCCAACCCGGAAGAATTCTCTGCTGATGAAGCATTCCGGGCCGACCAGCTGGTGCTTCAAATCAAACCAACCTCCATCGCCGGTGATGTGATCATTATCGAGGACGTGGTTATCAGTGGCGTCACCGTGACTGCCGAGCAGAAAGGCTTGACCACCAATCTGCAAACACTGCTCAAATCCGTTCAAGAGGCCGCTGGCAGCAGTAGTGAGGAAACCACTACTGAGGGAAATGACATCCGGCTGATGATTGAAAAGCTGCGCTTTGCGGATAGTTCAGTCAATCTAATTACAGAGAATCATGGTACTTACCCCATCAAGCTGCCGGGGCTGGAACAGAGCAATATCGGCAATGCGGAAACGGGTTTGACGCCCGCTCAACTTGCCAAGGCAATATTGGAACCGGCATTACGGCAGGCTTATAAAGCGGCTGAAGATCGTCTCAAGGAAGAAGCCAAAGACCGAGCGGAAGAAAAGCTCAAGGAAAAAGCGCGGGAAGAGCTGGGTGATGATGCTGAGGAAAAGGTCCGCCGCTTGAAAGGCCTGCTGAACTAACGCCCGCTGAACTAAAGCCTTCTAAATCAGGGGTATGCTTTTGCAGAAAAAATGGGCCATCCCGGCCGTTGTGGCCGGGCTCGCTCTGGCGGGCGCCTTCTATGTCCTGGCAATTCGTGCTCCCCAACCTGTTTTTCGTGAACCAGTCGCGCCAGCCCAGACGTCATCCCCTGAGTCCCGAATCGACTGGCGCGACTGCGATTCGCTGATTCACAGCAGCAGACCCTTGCTTTGTGGGCGCTATTTTCCCCCAAGCGCGGGAGGCACGCTCTCGTTGCCTTTTGTCATTTTCCGCTACACCGGTGCCGATGGTCATGCTGATCCATTGGTTTATCTTTCCGGCGGACCGGGTGCGGGAATGCAGACCGGTGACGATAATTTGCAATCCTGGGCCTACTGGCTGGACGAGCTTCAGCTGAAACGGGACCTGGTGATTTTTGACCAGAAGGGCCTGAAACCGGGACAGCCTTATTGGGATTGCGACGCCTATAATCAGATCAGTAAAAAACTTCTCGCCCACGATTTGAGCCTCGCAGACGAATACCGCGATATTTCTCCCGTGCTGCAACGTTGCCTGCATGAGTTTGATCAATGGTTGCGCAGCCCAGCCGTGGGGCTTGAGAACGGGCTGAAAAGCATCAATACCCTGGAGAGCGCGACAGAATTGCGTGCCATGCTCACTGCGCTGAAGTATCCGCGCTGGAACCTGTGGGGCGTATCCTACGGGTCGAGACTGGCGCTGGTGGCCGCACAGCAGGAGCCGGCAAGGGTGAGGTCGCTGATTCTGGATTCACCGTATCCGCTGGACCGGGGACGTCCGTCGGAAAAACCGGCGAACTACGCCCGAGCGCTGCAGCGGTTCTGGACTTTGTGCGAGAACAACGTCACAGCCTGTGGTCTGGCGGTTGACGATCCGCAGGCGCTTTTCTGGCGTGTGATCAGACAGTTGCGCGTAGCGCCTGTTACTTACCGCGTGACCGATGCCGCGGATTCGTCACGGGTTCGCGTGGTGCTGAATGATCAACGATTTTTCTCCCTGGCGCACTTCGCCCTCTATGACCCGCGGCTCTACGGCGCGCTGCTCAAGGCGATGGTTTGGCTGGATCAAGCAGGGCAGGTCGGTAAGAATGCTGGTGAAGAACCGGCCGATCCCGTCGAGTTTCTCCTCACTCTGTTCATCACTTCTGCTTTTGACCCTGAATTCAACAGCCTGATATTCTTTGCCACCGAGTGCAACGATAACGCGCTTGAGACGAGTGAGAGCTATCTTAAGGCGGCAGAAGCCCAGCCAGCGCTCTACCCGTTTCTGGCGTTGGAATGGCAATACAGTCCTTGCCAGCTGCCGCTGTTCGCTGGGCCAGCTTTGCTTGATGATGATCCGGCGCCGGGCGCGCCAACCCTGATACTGGTAGGCGAGCAGGACCCGGTGACACCAGTGGACTGGGCAGTTTCTCTCGCTCGACAGCTGCCCCAGTCGGTTCTGATCCAGGTGGCGGAAACGGGGCATGCGGTGCTGGCCTCGGGGAATTGCGATCACGATCTCATCCGGCGTTTTGTTGAATCCCCAACAGCATTGGTCAAAACCGCACCACGAACCTGTGGTGAATAGTGTCAGACCTGAATGGCACTTACTTAACTCAAGTTTCGGAGTTGGGTTACGCCTTATTATGGGTTGAAGTTAGTCGCTTCGTAAGCAAGGTGTGGTGCTACAGCGGGAGAGTTTCTAAAAACTCCGTAAATACGTCCCTGTAGGCTCCGGCACAAGGTCCCTCTTGTGACGGTTTTAGAAACTCTCACGCTGCATCACCACGGTGGCGTATCCACGTGTTGCTTTTTATTTGTTTGGTTATAAAAAAGTTGCCACGTACTCCGAAACTTGAGTTACTAGCGTTAGGTCTGCAATCGGACTGCTTGTTGTCCAGAATACTGACAAGTATCGACATGTCGGGGACCTTGTCGATTAACCAGCCAAATATATGGCAGCGTGTGTAGCGGAGAATATCTATGCAAGGCGATGAGAGTTCATCTGTTGAACCCATGACCAAACCGGTCATGGCCGGCTTGATTTATGGCTATGTATTTGATGGCAACGGCGGCGGGCAGAGCCTGTCTCGCGAGGCGATCGACCAGTGGACGCCGGCCCAAGGCACGCGCTGGCTGCATTTTAATTACAAGAGCGAGGGCGCGCAGGACTGGATCTACAGCCACAGTGACTTCAACCCATTGGTACAGGAAGCGCTGCTCGCGGAAGATACGCGACCCCGGGCCACGTTCATCGACAACGGCGTGCTGATTGCGCTGCGCGGTGTCAATCTGACGCCGGGAGCGGACCCGGACGACATGGTGTCTATTCGCATGTGGATTGACGAAAACCAGATTGTGACTACTCGAGTGCGCTCGCTGTTTTCGGTGGGTGATATTGTGGAGCAGCTGGAGAAAAACCAGGGACCGTGCACCGGTGCAGAATTCCTGGTGGAACTGGCGGACCGGTTGGTGTGGCGAATGAGCGATACGGTTGATCAGTTCGAAGATCGCGTTGCGGAAATGGAAGAGCAAATCATAGTGGCGAACAGCGCGATTGAGCGCTTTGATCTGGCTAACTTGCGCCGGCAGATCATTACTCTGAGACGCTATCTGGCGCCACAGCGCGAAGCGTTTGGCAAGTTGATAATGGAAAAGCACAATCTGTTCAGCGAGGCGGATCGCATGCGCTTGCGGGAAATCATGGATCAATTATTGCGCCATGTGGAAGACCTGGATGCTGTACGGGAACGGGCCTCGGTTGCGCAGGAAGAGCTCTTGAGCCGGTTGTCCGAGCAAACCAATGAGCGCATGTACATGCTCTCAATTGTGGCAGCTATTTTTTTACCGTTGGGTTTTTTAACGGGTTTGCTGGGTATCAATGTCGGTGGCATACCCGGTGCGGAAAATCCCTACGCATTTGCTATTTTTGTGGTTCTACTGGCGCTGCTGGTTTCCGCACAAATCTGGTACTTTGTTAAACGACGCTGGCTTTGAACTCTTTCTTTTGACTCAACGGGCATTTACATGGGGTAATTGGGGCCTTGGCCCGTCTGTCATCAGGGGTAGCCTTTTGAAAACGCATAAACACGTCCCTGTGGCTCCCCCGCGGCATCCCTGCCACGAGGGTTTTAAAAGGCTACCCCTGATGACAAACTCTTCTAGTGCATTCGATGAAGGCAAAACAGGGGGAAAAGATTATGGCAATCTGGATAGACGTTAGAACAGCGGATGAATTTTGGCAGGGGCATCTGGATACGGCGGTCAATATTCCTCATGATGTGATCGCCTCAGAAATAGGTGCGCTGACTACGGATAAGAATGCTGAGATTCATTTGTACTGCGGCACCGGACGGCGCGCCGGGATGGCGCAACAGACATTGAAAACGCTGGGTTATGTGAACACGGAAAACGCCGGTTCCTACGATGACCTGAAAGCTGTCGGAAACTGACTTCGCAAACTGTTGTGAAAGCGGTTTTGCTCGGCTTAGCTGAGGTGCGGTTTACTGTTTTGCCAATTCGATGACTTTGAACGAGCCATTGTTCGCCAGAACAGACAACTGAATGTTAGCCTGAGCAATGAGCGGTTTGGCAGCTGCTTCCAACGGAATGAAACTGTTGACTACCAAAAAAGCCCGGCCGCGGGATGCGAGCAGGCGCAGGGTGGTCTGTATGAATTTATGTGTTAGGGCGCTCTCAACATTGAAGCCCTGATGAAACGGCGGGTTGCAGACGATTACGTCAAAAGGCCCTGTGAGTTTCGCGGCGCAATCGTCCGCAACTATGGTTACGTCAATGCCAAAATGGTCGGCGTTAGCCCCAATGCTGGCAATGGCAGCGGCGTTGTTGTCCGTAGCCGTTATTGATGCGAAGCCTTTATCTTGGCATCGCATGGTCAAATAACCATAACCGCAACCCAGGTCGAGAAAGTTCATATTGGCAACAGGCAGCCCGGGTAAAATATTGTCGAGCTGGTCGGCAAGAAATTCGCTGCCTTTATCGATCTTATCCCAGCCGTAGGTGCCGGGCTTGCTGAAGAATTCATCGCCATTCGTGGTCGTGATCAAGCGCAGTTGCGTGTAGTTGTTGTCATTGAGCAGCGACATGTTTTCGTCGTGCGGCAGCGCGTAGATGGTATTTTTGGTCAGTGTTCCCCAGTAGACGTTTCCGGCTTTCTTCAATTTAGCCGCGCTGCCAAACAATGCCGAACCCTGCTTGAAGTAGGTTTTGATCCCTTCGTTTTTGCCTCCGGCGATATGGAACTCACCACCGGCTGCAAGCAGCTTGAACACGCTGTTGATAACATGATTGACAACCGGCCGCTCCTTGGATATCCGGTAAAATACCTGCTGCGGTTTTTGGTCCTCCGGCAAACCGTCGAGCTCGCTCAGGTCAAAATCGGAAAAACGCGCATCAAGCTCGAGGTCTAGTGCCGCAGTGACGATGTCGTAGCGGTTACTGATCAGTGTCAGGTTGCCCTTGCGTTTCTTCTGGTATTGGCTGAGCGCGACCAGGGCGGCGCCATTACTTTCATCGGCAAGCCAGAGCACTGGACCCGAGGTGCGATGTAGCTGTTCCAGCAGCGCATCCAGGCTGGCGGTCATGACGGTTCGCGCTCGGATTGCCGCCAAATGCTATCCGCCTCAATTTGAGTCAAGGGGCGAAATTCCCCGGGGCGAAGCGCGGGATCGAGGAGAATGTCACCGACGGACTCCCGGTGCAGGCCGACGACTTCGTTACTGGTGGCGAAAAACATGCGTTTGACCTGATGGTATTTGCCTTCCTGGATGGTCAGCAGTAGATGCGTGTCGTCCAGCAATTCGATTGTCGCAGGCAATGTCGGTTTGGTTTCACCGTCCAGCAGGATTCCCTGCTTAAACGCCGGCTCCGTGGCGGGGTCAAATGGTCGAGCCAGGGTAACCCGGTAGACCTTTTGGCAGCCGTGGCGGGGGGACGTCAACCGGTGGTTCCATTGTCCGTCATTGGTGATCAGGACCAGGCCGGTGGTTCCCACATCCAGCCTTCCGGCAATTTGCAACTCTTGAGCGCGCACGACGGGCGTCGTTGTGTCCGCGAAGGGGTTGTTGGCATCCTGCGAGAGTAGGTCGAGAACCGTGGGGTATTCGCCGGCCTGATTCGCGCATATAACGCCGGCGGGCTTGTTGAGCATGTAATACACCTTGCCGGTGCTGGCAATGACCTGGCCATCCAGTGCAATGGTGTCCATGGGGCTGATATGTAATCCGCAGTCGCTGGCGGCAATGCCGTTAACCAGCACTGCCTTGCGCTTTACCAGCCTGCGCACATCGGAACGACTGACTGAGCTGTTGTTACTGATGAATTTGTCCAGCCGCATGGTGGCTCAGGCCTATAGGTTTTATTGAGGTGGAAACGCCGGTATTCAGGCCTGTTTTTGCAGCTTTTTCTCGCCGGACTCCACGCACTGATAGATCAGGGTGTTGATTGTCATGGGGCCCACGCCGCCGGGAACCGGTGTGATTGCACTGGCACGCTCGGCCAGCGGACCTTGCTCGATGTCACCCACACCGCCGGGGTGGTAGCCAGCGTCAACCACCACTGCGCCGTCCTTAATCCATTCTGCGCGGATGAATTCCGGCCGGCCCACGGCGCCGACTACTATGTCTGCCTGGCGAATGTGGCTTTCCAGGTTCTCGGTGCGGGAGTGACAGATGGTGACCGTGGCGTTGGCGTTGAGCAGCATCATGGCCATGGGTTTGCCCAGAATAGGGCTGCGGCCAACCACCACGGCATGCTTGCCTGATAGGGGGATTTCATATGCTTCCAGTAGACGCATGATGCCTTTCGGTGTGGCGCAGCCATAGGCTTCTTCGCCCATCGCCATGCGACCGAAGCCAAGGCAGGTAACGCCGTCCACATCCTTGGCCAGATCAATGGCATCGAAGCACAGGCGCTCGTCAATCTGCTCCGGCACCGGGTGTTGCAGCAGAATGCCATGCACGTCTTCGTTGGCGTTCAGTTCGGCGATTTTGTTGTACAGGGATTCGGTGGTGGTATTGCTCGGCATTTCCACCAGCAGCGATTCCATGCCGATTCGACGACAGGCATTGCCCTTCATTTTTACGTAGGTGGCGGAGGCCGGGTCATCGCCAACCAGGATGGTTGCCAGAATAGGGGTGGTGCCGGTCAGCTCCTTAAGTGCCGCCACGCGTTGTGAAAGCTCAGCTTCCGTTTTCTGAGCCAATGCCTTGCCGTCGAGTATCAATGCCGCCATGATGAAGTCCTGTGTGATGTGACCCATAAAAAAGTGCGTGCATTTTCCCACAGCAACGCCGGCGCGCCAAATGTTGTTGCTATAAACATGAATAAAGGAGGTTCAGACCATGAATTTGGCTTGATGTCTTGAACGGGCACAGACTCCGATAATTCTCGTTGACGCGGGGGAGGCGGCTAGGTATTATGCGCACCCTCGAAACATGGCCTCGAGAGTAGTCAGGTCATAGCGGCGGAGTGTAGCGCAGTTTGGTAGCGCGCCTGCTTTGGGAGCAGGATGTCGGGGGTTCGAATCCCTCCACTCCGACCATTCGAGCCCGTCAGAACATTGACGAGCCAGCAACAATGTGTCGGATCAGTTAGTGGCATAGCAGCGGTTTAGATCATCTCAGGCAGGAGCGAGTTTCTGACCAGAGAGTGGGCAAGTGTGATGCGCCCGTAGCTCAGTTGGATAGAGCAACGGCCTTCTAAGCCGTGGGTCGCAGGTTCGAATCCTGCCGGGCGCGCCAGTTCAATCGCTAACGGGATACTCCATTCCGCGTTGCGTTGAAGTTCGTGATGGTGACTGTAGCTCAGTTGGTAGAGCCCCGGATTGTGATTCCGGTGGTCGCGGGTTCGATCCCCGTCAGTCACCCCAATTAAAGTAATTCCTCCACAAAATTCTCTCAAATTCCAGTCATCTTCCTTGATCGAAATAGCGTCGGTTTTAGCCGTTGTTTTGCTGCAAGATGCATAATTCCTGTTATGTCGTTACAATCTCAGCATCTTAAGTTTGTACCATCGAGAATAAAGAGAGAGCCATGATAGTTGATCTTGCACAGGCGTTGCGTAATGGCATGCGTCGCCTGGCCTCCGGGGTTTGCGTTATTGCCGTGAATGATGCCGAAGTCGGCCGCGTAGCCATGACCGCATCATCAGTAACGTCCGTCTCGGATAACCCACCATCGCTGCTGGTCTGCGTGAACGTCAATAACAATATGGCAGCCAGTATGCAGGGGAATCTGCGGTTCAGTGTCAATGTGCTTACAGCTTCGCAGGATTCAATTTCCACCCTGTGTGCCG
This sequence comes from uncultured Cellvibrionaceae bacterium, assembly GCA_964419935.1. Lineage (GTDB taxonomy): Bacteria > Pseudomonadota > Gammaproteobacteria > Pseudomonadales > Cellvibrionaceae > CAYQQJ01. Next base: position 52,758 of record CAYQQJ010000024.1, read on the forward strand.
GTGGTGCTCAGGGTGAAAAACGATTTGAAGAAGGCGACTGGCGAGCCGATGAAGAAACCGGTCTGCCGTACTTGAATGATGCGGAAGCCGTGTTTATCTGCGAGAAGGAGCAGGTTATACGTCACGGTACCCACGATATTTTCATTGGCAACATCACACGCGTGTTAACCAACAGCGAGCCGGTCAACCCACTGATTTACCTAAACGGCGGTTACCACCGATTGTGATGTCGCGCCGATTGGCGGGAAAATCAGACTGAACGGGCTCTAATCGGAAGTCGTATCGTAAAGCGTGTACCTTTTCCAGGTTGCGAATCTACCTCGATTGTTCCCTGATGATGCTCTGCGATAATAAAATAGGAAACAGATAAGCCGAGCCCCGTCCCCTGGCCAACATCTTTGGTGGTAAAAAACGGTTCGAAAATATGACGGGTTATGTCCTCCGGCATGCCTGGGCCATTATCGCTGATTTCCAGTCGCAGATAATGTCCGTCCTGTACGATGCTCAAGTTGATGCAGGGTGCAGAGGGTGAGTCGAAGTTTTCTTGACGAAACGCCTGGGCTGCGTTGCGCAAAAGGTTCAGGATAACTTGTTGTATTTCTGACGGCGAGCACTCCACCATTGGTAGACCGGCTGCGAAATCCTGAATGATTCGCGGTCTTTTTTTACCTGCATCCGTCTTGATATCCAGAGTGTTTCCCGCAAGCTCCAGGCTGTGCCGCACAAGCGCCACAAGATCCGTCGGAACATGGTTGAGATGACTGTTGCTGTGGGAAAATTCCAGCATATTCTTCACGATCTGCGAGGCGCGCTCTCCGGCCTCCTTGATATTGTCTACAAATTCCAGAATCTGCCGCGCTTTCAAGTATTCGCCGATCTGCTCAAGGCTGACGCCGGCTCGATCCGCCGCGGCTTTATTGGCCGAGAGCTCTTTCGAAGTACGCCGCATGATGTTTTGCACGTTGTTGAGGATTCCCGCGAGGGGATTATTGATCTCATGGGCAAGACCTGCGGCCAGTTCACCCAGGCTGGTCATTTTCTCATTTTGCACCATCATGTTTTCAAGGCGTACACGCAGCGTCACATCATCAATCAGTATCACAGCACCGGAGATTTCCCGGGACAGCAGCGGGCAGATGGTGATGTCGGTGAAGCTGGCGCTGGCTCCCTGGCCCGACTGCAGACTTTCGCGGGTGTGCGACGAGCCTGTAGCCATGATTTGTTGCATCGTCGTCATGTTGAACGGGAGTTCGGGATAGCATTGTTCAACCCGAAGGCCAAGCACTTCGTTGGCCCGCAGTCCAGTGGCTTGTTCCGCTGCATTGTTCCAGTGAGTGACCAGACCCTCGGGCGTAATGCCAATGAGTACCGAGGGAATGGAATTGATCACGCACTGAAGGTATTCCTGGGTTTCCTGAAGGAGTTCTTCGGTGGCTTCGTGCAGGGCTATTTCGCGATAAAGTTGATGGCGGGTCTTGGCCAGTTGCTGCGGATTGCCAAAGGTCCAGCGCCGGAGGTGGCGACCCAGGCGCGGGTGCCGGGCGAGAAACAGCAGAATCACAACCAGTTGGACTGCTATGACCAGTAGACAGAGCAAAAGCGCCCCAGCCAGTACGCGTGGCTCCATGCTGACTTCCAGAGGTGTACAACCGGCAGTGAGCAACGCTCCCCATGCCACTGCCAGCAATTTGCCCACGGTTGCCATTAATTTTGTTGTTATGCCTCTCATGGCGGCTATATTAAGCCTAATTGACGGCTTGCGGCCATGGCAGCCATGAAATTTATCCATTCAAAGCGTTTGACATCAAAGCGTTTTCGGGTAGAATGCGCACCTCTTTACGGGGTGGTTAGCTCAGTTGGTAGAGCGACGGCCTTACAAGCCGTAGGTCACAGGTTCGACCCCTGTACCACCCACCATTGAACGAACCGTAAAGAGACAATATGTTTAGCACCACATTCGCGGACCGGTAGTTCAGCTGGTTAGAATGCCGGCCTGTCACGC
>CAYQQJ010000025.1:0-49956 GCA_964419935.1 uncultured Cellvibrionaceae bacterium
CCTTTTCCCTTTTCCCTTTTCCCTTTTCCCTTTTCCCTTTTCCCTTTTCCCTTCTCCTTAACCACACCGATAAACCCTGAACTGCTGGCGTCCCTGGAACACAGGGCCGACTTTGGTCACTGTGTCGCCGCCCATACGGGCCGCTTCGTTCTTGCCGAGGGTCAGCAGTTCCTTGGCGATTTTTTCTTCACTGCGGCCGAACGGGCCAATATTGTCGGGAACTTCCGAGGTTGCAGTGCCCAGGCTCTGGCAGTTCTGCACTGCCGTGTTTTTGGCCAGTGCCACTGCGTAGCCCTCTTCCGTAGGCTCGACCCAGGTACAGGCCATCAGCAAAGAGGTCGCAAACAGTGTCATGGCGAAGGCCGGGATAACGGATTGAAGCTTCATGGTATCTACTCCTGATTCAATAGCCGTATGATAGCGTGCCCTTGGCTGGTAGAACAATGTGATGGGTGAATGGGGGGGGCGGGCGGTAAATATAAAACTGCCGTATGAGCCCGCGAATGTCGCCATCCGACGTCGATGCCGGATGACGAAACGTCGGATGGCGCTAGAAGCTTATTCGACGGTACTTGTAGCTTGCGGCTTGCGGCTTATAGTTTACACCTCTTACTTGACTGAAATACCGGCTCACGCATAATGCAGGTTGCTTATGCACCAGTTATCCGGCCGCAATCGGTTGGGATGACGCCATCACTTTTCAGGAGCACACCGTGGAACCACGATTTGACGCACACCCTGCCATGTTCAGAAGTCACCCTTTCTGGTTTATTCTGGCGGTGCTGCTCATACCGGTAGGTATCGGTATTCTGATTCTGTTGGGATGGTATCTGGTGACCAAAGCCACCCGTCTGGCGGTGATTGGTGATGACATCGTGTTGGAGAAAGGTCTGCTCAGCAAAGAGCGCATCGAGCTGAACATCAGCAGTGTTCGCTCGGTGAAGGTCTATCAATCCTTCATCAACCGCATATTCGGTGTGGGAACACTTTCGGTGTATACCGCGGGCGATCTTGCGGAAGTCGTGGCTGCGGGTATTCCTGATCCGGGTCGTTTTCGCGAAGTTGTCAAAGCTCGCTGACACGGTGGTTTTAAAATGAACAACTCCCCAGACGGCTCTACAGACAGCAAGGACAAGAAAGAAGCGCGCACTCTGGCCATCGTTCTTCTTGTCATGACGGTTGTACTGGTTGCTGCCGCCGCATTGATGATGCCACTCCTGGCGGATATGGCAGCGCTCCACCTGGCACCGGGCATGGGCCTCAAGGACGCGGCAATCATCGCGTTTTTCACCACCGTTGTGATGATGGTGGTGTTCGCCGTGGCAGCCGGCGATGGCTTTCTCGGCGAGATTCAGTTCATGCTCGTCGGCTTTCTGGCGTTTTTTATTATCATCTGGCTTCTGCTGGCGTGGGTGTTCTAGCGCCTGCTAATGTGGATCAGCATTCCGCACCTTATCAACTGACAATCCCAATTCCGCAGCAACCGCTGGCCAGACGTTGTCCAAAACCCGTGGCTGGGCGTCCGCTACCGGGTGCAGCCGATCAGCCTGCATCATCCCGTCCCTGCCAGCCACACCATCCAGTATGAAGGGAACATAGCCCAGGCCTTGGCTGGCGGCCAAGGCGGCATATTGGTTGAAGAAGGGCTCGGTATAGCCGGGGCCGTAGTTGGGCGGCAGCCGGATGCCTGCAAGAATGACCGCAGCATCGGCTTGCAGACATAACGCAATCAGACGCTGGAGGTTTGTTTTGATATAACCCAATGGTTTGCCTTGCAATCCATCATTGGCGCCCAATTCAAGGATGACCAAAGTGGGATTGTGTTCGCGCAGCAGCTCGGGAAGAACCTGCAAACCGGCGGCGGTGGTTGCTCCACTCACGGAGCCGTTGATAACTTCCGCGCCGGGCACTTTCTCATGCAAGCGCTCACGCAGCAGATTCACCCAACCGGCCTGCCGCGGAATGTTATAAGCTGCGCTCAGGCTGTCTCCCAACACGAGTATGCGCGGTAGGTCGCCGTCGGTTTTATCCAACGCGTCACCAGAGCTCGCGCCGGTTGCGGCAAAACCCGCAGCCGAGCAACAAAGCAGACACAGACAGGCAATCCACGACAGCAAGGATTCAGGTACGGCAACTCTCATGATTAAAACTCTCGGTTTGACACAGAAGGTACCCGTCTATGACGGCACACTCACCATCCTGAAAGGGATTGACCTGGAAATCAAGCCAGGTGAGTCGGTTGCTATCGTGGGCACATCCGGCTCCGGTAAGTCCACTCTGCTGGGCATGCTCGCCGGGCTGGACACACCGTCCGACGGCCAGATCTGGCTCCGGAATCAGGAAATCACGTCCCTGGATGAAGAAGCCCGGGCCAGCGTACGTGCGGAGCTGGTGGCATTTATCTTCCAGAATTTCCAGTTGCTCAGCAGTCTCACCGCACTGGAAAACGTGATGCTGCCATTGGAAGTTCGCGGCTTGCCGGACCCTGAGGCCCGCGCACGACAGTACCTTGACAAAGTTGGCTTGTCCGAGCGCCAGCATCACTACCCGCAAATGCTCTCCGGCGGTGAACAACAGCGCGTCGCCATCGCCCGCGCCTTCGCCTGCGAGGCACGCATATTGTTTGCCGATGAACCGACCGGCAATCTGGACACCGCCACGGGCAAAGCCATCAGCAACCTGCTGTTTGACATGCACGACAGCACCCAGGCTGACCTGCGTCGTACGCTGGTTCTGGTGACTCATGACAATACACTCGCCCAACGCTGTGATCGCCGGCTCGAGATGCAGGCCGGCCTGCTGGTTGAGTGCGAGGTCACGGCATGACCAAAGCCTCAACTCCGGGCCTAAAGCTGCTGTGGCGTGATGCGCGCAGCGGCGAGCTCAATTTGTTGATCGCGAGCCTCATCCTGGCTGTGGCCACCGTGACCTGCATCAACCTGTTTACGGACCGCATACAGCGCTCCATTCGTGGGGAGGCGGGCACATTGCTGGCCGCGGATGCGCAGGTACGGGGCAATCAATCGGCGCCTGAGGCTTGGCGCGCTCAGGCACAGACGGCTGGCTTGAAAACCGCCAATATCCTCGGCTTCCAGGCGATGGCCATCGCCGATGCCAATATGCAGCTGTCTTCGGTAAAGGCCGTGGACGCCGCCTATCCCTTGAAGGGCGACCTCGATATTTCCGCCACACCCTATGGAGCCATTCAAACCGTCACTCATGGGCCTGCCTCCGGTGAAGCCTGGCTGGCTTCGCGCTTGTTTGCTGCTCTGGATATTGCAGTGGGAGACACCATCACCATCGGCAATGCGGATTTCACCGTATCGGCGGCCTTGCTGCGAGAGCCCGACAACAGCGGTAGTCTGTTTGGTGCTGGTGCGCCCATCATGGTCAACGCGCTGGACGTTCCGGAAACCGGGGCGGTGCAAATTGGCAGCCGGGTCAACTACAGCTGGCTGCTGGCCGGTGACAGTGCAGATGTTGCCGCATTCGAACGCTGGCTGGAACCGCATTTGGGAGAACACTTTCGCTGGGTAAGCCCGGAAGACGGGAATGTAGGCATTGGCGATGCCATTGAGCGCAGTACAAGCTTCCTCAAACTGGCCGGCAGCCTGGGCGTTCTGTTAGCCGGTGCCGCGCTTGCGTTGGCATCCCGTCGTTACGCCGCTCGCCAAAAAAGCAGCGTTGCACTGCTCAAGACGCTCGGCATGGCGCCTCGCCGAATATTGCATCTGTATGTCAGCAATATTCTTTTGGTTGGATTGATCACGTCAGTCATTGGCCTGGGGCTCGGCTGGCTGTTGCACATTCTGATCGTCTACCTGATGGGCGATCTGCTGCCTGCCAATCTCGCTGCCGCTGGCAATGCGGCTTTTGTCTCTGGCGCAGGAGTCGGGTTGCTGGTGCTGCTCGCATTCGCCGGGCCGCCGTTGGCCGCCTTGCGCAATGTTCCACCGGTGAGCGTACTGCGCGATGTCCCCTCGGAAATGTCCGCTTTCAGACAAGCCTTACCCGGCCTGGTGGCGGTGGTTGTTCTTATTCTCGCTTACAGTCAAAGCATCACACTCACGCTGTTCATTACCCTCGGCAGTTTGCTCGCCATTCTGGGCGTGGGCCTGGTCGCTCATGGCCTGGTGTGGCTCAGCGCGCGGGTCGCGAAACGCTTACGCAAAGGTTGGCGGCTGGGCTTTGCCAACCTGTTTCGCCACCGCCGCTACAACAGCGCGCAAATCATGCTGTTTGCCATATTGTTGCTTCTGTTGTTTGTGCTTTACGCCCTGCGCACATCCATGCTGAGCGATTGGCAAAACCAGCTGCCTGAGGATGCGCCCAATCATTTTGCCTTTAACATTTTCACCAACGAGAAAGCCGAGATTCAGGCATTGTTCAACCAGCACTCGGTCACCACCAGTCCCTTTTACCCGATGACGCGTGGCCGCCTGGTGGAAGTGAATGGTGAAAATGCCAAACAACGCGCCACCGCCAAAGGCGGTGAACCTGATGACGACCGGGAACTCAATCTGACCTGGACCGATGAGCTCGGCAAGGATAACCGCATCGTCGCCGGGCGCTGGTGGCAAGCGAACGAGAGTGATGAGGAAATACTGCGCGCATCCTTCGAGCAGTCCTACGCCGAGGACTACAAAGTAGCCGTGGGCGATACGATTACCGTCAGCCTGGGCGGCAGCCTGCGTGAAGCGACGGTCACCAGCATCCGCACGGTACAGTGGGACAGCATGCAGCCGAATTTTTATATTATTTTTGATCAACCGTTGGTGGATGAGTCCGCCGTCAACTGGCTGACGAGCTTTTACCTTCCGCCGGAGAAAAAGGAATTCGTCAATAGGTTGGGTCGCGGCTACCCGACGATCTCGCTGATTGAACTGGACCAGATGATCAGCCAGATACAGGGCATCATGCAGCAGGTCAGTCGCGCAATTGAATTCATTCTGGCATTGGTAGTGGCCGCCGGAGTGCTTGTTCTGGTGACCAGCGTTCAGGCAACGCTGGACGTCCGCCGTCATGAAGGGGCGCTGTTGCGCGCACTGGGCGCATCGCGGCGGTTGGTGTTTACCAGTCTGCTTATCGAGTTCAGCGCCATGGGGTTGCTGGCTGGCGCCATGGGTGCTCTGGGAGCTGATGCCAGCCTGTATTTGCTGCAAACCCGGATATTTAACATTGATTTCACCCCTCATTGGGAGCTGTGGCTAGCCGGGCCAATATTGGGCGCTGTACTGGTTGGTGGTGTGGGTTTATTGTCCAGTGCTTCCGTGGTGCGCGTAGCACCCATGAGTGCGTTGCGCCGGGTGTAGTAGGTAGCACCCAAGGCCTCCTCCGCGGGTAAACGACAGTTCGTGCTGACTGTGGGTGGGCTATACTTGGGTAAGAACATATTTGGGTAATCCTATCCACAATATGGGAGGTGAAGTTGATGTCACCAATAGCCTGCAAGCCGGCCCCTAAACTGACTCTTGATTCGTTTTTTAGCGCCATTACCGCGCTGGGCCATTACATCCTCCAGATTTCGTGTACCGTTTTCCGGCAACGGCTTATGCGGCCAATAAGCTATGCGATCCTGGCGATGTGGAGCACGCTGTTTAGCATTCAGGCAATGGCCGATTTGCGAATCGATCAACTCTCCCTGGTACCCGCACCCACCGAGCTTGTCATACCGGATGCCGAGGTACTGACCTTGAGCCCCGAGTTCAGGCAGGTCCTTGATTCACAGATCAAGGTCTTACACCGCCCGTCGTCCCGGGTACTTGCGTTGCATGAACTGCTGTTCGGGCCCGATGGTTATAACGTGCAATATCACGGCGCCTATACACGCACTGCGATGGAAACTCTCAACTGGGGCAGCGGCAATTGTGTGTCGCTGGCCAATCTCTACGTCGCGGCGGCGCGTTACGTGGGGCTCCAGGCCTATTTTCAGGAATCCCAGGTACCCGAGGATTGGCAGGAAAGCGCCGCGGGCTATTACGTGGTGCCGGGCCATGTGAATGTTCTGGTCAAGCTGCGTGGGCACAGGGATTTTACCGTGGAGTTTCTCAGCGCTTATGAAGGCCGTGGTGCAAAAACTCGGGTGCTGTCGGATGAAGAAGCCATAGCGCAGTATTACAACAACCTGGGAATGAAATATCTGCAGCAGGACAAGCTCGCGCTGTCCTATGCGTTTTCCCAGAAAGCACTGTCGCTGTACGACGCGAGCCCCCTGCTCTGGTCCAACCGCGGTGTCATTGAAAAACACATGGGAAACCTGGCCCTTGCGGAGCAGGCGTATCTGGAATCACTGCGACTCGACGCGGAGTTTCTCAGCGCCGCCAAGAATCTTTATGTGCTTTATCTGCAGACGGGCGAGGAAGCCAAGGCGCAGCGCTTTAGCGAAAAAATAGAAGCCTACAACCGGCGCAATCCCTATTACCTGGAAAAGCTCGCGCTCACAGCCTTGGGTGATGCCGCCTATGATGACGCGATTGATTTGCTGAAGAAAGCCATCAAAATCAAGAAAACAGAAGACCGATTCCACTTCGCTCTGGCCAAAGCCTATTACTACTCAGGGGACATTGAACGCGCCTCAGGTGCCATGGCTCAAGCACAGGAAGTGGCTGACACCGCGCAGGACAAACAGCGCTATCAGGGCAAACTCGCGGCCCTGGCACAAATAGCTCATCGCTGAGTGGCTGCAGCTCAGCTTGCCACTTGCTGTACCAAAACCCAGGGCGCAACAACAACCGCCCATACCAGTGCGTCCTCGGTATACCAGGTGCCAGCCTGCTCGTCCGATACTGCTGAAACCAGCCCTTGTCCGAGCCAGCTTTCAAACTGCGTTTTGTTGTCATTGCCAAGGGCCGCGGCAACCGCAACCAGATCGAGACTTGAGTCCACAGCCACCGCACGCCCCGAGGCAAAAAACCGCTGCAGTTCGCGCCAGCCAATTTGGGCGGTTTCCAACGTGATCTTGGCTTGCAGAACCTCGTCGGGTGATGGTGATGGTTCAGAGTTGGGTGTGTCAGAGTTGTTCGTAGACATAGGATCGTTTTTGATAAAGGTGATGGGTCATGGCGAACGAGGTGGGTCGATTGCAGCGCTCAGCTTTCAAGCCAGACGTCTCTCACCCAGTACCAGATGGTTTCCCATTCCGTGTCGGTGAGCTCGCCGTTTTCCCAATACAGGACGGCACCGTCCTGACTGATGCCATAGTAATTGTCGTTGATTTCACAAATCGGTATCAAATCCCGTGGTAAGCCGCGGCTCCAGGCGATTGCCGCCAGCTCCGGCAGGTAGGTATGGGAATGGGGATCTGTGACAGTGGCCGGTTCGAGGCTTCCGTAGACGACGTCGCTGACGGTTAACAGAAACTCGCGGTACTCCGCTGGCAAGGAAATGAGAAGCTGCTCTTCCACCTCAACCAGGTCATCAAATTCCGGCAGGTCCAACGGCGTCGGAATGGGTTCGTTTTTTTCTCGCAGTAATTCGATCAATTCGTCCATAACGACGGCCTCGGCAAATGAGCCGTCGTTTTAACCTTTTCGTTTCGGTTTTTCAATGCCTTGGTGTCAGTCGCCTTATATTTTGAATCGCGTGATCTGTTGTTCCAGCACGTCCGCCAACTGTCGCAGGGAGGCGGCTGACTCCTGATTGCTCTCCGACAGTGCAAGAGTATCCTGCGAACTGTCAGCAATACGGGTCACGCGGTTGGTAATGTCCTCGCTGACTTTTGTCTGTTCTTCCGCCGCCGATGCAATCTGGTGATTCATATCACTGATAACTGAAAGCGCATTGACGATTTCGACCAGCGCAGTGGCGCCTTCACGGGTTTCGTGCATGGTGGATTCACCAGAAGTGCGGCTTTCATCCATGGATTGTATGGCGTTGCGCGAGCCCTGCTGAAGACGTTCAATCATGGTCTGTACCTCCGATGTACTTTCCTGGGTACGGCGCGCCAGGTTGCGCACTTCATCGGCAACCACGGCAAAGCCTCGGCCCTGCTCGCCAGCACGGGCAGCTTCAATGGCCGCATTCAACGCCAGCAGGTTGGTCTGCTCGGCAATACCGCGAATAACATCCAGTACCGAGACAATGTTGCTCACATCATCCGCAAGGGAGCCGATTACCTGGGACGCGGAACCAATTTGCTCTGCCAACTGTTCAATGGAAATCACTGCGGAACGCATGATTTCCCGCGCCCGACGCCCATCGCTGTCGGCCTGCAGCGTCGCTGCCGCAGCATTGCTGGCACTCTCGGATACCATTTCCGCTGACGATGACATTTCCTGCATTGCCGTTGCCACCATATCGGTTTCCTGCCGTTGCACGGCCACAACGCGCCCCACATCCGAGGTTCGAGTCTCGGCAAATTCAACTTCCGAGTGCAGCTGTTCAACGGACTGACGCATGCGCGTTAACATGTCGTGGAGCGATTCGCGCATTTTCACGGCGGCGCCGAGAATACTGTGGGAGTCGATGTCGCCGTCAAGGTCCGTGGATGATAGATCGCCATTGGCAACGCGTTGCACCAATCGACGTACCGCGTCGGGTTCACCCCCCAGAGTCAACAGCAGACGCCGGAATGTCCAGAACAGGAATCCACCCACCCCAGCGGCCAGCATGAGGGCGATGGTCAGTTGCCACTGCGCGGCGGACCAGAACCTGGCGTTGACTTCGTTATAGCCAATTCCCGTCCCGACAACCCAGTGCCACCGGTCGCTAATGCGTGCAATGGATAGCTTGGATTCCACACTGCCGTCGGCCTGTTGCTGCGTCCATTCGTATTCCGCAACCTCCCCATGACTGCGATCGACCGCGTCGAGGAGAATGTTGCCGACGCTGTTGCCGGACGCATCACGAAAGTCATGAAAGCTGGTGCCATGGAGTTCCGGATCCAGCGGAGCGGCGACAAACTGGAGATTTTCATCAGCGATGTAAACGTATTCGCTTTCGCTGTAGATATTGTTGCGCAGTATTTGCGTGGCGAGTTGCTTCGCTTGCTCGTCGGATACAAGACCTGTAGCCGCAGCCCGCTCCAGCTCGCTGACTGTAACAAATGCGCTTTGCAGCAGTTGGTAAACCCGCGCCTTGTTGTCATTCATACCAGACAACCGGAGCGCGGTAAGCCCGATGCCCATCAGACAGATTAATGCCACCAGGACGAAGCCCGTGGCAACGATAGCGCGCAATTTTAGTGTCATTATAAGGCCCCGCCCAAAGTGAGACTCCGCTGCATCCGACGAAAGTACAGGTACAGTAACCAAAGCATAGATCACCGTTGAGCATTCGTCACAGCAAGGTGGCACAGACGCTTGGCGACAATCCCACTTCTGATATCGGCGCAAATGGGAAGTAAATGAGCAAAATTTGCAGGAAGCTTTATAAGGATTTGCTAAGTTGTTGAATAACGAGAAGATAATATACGCGCCAAACAATGGTGCGGCTGCTTTTTGCGCGCCACGTCCAGGTCGTCTGGATTAATTTTTGGGGCTCAATAATGTTTTTGTTCCAAAAAGTTATGAAACTGTGCTGTAGCGCCTGGGGAAACGGCTGCGAAAGCTGCGAAACAGGAAGGAATCGACCGTCGTACATTGCTCTTACCTGCGTCACAAAAACCTTGGTCCGGCTCGAGTTGCTTGATCGGATGGTGTTGTAGACGGCACATCCTGCTGTGCCGCCGGTGTTCATTATCAAAGGCCGCAGGGCGATTCCAGTGCTGGCGACCAGGCCGGGACGGTATCAAGAAATCCCACCTTCTGTTCCCGCAAACTGGCAACTTTCTGCTCAACCTGCTCAGTGGTCAACACGCTGTTGACTTCGTGATAGACCCAGTCAACATCTTCCTCATACTGCCGTATTTCATCAGAATCGATGGGACCTTCCGCCGTAAACCAGAGGTTGAAATTGATAGACATGGGTTCTTCCGGCGCAACATTCTCGCTATGCTCTGCAAACATAACCCCATCAACAAAATAGCGCACCTTGTTGTCGACTGCCTGCATCAGCAGCGTGTGCCAGCCATCAAAGCTCTTCACGACGTTGGTGAATTCATTGACCTTGGTCCAGGGTTCCAGCTGGAAGGTTTCCCAGGTTGTAGACCAGAGTGCATTGGCAGGCTCTCCCCAGCCACCATTGGGCAAATATTCAAAATCCATTTCGCTGTAGTCTTTGTCCATGGGGGCCTTGAGTGGGCTTATGGCGTAGAAGGTTTGGATTACTTGATCACCATCCGGGCCCACGCTGGGAGCATCGCGAAAATAAACGCGCGCCGCGTAGGTGCCCTGGAAGTACTTTCTTGCGTGACAAAATTGCGTGTGCTGCGTATTGGCTGCCGTACCGTCGGTATATGAAGTCATGCGCACCATGCCGTTGGCGGCACCTTCACCAGCCTTGTGAAATGTAATCCCGTCCACCGACCATGTTGCATTCTCGACGCCGGGGTGGCCGGTTTCTGTACGAGCGCTCCAGCCGTTGGCTGCAAATGCATCAAAATTTTCGTAGTTAAAATCGTCAAAAAGGAATTTGCCCGATGGCCGTTCGAGCACGATGCTCGCACTATCATCGACGTCCAACTGGTCGGTAGTATCGCTCGGTTCGGTATTGCAACCTGCGAGAAAACCCAAGCCGAGAATGAGAGTTGAGCCCGCTACTGCATGCGCTATCTTCGCTTTATTCATAAGAATTCCTTTGTTAATTTACTGATTTTGCGATTTCTGCTGGCTTGAAAAGCTCTGTTGATGTTATGGGTCACGTTTTAGTTGTATGGCAAAAGCCACATCGGTTTATAACGCGGGGCACTGCAATAAGCAAAGCCTTCGCCTTACGTAGCTTGATTGGGCCACAAAATTATAAGTACCCCATATAGGCAACATAATTAAAAGTGCGCAAAATAGGCCACATCTTGAAAATGTGGCCTAAACGGGCTATATTCCCCCAGTCACAGAGGAATCACGGGAAGAGCCATGACAAAAATAGCAGTGCTGACCGGAGATCTCATCAACTCCACCGGAGTCAGTAGCCCCAAACGTTTCAGGACGCGCCTGGACGCACTCCTCAAAGATGCCGAAACCCGCTACAGCGGCAAGGCCGTCACATTCCGCGGCGATGGTTTCCAGGTGTCTCTGCCCAATCCTACCGATGGCATTGAGTGCGCACTTTACCTGCGCGCCGGCCTGATCTCCGCCAGCCCATCACGGCACGACCGCTGGGATGCCCGCATATCAGTCGCTATTGCCGAGGCATCAACCAATGACGATGCTTACGGCGATGCTTATATCGAATCCGGCCGGCGTCTGGATGAAATGACACGACAAAACCTGCAAGTTTATGCCGAACCTCCCGCGTTTCAGATCAGCGCTGCCCTGGCCACCACCTTTGTGGACGATATCATCAGCAACTGGACGCCGAGCGAAGCCGAAGCCTATTTCACCCACCTGAAATTTCCCGACGGCCATGAAGCCGTTGCCAAACACCTGAAAAAAAGCCGGCCCACGGTCACAAAATCACTGATTCGCGCCAAGTACACCCTCCTCAACCGTTATCTGCAGGACAGTTTGGCCTTAATGGAGATTACCCATGCCGTCTAACGCCACTGGATTGCTCATCGCACTGTTTCTGGCCCATGTCCTGATCGACTTCCCGCTACAGCCCTACCGCTGGGTGACAGACAGATACCAAAGGCACGCGGCCTCGGTCGGCCTTTACCTGCACGCCACAGCTCACGGCCTGGCCACGTTTCTCTGTTTCTGGATGTTCACCGGAAACCCCGGCATCGGTCTTGCCCTGGGCGCAATTATTCTGGTGACGCATTTTCTGACCGATCTCGCCAAATCATTCCTGCCCCGATTCAGTCTGCTGGCTTTCGTTGGGGACCAAGTGAGTCACGGCCTGCTACTGCTTGGGGTATGGACGTACTACGTGGGCTTCTCTGCCTTGGCTCCGCTGCTTGAGTTCCTGGTCTCACCGCAAACATTACTGATCCTGCTCGCCTATGTGAGTATTCTTCTGCCGACGTCCATTATCGTTGCCCTGTGTCTGAAGCCCTGGATTGAAGAAATACGCGGCATCGAAAGTGATGGTGAATCCCTGGCAAAAGCCGGTGCTATGATTGGCTATCTGGAACGGATTCTTATATTGACCTTCGTTCTTCTGGGTGAATATACCGCCATTGGATTCGTGCTCGCCCTGAAAACCGCTTTCCGGTTCAAAGACACCGAGGACAGGCGCAAAGCCGAATATATGATGATGGGAACCTTTTTGAGCTTCGCATTGACGATTGGGATTGGACTCGGTGTGCGGTACCTATTGGCCCTAAATTAATTCCCGCAAAAAAAAGCCCCGGCATCAACCGGGGCTCCAATTCTTAACCAAAGCAGTTCGCTAGTTGCAGTTATAACTGCCCGCTCTGCCGGTAACCGCTTCCCACATTGCCGTTAACAATGAGTTAGCGCCCGTCGTATCCTGTGACATTTCCCAGGTCATGATGCCGCCATAATTGCGCGCCAACTGGGCTTTTTGTCGCATTGTGGGGATACCGTTCCAGTAATCACTGCCGTCGCTGTCACGGCACGCATTTGCCGGGTTTTGCGCAACCTTGGTGCTGTAAGCAGACCAGCTTGGGCGAGCGTAGTAAGGCACACCGAGTACGGTCTTGGCGGCTGGCAATCCACGACCTGACCAATAGTTGAGCGAATTGACGGCATACGAATACGGGGAATGGGTTGCACCATTGCCGCCGTCATAAGCCATGATATTGAGGAAATCCACATAGCCGAATACATCACTCTGCACACCGCCACCAGTATAACCCGACGCAACCACGGCGGCTGTGAGCAACTTGCCACGGGAATGCATGGCATCCGCCAGCTGGCTCATCAACAACGAATAGTTGTTGGCTTCTGAACCGGGATCCGGGTATTCCCAATCGATATCCACCCCATCAAGATTGTACTGGTTAACCAGGGAAATCATTGCGTTGGTGAAGGTGTTACGACCACTACTGCTAGCTGCAAAGGATACGAACGCGCTGTCGTTACCATCATTCCAGCCGCCAATGGATACCAGCACCTTCACGCCGTTGGCATGGGCATTGGAAACAATGCTTTGCAGCAAACCGGGGTTCGGTACAGCCTGAATGGACCCATTGGCATTGGCGAGCACGAACGCGTAATTGATGTGGGTCAGCTTGCTGTAATCAATCGCATTGGCATTGGATGACCAGGACGGCGCGTAGCCAATAATTTTGAGACCGCCACTGGAGCTACTGCTGGACGACGATGAGCTACTGGAAGAGGAAGAGCTGCTTGAGGAGCTGGAACCTCCACAGGCCCCAAGGTTATCCCAAACACCCCATTCGCCGGACTGGGACGGGTTCTCTCCCTGGGTCCACCACTGCGCTTCATATTTAGTCGCACTGTATTGCACCTGGTCGCCTTGGGTATAGACGGATTGACTGTTCCACTCCGGCAAGCCGCTACAGGAGCCACCACCCGACGAGGAAGAAGAACTGCTCGACGAGCTGCTGGAAGAACTTGATGAGGAAGAACTGCTGGAGGAAGAGGAGCTGGAACCGTCACACTGCCCCATATCCGTCCACGCATAGCTCCAGGCCCAGCCGACACCCGGTTCATAGGCGCCGCCCTGAGAACACCATCCTCCCACATCGCAATGGTAGGCGTTGCCGTTGTGAGTCAGTTGTTGGCCAGTGGCGACGCTGCCGCCACTATATGCGGCAAGGCCGCTACAATCGTAAGCATTTGCGCCCACCGCAGCGCCGATGAAAAATAGCGCTGCGCCAAGTGACGCTAACCTCTGTTTCGTTGTTTTCATTATCTTCTCCTTGGATGGGAATAAAGCAGGGTTGTAGGGTTCGGAATAAACAGCTGGAAATTCCGGTTTCACCGCATCCAATTGCGAAAACCACTTCTCCCGCAGAAGCGTCGATTGAGCCGACGCTTCCTCACAAGCACTCCAACTTCCTGGCACACATCGCGCTCATCGATCGTCGTTCGAGGGTGATTAACCACCCGGTATGGAACGGTGATTTCTTGAGAAAAACAGCGCTGTCATTTTGCGGCAGAATAACTACATGTATGCGTAAAACTGACAGACCAATGGAACAATGGACGAGACATGCATAGCAATGTGGGCTGGAGCAGCCCCCATCCTATGAACAACTGAGGGATTGCACAAGTCAGCGTCAACCCGCGAGTGCTGTTTATGTGAACAGTCTCTAACAAACTGTCAGACAGGTTGCCTAATCAATCAGGCGACACCTGTTTCGCCCAGTATTTGGACTGGATCGCGCGTTCTTCGACATCCTGTATTATCGGGCGCGCCAAGAGAGGTTTGTCATCAAGGCAAATAGCCGGACCAAGAGCATTAGCAACTCTTCTGCATCGGCCACCAGACCAGTGATAGCGCCACCACCGAGCAGCCAGCCTGAGCCAATACTACAGACTGGATCGACTCGGGCATCAACGTGGATATCGCGGAGACGATACCCGCCACCCCGAACTGAGTCGCGCCCATCAGGGCCGCTGCCGTACCGCCATTTTCAGCAAAATGCTCCATATAGCATGCCTGGCAGTTCGGTGACGTGGCCCCAATGGAGCCGACAGCAAGCATGATCGCCGGTACAAATAGCCACAACACCGGGAACAACTGAGTTATCAGCACAAGCAGGCCTATGGCCACCGCCTGCAAGGTCACGCCACCGCGCAAAATGGACATGGACGAGAAACGGCTGAGGAGCCAACGGTTGGCCAGCATGATGAAAGCCATCGCCACAACGTTTGCACCGAACAACGCGGCAAAAGCCGTGGGAGAAACGTCAAAATGTTCCTGATAAATAAATGGCGCGTGAGTGACGAACAGCATCATCACGGAGAATACTGACGCTTGCAGAAGGATGAAGCGCATCGCGGATGGGGTCTTGAATACCAGCAAGTAACGCCTGAAAAAGCTGGACTGCACCTGAGGGTTGCTTCCGAGTGGCTTTCCCGATGCCGCGAGTCTCTGTCGATGCCGGGAAAAAATGGAAAGCTTGAGTATGGTCATGGCGGCAATGCCATAACATCCCAAGAATATGAAAATACTGTTCCACCCACCCCACTTCAACAACAGGCTGCCCAGGGCGGGAGCCAGGGCGGGAGCCGCCACTGTGATCAGACCGATCAAGCTGAACAGTTTCGCCGCCTCTATCCCGCGCACCCGGTCCCGTACAATGGCCGGCACGCATACACTCACCCAACCGCCGCCAAACGCCTGAATAGCACGCAACACCAGCAGCTGACTCAGCACCTCTGCCTGACTGATCAAAAAACTGGTAACCGAAAAGACTGCGAGGCCAGCCAGCATAATCGGCTGGCGGCCATAGCGATCAGTCAAAGGCCCACCCACCAATTGGCCGATAGACAGCGCGCCAATATAGACCGAAATACTGAGAGAAATTTCATGCACGCTGACGCCCAGAAATTCCGCCAGATCCGGGAACGCTGGCAGGTATGCATCCAGAGCAAGGGGGGCGATAGCCACAGTCATGGCCATCACCAGGGCCAGACGCAAATGCGACATGAACAGACCTCAATATAAATTAGTTGACTTAATCAATGATAAATGGAATAGTTGACTCCGTCAATGACTTTGCGAGAGGACACATCGTGAACGAGGTTTATTTTACCCTGCCGGATGCTGTCAGGCATGTTCTGAGCAAAGTGCGCCGCAGTATCCAGACCGCATTCGACGTTCGCGGCCTCCAGCTTTCACCACCCGAGGCCCACATACTGCACCTGGTGAAGCACGAGCCGGATATTACGCCGCTGGAAGTCTCTCAGCGCACAGGTCACGATAAAGCCGTGGTGGCACGCAAGATCAAGGCCATGCATGAAGCGGGGCTCCTGCTACGCACGCCCAACACGAGCGACAAGCGCCGCTGTATGTTGAGTCTGACCCCCGCCGGGCTCTCCTGTTGCGAACAAATCGCAGACGCCCGGCGTGAAGCCCATTCCCGGGTGTTTCACGCACTGTCGCCGGACGAGCAGAAGCAACTGGCGCAACTGCTGCAGAAATGTTTATAGCGATGTACAGCAACCTGCTCGCGAAAGCTGCGCATTTGCTATCATCCCCTTCCCTTCTGAATTAACCACTGATTTCCCATGAATCGAACCTTCGCAATTGCGCCGATGATGGATTGGAGCGATAAGAATTGTCGGTACTTTTGGCGGCTGCTGAGCAAGAATGCGCTACTCTATACCGAGATGGTAACCACCGGCGCATTGATACACGGCGACCGGCAGCGCTTCCTCGCGTTCAATCCGGAGGAGCACCCGCTGGCACTGCAGGTCGGCGGTAGCAACCCTCCGGAGCTGGCCCAGTGCGCGCGCATGGCCGAGGACTGGGGCTATGACGAGATCAATCTTAATTGCGGCTGCCCCAGTGACCGGGTACAGCAAGGCATGATTGGCGCCTGCCTGATGGCTGAACCTCAACTGGTTGCCGACTGTGTGGCTGCGATGATCGATTCCTGCACCATTCCCGTCACTGTCAAACATCGTATCGGCATCGACGACATGGACGACTACGACGCCATGCGCACCTTTGTCAGCACCGTCGCTTCGGCCGGCTGCAAAACGTTTATCGTCCACGCGCGCAAAGCCTGGTTGAAAGGCTTGAGCCCGAAGGAAAACCGCGAGATTCCCCCGCTACAGTACGAGCGGGTCTATCAGTTAAAGCAGGAGTTTCCCGAACTCGCCATCGTCATCAACGGCGGCATTACCACACTGGAGCAATGTCAGAACCTGCTCCAGCATGTGGATGGGGTAATGATCGGCCGCGAGGCCTACCACAACCCGTACATGCTGGCGGGAGTGGACTCAGCGTTGTTCGGCGAACCAACAACGCCGCCGGATCGGCAGGAAATATTGGCGGAATTCATCGCCTACTGTGACCGTCAACTGGCATTGGGCAGTCGCCTACACCCGATGTCACGCCACATCCTCGGGCTTTTTCTGGGCCAGCCCGGCGCCCGCGCCTTCCGTCGCCACATCAGCACTTTCGGGGTCAAAGCAGACGCCGGAACCGAGGTGTTGCGAGAGGCGAGCCGTTTTTGCTACCCCGTATCGGGCTGAAATGCGGCTTGTTAGATGAGCTGACAAGTCCGATAATAGGACTATCGCCTGACAGCACCACCGATGGTTTTACCTTCGGGCCAATACACATCAACATGTCTGACCTGTACGTTATCCACCGTGCATTTCGACAATGCATTACCCGCCAGGCGGGTACACAGTCACCACTCCAGGGGGTTCAAATTGAATAAGCTAGAGCAGTTAAAGCAGATGTCCGACGTTGTTGCGGACACCGGAGACATTGAGGCTATACGCCGTTACAAACCCATGGACGCCACCACCAACCCATCCCTGCTGCTGAAGGCGGCGCAGATGGAGTCCTATTCGTCCTTGGTGGATGATGCCATCGCCAAATCCGATTCCGTTGCGGCAGCCAGTGATTATCTGGCCGTTGCCATTGGTTGCGAGATTCTCAAGATCGTACCGGGGCGCATATCCACCGAGGTGGACGCACGATTGTCGTTCGATACTCAGGCGAGCATCAACAAAGCCAAGCACCTGGTAGACCTTTACGCCGCTCAGGGAATCGCCAAAGACCGCGTTCTGATCAAGCTGGCATCCACCTGGGAAGGCATTCGCGCCGCTGAAATTCTGGAAAAAGAAGGTATCAACTGCAACCTGACGCTGTTGTTCAGTTTTGCTCAGGCAGCCGCCTGCGCCGATGCCGGTGTTTTTCTGGTGTCACCTTTTGTCGGTCGGATTCTGGACTGGTACAAAACCAATACCGACAAGAAAGACTACACGCCCGCCGAAGATCCCGGCGTTCAGTCTGTGACTCAGATCTACAACTACTTCAAGCAGCACAATTACAACACCGTGGTGATGGGCGCAAGCTTCCGCAACGCCGGTGAAATTGAAGCCCTCGCTGGCTGTGACCGACTGACAATTGGACCACAATTCCTGGAAGAACTGGCCAACGACGATGGCAAGTTGGAGCGCCGCCTGTCTCCGGAGAACTCCGGTGACGCAATAATCGCCAAGCTTCAGGCCGACGAGCCGATTTTCCGCTTTACAATAAACGACGATGCCATGGCCACAGACAAGTTGTCTCAGGGGATTCGCCAGTTCGTTGTGGATCAAGTCAGCCTCGAAAAGCTTTTGCAAGCCCGTGCTCGCTAAAATAAAGGAGTTCTTTCAAACAGAACTCCACCAGTCGGAAGGGGCTGTCATGAATGAAGAGCAACGCAGGCTTGCCTGCGCCGCTCTTCTGATTGAAGTAGCCATTATTGACAACGAGTTTGATGCGGAAGAGTTCGCCGCGCTGCAGTCAATTTTGCAGAATCAGTTCCAGATACCGGCAGAAGACTGTAAAGCACTGACGACCTTGGCGCAAAGTGAATGTGAAGAGTCCACGTCAATGTACCAGTTCACTCAACTGGTTAATGAACATTGCTCGGTAGAAGAAAAGTTTGATCTAATCAAAGGTATGTGGACCATCGCCTATGCCGACGATGATCTGGACAAATACGAGGAATACATCATTCGCAAAGTGGCGGATCTCATCTATCTCAGTCACAGCGACTTTATTCGTGCCAAACATGTCGCCCGGTCGGATCAGACCCTGCAGTAAATCCCCAAATAAATTCTTAAAATAGTCCGACTTATACCAGGGTCAATTCCTCCGTGCGCGCGCAACGTTCCTTGCGTGGCAAACTGGCGGCCAAAGTCTTTGCCACTTTCTCGGATGTTGCACGGTACGACGTCAGTTTCCCGCCGTAAACGGCCACATAAAGAGGTTCATCCCCCGCCACCACAAACTGGGTTTCCCGGCTGCGTTTATGCGCACTGGCCCCGGGTTCCCCGGTCGGTAATACACGCACACCCGCCATGGTTTCAATCACATCCGCTTCCGTCGCCTTGAACTTTGGAAAATAATCATTGAACACCCGCAGCAGGTATGAAATCTCCACATCCTGCGCAGCACATTTCTCCGGCACACCGTTACAGAGCGTCTCAGTTGTGCCCACCATGGTTTTACCGCGCCAGGGCAAGGCAAAAACGGCGCGACCATCGTCTGCCGATTCCAGGTAAAAGCACACGTCCGGCGATTCAAAATCCAGCAATATATGAGCACCCTGCACCAGGTCGATTGGCACTTGCGGCACAGGAGGTTCGAGCTGATTAGACAGTTGATTGACCCAGGGCCCGGCCGCATTCACAAATGCGCGACAGCGGATGACCTTGCGTCCGCCATCCAGCACTACGTGATAAAAGGCCTGGTCCCGAAGTACGTTCGTGACCGGCGTATTGCACAACACTTGGGCCCCGAGTGTCCGGGCGGAATTCAATACGGCACGGGTCAGCGCGGCATCGTCCGTTTGGGCGTCGTAATAGCGGAACACCCGCACCAGATTTTCCGTGTTCAGCCCCCCCAGTGTGTGCCAGTCACGCCGCGGCACACTGGCAAAACGCGCGTTTTTACCAAGCCCACCCAGGAGTGCATACAGGCTCAAACCCAGCCGCACCCACAGCGCGTTGCGTCGGCTTTGCCGATAAACAGGAATGTAAAATGGCTTCAGCTTTACCAGGTCCGGTGCGTTGCGCAATAATATTCGACGCTCGCGCAAGCACTCGTAAACCAGTTTCAGCTGGAAGGTTTCCAGGTAGCGCAGGCCGCCGTGAATCAGCTTGGAGCTTTTCGATGACGTACCACTGGCGACATCACCCTTATCCACGACCAGCACAGACCAACCCCGTGCCGATGCGGCCTGGGCAATTCCGGCTCCATGGATACCGGCTCCTGCTATTACTACATCGTAAGTTACTGTCATGTGATTCTCGTGTGTATTTAACACTTAGCGCGCAGTGAGGTCCGATTTGGGGTAGGGCTTTTCAAGACCCTGGCCCGCGGGATTCGGGCGAGGAGCCCCCAGGGATGGGTTTACGGCGTGTCTTGAAAAGCCCTACCCTGAAGCGGACCGGGGCCGAAAAAAAACCTTTCAAAACTCCCAAGCTTAATTTCAATACTTCTGCGCCTCAAGCATAGCGCCTATATCCCAGGTTTCGATATAGGCTACTCCACGTTTTGCCAATGTCTTGGCCAGCTCCCAGTCCACAATGTCGTATACAAACCATTGCCAGGGTCCAATCCAGGGCTGCTCAGGCGCAGCCGGTAACTTTCGATAATTGCAAATCAGAAACTCCGGTGACAGTGCAATCGCCTGCTGCTGGGATTTTTTGTTGTAGCGCTTAATCACCCAACCGATGACGGCACCCTTCTCCCGGGCCAACGCCAGAACCGGCGCATCAAATGAAATAATCACCGCGCGCTGCACCAGCGGCGCGCAGTCGTCAAGAATCGCCGCAACGCAATAGTCCCGACTGAAGTGCGCGAAGGATTCCTCTTTGATCTCCACGAACACCGTGACCTGGGGATATTCTTGCAGCAGTTCAACCAAACTCGTCAGAAAGGGGATCGGTTCCGGCTTGAAGGCATCATTCAACCTGGCCGGTTCATGGGCACTAATCGCAGTGAGCTCGTCCGCCGAATAGTCCGCTACTCTACCTGATTGACCTGTCGTACGCTTGAGTGTGTGATCATGAATAACCATTGCGCGCCCGTCGCGACTGAACTGCACATCGCACTCAATGGCCGTTGCGCCTGCCTGCACCGCAGCGTGGAAGCCAGACAGTGTATTCTCAGGGCAAGCCGCAGGATAACCGCGATGGCCAACCAGAATCGGTTGTTGGGGAGCGGACACAAGGCTTTCCTCTTCCATATAGTTGCGTTTCAGTGTGATTCTGTGCTGCCGGGCGCGGCTTTGGCCTGACGATTCAAGTGTCCGGTAAATAGGTCAAAACGCGCGCGTAAAGACGTGTTCGGTCGAGGCGTGAACTCGTCATGTTCCAGATTTTGTCGTTGGTCACTGTCAGTACCTGCAACCAACGCTGCTGCACCGAGTAACGTTGCTTCGGTTTCATTTGGCCGGAGCACCTGTAAACCCGACACATCTGCCAATTTTTGGCAGAACCCATCCAGCTTTCCCACGCCGCCCGTCAGCCAAACAAAATTCAGTTTGCCCGACAACTGTTGCATGGCGACAATGTTGCTCTGCACGAGAAAGACAATACTCTCGAGCGTGGCCACCGCACGCTGAGAAAAATCCAGTGATTCTGCCCGTGTCCCGTCCGCCATCAAAAAGTGCGCGCGCACATGAGTGCGCCACCAGGGAGAACCCAAACCGCCAATAGTATTGATAAATATGGGCGGCGAAGGTTCAGCCTGAAGCCAACCCGGCAGTGCCTGATAAAATTGTTCCAGCGTCAGGCTCTGCGGATGGTAATGATTGTAGCACCAGCTCAACGCACTCCCCGCGCCATTGACCGTCCCTTCAACCAAGAGGTCAAGATCCGTTGGGCTGCCGAACTCGGAGCTGCGAAACGGCGCCACCAGTAGTTGCCCCGCATCTTTAACTACGCCTTTGAAGGGCGACAGAATAAATGCGCCGGTTCCGGCGTTCACCAGTGCCCACAAATGATCATTCACGCTGCCTGCCGGTTGTGATGCACGAGAAAACGCAAAAAAGGCTGCGTTCTGATCACCGCACACGGCCTTCAAGGGCAGCGAGTAGCCCTTCGCATTCACCACACCGTAGTTGGACTGAATCGGTTGTACCTTCGGCAAATAAGCAGGCGGCACGGCAAACAACTCACACAAGCGGCTATCCCACACACGGTCGCGGAGGTTCCACAATTGCGTGCGACTCGCGTTGCTTTCATCGCATATGCAAGGATGTCCCTCCAGCAGATGAAACAGAACAAAGCTCGCGAGCGGACCAAGACAGACCTCGGAAGAATCGTAGCCCTCGGCAACATTGGCTAACAACCAGTGCAATTTACTCGCACCATAATGAGGTGACAACACCAAGCCACTGCGCATTTTGATTTCATCGCGGTGAGGATGCATCTCATCCACCAGGGAACTTGCCCGCGTGTCCTGCCAGCTCAACGCTGGCGATAACACGGTCCCGTCGGACCGTTTCCAGGCGACTACCGTTGAGCGCTGAATGGCAAGACTGACTACATCCGGCACAATCGCTTGAGTCACCGCCCGTTCCATCACGCGTTCAATAACCGACCGTGTAGCGGCAACGATTTCCCGCGGATCTTGCTCGACACGGGAGGCATCCAGGCGCTGAAGGTCTATGGACTGACTGGCAATCAATTCCACTTCACCGGCAGCATTGTTGACCACTGCCGCCCGGGTACTATGGGTACCAATGTCTATTGCGAGAACCCGCTGGGTCATCACGATCTTCTCAAGCGGAATGATATTATTGTATTTCTGGTCATGGCTGCCCCCCCGAAATCCGAAGACCTGAACCCGGTATTATTTTCCTTTATGTTTGATTGTCCTTTGTCGTCTACCCTTTATCCAAACGGCGACGGAACTCTCCCATGATCACATCGTAGAGTTCGTTTTCCAGGTATCCATCCTCAACCGCGGATTCCACCGACGGGTTGTCATTCACCTCGATGATATAAACCTTATCACCCTGTTGTTTTAAATCAACACCGTAAAACCCATCGCCAATATGTTTGGTCGCATTGACCGCCGCTTTCAACACCGGTTTGGGTACTTCAAAGGTCGCCATGGCATCGAACCCGCCGGACTTGGTGCTTTTGGCGGTGTGATTGTAGATCTGCCAATGGTTCTTGGCCATATAGTAACGGCACGCGTAAAGCGGCTGGTTGTTGATGATACCGATACGCCAGTCAAAGTCCGTGTAGAGATAGGCCTGGGCGATAAGCAACGCGCTTTCCTTGAACATGGCCTTCAAATGGCTCTGCAACTCTTCGAGTGTTGCCGCTTTTTTGACACCCACGGAGAATGACCCATCGGGTACTTTCAAAACAATGGGCAGGCCCAGTTCCTCGATCAACTCCTTTTCCTTGCCCAGGTCCCGTTTGCTGAGAATACGGGTTGGCGGTGTGGGCAGTTTGTGGGTGTCGAGCAACTGCGCCAAATAAATTTTATTGGTGCAACGCAATATTGAATCCGGATCATCCATAACCACCATCCCCTCTGCCTGTGCCAGCCGCGCGAACTTGTAGGTGTAATGATTGACGGATGTGGTAACGCGAATAAACAGCGCATCGTACTCCGCAAGTTTGCCGATATCCCGCCGCGTGATGGTTTCCGCCAGAATGCCCTGTTTGCTGGCGGCTTTGATGAAGCGCTTGATCGCCACGCTATTGCTGGGCGGGAAACGTTCGTCGGGATCTACCAGGATAGCCATGTCGTACTTATGGCTTTTTCGTGAACGCGGTTTGCGCCACACCAGATGGCTATAGCTGTCCAAGGCGTTGGCGAAGTCGGTCTGCTGATTGTCGTCGAGCTGGTTCAGTGCGGCGGCTTCAAGGGCGGTAACCCGCCAACTGCCTTTGAACTGAAAAGTCACTTTGAGAATCGGCATGGCGAACTGCTCGAACAATTGGCGAGCCAGGTCGCTCAGCCCTTCCATACGCGTCATGCCGAAGTACACCATCAACTCGAATGTCTTGGCGCTGCCGGCGGCGGCCGTCAACTGCTTTTCAGCGTCAAAGTTGACCATGCCCAACCAGATTCGTCGCGACAAATCGCTGATGTTCTTGACCGCCGGCAGCACCTGATGTCCCCGTGCCTCTGCCAGCAATGAACAATAATACCCGGTGGATAGATAAGTATATTGACGACACAGGTTAATGACGCGGTAACGCTCCCCCGCCAGCGGCTCAACCAGATAATCCGACGCGAGAACCACGTCGGCAGAAGGAAAAAAAGCAGCCCAGTCGGACTGTTTTTCGATAACGATTTTCAGCTGGGTCATTTGGGCATCTCTATCAATTGATTGCGGCCTCTGCGCGGCCTGACAGGTGTTAGTGCAAGGCGGATTGCGCAACCAAGGCCGGCTGTCCTTAGTAAGCGATCCAACGCAGCAATAGCGCCTGTCAGACCGCGCCTTTTAGGGCTTATGAAAGCCAGAGGCCGCCAGCAATTAATAGAGGTGCCCATTAATTCCTGAACATGTTTTAAGTGCTTGCACTAAGTTGTCAGTGTGTCAAAATCCACCGCGTTCGCAAGCACTTTTTCATTCTGTTTTTGATAGCTACTTCACGCCGGGGCCTGGTCAACGCTTGGCAAGCCTTGATAGAACAGCAACTTCATCTTTCACAGTCGTCGAGCCTATGCGCACACCCAGACCTGCCACTCTTGCTGACCTTGACGACCTGGTAAAACTGGAAGAGCGTTGCTTCACCAGTGATCGTCTCAGCCGGCGCAGCCTGCGTCACTTCATTACCAAAAGCCACTGCCAGCTGTTGGTCATCGGTGCACCGGTCGAGGCCTATGGTCTCGTCCTGTTCCATCGCGGGACCTCCCTGGCCCGCATCTATTCCCTTGCCGTGGCGCCGGAAGCGCGCGGGCGCGGGTACGCGAAACAGGTGATTGCGGCAATGGAGGAGTCCGCCATGGCCGAGGGCTCACTTTTCATCCGGTTGGAAGTGGCCGATGACAATCTTTCCGCCATGGGTCTCTACCAGTCCCTCGGCTACGAACCTATCCGCCGGTTGACCGAATACTACGAGGATGGTCACGACGGCATTCGCATGGAAAAGCGTTTGCATCGCAACCTGCACAAACCTCAGAACCTCTGCTTCTACCCCCAAAGTACGGAGTTCACCTGCGGACCCGCGTCGCTGTTGATGGCTATGCGCCAATCGGACCCCAATACGGAACTCAGTCAGGTTGCAGAACTCAATCTATGGAGAGAAGCAACCACTATTTACATGACCACAGGCCACGGGGGATGTTCGCCCCATGGGCTCGCTATTGCGCTTCACAAGCGCGGGTTTGCGACGCAACTGCGGGTATCTTCAGAAGAAACGCCCTTCATGCAGAGTGTGCGGGACCCGAAAAAGAAGCAGGTCATCGAGAAAATTCATCAGGATTTTCTAAGCCAGATGTCGAAGGCAGGCATTTCCATCTCGACACGACCATTGGACACCGCCGAATTGAAACAGATTTTGCAGGACGGTTATCTGGTGGTCATGCTCATCAGCACCTATCTGCTGAATCGAAACAAGGCACCCCACTGGATTTGGCTGGTCCACATGGATGATAATTTTGCCTACATCAATGACCCGGATGTTGATGAGGATGAATGGCAAACTGCACTGGACAATATTTATGTGCCTGTGCCACTTGAACGTTTCGCCAGGATGATGAAATATGGCAGAAACCAGTACCGCGCAGCGGTGATTTTTAACCAAGGTGATGCCGCCCCTCAACAAAACAACCGGAGTTAGATACCAAAACTGTGGTTCACTGCGAGATCTACACTAAAGAGGAATTTGACATGCCCAACACTGTGGTGATTACCGGAGCTAACCGCGGCATTGGCCTGGCCCTGGTTGACGAGTACCTGGCGCGAGGCGATAAGGTTATTGCCATTTGCCGGCACCCTTCTGCGGAACTGGACAAAACCGGGGCAACCATTATCACAGGAGTGGAAGTGACGGATGACAAATGCATGCGTGCCCTATCTCACCGCTTGCCAACGGACTCTATCGACATTCTGATCAACAATGCGGGCATTCTGCGGCAGGAAGTTCTGGGGGACATAGACTACGACACGGTGATGGAACAACTGGAGGTCAATGCACTCGGCCCGCTGCGGGTTACCGAGGCCCTGCTTGGCGAGCTCAAGCAAGGAGCCAAGATCGCGTTCATTACCAGCCGCATGGGTTCCATGGAGGATAACGGATCCGGCGGCTCCTATGGCTACCGTATGTCCAAAGCCGCCCTCAATGCTGCTGGCGTTTCCGTGGCTCACGACTTGGCCGGATTAGGCATTGCGGTAGCCTTGTTACACCCAGGGTTCGTGCAAACCGACATGGTCCAACATGCCGGTGACATTACACCCACCGAAGCCGCCAAACGTCTTGCGCAACGCATCGATGAACTCACACTGGAAAACAGTGGGACATTTTGGCATTCGAACGGGGAAGTTCTGCCTTGGTAAAAAAGGGAAAAGGGAAAAGGGAAAAGGGAAAAGGAAAAGCCTCAAGCTGCAAGCTGCAAGCTGCAAGCTGCAAGCTCAATATATTTCGTCGCGTAGGACGCCGCCCATCCTACCGCTGCCAGAGCCTATCCTGCCCTTCGGGTGCTGGTCATTAGCTTGTCGCTTGCAGCTTGAAGCTTGCGGCTCTTATCTCCATCCTCAATCAAAATAATGAACACTAAACAGCTTGTTGTCGTCCATCCAGCTATTTTTTAAGGTGAAACCCGCTGATTCCGCCAACTCGGAAAACCCTTCTATCGTATACTTGTATGAATCTTCGGTGTGGATGGATTCACCTTCATGAAAATGCAGCTGGTCGCAGCCATTGACATCTACAGTATGTGCCTCAGTACATACCAGATGCATTTCTATGCGGTGTTTTTGCGCATTGTAGAATGCGCGGTGGGCGAAATTTTCAGGAACAATGTTTGACTCTAGAAGGCGATTAACATGCCGAAGAATATTGCGGTTGAACTCCGCTGTAACACCGGCTGCGTCGTTGTAAGCGGCATTAAGTATACGGGGATCTTTCTCTAAGTCGACTCCGATAACCAGACCTCCATCGCCCCCCGCGAGCTCTCGCATACTTTGCAGGAATTGAATGGCCTCCGACGGCTCAAAATTGCCGATTGTGGATCCTGGGTAAAAAATTATTCGCCGGCCTTCCGGCATGGATTCCGGCAAAACAATTCCGTCGGAAAAATCACCAATCGACAACTGGATCTTGAGCCACGGAAACGCCAATGCAAGCTCAGCGGCAGTCCTGCAGAGAAATTCTCTGGAAATATCCTGTGGAATATAGGCCGCCGGTTGCACGGAGCCAAGAAGATATCGCACCTTGTCGCAGCTCCCCGCTCCCGGCTCTATCCATACCGCATCTCGTCCCACGCAATTGGCAATGGCGTCGGCGTTATCCTGCAGAATGCGAGTTTCAGTGCGCGTGGGATAGTACTCTGGAAGGTGCGTAATTTGATCGAATAGCCCGGAGCCGCGCTCGTCGTAGAAAAACTTGGGGTTGATGGTTTTGGGGGATCGGTTCAGCCCTAGCAGCAGTTCCTGAACCAGAAAATTTTTCTCCTGTTGCGTTTGGATTTGAGTTTCATTTTCAGTGCCTGACACGTGACTATCGGCGCATTCCAAAGTGCCGTCCATACTCAACTCCCGTTCTGGCATGGTTTAAGATCTATTCACCGCTGCTCATTTCGCCAATCGAATACCCGTGAACTGCCAGCGGTCTTGGGGATAGAAAAAATTGCGATAAGTCGCACGTAAATGGCTCCGACTACTGACACAGGACCCACCGCGCAATACCCATTGATTACACATGAATTTGCCATTGTATTCGCCAAGTGCGCCAGCGGCAGGTTGGTAACCGGGATAGGGACCGTAGGCACTGCTGGTCCACTCCCAAACGCTACCAAATAGTTGCTGCAACCCTTCACCCTGTGCCGCTTGTGGATGGTAGCTACCCTCCTCCACAAACTGCCCCTGTACAGGGTAGTCTTTGGCAACGGATTCCCATTCGAATTCCGTTGGTAAACGAGCGCCGGCCCAGCGAGCAAAGGCATCAGCTTCATAAGCGCTGACATGACAGACGGGGCGTGATGGATCGAGAGGTCGAACGCCAGCGTGTGTGTATTCGAACCAGCCTTCATCTCGCTGTCGCCAATACAAAGGCATATTCCAACCATTCTGTTGAACGCAAGCCCAGCCATCCGCGAGCCACAGTTCAGGTTTGTGGTACCCGCCATCATTCAAAAATGTCAAAAACTCACCGTTGGTGACCAATCGGTTGGCTATTTCAAAAGGTTCAAGAAAAACCCGATGTGCCGGCGTCTCATTGTCATAACAAAATCCAGCACCCTGGTATCCAATTCTCACCAAACCTCCATCATTCTGGTGCCAGCCCTGTCCAAAATCCTGCGCGCGTGTGGAGTGCTCCTGTTTCGTACTTGTTGGATACAATGCAATATTCAGCGGATTCACTGAAAGGCTGTACTTGATATCGGTAAAAAACAGTTCCTGATGCTGCTGCTCGTGATGCACGCCCAATTGCACTCGCGCCAGAATTTCCTGATGATCCGGGTGGGCGCTGTCATTCATCAACGCTATGATGCGGGCATCGATCTGGCGACGGTAATCCAATACCTCA
The DNA here is from genome assembly GCA_964419935.1 of uncultured Cellvibrionaceae bacterium. Classification (GTDB taxonomy): domain Bacteria; phylum Pseudomonadota; class Gammaproteobacteria; order Pseudomonadales; family Cellvibrionaceae; genus CAYQQJ01. The sequence goes on from CAYQQJ010000025.1 coordinate 28,308, forward strand.
CTGAGGCAAGGGCGCGACAACAAGCCCCGTTGGGAACGCGGAAATTGTTCGCCGATGCCGTTGTAGTAGGAATTGAACATCTGCTCGAACTGCGCATTGAAAGGCTTGAATGACTTTTCAAAGGGTTGCAATACGAAGGTTTCAAGAAACCAGGTGGTGTGAGCCAAATGCCACTTCGGCGGGCTGGTTTGTGGCATCGCCTGGAGACCGTAATCTTCCAGCTCCAGCGGTGCACAGAACTGCACCGATTGATTTCGGGTAGACGAAAATTGAGCAACGCGGTTCTCATCGCCACCGTCAGTCGGCGAACCGACCGCCTTGTGCGACTGTGCTGCTTCGGCGGGACTATTGCTTTCGATGGAATCAGATATCAAGGCGTCTCCAGCACTTTCATTAGTTGAAACTGGCCCGGGCTAAAACATGAAGTTAACCTGGCCACTGATTTCCGCAAAATTCTCGGTCAAGCATGACAGGACTACGCCACCTTCTACACCTTGCTTTACAGAACCATCACCAGAACCGGAACCGGAACTTGTCCCAAAACCAAGCCTCGGACATTGCAGCGCACGAAACTGGTTTTTACCAGTTCGCGATGACCAATAGTCCGCCAGGACCCGATTGGCTGACCCGGTAACTGCATCTTCGTCAGCGCCGTATTGCGGCGCAAAATAACGAAGCAGAAAATCATAATCCGTATTGCCGGTCTGGGTCACTATAACCCCACGACGCGTATTGGCAACAATGTGTTGATGAACAACGTCGATATCAATCAGCCGTCTGTTAACGTCAAATTCCAGTATCAAGTAGTCATCATCACCGCCGGCCTCGGCGGCCGCCACCGGCGTCAATGAAAATGCACTTTTTACCCATTCAGGCACCGGTATTGAGCGTTGATTCAAACGGGGCAAAGCCAACCACACCGCCTCTTCATGCCAGCGCACTTGGAGTAACTCACTCTGCTCACCGTGGTACAGCTTGGCGTTAGTCCAGCCGGATGCTTGATTATGCAACACATATGCCGTGGCTAAGAGCCCATGCCCACAACAGCCAATGGCGCTCTGGCCATTGAAACAATGGACATGAAAGCCGTCGTCTTTCGCCCAGGCAAAACAGCTCGCCGGCGCGCCGGACTGTCGGGCCTGCTCTTGCATCCAATCTGACAGCATCGGCGTCTCTGACAAAGTGACGAGCGCGACGTTACCACGATAGGCGCCTTCGCCAAATACCGAAACCCGCCATTGCTGCATACCGATACCATTGGTTGAGTGATGAGGCTGCTGGCTGCCACTGCTCTCGGTGATCATATCAAACGTCATCCAGGCAGGCTTAGGCTTCGTCACAGTTTTCAACATGCGCTGCCCGTTTTGATCACAATTGGTCATGGCTTTCTCCCTTTTGTGTCAGCTGCTGGCCTGATCCCGTTGTTGTAATGGCTATACAGGCTTTCAGCCATACAACCTAAGCCAATGGCTTACGTAACAAAAACCACACCAAGCTAGGGGAACGAAGCCATGCACAACCTAATGCACAAAAGCCAGCCGATCGGTCAGCGCAATCGAACTGGGGCTAGCCTCAGCAACAATAAATCGAGCAAGTCAGAAGAGCAACGTTCGGTCGGCTGGCTACTATTGGCCATCGCCCTGGTGCTGTTCAGTATGTGGGCGCAACAAAGCCACGCAGGGATAGATCAGATCGTATGCTACTCGGCGGCCTCGTGTTCAAGCGGAACTTACCATTCATGTTTCGGAGTTCGAGGCAACTTTTCTTCATAACCAAACAGGTGAAGAAGGCAATAGGTGGATACGCCGCAGTGGTGATGCAGGGGGAGAGTTTCTAAAACCATCACAAGAGGGACCTTGTGCCGGAGCCTACAGGGACGTATTTACGGCGTTTTTAGGAACTCTCCCCCTGTAGCACCACACCTTGCTTACGAAGTGCTTAACTTCAGCGCATAATTAAGTGGTAATCCAACTCCGAAACCTGAGTTACCAGAATCGGTTAGAGAGCCATTTATAATGCTCCGGTGCGAGACGAGAAGCCGCTTGTCTATTTAAACACCATATCCGGTGGCACCGGCACATTTTTCGGGAATGGCGGTTTGTCGCCACGTCCCTTGCGGAAATTGCGCAGCTGGAAAACATACGCGAGCACTTGCGCCACGGCGACGTACAGGCCGGCGGGAATTTGACTGTCGATTTCGGTCGTGTGGTAGACCGCACGGGCGAGGACTGGCGACTGAACGAACTCAACCTTATGGGCCTTCGCGATTTCGCGAATTTTCATCGCCATATTGTCCACACCCTTGGCTAGAAGAATCGGCGTGTCCATGGTTTCGGGGTCGTACTTTAACGCAACCGAATAGTGGGTTGGGTTGGTGATGATGACATCCGCTTCCGGAACCGCCGCCATCATTCGTCGGTTTGCCATCTCCCGTTGCAGCTGCCTGATGCGGCCTTTCACCTCTGGCTTACCTTCCGTATCTTTCATTTCATCCTTGACTTCCTGCATACTCATTTTCAGCTTTTTCGCGTGATCCCACATCTGAAACGGCACATCCACAGCTGCAATCAACAAGGTCGCTGCGGAGATGAAGATTGCCGCCCACACACTCAGCTCCAACGAGTGTTTCATGCCGTTGCTGATGCTTTCCCGGGAAAGGCCAAGCAGCTCGCTCTGCATCATATTCAGGCAAGCAAACGCGACCCCCACTACCACCAGAACCTTGCCGATGGACTTGACCAGCTCCACCAGCGACTTGGCGGAAAACATGCGTTTGAGCCCGGCCAATGGGTCCATACGATTGAGCTTGGGCATGATGGACTTGCCGCTGAATAGCCAACCGCCCAGTGCAACAGGCGCTACACAAGCGGCCACAACGAGAACGATAAACAGCGGCAATAATCCCAGGAGCGCCTGCAGAAATGACTGGCCGAGCTGATCAAACATGAGGTTGGGATCGAAAATCACCTCCCGCGACAATTCGAAGTTGTATGTCAATATTCCAGCGAGACTGCTGGCGATGGCGCTGCCGAAAAGATAAAGGCCCACAGTGCCGGCCAACAATACCGCAGAGGTCGTCAGTTCCCGCGAACGCGGTACCTGGCCATCTTCCCGCGCTTTTTCGAGTTTGCGCGGGGTGGCTTCCTGGGTTTTTTCCTGTGAAGAATCCTGCTCAGCCATCAGCGCCCACTCAACAAGTTATGAACAAAGGCAAAGCCTTCATCGGTGACTGCGTCAAAATTTGTGTGGAACGCAGAAAGCCCGACCCAGATCAGGCCGAGACCACAAAGCAATGTAAATGGAAAGCCTACAGCGAAGATATTCAACTGCGGCGCCGCGCGACTCATCACACCAAAGGCGATGTTGACGATTAACAGAGACGTGAGAACCGGCAATGATATGATCAACGCGCCGACAAACATCCAGCTGCCGAGAGAAGCCATGGCGTAAAGATTTTCCCGGGTCAAGGAGGAGGCTCCTGCGGGTAAGGCGTGAAAGCTTTCGACGATCATGCTGATCAGAACCAGGTGCCCATTGATGGCAATGAATATCAGCGTCACCAGCATCAAATAGAACTGGGAAAGCACTGTCGTTTGGACGCCGTTGGCCGGGTCATTCATGGATGCAAACCCCAGCCCCATTTTCATCGCCATGAACTGCCCACTCAGCACAAACACCTGAAATACCACTTGGAAGGCGAAGCCCACTGCCCCGCCAATCATCAGCTCCTGCGCAATGATGATCAAAGTCTGTATGGACAAGCTGGCGCTGGCCGTCATGGGTGGCAACATCGGCACTACCACAATGGTGGTGGCAAATGCCAATGCGATGCGAGCGCGGGCAGGCGCCAGCCGCGTGCCAATAATCGGCATCACCATAAACAACATGCCGATCCGGAAGAACGGAAACAGATATTGCTGCAGGAACAGCGCTATTTCGGTTTCGGTAAAGACCATTGGCAGTCGGTTCCAGCGGTAATCAGGCTGTGTGAATAGTGGCGGTTCGCATTAGATTTACCCGATCAGATTGGGAATGTCATACATCAGACGATTGAACAAGTCCATCAGGCTTTGCACCAGCCACGGGCCGGTGACCATAATGGTGGCCAGCGTCATGATCAGTCGTGGAAGAAAGCTCAACGTTTGCTCGTTGATCTGGGTTGCTGCCTGAAACGTGCTGACCACAAGACCCACGAGCAGACTCGGGCCAACAATAATCAGCACCATAATGACGGTGAGATAAAACGCTTCACCGAAAAGACCCAGGGCAATTTCAGGAGTCATATGTCACCTACACACCGAAACTGGCCGCCAAAGTGCCAATAATAAGCGCCCAACCATCGACCAATACGAACAACATGATCTTGAAAGGCAAAGAGATAATCAACGGCGAGAGCATCATCATACCCATGGCCATCAATACACTGGCGACTACAATGTCAATTACGAGAAACGGAATAAATATAATGAAACCGATCTGAAACGCGGTTTTCAATTCGGACGTGATGAACGCAGGCATCAGCAAGCTGAAGGGCACATCCTCGGGTCCGTCGACCATTTCCCGTCCGGAAATACGAAAGAACAATTGCAGGTCAGATTCCCGCGTCTGCGCCATCATGAATTCGTGAAACGGCTTTTTGGTGGCTTCCAGCGCCTGCGGTGCGGTCAGCTGTTCATTAATGTAAGGCTGCAGGGCGTTCTGATTCACTTCCTCAAACACCGGGGTCATGATGAAAAATGTCAGAAACAGTGACAGACCGATGAGAATCTGGTTCGACGGCGACTGTTGCAACCCAAGAGCCTGCCGTAAAATGGAAAAGACAATGATGATACGGGTGAACGATGTCATCATCATCAACATGGCCGGCAGAAACGACAGTGCCGTCATCAGCAACAGCACTTGCAGGCTTATGCTGTAATCTTCGGACCCATCCGGGTTGGTCTCGACTGTGACGGCCGGCAAACCGGGAATTGCTCTGAAGCCGGACCCGGGTGCAGCCGCCTGGTTGTCCTGAATCGCCTGATCGAGGGAGTCTTCCTGGGCAAATGTCGGCGATGCCGCGAGTAAAAATACCGAGAAGAGTATCAACAGAATGCGTAAATTGGCTAGCGACATAGAGGCAACGACGTGAAAAGCGGAAGCGGAAATGCGTGTTCGACTTTGGGGCCGGACAGTCATGGACGACCCATTTTCTGATTCAGAATTTCTTTGAACTTTGTGGCAATGTCCGATCCCGATAGTGGTCCCGACGCTCCACCCGAGTTCGGTGTGGGCGTTATCACCGGTGTATCAAAAACGTGCAGGCAGTTCACTCGACCAGGGGCGACGCCTAGCAGAATTTGTTGTTCGCCCACCTGTACCAGCACCGCACGCTCCCGTGCGCCGACCGGCAATGTCGCGATGGTTCTCATGTTTTTTGAATGGACGCCGCCACCATGCCCGAGCTTTTTCAGTATCCAAGCCAACAGCAGTATTAGCGCCACAACAAAGATCAGCCCGAGTGCCACGTTGCCAAGCGCCACGGGCGGTGCTGTCATCTTTGCGGCGGTCTCTTCAGCAGTCTGTTTAGCAGCCAATGCGGGCGCTGTAAGAAGAAAAACAGTCAAACCTGCAGCTAAACGCCCGGTAAATACCATGAGGATTCCTAACGAAGCTTCTTGATGCGTTCAGACGGGCTAATGACATCCGTCATGCGAATACCGAATTTTTCGTTCACAACCACCACTTCACCGTGGGCAATCAGGGTTCCGTTAACCAAAACATCCAGGGGCTCGCCAGCGAGGCGATCCAGCTCGATTACCGAGCCCTGGTTCAGCTGCAACAGGTTGCGGATGGTAATTCCTGTGCGGCCAACTTCCATGGATATAGAAACCGGAATATCCAGGATGACGTCCAGATCAGGATTCGTGTTGGAACCTTTGGTTGGCGTTTCACCGAATTCTTCGAGCTCAACGGCCTTGGCACCCGTTTTCGTTGCGCCTGAGTCCTGTTCAACCTGCTGCTCCATGGCAGCCGCCCATTCATCGGCCAGGTCATTTTGGTTGATGTCGTCATCGCTCATGCTATTTACCTTCTTCACTGGTGATGTGGGCGCTGGTACGGTCGACAAACTCGGCGACGCGCAACGCCAGGTGTTCATTACTTTGCCCGAGTGTAGTACGGAACATGGGCACACCATTGGCCGTGACTACGTGGAGATCCGGCATAGTGATCGGGATCACGTCGCCCTCGCGTAAATCGACAATGTCACGCAATGGAATGTCCCGCTTTGCCACGTTGCACTCCAGGTACACTTTTGCGTCCATGACGTCTTCACGCAATGCACGCACCCACCGATCGTCCCGGTCATCGGTGTCGGATTGCAAGCCAGCGTCCAGCACTTCCCGGATCGGTTCGATCATGGAGTATGGCAGAGTAATGTGCAGCTCACCGCCACCGCCGTCGAGTTCGATATGGAAGGTACTGACAACCACCACTTCACTGGGGCTGACAATATTCGCCATGGAAGGGTTTACTTCTGAATTGATATATTCAAACTCGATAGGTTTGACTGCACGCCAGGCTTCCCGCAAATCCACAAATATCTGATCCAGAACCATCTGCACAACGCGCAGTTCCGTCGGGGTAAATTCACGCCCTTCGATCTTGGCGTGACGACCATCGCCACCAAAGAAATTGTCCACTAGTTTGAAAACCAGCCGCGCGTCAAGAATTATCAATGCCGTACCACGCAAAGGGCGGAATTTCACCATGTTCAAACTGGTGGGTACGTACAGGGTGTGTACATATTCGCCAAATTTCTGAATCTGGATTCCGCCGACGGAAACATCTGCGGTGCGGCGTAGCAAATTGAACATGCTCACCCGGGTATAGCGGGTGAATCGCTCGTTAATCATCTCGAGGGTGGGCATACGCCCACGTACTATACGATCCTGACTCGTCAGGTCGTAGGGATGGATAGCACCAAGGTCCTCGTCGCCGTCAGTATCAATATCACCGTCGTCGACTCCGTGGAGCAGCGCATCAATCTCGTCTTGTGACAGTAAATCCTGCACATCAGCCCCTATTGCATCACAAAGTTGGTAAACAGCACCTGTTCGATGCCGGGCCTGCCTATTTCCTGCTCCATCAGACGCTGCATTTCCTGTAAGCATTGCTGGCGCAGTATTTCCTTGCCTTCGGCAGTTTGCAGCTCTTCATACAAATGACTGCCAATCAACAAAATCAGACTGTTGCGAATCATCGACATGTGCAGATCAATCGCATTTACCACGTCGTTATCTCTGGTCATCAGTGCGATCTCCACCTGCAAAAAGCGCTGGCGCCCGCGAGCGTCGAAATTCACAATGAGCGGCGGCGTGATCGGATAGTAGATCGCGGGCTTTTTCGCCGCAGCCGAGTCCGACTCCGCTAATTGAAGCGCCGCCTCCGCATCGGATTCCTCTGCATCCTCATCAATGGTTGCCGTTTCACCTGTCTCGGCCACCGGTGCCGCAGGTGCGGGTTCAGGCCCCAACAGCTTCACCGCCAGCAAGGTACCGCCAACAGAAAGAGCCACCAGCAGGACTCCCAGCACCGCGAACAGGATAATTCTGTTTCTGCCACTATTGTCCGGCTGCGTCGTCTCTTCGCTTTCGCTTTCGTCTTCGGAATCGTCTAAATATTTATTGTCGGCCATGTCAAATATCCGTCATACACAGGTATTTTTTATGGAAGAGCAATAGGTGTGCCAGTTGGTGGGGATGTGGGAAAGGGAAAGGGAAAGGGAAAGGGGAAGGGGAAGGGGAAGGGGAAGGGAAAAGCCTCAAGCTGCAAGCTGCAAGCTAAAGATAGAGACAAAGCGGATGTAATCGTGGCTTGACGTTTTATGCCGGAGCGATTCGCTTGCTGCACGTTTCGGCGGAAGGCGCTTAGGCTTTTTCGCCCTACAAGGTTTGGCACGAACTTGCGGCTTGCAGCTCTTTATCTTTTCCCTTTTCCCTTTTATTTAAACATAATGATCAATGCCGGTACTTACCGTTGCGTGCAACGTATCGTTTGTGGGGCTGGCTACCATGTCCGCGTCATCATCGGCGGTGTCGTTGGTCGCTACTGCCGGACCGGACCGGCTGTCACTCTCGGGATCACGGCTCTGGGGCGAGCGTTCGTCGGAGACGTCCACGTCAACCAGGTTCAGCCCTTGTTCAGCCATCAGGTCCCGCAGACGCTGGCTACTCTGATCCAGTGCTTCCCGCACGCTGGGGTTGGCGCTGGTAAAAGTCACGCTGGCCTGATCATTCTGATGAACCTGAATATGCACCGTCATACGGCCGAGTTCTGGCGGGTCCAACAAGAGCTCTGCATTGTTGATGTTCTGGGAAAAAAGCTGCGCACTCCGCTCGGCCACCATACCGGCCCATTGGGGTTGTCCGAAAGTGACGGTAATGGGGACCTGAACCCGTCCGCTGGCTGCATCCCCGAGGCTGGCGCCCGCGGTGCCGCTGATTGGGTTAAGCGAGGTCAAGGCGCTGCCAATATCAAAGGCTTCACCCGCGGCCTGTGTAGAGGCTCCGGGCAGGCCCAGTTGTGTGGTTTCGAGTTTGAAGGCTTTGCCCACAGCAGAAGCCAGGTTCAGAGACCCCATTTGCGGATTGAGCGACAGATCTCCCGTTTTGCCGGTGTTAAGCAGGGTGACGGACGCCGGTGCAGCCTGAGTACCCAGCTCCGCATTCGGCGTCAACGAGGGCCCCGGCAGCGAACTGTCAGCTTTACCTGAGAGCATCGCACGGCCATTCACAAAATCTGAGATTAATAGTGGCGTTCCGGCCGCTTTTGAAGCGACACCGTCAGTCAGGGGCCCGGTTGCGGGTACCGCCGGTTCTTTGACAAGCAGGTTGTGCGGAAACCCAGAGGTGTATTCAGTGGGTCGATCCTGATCGGCTGCGGCACTGTCGGTTTCGGCATTATCGGTTACGGAACCTTCAGCAGATTCAGCGCTATCTGCCGCCCTGTCTACGCTCTTATTCGCATCCCCGTTCCGCACCGCGTCGTCTTTACCGGTACGTTCAGAGGCGCGGGACGCATCTGCGCGGGATTGCTGACGGGTTTCTGCCGCCAGGGAATCGCGGAAACTGCTGGCCGACCCGTCGCTGCGATCAGCAGACGCAGCGTTGCGCAGCTTGGCTGGGGAAACAGTGGCAGGTGAAGTGGTGGCAACGAATTCCGGCAATATGGACGGCATAGGAGGTTTTCGCTTTTCCAGATAGAAGATGTTATCCGGATATTAGCAAGGCTTGTGCCACAGCTTGAGAGTGCGCGACATGCCTGGGCTGCGGCGGTTTTTGATGTTCTGGAGACACTATTTGAGGCGGAAAGCGGCAAGATGTTGCAGCTCATGCGGCATAGTGGCGGCAACACCCGGGACAATATCTGGCGTCAACGCTGCCCCTGGGACTGCTGGAACCACTCATCCAGCATCTTTTGCTCCTTCTTATCGAGTGCGAGCTCTTCATCAGCCCGGTAGCGCTTTATGAGGTCGCCTAGTGTTTGATGCTTGAGGTGCGCAACCTGCCAGGCACCGCGTTTCTGTTCAAGCAGCGCCTCGGCCCGGTTTACAGTCCCCTGCTGCTGCTTTTGAGCCTCACTCAACTGTTGAAGGAAAGCGCGCTGTTTAACCAGTTCCTGCACATGCATGGCGCGCTGGCCAGTGAAGCTCTGTTGGTAATCCTGATAATAATCGGCCAGCTGGCTCAACTTGAGCTGCTCCTCGGCAACCAACTGCCGCGTCTGCTCGAACTCCTTCGCGGCCTTTTCTTTTGCTCGCTCGGCCAATTCCAACACAACGGCTAAACGCTTGGATCTGGCAATTGCCATTTACCGGCCCTCTCAATTTATCACCAGGCTTGTGCCCGCGGTAGCTCGGATGAAATGCAACGCAATCCGGGGCAGTCAGCAGAAGGTCTTCCCGGATTGCGTTGCACTCCGTCCAGGCTACAAGTTCCCCTCGTGTCACAATTCGTCTATCGGCCATCACTCAGGGGAGACTTCGATTGGGCTGCTTGCTGGGCGAGAGGCGACTCCCGCTTGGCAGTGCCCGCACCCGGTGCCAGCAGTACGTTCAGTTTCGTCATGCATTCGGCCAACGGTGCCTGTTGGCGCATACCTTGGCCGATGTAGGCAGTCAAATGCGGGAAGCGCTCTATGGCGCGGTCAATCTCCGGGTCACTGCCCTTGCTGTAGGCGCCAATGGCGATTAAATCCTTATTGCTGCGGTAGCGGGCCAGCAGTCGCTTGAACTGCTGAGCTTGCTTTAGGTGCTCATCGCTAACAATGTTCGGCATAACCCGGCTGATCGACGCTTCAACGTCAATGGCGGGGTAAACCCCCTCTTCGGCTAACTGGCGAGACAGCACCACGTGACCGTCGAGAATTGCCCGGGCTGAATCCGCAATGGGGTCCTGCAGATCATCGCCCTCGGTCAGTACCGTATAAAATGCGGTAATCGACCCCTGGCCTTTGTCCGCATTGCCGGCGCGTTCCACCAGTTCAGGAATACGCGCGAACACCGAGGGCGGGTAGCCCTTCGTGGCTGGCGGCTCACCAATGGCCAATGAAATTTCTCGCTGGGCCTGAGCAAAGCGCGTCAAGGAATCCATCAGCAACAGCACGCTTTTACCTTGGTCGCGAAAATATTCCGCTACCCGCGTTGCCAAATAGGACGCACGCAAGCGCATAAGTGGCGCATCATCTGCAGGCGCAGCAACCACCACTGAACGGCGCAGTCCCTCTTCGCCCAGAATGTGGTCAATAAATTCCTTCACCTCACGGCCACGCTCACCGATCAGGCCCACCACAACCACTTCCGCCTCAGTGAAACGCGTCATCATCCCCATGAGTACGCTCTTTCCCACACCACTGCCGGCAAACAGGCCGATACGCTGCCCTTTGCCCACTGTCATCAAACCGTTGATGGCTCGAATACCCACATCCAGAGGCTCATCAATGGGGTGACGATGCAGGGGGTTGATGGTGGATGGCGCCAGATCAATGCGTGTGTCGCCACGCAACGGCCCTTTGCCATCCAGGGGCTGACCCAGGCCGTTGATGATACGCCCCATGGCGGAGCTATCAATACTCAACGCGCGGTGAGCTTCCACCGGAACCACTCGTGCCCCCGGCTGCAGTCCCTCCACTTTTTGCACCGGCATTAGGAAAGTTTTGTTCTCTGAGAAGCCGACCACCTCCGCTTCAATAATCCGCTGTGCGGAGGTAAATACCTGGCACTGGTGACCGACGGATACGTTCAAGCCGACAGCTTCCAGAGTTAAGCCCACCATCCGCGTAATACGACCTTCCGCTGCCGGCTGCCCGTCGAGGGCGGCATAATTGCGGTACTTGCGCATACGTGTGAGCAGCGGCTTGCGCTCGGATGTATTAATTGGTGGAGTCATGACTGTCGCCAATGGATGGATCAGCCGGGGCTGATGAAGCGGGTGCTGCCCAGCCGGGCTCTGCCGAAGAGATATCCGTCGCCAGAGATGTATCCGTTACGACAGAAGCGTCCGTCAACTCCTCCGCATTATCATCCGTCCCGGTGTCATCGCTGACAGCCTGAAGATAATCTTTCAGACGGCGTTCAACCGAAAAATCGACCACTGAGTCATCCGACTCTATGCGACAACCACCCCGGTGGAGCCGATTGTCGCCGATGAATTTCCAGTTGTCGCCGCGGCCAGGAAGGTTGTGCTCCACCAACGCCAGGTCGTCCGGATGCATGAAGATGCGGATATTAGCGGCACCCATGGGCAGTGCGCCGAGCGCTTGATGAACCACCCGCTCCAGCCCCGCCGAACCGGTTGCAAGCTCCTGCAACAGAAGATGCTTTGCCAAACCCACCGCCATTTCAACCACCGCTTTCTCGACTGCGGCATCCTGTTGGTTGAGCGGTTCCATCAACGATGAGCAAACCGCTTGCAGTTGCTGTACTTGTTGCGTCAATGCCGCCTGATTTTCCTGATAAGCCTGTTGCTGCCCCAGGGATTCCCCCTGCTGCCGACCCTGTTCCAGACCTTCGGCCACACCCTTGTCAAAACCTGCCTTGTAACCTTCCTGCTCCGCTTGCTCCGCAATTTCATTCAACTGCTCCGCGGTCATCGGCTTGTGCTGAACCGGCTCTATCACATCTTCAATGCGCTCGCGGCTACGCAGCGCTTCCTCCTGCGCCGCGCTGATCACCTGCCCCCCTTCCCCCATACGCGGCAGCGACCATTTGTCGACCTGCGTCAGGCTCTCGAAGGGGATGCGGTTGATGGGCTTTTTATCGGACATGAGAGGAAAAACCGCAAGGGAAAAGGGAAAAGGAAAAAGGGAAAAGATTCGTGCATCCGGCAGAACCAGAAATAGCTAGAAGACTTGTACACTTCAAATCACAATTCATAGATACAACTTAAAAATTCACGTTTCAGTCAAAGTCAAGATCGAACTTCTTCTCATTGAGACCGTCCGCCATCTTTTCCCTTTTCCCTTTTCCCTTTGCTCTTTGCTCTTTGCTCTTTTCCCTTAAATCATCTCCTCTCGGCTGCTGCCCAAAATCAGTTCTCCAGCATCGGCCATACGGCGGGCGATGGTGAGAATTTCTTTTTGGGCGGCTTCCACTTCGGAGACGCGCACAGGGCCTTTGGCCTCGAGGTCGTCACGGAGCAGCTCGGCGGCGCGCTTCGACATATTCTTGAAGACTTTGTCCGCCAGCGTGTCGTCGGCACCTTTAAGCGCAAGAATAAGAATATCCGAGGAAATTTCCCGCAACAAAGCCTGAACGCCACGGTCGTCCACGTCTTTCAGGTTTTCGAATACGAACATCAAATCCTGGATCTGCGTACCCATGTCGTCGTCGAGCGCTTTGATGGAATCCAGCAATTCAGCTTCGAGGTTGCCTTCAAGATTGTTCATGATTTCCGCTGCGGTTTTATAACCACCCATGGCTTTGGTCTGGGAACCGGAACTGCCGGAGAATTGCTTCTCAAGAATATCGTTCAGTTCCTGCAATGCACTCGGTTGCACGGTGTCCAAAGAAGCGACGCGCATCATGACATCCAGCCGGGTTTTTTCAGTGAAATAACCCAACACTTCGGCAGACTGATCAGGGTCCAGATACGCCAGGACAATCGCCTGAATCTGCGGGTGTTCGTTGCGAATAATGTCTGCCACTGAACGGGCTTCCATCCATTTCAGTGTATCCAGCCCGGTGGTGTTGCCGCCCAACAGGATGCGGTCGATCAACCCATTGGCTTTGTCTTCGCCCAACGCGGTTACCAGCATATTGCGAATGTAGCTGTCGGCGCCCATACCCAGGCCCGTTTGCGTACGCACCTGGTCCATAAAGTTGGCAAGAACAGCCTCCACCTCAAACTGTTGAATATTGGACAACTGGGACATGGCACTGCCCAGGCGCTGCACTTCCTTTGGCCCCATGTGTTTGAGCACTTCCGCCGCTGACGCTTCGCCGAGACTCATTAACAAAATCGCTGCCTGATCAATGCCAGACATCTTGATGGGCTTGGCCACATCCTTATTCTGGTTGGTGGCGCTCGCCTGTATTGTGGCAGCCTGGGAATTTTTTGCCGGCTGTTTGGCTTTGGGGGCTAGGCTCATTCTTCGTTTATCCACCGTTTAATCACTTGGGCAACACGTCCTGCATCTTCCGCGACCAGGCCTTTTACTGCGTTCAATTGATGTTCGTAACTTTCTTCCGGACTGGGCAATGCCAGAGAATCGCCACCGGTCAAAGTGACCGTTTCATTGGAGAGCGAATCGAGAGAATCAATACCTGCCGCGCGCAAGGCTTCCAGTTCTCTCTCCTCGTCCTGGAATTTACTGGCAGACCCGCTACGTGCGAGGCTTTTGAATACCGGCCGCAAAAGCCCGACAATCAGCAATGCGATAATCAATACGCCAGCTATTTGCTTGGCGAGTGATTTGAACCAATCTGTCTGCCACCACTCCTGTGCTACCGCTACCGGCGCTTCCACTGGCAAAAACGGTGCGTTTAAAATATTGACGCTGTCATTGCGCGCTGCGGAATAACCGACTGCGTCTCTCACCAGTGTAGTCAAGCTTTGCAGCTCTGCGTCTGTCCAAGGCACTCGAGTCACTTCACCGGTTGCGGGGTCGATGGTCTCTTTGTTGTCCACCACCACGGCCACGGATAAACGGCGCAACTGGCCTTTTTCATATTTTGTGTAACTGATGGTGCGATCCAATTCGTAATTACGTGTTGCCTGGGACCGACTGTTCAGCGGAATTCCCGGTGCATCGCCGGGAGCAGTATTGGCAGCTTCCGCTGTGACGGGCGCCGCGCCCTCCGCCGGAGGCTGGTTGCTCAATGCGCCCGGAATACCTGTAGCGGTTGCGCCGTTGGATACCGTTTCCTCGACAACCTGTTCGCTTCGCAACACACTCAAATTGGGGTCGTAAGATTCTTCGGCCTGTTCGACTTCAGTGAAATCCAGATCCGCGCTGACTTCTGTTTTGAAATTCTCGGCGCCGACAATCGGTGTCAATAATCGACGTACGCGCATGATCACGTCGTTTTCCACTTCACGGGAATATTCCAGCTGTTGGGACGCTTGCGTGAGTCGCTTGTCTTCCAGCATGGATGCCGACAGAAGATTGCCCTTCTGATCCACCACCGTCACGTTATCCAGTTTCAGTTCGGGAATACTCGACGCCACCAGATTGGCAATGCCGCGAATCTGTGCCGATTGAATGCCGCGCCCAGGAAACAGCTCAAGAAAAACTGACGCACTGGGTTCGCGCCCATCGCGCACGAATACGGATTGTTTGGGAATGGCAAGATGCACCCGAGCCGCCCTTACGGCGTTGATACTGGTAATAGTACGAGCCAGCTCACCTTCAAGGCCGCGGCGATAACGCGTGGTTTCCATAAATTGACTGGTGCCAAGTGGCTGTTCCTGGTCCAGCAACTCAAAACCGATAGACGTCTTTCCTGGGATGCCGGATTCAGCGAGCTTCAAACGCGCTTTATTGATGTCATCCACCGGTACCAGCAGCGCACCGGTCGATATGTCAATTTTATAGGGAATGCTGTTGAAGTCGAGTATCCCACCGACTTCTGCGGAATCGAGTCTGTCGAGACTGCCATACAGCGGCCGGTAATCTTCGCCCTGACTCCACAATACCGCGGCAAAACCAATGGCAACACTCGCCGCAATACCGACCATCAAACCCGCCTGGCGCAACAGGTTCAGATTACTGAAGCCGCTGACAAGGTCACTGGTGTTGCGTGAACGACTGCTGCGGGACTCCGGGACTATGTCTGACGCTTCGGCCATAATGTTTCTCTTGTTTCGAATTTTTTCTGACGATCGGAAAGTAGTGATTAAAATGCGCAGCTATTGTTCTTTAGCTTTACTGTGCTGTCGGCTACCACTCAGGGGTTGCCGAGCTAGATCGGCATGTTCATCACGTCCCGGTAGGCTTCCACCAGTTTGTTGCGCACCTGCACCATGGATTCGAATGCGACGCTCGCCTTTTGCGACGCAATCATCACATCCGTAACATCAACATTGGGATCGCCTTTGACATAGGCGGTGGACATGGCGCTGGATGCCTGCTGCACCTCGTTGACCTTGTTGATCGCCTGTTCCATCAACTCGCCGAACTGCGGCCCGTTAACCTTTTGCGTGCCCTGCAAATTACCGACACCGGCAACATCTTTCGCAGCCAACCCCTGAGCACCAAAAGCCTGGGTCTGCGATTTAATGGATCGCATCTCAAGAAGTAAGCGGTTGATATCTACTCGATCGGTCATGGTAATCTCTCGCAGCGCTATTTTTGCTCTCCTTTTGGGCGACAATTTTTTGTCGTTTCAGGAGAAAAAACATGGTTACGAGGGGAAATAGCACAAAGCGGGCCAGCTTTGTGAATGACGAATGATTGGTTAATGGAGAGCGGTGATAAGTGATGGGTGAATGGTGAATGGTGAATGGTGAATAGGTATTATGATCCGTAGGTCGAAAAAGCCGTAGGCGCCTTCCGACAATGCAACGTCGGATGGCGACATTCGCGGAGCTCACGTCTTGTCCGACCTACGGGAGAGTTCTTTTCCCTTCTTTCGCTTGCGGCGTGTAGCTTACAGCTACTACCTAATCATCAAAATCGAATTCCCGCATTTCGCGGCGCAGACGCAGCTCTTCCATTTTATCTTCCAAACGCCGGCGGGCATCCAGGTTGTGCGTGTTGTCGTTTGCACTGGAAACTACGTCTTCGTCGTAGCCAGTATCCAGGTTGTTATCCAGAACTTCTAAACCCATATCAAAGACTCCTCAGTCTGCAATGATACGAAAGCTCGCCTCGGACAAGACTGCGTCTCGCGGAGGACCCCGATTACAACCCGCATGGCTCCTGCGGATGCACCAATGGCGCTATCGGAGCCGGGCTATATCAGGTATATCTTCCTACAAAGATATAGCGGAATTATGACCAAAAAGCAAAAAAACACAAACTATTTTTTTGGCTTTAAATGAGAAGTTTTTTCCGCTCAAAAAATGGCCTGTTTAGCTGATTCCGGGGTTAACTACCATTAGCCAACAGGCTGGGCATTGCCGGCGAACCGGGCTTTTGAGGAGCTGATTTCGAAGCCGTCCTCCCGCAAACGCGCAAGCTTGTATCGCAAGGTTCGCGGGCTGATGCCCAGACGCTCCGCGGTGTTTTTCTTGCTGCCATTTTCCTGGCGGAGCGTATCGATAATGATTTCGAATTCGCGCTGTCGCAGGTCGTTGCCCAGGGCAGCGTTGTGGCCATGGGCTTCCACCCCTTCGCCCGTGGCGAAAAGGCTTTCATCTTCTGTCCGCGGGAGGCTACCTTCACCAGAAACGTTAACTGGACGACTGTAAGCTGGCCCCGCATTGGCCGCATCCATGAGTGAGGGTTTGGCGCTGTAGGCCATGGTTGCCTTTAACCCGAGATCTTCTGCCGAAATCGCATTGCCCGGCTGCAAGATCAGGGCGCGCTGCATCACGTTGTCCAGTTCCCGTACATTACCTGGCCATAAATAATTCAGCAGCGCCTGGCGGGCAGATTCTCCGAGGCTGACGCCAGCACGGTGCTGCTTCGCCGCATGACGTTTCAGAAGCTGATTGGCCAAGGGCAGAATGTCCTCGCGGCGATCCCGCAACGGTGCCCACTGCAGTGGCAATACGCTAAGCCGGAAGTATAAGTCCTCCCGGAATTTTCCCGCCGACACTTCCGCGTGCATGTCCCGGTTGGACGTCGCAATCACTCGCACATCCAGCTTAATACTCTTGCGGCCCCCCAGGCGCTCGACTTCCCGCTCCTGTAATACACGCAGCAATTTAGCCTGAAGCCCGAGATCCATTTCGGAGATTTCATCCAGCAAAATGGTTCCGCCGTTGGCCTGTTCAAACTTGCCGGGTGCTGCGCTGTGCGCACCGGTATAGGCGCCCTTTTCATGGCCGAACAGCATGGCTTCGAGCATATTCTCCGGTATAGCGGCACAGTTGATGGCAACAAAGGGCTTGCCGGCACGAGGCGAACGGTTGTGAATGTAACGCGCCAAAACTTCCTTACCTGTTCCAGACTCGCCAATCAACAGCGCCGTTGAGTCCGACTGAGCCACGCGAGTGGCGAGCTGCAGCAATTGCTTGCTGGATTCCGCTTCAGCAATCGGCTCATCGTCCACCGGCGTCACGTTGCCGGCATAACGTTTGACGGCTTCAACCAATACCTTCGGCTCGAACGGTTTCACCAGATAATCCACCGCGCCTTCGCGAATAGCTTCGACCGAGTCGGAGATACTGGCGTAGGCGGTAATCAATAACATGGGGATATGGGGATAGTCGGACCGCACCGCGCGTAACAAGTCATACCCACTCATTTTGCCCATGTTCACATCGGATACGATCATGGCGATGTCGCCGTGCTCGGCCAGGCAACTGATCGCTCGCTCGGCACAATCCGCCTCGATCACCTGGCAGTTTTCAAGCTGCAAGGTGTCCACCAGCGCTTCGCGCAGATCCGGATCATCCTCCACAACCAGAACCGTAGGCATAGCTGTCAAAGTATCGGCTTTTTGCATTACTGTTTCTCCACTACCGGCAGCCACAGGGCTGCATCAGTACCTTTATTTTCGGTCGAACTGAGTTCGAATTTTCCACCGTGCGCTCGAGCTACTGCTTGCACCACCGCAAGCCCCAAACCGGTCCCCTGCGCTTTGGTTGTCATGAACAGCTCCTGGGCCTGCGCCAACAGTTCCGGCGACATACCGACGCCCTGGTCTGATACGCAGAGGGTAATGCCGGGTTGTTCGCAAGTTGTGTCGCGCTGAGGAACGTAAGCGAAACTCATCCGCAGCTGCGCCGGTGTTTCACTTGCCTGAATCGCATTGTTCACGAGATTGAGAATGGCGCTGATCAGCGCTTCACGATTACACCGCAGCTGGACATTGGCCAATTGCTTACTTGAGAAATCATAATTCCAAACCACTTGACTACCGGATGTACTCAGCGGAATTTCCATCGCTTCGCGCAGCCCGAGTTCCAGGTCAGCAACGCTAATAACTTCATTGAGCGGCAATTCGCTTTTCACGAATAACAACATGTCCCGCACCTGGCGCTCCATGTGGTTCAATCGGCCCAACAGTTTGTGCGAAAATTGGTCGCGCTTTTCCGGGGTCAGGTTGCTGCTACACAAGTGATTGGCGTACAACGTAGCGGCAGACAGTGGTGTGCGAATCTGATGAGCCAGTGCGGAGACCATTTTACCCATGGCGGATAAGCGTTCGTAACGACTGACCGTCTGCTGAAGTTTGCGAGTTTCCGTCTGATCCGTCAGCAGAATGATCTGTCCGTCTGTATCCAGGGAACCGGTGGCAATGCTGACCCGCAAACCACCGCGCGTAGAAACCTCAAGGCCATCATCATTGCGCGGGGCGAAGCAGGTCTTGATCACCTCGCGCCACAGGGAGCCGTCCAGAGAATGGTCGAGCATCTGCTTCGCAGCGGGATTGCTTTGCACTATAAACCCGCGCGCATCAAGCACCACCACGCCGCCTGGCAGAAAGTCCAGCAGTGCCTGCATGCGATAGGCCAACTGCTCTTTCGCCTGATGCTCCTCCTCCTTCTCTGCAGACACATCGTCCAGCTCGCGAGTCAGGCGAGCCACATGACTCTCGAGAAGCTGATAGGAATTGGCGAGCTGTTGCGAGGTTTCATTGAAGAACTGAAAAGCATCCGCCAAGGATTTCTCCGGGCTGACCGGCTTGGCTGTCTTTTTCAAATAAACAGCATCGGGTTCCAGCTCAGAAACCGGCTCGTTACCACTCGCTGCTCGCAACGCCTGAGACACAGACAATACTCCAATCCGTCAAATTAGTTTGCACTGGAAGGAGTATTGCAAAGTAGGTGCCAAATAAAATTAAACTTTATTTTCAATAAGTTAAGGGGATTAACAGCTTCGAGGAGTCAAGGTATTGGCGGGTAAATTGGTAATGGACGAAGTACGGGATTAAGGGAAAAGGGAAAAGTAAGAGCCTCAACCCGCAAGTCCTCTGGTGAGCGGCATCGTGATCCGTAGGTCGAAAAAGCCGTAGGCGCCTTCCGACATTGCAACGTCGGATGGCGACATTCGCGGAGCTCACGTCTTAGCCGACCTACGGCAAAGCATGATTCTTTTCCCTTTTCCCTGTCTTTCACTTACAGCTTGCGGCTTGAAGCTTACAGCTTCAAGCCATCACCCCCTCTGCATACCGTACTTGCGCATTTTTTCCACCAGGGTGGTGCGACGGATACTCAGGCACTCGGCAGCTCTGGCAACTATGCCGCCACTGTTGTCCAACGCCTGCTGAATCAGACTTTGCTCCAAGCTGGTGATGTATTCTTTGAGGTCAATCCCCTTTTCCGGTAGCAACGCTGCTTCGCCAACGCCAATGGGCGATGATTGGACCGCGTCAAGCGCCGGGAAATCTTCCACATCAATTTCGTCATCATTGTCGATATGACGATATTTCACCGGTAAATCCTGAACCCCAACCACACCGTATGGATGCATAATGGCCATGCGTTCCACCAGGTTCGCCAGTTCGCGCACGTTGCCCGGCCATTGATGGCGACACAGGGATAAGATAGCTGCGGAATTGAAGCGCACGGAGCCGCGTTTTTCGTTTTCCAGCCGCGCCACCAGTTCATTGATGAGCAAGGGGATATCTTCCGCACGTTCGCGCAAGGCGGGCATTTCGATGGGGAACACGTTCAGACGATAGTAGAGGTCTTCCCGGAACTCGCCCTTTTCGATCATCTCTTCCAGATTGCGGTGGGTAGCCGCGATGATGCGCACGTCAGTTTCCATGGTTTTGTTACCACCAACGCGCTCGTAAGTTTTTTCCTGCAGCACCCGCAGAATTTTGACCTGCATGTGCAGCGGCATATCGCCGATCTCATCCAGAAACAAGGTGCCGCCTTCCGCCATTTCAAAGCGGCCCGCGCGGCTATTAATTGCGCCGGTGAATGCGCCTTTCTCGTGTCCGAAGAGTTCGCTTTCCAGCAGCTCTCCCGGAATCGCACCGCAGTTGACCGGCACAAAGGGCTTGTCCCGTCGAGGGGAATGATAATGCAGGTTGCGGGCTACCACTTCCTTGCCGGTGCCAGACTCACCGGCAACCATCACCGTAACGTCTTTTTCGGCAACCTGGTTCATCATGTTACGTACCACCTGCACCACGCGGCTGGTACCCACCAGGCTGCGGAACAGGTGAGCCGGGCGCTGGGAACCTTGTCCGTTGTGGTTGGAGTAGGCCTCTTTGTATCGCTGCGCTCGGTGCAGGGCGCTGACCACAGCACTGTAGTCGAGCGGAAAGCCAACGCCAGCCACAACCATATGTCGCAATAACTCGTCCACTTCAGACGTAATAGGAGGATGTTCACCCACCAGAACCACCGGCATCAAGCCCGCAATGTCCCTGGTATAACTCAACTGCTCCTCCAGGCTACGGGGGCTTTGGGAGCTGCCCATTAACACCACGCCACAACCTTCGCAGGCGGTCGTCGCTATTCCGGAGTGCCACTCGTTGTAACCGAAGGCTTTGACTGTTTCACCCAGAAATGTCAGAACAGTGTTAACGTCGTGACGCCGCTGGGCGTCGTCTTCAATCAGTAGAATGTGCTCATCCCGCAACATGCTTGTGTTTACCCTTTTTAACCTGTTATCCGCACGGAACATCAACAGGACTGCGAAAGCTTTAACGTGCGACATTGGTGGATTAAAGGACTGACTAAAAATTGACCTTTTATACGTTCCACTTCGGTCGCCTTAATTAATAGTCAATAGTTCGCCGCTGGTCAAACTTTATATGATTTTTGCGCCAAAAACGCATTATAGGGCGGGAGGTCAGGAATTGGTAATCGGGTGAGGAGGTGAACAGCAAGCGGACAAGTATAGGATTAAGGAAAAAGGGAAAAGGGAAAAGGGAAAAGTAAGAGCCTAAGCATCAAGCCACGAGCACTCAGCTTCAGCGGGGCGGTTATGGTACCCCTTACCCCTTCCTACTGACCCTGACCGGCTTGTGGCGAACGGGCCATCTGATCTGTAGGTCGATGGGATGGTCTCCTCCCCCCCTCCTAAACGGCGTCGCAATGCG
>CAYQQJ010000026.1:0-43905 GCA_964419935.1 uncultured Cellvibrionaceae bacterium
TCCCGTCATTTTACCAAAGCCAGTATCCATGCGGGAGAATTTCAACAGCCTGTTAAGGAGAATGTTGGTTGGCCCCAGCTTCCTGCTAAATTCATTGACTAGCTTCGAGCGGCGGTAATCGTACTGGCCCTTGGTGATATCCCCGCTCTTGTAGGTTTGATAGTTTGCGACCATATCGTCGAGCAGCGGGCTGTTGGCCTTGAAGGTGCGGTCGATCATGCTTAATTGGGCGCTACCAGAGCCTAACAAGAGGTTTGATAAACCGGTAAACCCATCACGTTCGGCTTTGCTGTATGTTCGCCAGTTGGAATTGAGTTGGGTGAACCAGGCCTGATCACCGGAAAAGTTGCCGTTACCGAAAGGGAAGCCTGCCGGGGCGGCGCAAAACCGTCTCGGGATATGCAGTTTCAGTAGTTGGTCCGGTGAAGGAGGTTCGGGTTCTTGACCTGTGGATTGGTTGCCTGAACTTGACGCACCAAATCCTGTTGCTGACTCGCAGTGACAGGCCCATAGTATTGGCGAAGAATGCCACCCAAAGTGTTGCCGGGTTTGACGCGAACGACAATCGTGTCGAATTCAGTTTTTGCTGCACTGGATAATGTCATCGTGAGCGTCCTGCCTCGTTGGTTATTTTGACGGCGCTATGTTCTATATAGCCAACTTCAGTGTCAAGACTGTCATCAAGACCTTGAGAGGCTAATCACAGCATCAACCGTTTTTGAGGTACCGGGTCAGGTTAATACTCAAGTTTTGGGGTCCGCGGCAACTTTTTTCATAACCAAGCAGGTAAAAAGGCAACAGGTGGATACGCCACAGTGGTGATGCAGGGGGAGAGTTTCTAAAACCGTCACAAGAGGGACCTTGTGCCGGAGCCTACAGGGACGTATTTACGGCGATTTTAGGAACTCTCCCCCTGTAGCACCACACTTTGCTTACGAAGTGCTTAACTTCAGCACCTAATATGCTGTAATCCAACTCCAAAACTTGAGCTAATATGATCTTTCCCGTTCGCTCTGGTGGGCCGTGCCCACCCTACCCGCTGATCATCATTTAACCATCCATCGCAATTATACGGCGACCTTGTGCGTAGACCAGCCTGTAACGGCGGAAGGCGCTTAGGCTTTTTCGCCCTACGAGGAATTAGATCGAGTGAAAGACGCCAAAACGGCTATAACATGAGCCAAAAACAAAAAAAAAGCCCACAGCGTCTCCGCCATAGGCCCCAAAAGGTTTTGAACTTAGCTTGTGGCTTGCAGCTTGAAGCTTATGGCTTCAACCTACCCCTGCAACAACTGCAGCACTTGCTGCGGCAACGCATTGGCTTGGGCCAGCATGGCCTGGCTTGCCTGCTGCAATACCTGGGCGCGGCTTAACTGTGCGGTTTCAGCAGCGAAGTCGGCATCCATAATGCGTGACCGGGCAGCGGAGGTGTTCTCGGATACGACCATCAGATTGTTGATGGTGAAGTCAAGGCGGTTGTTTGCCGCACCCATATCTGACCGAGTGGCACTGATGCTTTCCAGAGCAACATCAATGGTTGCGATTGCCGCTTGAGCACCTTCAGCTGTGGAGATGTCGATAGTCGATATGGTATTTCCGATGAACTCGTTGCTGTTGGTGGCTTGGAGTCCTGTGGTGGTAGCGGCTGCCGTGCTTGTGTAAGCAATGGACACTTCTTCCTTACTCTGCAACGTTATGATACCTGCGGCGTTGGTTGCAAACACGCCAGTTTCAGCCGCCACCGCGTTGATTGCTGCTTCCAATTCGATTGCAGTTGTCGCGCCGTCAATCTCAACGCCATTGATGAGCATGTCACCGGCAAGAAGAGGATTGGTATAGTCACCAACGACCCCCGTCAACGTGTCGTTAGTTCTTGCATCAAGGCCTAACAAGGCGGCATCAGCGGCGGCGTAGCCCACTGTGATGTCATCACCGTTATCGGGATTGGTGTCGTTAAGAATAAGGCTTGCGTTGGCCGTTGCAATAGTACCAGTTGCGCCAGCTGCGCCAGTCCCTGCAAGCGTAACCTCCAGGCGTTGAGCATTTTGACTTCCGAGAACCAACTTGCCGTCGTCATCAATAGTGGCTTTGATGGCGCCCTCAGTCTGCGTGGTAATTTTTTCAGCCAGCTCAAGCAGCGTGTTGGTGCCAGTGATAACGAAGCCTTCTGATGTTCCGTCGTTGCGAATCAACGAAAGACTCACGGAATCCCCTGCTCCCAGAACACCTGTTCCGACACCTGCTGCCTTCACTTCCACCATCGTTGAGGCTTTGACGCCTTGAACATTTTCATTGATCAGCTCAAGAAACTCATCCATGTTAGTGGCGCCGTTGAGATCAGCCTGCAAAAGCACTTGCCCGTTGATGGTGACATCTCCAGCAAAGCCCAGACCGGGAGGGGTGCCTGCCGGATCAAAAGTATCACTCATCCCGGTACCGGTCACATCCCCACGGATACCACCCAATGAGTCACTGTCCATCGAGCCGATACTAACCTTGATAGTCTGATTGGCCTGCGAACCCACTTGCAACAACATATCGCCCAGACTGCCATCGAGTAACGGCTGGCCGTTAAAGGTGGTGCTTTCGGCAATGCGGTCCAGCTCTTCTTTCAATTGCTGAACTTCACGGTCCAGGTTCGCGCGGTCCGCCGGTGAATAAATACCGTTGGCCGACTGGATGGACAGTTCGCGCATACGCTGAAGAATGTTGGTTGTTTCATCCAATGCGCCTTCAGCGGTTTGAATCAGTGAAATACCGTCGTTGGCGTTGCGGATGGCTTGATCCAGACCTCGCACCTGAGACGTCATGCGGTTGCTGATGGCAAGACCGGCGGCATCATCCGCTGCGGTATTGATTCGCTTACCGGAAGACAATCGCTCCATGGCGGTTGCCAATTCATTTCCGGAATTGACCAACTGTCGCTGTGCGTTCAACGACGAGATATTGCTGTTAATGACTAAAGGCATAATCTTCTCCTATGACCTAATCGCTACCCTGTAAAATCTCGCGGGTTGCTATGAGCTGTGTGGCAACTCTACGTCGACAAACACACGTTAAATTTTTCCGTTTTAAAAACGGGGTTACTTCTTTCTCTACGTATCCATAGCAATCGGTGTGCCAATTCGCCAAAACCCTTTATTTTCAGTCCATTGCGATGTTTTTCGTTTAACGTTACAAACGTTATTTTTGAAAAGCGGCAAGAATCTGCAGGGTAAAATGGACAGGGTTTGCCGGTTTTTTTGGTAATGGGTGAACAGTGAACAGCTTATGCGATTCGCCGTAGGGTGGGCTCAAAACGACGGAAGGGAGTTTGATTTAGCGCAGGATTTTTTTGCACCCAGAACGTTTTTGGTGGGCGGTGCCCACCCTACGGGTGACAGCTTGTTGTTTTTTGATGATGAGGTGAGTGTTTACGTATATCAAGTTACGTCGGATGGCGATATTCGCGGGGCTCATATCTTATCCGACCTACAGTATTTTTCGGTTTACGGTTTACCGTTTACCAGATACAGCCGTAGGTCGAAAAAGCCTAAACGCCTTCCGACATTGTGACGTCGGATGGCGGCATTCGCGGGGCTCATGTCTTATTCGATCTACGGGCGTTGAGACTTTTCCCTTTTCCCTTTTCCCTTTTACCTAATCCGTATCTACAACAAACTAAACAACGTCAACTGAGAAACGCGGATGAATGATTGCTGGCTGGCCTGCAGAACCATGGATTGGGCGGCGAGGCGTGTAGTGGCTTCGGCGTAGTCGAGTGCTTCAATGTCACCGAGGACTTCTGTGGTGACCACTTTTGTGTCCAGGTGCATCATGTGCGTGGATTCCAGTGTGTTGATTCTTGCACCGATGCTGGTCACCGTTTCTGACACGCTGGATTGGATGTTCTCCAAATTCTTGAGCGTTGTGGCTACTATGTTGGCAATGTTCTCCTTGGATTCCGGCGTACCGTCAAAGGACTTCATGGCGTCACTGAAGCGGGCCAGCGTGGTGAGTGGGTCCTGCTTTTCCGATGACTCGATCATGAACTGATCCCCATCACTGGGCGTACCCATGATGCGAACGCTGGTGCCGTTAATTTCTATTTCTTCGCCGGGCATGTAGGACTGATTCGCCAGTGGCCCGTTCTCGCCAACAATTGTGGCGCCATCGGACTCTCGTGTTGCGGTATAACTATAGTTAGTGCCATCGAAATTTACGGTGAGTACAATATCGTCCGGGTAGAACGCATCATAGGCGTCCTGGTCGACAACCTGGCCGACGCTGATGGTGGCAGCCGAAGTGTTGGTAACGCCACTGAACGTATTGAACGTCTTTTCCGCACTCGCGGTATTCATGAAAATATCTTTACCGGAATCCGACGCAGCGACGGTGGTGTTGTTCGCCACCTTGATGAATTGCTGGCCGCTGTCACCACGGTATTCAAAGCCGCTGTGTGCATCCCCCACAAAGGGTTCGTCTTTGCTTTTGAAGCCGCCAAAAATATAGTCGCCGTTCGAGTTCTGGCTGTTCATCAAATTCTGCAATTCATCCAATCGGCTATCCACCTCCTGGGCCAAAGCGGTATATTGGCTCGTCGTGAGCGTGGCGGTGTTGCCGCCTCGCACCGCCAATTCCTGCATACGGGTCATCAACTGGTTGACGTTACTGAGAATAGTCTCTTCCAGAACCAGATTATTCTTGGCAATATCAATATTCTTGTTGTACTGCTCAATGCTTGCCAGCTCGCCATTGAGCTGCATAATTTTAGTCGCCGCCACAGGATCGTCCGCGGCAGTCATTACGCGCTTGCCGCTGGACATTTGCTCCTGGGTCTGGGCAACGGCCTGGCTGGCATTGGCCATGCTTTTGTTGGCGATGTTGAAAATCTGCATTGATGAGATACGCATAACGTGTCCTGCTATTCGGTTTCAGCTGCGGTTCATGTCAGGCTATTACAGCGAGCTGATCAACTGGTCAAAAATATCCCTTGCGACTGAAATCACCTGAGCATTGGCGGAAAACATTTGTTCAAAGCGGATAAGGTTTGCCGCCTCTTCATCCAGGTTGACGCCGGAGATAGACTCCCGCAACTGAAGAGTCTGGTTCATTACATGCTCAGCCGCATTCAAATTGATTTGGTTTGAACTGGTCTGAATGCCGATTTCTTCCACCAGCGCACCGTAACCTTCTGCGAAACTGGCGACACCGTTGATAGTTGCTGCAGCTTCCAAATTCACCAGAGCCAGTCCGTTGCGGTTATCGGACGCGGCATCCTGATTGAAATCAATGGTGAAGGTGTCCCCCGCTTTCGGAGCACCACTGATAGACACATTGATTCCCGTGTAGGGAGCGGCGGTGGTATCGAATAAGCTGTTCGTGGACCCAGGTACAAAGTTCGCCCCTGGTGGCAATGCCAAGGCAACGGGGTTGGCCGGGTCGGAATAGTCGATAATTTCGTATTCGTTATCCGCAGTGAAACGCACAACCAGCGGCATTGGTACGGTGCTGAAATCGTCAAAATCCGATACATCACCTGTGCTGATCCGACCGGTACCGGTGTTGCCGATATCCGCATCCGTAAGGATCGGGCTGGCGAAGGCGATGGCTTCCGGGTCACTAATAACCGAAGTGAAATCCCGCGCACCGTAAGTGACTGGTTGTAGCAAAAAGCTGTCACCATCAGCAAAACTACCACTGTCGAATGCCAGCTCCAGCCCGTCAAAGTTCACAGTAGCGGGCATTGTGGCAGGCAACGTGTCGGTGACAACCACGGTGTTATCCGACAGTCGCGTAATCTGGTAAGAGGTTCCATCCATGGTAATTCGGTAATCAGAAGCCTGTATCTGCGAGCTGTCGCTGATATTGAGCGCTAGCTGACCGGTACCGGTGTTTCTCGCGCTGGCAGACACTCGCTGAGCCGCGATATCCGCGTCGTTGACGTCGTAAAAGAAGTTGCCGCCAAAGGTGTTATCCAGGTTGACGCCCTGTTGGTGAACCTGATTGAAAGTGTCGGCCATCACTACCGCTACACGGCCAAACTCTTGGAACGCGTTAGCAAGGGGGCCGTCGCGAAAACTGATCAACCCGCCCAGTTCACCGCCGTCAATGGAGCTTGTAATAACCTGCGGTGGACGCCCCGATATCACAACGTCGCTTTTGCTCGGATCAATCGCGTTATCGGCGATATCCAGTTGCCGCACCTGATTACCGATTACCAGTGCCTGGCCTTTGCCGACCATAACGTTAACCTGGCCGTCGCTCTGTTGCAGGGTGCGGATGTTCACCAACTCGGAAAGCTGGCGCAGCGTCTCGTCGCGTTGATCGAGCAAGTCGTTAGGGTTGGAGCCAGTACCGAACGCCTCCGATATTTTTTGATTGAGTTCACCGATGCTGACGGTCAGCGAGTTTATCTGGCTGACAGCGACCTCCATGGTGCCGTCAATACTGTTGCCGATGGCTTCGAACTGACTGTGTAATGTGTTGAAGCGGTCGGCCAGGTTCTCCGCTTCGCTCACAATCAACTGACGTGCGGGAATGGAGGTCGGATCATCCGAGCCATTCTGAATAGCAGCAAAAAAGGAGGCCAAGCCGCCGGATAATCCTGTGGATGCATCGGCAAGCAGCCCATTTAACCGGTTTGCGTGGGTTTGAAAGGCGTCCAAGCCCGCATAAAGCGAACTGTCGGTGCGGGTCTGTTGCGTCACAAACTCGTCGACCATACGGTTAATGGCATCCACCGATACACCGTTGCCAATAAAACCCGCGCCAGTCTGCGTGGCCGGGTTGGTCACACCGTTGACAGACTGGCGGCTATAGCCGGCAACACCAGCGTTGGCAATATTGTGGCCCGTAGTGCTCAGCGCCGTTTGGCTATAACGCAAACCACTGATGCTGATACCGAGAAGATCGCTTGCCATGATATATTTCTCTGTTTAGCCCTGGTGTTTCTGGGCGCCGGATGCGACTTGCATCATGGGTGTTATTGTTGAACCGCCACCGGCGTTACTGTCTACAATGTCTCGATAAACCGACATGACTTTTTTTGCGTAATCAGGATCAGTGGCATAGCCCGCCTGATGCAGTGACTGAACAAAATCCTGTGCATCTGTGGCGCTGCGTAGCGCGTCGGCATAACGCGGGCTGTTTTGCACCAGCGCGACGAAATCGTCGAAGCTGTCTGCCACGCTGTCATACTTCTTGAACTGAGATTGTTCGCGAATGGCAACACCATCGCGATATTCCACCGCCTGAACCGCGACGCTGTTGCCCTGCCACCCGCTGTTGGCCTTGATGTTAAACAGGTTATGGCTGCTGCCATTGGCATCGGCGAGCACGTACTTTCCCCACCCGGTTTCAAGAGCCGCCTGGGCTACCAGTACATTGGCATCGGCCCCCAATTTTTTAGCCGCTATACGCGCGTGAGGTAGCAGTTGCTCCACAAAATCCGCTGGCGTTTCAGCAAGGGGCGCCCGCTGAGTGGCTGTCGTATCCATTGTGGGTTTCATGCTACCGGCATGTGCGCCTGATGTTGCATTGGCGTTACCACTGTTAACCTGACGCAATCGACGCAACACATCAAAGGACGCGGAATTCGTATTGAGGCCTGCACCTGACTCGCTAACAGAGCGACCATAATTGCCGCTCATTTGCCGATATAAACTTTCTGCTAATCCGGTTCCTTTACCGTGTGCGATATTCAGCGTTAACTGATTGTCGTACATATCCCGGGCGATGTTGGACTCATTGCTGTTAAACAGGCTGTCTTGTTCGAACACCGCATTGGCGTTGCGCATATTTTTCAGCAGCAAACTCAAAAACATGGACTCGAACTGCTCGGCAACCTGTTTGAGCGCTTCATCTTTGTCTTTGTTGTTACGCAGACGTTGCAGGCCTTGCAGATCCGTATAGACATCCGGAACCGATGCAGCAGAATTTATTCCGCTTGTGAAACCTGAGCTAGTCATTAAATCACCATGATCTCGGCGCGCAAGGCTCCGGCGCGATGCATGGCTTCAAGAATCGCCATCACATCGCCGGGGGCCGCGCCAACCTGATTCACCGCTCGCACAATATCGTCCAGCGTGGGCTTGGGAGCAAACTTGAACATGGGGTTGTTTTCCACCGTGGCTGAAAGGTCGGAGTTGGGTGTCACCACGGTATTGCCCTCACCAAATGCATTGGGCTGGCTGACCTGAATATTTTCATTGACGGTAACCGTCAGCGAACCATGGGTAACGGCAACCGGTGACACAGTCACATGCTGCCCCACAACGATGGTGCCGGTACGGGAGTTGATAATAATACGTGCCGCCGCTTCGCCAGGCGTGACGTTAATGTTTTCCAGCAGGGACAAATAATCCACCCGCTGTGCCGGATTCTTCGGCGCAGCAACAGAAATTGACGTGGCATCCATAGGCAGGGCAACATCCGGCCCGAGCATTTCGTTGATGCTATGAGCAACGCGTTTTGCTGTGGTGAAATCCGATTGATGCAAGTTGAATACAATTCTGTCGCTGCCAGCAAAATCCGTTGGCACGGACCGTTCCACCAATGCGCCACCGGGAACGCGGCCAACACTCGGAGTGTTCACACTGATGCGCGATCCGTCTAGCCCTTCGGCACCAAAACCGCCAACAACCAGGTTACCCTGGGCCAATGCGTAGACCTGACCATCAACCCCTTTCAGAGGTGTCATCAGCAGGCTGCCGCCACGAAGACTTTTTGCGTTGCCCACGGACGATACCGTGATATCAATACGCTGACCGGGTTTGGCGAACGCGGGCAGTTCTGCATGAATCGCCACGGCGGCCACGTTTTTCAATTGAAAGCGGGCCCCTTCCGGAACGGCAATGCCGAATTGTTCGAGCATGGTGGAAAAGGTTTGTGTGGTAAATGGTGCCTGGTTGGTCTGGTCACCGGAACCGTCCAGGCCCACAACAAGACCATAACCAATCAGTTGGTTAACCCGCACCCCTGCCACTGATGCCAGATCTTTAATGCGCTCAGCCATGGCAACCTGGCTCAACAGCAGCAAGATGCTCAATGCACCGATAACAGATAAACCTTTTGAATGCTTGTGTGTTTTCATTTTCATGTCCTGCAGAGACAGTCCCGAAGCCCTTAGAAAGGCCAGATGGGGCTGTTGAAGAATCGACTCACCCAACCCATTTGCTGTGAGCTCGCCAAAGTGCCGGTACCGGAATAGCTGATACGGGCGTTGGCAATTCGTGTGGAAATTACAGTATTGTCTGGTGAAACATCTTGCGGGCGAACCAAGCCGCTGATGCGAATATATTCGTCGCCATGGTTCAGCGTCATCCATTTTTCACCGCGAACCGCCATGGTGCCGTTCGGGTAGACATCAACCACGGTGACACTGATTTCACCCTGCAGGCGATTGCGTTGGTCGGCATCGGCTTCCCCACTGAATTCACGCTCGCCCGCCAGGTCAGTAAGAATATTGAGATCGGTTCCAAGTAAGGTTCCCAAAGTACCTGCATCGGGAATGCTGATTGCACTCTCCTTGGTCACACCGGTAGTTGAGGATTTGCTTGAAGTCGTGGCTTCGCGCAACTCAACCGTCAGAATATCGCCAACTCGGCGCGCCTTGTGATCCTCATACAGGCTTAAGGCCGTGCTCTCGCTGTAAAGCGAACCATTGGTGGGCGGCGCAGAAAGCTGTTGGGGTTGTAGTACCGGAGCATAGTAAGGGTCATTCGGTTGTGGCGCGGATTGCATGACGCAACCACTTGCCACCAGAGCAAACACGGCAACCGCCGCACTGTGACACACCGGTTTCCACCCGTTAAAAATTGTGTTCACTGCCCCTTTACCGTTCATGCGCTTGACTCCCATAACTCTATTCACCGCCTTTCACCAACTCATTAAATGTTTTGTGTAATAAACTGCAGCATCTGATCGGCAGTGGAAACGACTTTGGAGTTCATTTCATAGGCGCGCTGAGTCGTTATCATGTTAACCATCTCTTCAACGATATCGACATTCGAACCTTCCAGCATGCCTTGTTTAAGTTGCCCTATTCCGTTCTCGCCAGGTGTTCCCCCGATAGGGTCACCACTGGATGCGGTTTCGAGAAACAGGTTGCCTCCAATGGATTGCAAACCTGCGGGGTTCACAAAGTCCACCAATTGAATATTGCCCAACACTTGCGGGTTGGCGTCCCCCGGCATTTGTGCGCTCACTGTGCCGTCCGTACCTATGGTTATAGAGGTCGCTTCCTGGGGTATGGCAATATTCGGCTCCAGTAACAGGCCGCTGGCGTTCACCAGTTCACCGTCACGATTCATATGCAGTTGGCCGTTGCGGGTATAGGCAATGTTGCCATCAGGCTGCAGAATCTGCAGAAAACCGCGACCTTCAATGGCCACGTCCAATGCTTGATCGGTGACCTGCAAATTACCTTCGGTAAACTGCTTCTGCGTACCCACAATGCGCACACCAGTACCCAGTTGCAGGCCCGTCGGCAATTGGGTTTGCTCTGTCGACTGCCCGCCGGGCTGTCGCTCGATCTGATAAAGCAGATCTTCAAACACCGCGCGGTCACGCTTGTAGCCAACGGTGGAAGCATTCGCCAGGTTGTTGGAAATAGTCGTCAGCTGCGCATCCTGTGCCGCCAACCCGGTTTTGCTTACATACAATGCGGAATGCATAAATCCACCTCAGTAATAATTTGTCGTTAATCTTTAGCTTGCAGCTTGAAGCTTGTGGCTTACAGCTCCCCTCACCCCATCTGCATCATGCGCGTCGCAGCTTCAGAATTTTCTTTCACCGTATTCATCAGTTTGACGTTCATTTCATATTGCCGTGCCAGGCTGAGCATACTGGTCAGTTCATTTACCGCGTTCACGTTGCTGCCTTCCAAGTGGCCTGAAACCAAAGTAACGGCGGCATCCGCAGGTACAAGTTGCGCAGGATCCCGCGGACGAATCAATCCGTCTTCAGATTTATGCAGGGTGTCCAGCGGCGGGTTAACCAAACGAATGCGATCAATCTCTACCGGGGCATCCGGAGCCTGGCCCACTGGGATGATGGAGATGGTACCGTCCAGGGCGATTTCAATTTTTTCCACCGGTGGCAAAGCTACGGGGCCGCCGTTGCCCAACACCGGAAAACCCTGGCCGCTACGCAAAATGCCGACGCTGTCGACGTAGAGCTCGCCGGCGCGGGTGTAGGCTTCTTCGCCATCCGGTGCCTGCACGGCAAGAAAGCCTTCGCCTTCGATGGCAACATCCAGATCGCGGCCAGTGGCGATCAACGGACCTGAACTGAAATCGGTGGCGCTGTTTTCTGCCAGTGCGTAGGCACGGGTGGGCAAACCTTCGCCGAAGTAAACCGGCATGCTGCGCGCTTGCGCCATGTCTGCCTTGAAGCCGGTAGTGCTGACGTTGGCCAGGTTGTTGGCATGATTCGTTTGCGCCAGCATGTTGTGCTTGGCTCCAGTCATGGCAATGTAAAGTGCTTTATCCATTGGTTGCTTCCGCCGCTAAACCGTCAAAAAACAGGAATTAATGGTGCTTTAGATGAGATAGAGCAAGATGGATGCCAAGAGGAAGGAGCTGAGGTAAAACCCTTTTATATCAGCGACTTACGAATTAAAATGCTGAATAGAAGAAGCGGCGAAGCGCCGGAAACACAGGGAGCGGCAAGGGCTTTCCGGTTGCTGGATTGCCGCTTGCCACTGTTCACTTGTTGGACAAAGTGATGGTTAAGAGAGGATTTCAGTTCTCGAGTATGTGGCGTCGGTCCGTTTGTTATCAGGGTCAGGCGTGTTTGCCACCGGGGGAGCACTCGCGAATTTGTAGCCTGGATGGATCGTAACGCAATCCGGGAGAAACAACCTCCGACTGCCCCGGATTCCGTTACACTCCATCCGGGCTACGGGTGCTGCTCCCACGAACTCCGAGGACATGTATTCGGCGTTTGCTGTTGTGACCGCCAGCATGGACGCTGGCGCCGAGCTTACAGGGACGTATTCACGGCGTGTCACAGCAGTGAATGCCGAATTCATGTCTCACTCGATACCAAATGCTAGGCGTCGTACACATCTATTTACCTCAGATTAATAATAGTCTGGGTCGTCTGATCCGCGGTCTCAATGGTTTTGGCGCTCGCCTGGAAATTGCGTTGTGCGACGATCAGTTGCACCAGTTGCTCGGACAAATCCACATTGGATTCTTCCAGCGCGCCGGATTGAATAGCGCCAAGGTTCGAGCTACCGGGAACGCCGACAACAGGTTGACCGGATTCGAAGTTTTCACTCCACATGGTGCCGCCCTGAGGCGCCAAACCCTGCTCATTGGCGAAACTCGCCAGGACGATTTGTCCCAATGCCTGAGATTGCCCGTTGGTGAAACGTGCGGAAATCAACCCCTGATCATCAATGCTCAGAGACGATAGACGGCCCGTGGTGTATCCGTCCTGATGTACGTTGTATTCACCAAACTCTTCATTGAACTGAGTAGAGCCAGCCAATTCGAGCACAAAATTGGACGTGGTTGGTGGCTCAGGAATCACCGTTGTTGCACCGTCAGCTACTGTCTGGGGGCCGAAGGCGCCGTTGGCTTCACCATTGGCATCCAGCGGGGTCCAGTTGGAGATCAATACCTCATCGGATAAGGCTGCATCCAGTGATCCGCCTTCGGTGAAGTGCAGGTCAAAGGTCGCGACCGTTGGCAGTCCACCTGCTGTTGCAGGATCACCCACGTTCTGTCCATCAATTTGGACAATCATCTGCCAATGGTTCGGTTGAGTGGTTGCATCACCCGGTACATAGGGCTGTTTCACGAAAAACTGGGTCATCACGTGCGGATTGCCCAAGCTGTCGTACACATTCATGGACGTCGCGTCATTGTAGGTTGTCTGGTCCGCCGGGTCGAACGCTACCGTCAAGGCCGGCTGGGACGCATCCAGGTTAAGTTCAGACTGCACATTGGTGGTCTGGCGCGGTGACAAATTGCTGGTTTGAATTCGTAAATCACCACGCAACCCGCTGATGTTACCTGCAGAATCCGCAGGAAAACCCTGCAGTCGCGCACCGGTGTTGTTAACGATAAACCCTTCATCATCAGTGCCAAAAGTGCCTGCGCGCGTGTACAGGTTTTCACCGCCCTGACTGAGCATAAAGAACCCGGTGCCGGAGATGGCCATATCCAGATCCCTCTCGGTGAAAGAGACGTTGCCCTCGGTAAAGTTCTGCGCAACATTCTGCAGGCGCACACCGCTGCCCACCGCATTAACACTGGAGCCCAACACGGAAGACGCATAAAGATCGCCAAATTCCGCACGGGAACTTTTGAAGCCTGTGGTGGAGGCATTCGCAATATTGTTGCCTGTTACTGACAGGTCTTTAGCCGCGGCACGAATGCCACTGAGTGCAGTATTGAAAGGCATGGAAGCTCTCCTGAATTTATTCGTTGAACTGTTTTACATCGGCGAGGCTAACAGCACCCACACCGGCCAAATTTAGAGTGAGAGTGCCATTGGCACCCACAGTTACGCTGTTCACATTGGCACTTAACGCGGTATCCAGTTGCGTCATTTTGCCTTCGATACTGGCGTTGACTTCAAAGCTGTACTGCCCCGGCGGCAAACCCTCTTCATGACTGCTGGCCCAGTCCAGCAATTCGCCATTAACCTCGATATTCATACCGTCCCAACGCATTACCATTTCACCGGCAGCTTGCGGACCCAGAGCAATTTGCTCTACCAATGAACCGGCGTCGTCATAAATATTCAAATTCATTTCACTGGTGCTGCTCGGCACCACGACACTGGCACTAACTACATCGTTCGGCTGCAACAATGTTGTCTCACTGGGCACGCTGACCGAGCGCCCCACCAATGACGATGCCTGCAGTGCCTGATTGGCCACAAAGTTGTTGGTAAAGCTGCTGAACTGGTTATTTAGTTTATCCAGACTTTCCACTGAGCTGAATTGGGCCAACTGCGCAATGAATTCAGTGTTTTCCTGAGGACTCAGAGGGTCCTGATTTTCCATTTGCGTAATCATCAGTTTCAGGAATGCATCCTGCCCCAGCTCATTGCTTTTCGGCTTGCCTTCGGCCTGCTTGCCAATGGACCAGTCATTCAAGATGCTGTTGTTGCCAATCTCATTCATTACAGAATCCTCTCACCCAAAGCACGGTTGTTCCCGCGCTCTATCACTGCCCCAGAGTCAGCACGCGCTGCATCATTTGTTTCGCCGAGTTCATCACCTCAACGTTGATTTGGAATGACCGAGAAGCTGAAATCATGTTGGTCATTTCCTCCACAACATTGACGTTGGGATAAAACACATAGCCTTCTTCATCAGCCTGGGGATGATTTGGCTCGTAACGACGCTGCAAAGGCGCATCGCTTTCCACTACTCCAGCCACACGCACACTGGCGCCACCCTGGTTGCTCGCACTGGGGAAAGACGAAGAGTTGCCCATGGCATCTCTATGCACTGCGGCGAACACCGCGTGGCGACCGCGATAAGTCTCCCCGGCGCTGGAACTGGATGTTTCCGCATTGGCGATATTGCTCGCAGTGGTATTCAGGCGGGCACTTTGGGCGTGCATACCGGAACCGGCAATGTTAAATATGTTGGTCAGACTCATCGCATTATTCTCCGGTGAGGGCCTTCTTAAGGCCGGCAAAGCGGCTGTTCAGGAAAGTAAAAGAGGCTTGGAATTCCAGGCTGTTTTTGGTGAACTCGGCTTGCTCCACCTGTTCTTCCACGGTGTTGCCATCAATGGATGGCTGAGTTGGAATACGGTACTGCAAGGTCACATTCGAACCGGCATCAGCAGCTCCGATGTGGCCCCGCTGAGTCGTCTTCAACGTCATTCCGGTATTGCCGCTCATCTGGCTGGCCAATGCCTGCTGGAAATTGAAATCTCGCGCCTTGTACCCGGGGGTATCCGCATTCGCCAGGTTGCTCGAAAGCACCTCTGCCCGCTGCACACGCAACCGTAAGGCCTGTTCGTGAACACCCAATGCACTGTCGAAGGAAATTGCCATGGTGACTCTCTTTCTTTGCCGTTAGCTTTGCCGTTTTAGCCGCATCCCGGCTGAACTTGAACTCTGCATCAGCTATTGCAAGCGCTGTGCCAGGCATGAAAAACGCAATAAGGTACTGATTTTATTCGTTTTATTTTTTATATTGAAGTAAAATCAAGCGGCAAAGCGGCAATGGGTTTCCGCTTTGAAAGACAGGAAAAAGGGAAAAGGGAAAAGCCTTAAGCTTCAGGCCCCAAGCTACAAGCGGAAGAAATATGGTCGGGACCTTTTTTAGCTTGCGGCTTGAGGCTTGCCGCTTTTTTCCCCTACTTCGCCCGGTATGCTACGCCCGGCTTGCAGTGGACGATATCAAACAGGTCGCCGGCGGTGCCGAGACTTTCGGAGGAGCCGAGAAACAGGTAGGCGCCGGGACTCATGACGCTGTGAATCTTGCGCAGGATGTCGCGCTTTAAGGAGGCGGAGAAGTAGATGAGCACGTTGCGGCAGAACACAACATCGAATTTACCGAGAAAAAAGTAGGAATCCTGCAGGTTGAGGGGGCGAAACTGCACTCGGGACTTGACTGGGTCAGTTAAATGCCAGCGCCCGTCCCCGGCGGGTTTGAAAAATTTTTCCAGGCGTTCTTGAGACAGACCCCGCCCCAGTGATAGCCGATCGTAGTGGCCGGAGCGGGCCTGTTCGAGAATGTTACTGGAGACGTCCGTGGCCACAATATCGACCGGAAATCGAAATCCGGCCGCGCCACTGCGAATAAATTCTTCGATGATGATGCTGATGGAATAAGGTTCTTGTCCCGATGAACAGGCGGCTGACCATATTCGTAAAGGCGCGCCTTTCTTCTGTTTCTGCAGCGTCGCGAGCAATGAGTTGGCCATGAAATCGAAGGGATAGCTGTCGCGAAACCAGAAAGTTTCATTGGTGGTCATCGCATCAATGACCTGCTGACGAAGA
This sequence comes from uncultured Cellvibrionaceae bacterium, assembly GCA_964419935.1. GTDB lineage: Bacteria > Pseudomonadota > Gammaproteobacteria > Pseudomonadales > Cellvibrionaceae > CAYQQJ01. The sequence goes on from CAYQQJ010000026.1 coordinate 15,961, forward strand.
CGCCGATTGCTGCCGCTTTCCAACAGTTTCAGCAACTGTGACAGGTCGCTGAATTTATTCTCGATCATGATGCGTCGAATGCGCGTGGCGACCAGATACTGCTTGTTGTGCCCAAGATCGATTCCACATACATCCTGCAGAAAATCCCTGAATCGCTGGAACTCGGACGGGTCAATTTGCGCAGCTTCGCTCCGTTGACTGGTTACCATGCCAAACCTTTTCGCGGGGCTTTTATGAGATTGTGTAGACCAATGGCGAGATCTGTCACGAGGCCTTTTACCACAAGACCTCTTATTGCCGGACTCTTTACAACCACCATAGGTGTACTCCTGTGCAACGTCCACTCCGCCTGATTCACGACAGAAGGTAAACCGGGCCCTATGTTACCACCATACGCTCGATATTTTGGCACCCTGGGCACCGCCAACTCCTTCAAGCCTCAGGGATCGCGAGCATGCCCGTGGCAACTCGGCCGCCCCCGGTTCCTGGAACTGTCTTCCTTGCGGCCCGTCATAGTTTCTGCTAGTCGAAAGCGCCCCCAGCCGAAAAGCGCCTGTCACTTTTCGACCGCAGCACCCAATTCGCGCATGCGAGTGCTCACTCTTCGAGCCAGTTCGTCCGGGTGGAACTTCGCCAGAAAGTCGTCGGCCCCCACCTTCTTCACCATGGCTTCGTTGAACACACCGCTGAGCGACGTATGCAGCACAATGAACATGTCTTTCAGTTCAGGGCTGGCGCGCAAGGCTGCGGTGAAGGTATAGCCATCCATTTCCGGCATCTCGATATCTGAAATTACCATCAAAAATTCCGAGTAGGGATTTTTTCCGGCAGCCAATACATCATTCAGCAACGCCAGCGCCTCCCTGCCGTCTTTCGCCACCGTTGTACTGATGCCGAGAGACTGCACGACCTTCTGAATCTGTTTACGGGCAATCGCAGAATCGTCCACAATCAGCACGTGTCGACAGACAGATTCGGCGGCTTTGGCTTCGGTGATAATATCTTCGCTCACGTCCTGCATCAGGGGTGCCACTTCGGCGAGCACCTTTTCAACATCGATGATTTCGACCAGGCGACCCTCAACCTCAGTCACCGCCGTGAGAAAATTTTCGCGCCCGGCACCCCGTGGTGGCGGGTGAATGTCGCTCCAATTCATGTTCACGATGCGATCCACCGCTTTCACGAGAAAGCCCTGGGTCGAACAGTTGTATTCGGTAATGATGACGAAGCAATCCTCGGTATCCTTGAGTGGTAAACCGCCCGTTGCCTGACGAAGATCCATGATAGCGATGGTGGCGCCACGGATATGCGCGACGCCGCGGACCACAGGGTTGCGTTTTGGCATTCGGGTCAAAGGGGGGCACTGCAACACCTCTTTCACCTTGAACACGTTGATGCCATAGCATTGAGAGCCGCCCAGGCTGAACAATAGAAGTTCCAGCCTGTTCTGGCCCACCAACTGAGTCCGCTGGTTGACGCTGTCCAGTACTCCCGCCATATAACCTTCCTCTCTTGAATGGACACCGTGAATGGTGTCCGTCTTTCGTGTAATAAATCGCAGTCTCGGCACAAGCTTTGCTTATACCTGCCTATAAGGCGAATTAACCTGTATTAGCGGCAGAATTCTGACACTCTTTAGCGTCATCGCCGGGTGCTATCTGCATAGCGCCGATATATACCGGCGGGACTGATCCCGTAGTAGCCTAATCTTGTAGAAGCATAGGACAAGAATCATGCGAGCACGCGGTTATTTGGGCATTTCGGGTCTGATGTTTCTACTCATCAGCCCGCTTCCGGCGATCGCAGCGCAATACCAGGACCTGTCCGAGCTGCGGCAAACGGTGGAACAGCATGTAAGCAAACGCTATCAAACCGACGGCGATGCGGGACGCCAGGTAAGCATCAATGTTGGGACGCTGGACCCACGACTGCGGCTGCATCAATGTGACCAGCCTCTGGACCTATCGATCAAAGCTCCACCCCAGGGCCAAGGCAACATCACGGTCAAGACAGCCTGTACCGGCAGTCAACCGTGGACCGTTTACATTCCGGCACGAGTGGATATTTTCGCGCAGGTTGCAGTTGCGTCCAAAAGCCTGGCGCGCGGGCACCTTGTCAGTGAGGCGGACATCAGCTTCCAGCGCAGTAATACGTCGCAGTTGGGGTTTGGCCACATTTCGGAAAAACATCGGCTGGTGGGTATGGTGTTGGAGCGCCCGATGCGCGCTGGTGAAGTATTCCGCCTTTCAGGCATTGAACAGCCGCAGGTCGTCCAACGGGGCGACAGCGTTATGGTAGAAGCCCAGGCAGGCTCGCTAAATGTGGTCGCGCCGGGCAAGGCATTGGGCAGCGGCAAGGTTGGGGAGCAGATTCGGGTCGAGAACTCACAGTCACAGCGCATTATCGACGCGAGGATTGTGGCCCCAGGACGAGTGGAAGTAGTGCTTTAGGATTCGATAAGCGAACATGTACGCGAATTCACGCGACATTTTTGCCAACCCTGTCACGCGATAGACCACAAAAGCGGAAATGGCAAAGAAATTTATTAAAAAAACACAGATCTGGCTAAAGTATTGTTGTGCAGGGCCGAAAGCCTTAGAGCAAACGTCAGATTTTTCACCTTCTGTGAAAACCACCAGGCTGACAATGACGAACCGGGACCACGTTTATGATTATTGATTCGAGCAACAACAGCGTCAACTCTTCGGCGGTATCGACAGCCAAAACACGCGCTGCCGCCACGCCAGGCAAAGAGGCGAAGGCCGAAGTACCCACAGAAAAAACTCAGGGTGACAGTGTGTCACTGAGTGTAAAGGCGCAGACAATGGGTAGACTTCAAGCACAAATCGGTGATGCTCCAGAAGTGGATGAGGCCAAAGTCGCCTCCATTAAAGCGGCCATAGCCGAAGGGCGTTATCAGATAGATAGCCAAACCGTCGCAACCCGCATGCTGGCCCAGGACGATTTACTGGGACAATAACATTCGGTTTCGGTCCGCGAGGGGTACCCGGCCCCGTCATTGACCGACCTGAATGCTCATTGTCAGCCTGACATCAGATCACAAGATCACAGAACCTTGGTGCAAAAGAACCTGGATGCAAAGAACCCTCGCCTAACCCGCGGTTGAGAGAATGTTCACGCACCACACTCACGTTTGCAGGAGTTAATCATGACCTCTTCCCGCCCAAACCACGCCGATGGTGCGAGCATGGCACCCGATGCCGCCGCCATTGCGCAACAAATTACCACTGACATCAACGCTTGCCAGGCATTACTCCAGCTCATGGAAGCAGAACGCGCTGCACTGCAAGAGCGTGACGCTGAGCGCCTGGGTGCCGTGATTGAAGAAAAAACTCAGTACCTGAGCCACTTGGAACAGAGCGCGATCAAACGCAGCCAATGGGCGAGCCGTGCTCAGGCTGCTGACGCAGACAGCGGTTGGCATCAGTTGCTGCATGATTTACGGGAACCAGAACTTAACCAGCAATGGGAAGAGCTCAAAGAACTAATGATCGCATGTCGCAGCGAAAATGAAACCAACGGCAAGATATTGGCGCGCAGTCAGAATACCGTAAGCCGGTTACTCAACATCATGCGCGGTCAAACAGATGCTCCGGCATTGTACTCTGCCAAAGGCAGCAAAACCGGAGGCAGTTCCTCTCATATTTTTGGAGAAGCCTGACCCTTCGGCTCCCAACGCCACTTCCGAACCCGAATGCGCGTTCGGAAGTGTACTGGATACCGCTGACGCTTAGACTTGAAAGCGCTATTTGCCCCATTTCCCCTGTGCCTGTATGATTCCCTCCCTCACAAACACATGCTTTCATGCGTGTTTTGCGGAACTTACGTCCCCGTCGATTAACAGGATAAATCCCCCGCCTCCTAAGCGGGAGCTCCAGGTTCGAGTCCTGGCGGGGACGCCATTCGCCTGCGTACTTTCTCTCACTGTTGCCCTGCGCCCGCCGATGAACCTGATAATCCTCGAAGACCACCATTTCATAGATGACATGACTGTTCGCCTGGGGCAGCAGCACCGCACGCACCTGGTTCAGGTATTGCGTTGTCAGCCTGGAGACAAAGTTGCCGTCGGCCGACTTGGTGGCAATACCGGTGAGGCGCAGGTGAATTCGATAGGTGAGAATACCGTAGAACTGGTCATCGAACCGCTGACCACACCCCCACCGCCAGTTTTACCCGTAACACTGATACTGGGCTTGCCGCGCCCGCGCATGTTGCAACGTACGCTGCAAACCATTGCTACCATGGGTGTGCAGCGGTTGTGTTTGATTCAGACGTCCCGGGTCGAGAAGAGTTATTGGCAGACGCCACTACTGCAGCGAGAGTCTGTCCATCAGCAGCTGATTACCGGCCTCGAACAGGCCAAAGCCACGCAAATGCCACAGGTAACATTTCACCAACGCTTTGCACCCTTTGTTGAGGATGAGTTGCCTGACTTGTGTCACGGTCAAAGCTGCCTGATCGCCCATCCCGGTGATTTTGCGCCCTGCCCCTCGCAACCAACGACCGAAACGATGCTCGCCATAGGCCCGGAGGGCGGGTTCATTCCCAAGGAGCTGGAGAGATTTCAGCAGTCGGGTTTCAATCCGGTTCAACTCGGGCAGCGAATACTGCGGGTGGAAACGGCAGTGCCGGTTTTATTGGCAAAGCTTTTTTACTGAGACTCGACGCTTTACTGTCTCTTTTTTACTGCCGCTAAGCCTCCTTTGGGGGAGTGTGCCAGGCTCGTTCAGTGTCTTCCAACAGCTTTTCAAACAGTTCTGGCGGCACCGGCTCACTGCACAGAAAACCCTGGTAATAACGGCAGCCATACTCGCGGATGAGCTGCATTTGCTCTTCGGTTTCCACGCCTTCCGCCACAACGCCCAAGCCCAGCAAATTGCCCATCGCCGAGATAGTTTCCACCAACACGCGGTCATTGCGGTCGACGGTAATGTCGCGCACAAAACTCTGATCAATTTTCAGTACCGATACCGGCAAACGTTTCAGGTAACTGATAGACGAATAGCCGGTGCCGAAGTCGTCCAGCGAGAAGCGAATACCGCCCGCCTGCAGGGCTTCCATGGTCGCCACCGTTTCGTCCAGGCTGTGTATGACAATGCTTTCGGTGATTTCCATTTCCAGGGTTTGCGGTGATATACCGCATTCTTTGGTAATGCGGGAGATGTCAGAAACAAACGTGGCGCTGCGGAACTGGCGAGGGCTGATGTTGACGCTCAGTTGCATTCCCTCGCGCCAGTATCCCTTGGTTTCCCATTCCTTCAGTTGCCGGCACGCTTCTTCGACTACCCACATTCCCACGTCCACAATCAAGCCGGTGGCTTCCAGGATGGGAATAAAGTCGTTTGGCGGAATCAGTCCGCGTTCGGGATGGTTCCAGCGCAACAGCGCTTCGCAGCCAACCACTACACCATTTGTGGTATCCACCCGCGGCTGATAATGCAAACTGAGGCGCTTTTGCTCCAGCGCGTGGTGAAGGTCGCCTTCCATGACCAACACGCTGCGAGCGCGTTCGGCCATGCTTTTGTTAAAAAACTGAATCGCGTTGCGGCCCTGCTCTTTCACCTGGTACATAGCGGCATCGGCAAAGCGCAGGAGTTCATGTACCCCGGCCTGCTCCTCGGGGAACAACACCAAGCCGACACTGCAGGTTACCCGTAACTCAAGCTCGTTGTAGAAATATGGCTCCGACACAAAATGTCGCACCTTTTCGCTGATGTCTTCCGCCTTGAGTACGGCGCGGGACATATCCTCGTCCAGATACGTCAGCACCACGACAAACTCATCTCCACCGAGGCGAATGACCAGGTCCTCGTCGCGCGTAACCCGACGCAAGCGTTCTGCCACATGTTTCAGCACGCCGTCTCCCACCGGGTGACCCAATGAGTCATTGATATTCTTGAATTGATCGAGGTCGATAAACAGCAGAGCACCGTAGTAACCATGTCGTGCAGCGCGGTGCAGTTCCTCTTCCAGGCGCTCGACCAGGTAACTCCGGTTGGGCAAGTCCGTCAGCGCGTCGTGATACGCCATATGCTCCATTTGCGCCTGGGTGACCTTGAGTTCGGTAATGTCCGATGACACCACCAAGGCCACCTCGTCGTCATAGAACTCCAGAGGCATGACGTAGGTCTGCATCTGATGCTCGCGACCGGCAACATCAATCCAGGTTTCCTCGAACAACCGTGGCCCCAGCCGGTGGCTGATGACGGCATTGTCCTGGCCAATCAAGTGGTTGTAATCGGTAACGAAGTTCTGCCTGAAATCGCTGATATGGGAGCCGCGCATCGCCTCCGGGGTGGTGCCGAGGAAATCCGCCAGTGCTTTGTTGGCAAAAATATAGTGGCCGTCCTTGTTACGGGCGCCCACCCACACTGGCAGGCTGTCGATGATCTGCCGCACATGCTCTTCGCTCTTGCGTAGAACCTCTTCCACCGCCTGCCGTTTGGCCAGTGCCACATCCACGGCATCCAATAACTGGTTGGCCGAATGTACCAGCTGCGCCAACTCGTCATCATCGTGATGAATCGGCATTGACAGTCTCTGCTCGCCAGGACTGCCGGGATTGATCACTTTGATTTCATTGGTAATACGGATTAGTGGTTTGGTCAGAAAGTAGTGGAACGCAATAAACAAAAACGAAACCAGCATCACGCTGCGCAGAAAACCAATGGTCAACACCACGAACGAGGTGTGATAAAACGGCTTGAAGGCCGCATCCATATCCACCATAAAACTGATTTTGCCGTTAACGCCACTGTCATTGGGGATGACCAGCGGCGACGAGCGCAACAGAAACTCATCCGAAAGTAAACGGGTGAGCCAAGTGGTATTGGAATCTGCTCGGGATTTGGCCGCATTGGCGAGATCATTCCCCAACTCGTCCTGAATGGTCACGGAAATGATGAAATCGTATTTCAGCAGTCCATTGACGACTTCTGCCGCAAGCGTATTGTCCAGTGTATGAACGGCACGGGCGGCCGGCGGCGTCGATACCGCCGTTATGCGGGATATCAGCGCATGAGTATTGGTGACATGGGCCTGGAAATCCAGATAGAGCTGAACAGCACCCATAAGGCAGCCAACGCCGAGCGCTATCAATACGCCGATCTTTGCCAGCCTGAATGAGATACCCGAGAAGAAGCTCTGCACTGATTGCCCTTTCCTGAACGCTGTTGATGAGCCAGAATCCATCGTTATTGCATTTTTGCTCATACGATACCCGTGTTCCTCACCGATTCAAACTCGGGCACCGGTGTTTTAATCATAGCGTCTAAAAACACATTATGAGAACTGCCGGGCCTTTTTATTGTTGGAGTTCCGCGCGTTTACTCAACGTTGAGTGAGCATGTCATTCAACATTGACCGCCTGTATCACAACAACATCCTCTTGGCTGCTGGGAGCCCGCGGGGCGTTAAACAGCTCGCCAAATAACTCTGCGGCTTCGGTTTCTGGATTCTGCGCTGAGAGAGTTGCTTGCCTCGACAACTGCAAACCCTTGAAATCATAAAGCTGCGTATCCGCGAGGTGCGATGACGACACACGCTGCAAGGACGAAAAGATGGTGTCCACCCGCCCAGGATGGGTTCTTTCCCAGTTCTGCAGCATGCGTTTAATGGCCTGACGCTGCAGGTTTTCCTGCGAACCACACAGGTTGCAGGGAATAATGGGGAAGCCACGGGCTTCCGCAAACGCGGCGAGATCGCTTTCACGGCAGTAGGCCATGGGGCGAATCACAATGTTCCGTCCGTCGTCCGACAAAAGCTTGGGCGGCATCGCCTTCAAACGGCCGCCGTAAAACATGTTGAGAAACAGGGTTTCCACGATGTCATCACGATGATGGCCCAGCGCGATTTTGGTTGCGCCAATTTCTTCGGCAAAACCGTAGAGAGTTCCACGACGCAACCGCGAACAGAGCCCGCAGGTTGTCTTGCCTTCGGGAATTACCGACTTCACCACGCTGTAGGTGTCTTTCTCGATGATGTGATAGTCCACGCCCAGGTCACTCAGGTATTCCGGCAGCACATGCTCCGGGAAACCGGGTTGCTTCTGGTCCAGATTGACCGCCACAAGTTCGAATGCAATCGGTGCCGTTTTCTGCAGGCTCAGCAGTATATCCAGCATGGCGTAGGAGTCCTTGCCTCCGGAGAGGCACACCATGACCTTGTCACCGGCCTCAATCATATTGAAGTCGGCTATCGCCTGCCCCACATGGCGGCGAATCCGCTTCTGCAGCTTGTTGAATTCCAAACGATTCTTTCGTTCGTGGCCTTCGGACATGATCTACACCTTTAACTTTCGCGCGCGCCATTGTACGGACTTTAACCGTTGCTGTGAATGATAAACAACCAGCCACACTACCAACGGCTCACCCACCCTGGATGACAGCGTTGACAGCCCTGGCCAGTTATTCTCTATTATTGGGGTTGCCTTGTGTTGTCTAGCCGGTCGCCGGGATTTTGCCGCTGGCACTGGCCGATGGGCAACAATTTGCCGGCAGTCGCGCGACAGTGGCAGCCCAGCCGCCACTGGAAGCCGCAGAACATGGCAGTTCGTGCCACAGGCACGGACGTTGCAATGAGCATTGCAACAGGACCTATTGTCACAAGTTTCTAATCTGTTGAGGTTGCCCCATGCTTGGCCTGCTGCACAAAATCAATTCCCGTTTATCAAAGGCTGTTGCAAAGCCTGTGCAGCAACCAACCTTGCCATCAAAGCCCGGAGCCAACACCGATTCCTGGAGCCCCGCAGAAGTTGAACTGTTACTTCACTGTGAACGCAACCCGGTGATATTCGAAGTTCGCCCGTCCACTCAGGATTCGTCCGCAAACACCTCCTATACAACCTGCATCATCGGGGTGGACCTTATCAACAACGAACTGCTGTTGGACTCTCTGTTTCCCTCACCCCCCATTGAACAACGGGCGGACGGCAACCCTTTTTGGATTCACGTAACGCTGGAAGCCGGCAGCTATGCAATTTACGTAAAGCCTGAATATGACAGCACCACTCGCGGCATCCTGGTGCGCATCCTCGCTACCCGGTTCAACCCAGCGAACACCTCGCATCTGGAAACGCAATACGCCGACAATTGCGGCCCGCAAATGAAACTGCGGATCCAAGACGGACAGGTTGTCCGAGGCACAATAACTCGGTTATCAGTATCCGGCGCATGTGTCGCCGTCACAGATATGCCGAACCACCGGTCGCCCGCAATGACCGATGCGGACTGCGACCTGGTTTTCAATGCCCATTTCAGAATCCATTGCCACGGCCGGATGGTTCGCTCGGTAAAACAGCCGGCCCAGAAGCGCAAGCTGATCTACCTGCAATTCGATTCCCTCTCAGTTGATGACCGCGCACAACTGATCGCCTATCTCACGGCCTGTAATAAGCCGACGAATAACATTGCCGCATGAGCGGCAATGTTTTTGTTGGTTCTTTATTTGACTTTTTCTCGCCAGTATTCACGGCCGCCTATGTAGGTAGTTTGTTATCAGGATAACTCTTTCGAAACCCTCGCGGCAGGGACGCCGCGGGGGAGCTACAGGGAGGCATTTATGCGTTTTCGAAAGAGTTATCCTGATGACAAACGGGTCGAATACGCAAAGCTTAGATACTCAAGTTTCGGAGTTCGCAATGGGTATTAACGCCGCCATTTAAGTGGTTTTAGCACCGGCCCGCTTCGGGGTAGGGCTTTTCAAGACACGCCGTGAACCCATCCCTGGGGGCTCCTCGCCCGAATCCCGCGGGCTAGGGTCTTAAAAAGCCCTACCCCAAATCGAACCTCGCTATGTACACGCCTTAAGCATGGAACCATTGAACGCCGATACTTGAGTTAGATAGAGTCGACTATACCAACGCCTGGTTAATATACTGACTGCTCAATCCTCGGTCAGGGCAGACAACAACTGCCCCCAAACATAATATAAATTGACTACCCGCCTGCACTGTCACTCCTCCGACCCACCCGGTAGAATCAACATCAACGCGCCCCATGCGCTGCATCATGTTTCGCGCCTAAATTAACGCTAAAACCGGAATCCGAGTCCACCCATGCCCACGTTAAGTTCAGAAGAAATCCTCGCCATTGATCGCCAGCACATCTGGCACCCCTATTCCTCATTTGACTCCAATAGCCCGCTCTATCCCGTCGCCTCCGCTCAAGGTGTGGAGCTGACCTTGTCTGATGGACGAAAGCTGATCGACGGTATGTCATCCTGGTGGAGCGCGATTCATGGATATAACCATCCTGTATTGAACGCCGCAGCGACCAGTCAGCTGAATAACATGAGCCATGTCATGTTCGGCGGGCTGACCCACGAACCGGCAGCGCGACTGGCCCAACAACTGGTGGAAATTACGCCTGCGGGATTGGACCGCGTGTTTCTGACAGACTCGGGTTCCGTTGCCGTGGAAGTCGCCATGAAAATGGCCATCCAATACTGGCAGTCGCAAGGTCAGCAAAACAAAAGTCGCTTTTTGAGCCTGCGCAATGGTTATCACGGCGACACCTTTGGCGCCATGGCCGTGTGCGATCCGGTAACCGGCATGCACCACCTGTTTGCCGAAGTCCTGCCGCAACATTTCTTCAGTGAAGCCCCGCGCTGTGGTTTTGATGCAACGTGGGATGACAGCTATATCGAAGACTTTCGGCAACTGCTGGAAACCAACTGTCGCAGTATCGCTGCGGTCATCCTCGAGCCGATCGTGCAGGGTACGGGCGGCATGCGATTTTATTCGCCGGAATACCTGAGGCGCGTACGCGCGCTGTGTGATGAATTTGACGTGCTGCTGATTGCTGACGAGATTGCCACCGGTTTCGGCCGTACCGGTAAACTCTTCGCCTGTGAACATGCCAATATCACGCCGGACATTTTGTGCCTCGGCAAAGCGCTGACCGGCGGCTACGTCACCTCGGCGGCAACCCTGTGCACTCGCCAGGTCAGTGACACCATCTGCACCGGTGAAGCCGGAGTCTTCATGCACGGCCCTACATTCATGGCCAACCCGCTATCCTGCGCCATCGCCAACGCCAGTATTGATTTACTGCTTTCCTGTGATTGGCAGTCCCAGGTTATGGCAATAGAGCAACAACTGCGGGAGGGGCTGGCACCCTGCAGTGCATTACCCAATGTCGCCGATGTGCGAGTGCTGGGCGCTATAGGCGTGGTTGAACTGAAAGAGCCGGTTGATAATAAATTGATTCAACCCATGCTGGTGGAGCAGGGAATCTGGCTGCGACCCTTCGGCAAGCTGGTATACACCATGCCGCCGTATGTGATGCAGCCGGAACAGCTAGGGTTGCTTTGCGAGGGTGTGGTGGAAGTGTTAACTGCAATTAACGAACGTTAAAAGCTACTATAGTTTTTTGCTTGTTCATCGGACACAGTGCAGTTATCGAGTGCACTGACTGAGTTTGTCATCAGGAATAGGCCTTTTGAAACCCTCGCGGCAGGGATGCCGCGGGGCCGCTCTCTGGCATCCTGCCATCGCGGCATTAGTGCATCCATGCACGTCGAAGCCACAGGGACGTGTTCATGCGTTTTCAAAAGACCTATTCCTGATGACAAACAGACCGAAGCCCCGGTACTATCCGTTGCTAGCCAGCCAAAGATCCAATCCCAATCGCCTCGCGGACCTTGGCCAGCAGCGGCGCACTATAAGCCCGCGCTTTTTCTGCGCCTTCCTGCAGCACCTTCTCGATTTGATGGGGGTTCGCCAGTAACTCATTGTAGCGCTCCCGCGGCTCCGCCAGCTCCGCATTGACCAACTCGAACAACTGCTTCTTCGCTTCGCCCCAGGCAATGCCATCGGCAAAAGCCTGGCGCATCTCAGCGGTTTGTTCAGGTGTGGCGAATGCCTGCCAGATTTGGAACACCGTGGAATCATCCGGGTTCTTCGGCTCGCCCGGCTCCAGCAGATTGGTCTTGATTTTATTGATGTGCTTGCGCAACGGCTTTTCCGGCAAAAACAACGGAATAGTGTTGTGGTAGCTCTTGCTCATTTTGCGTCCGTCCAACCCTTGCAAAACCGCAACATTGTCGTCAACCACGGCCTCAGGCAGGGTAAAAGCCTCACCAAAATGATGATTGAAACGCGCCGCAATATCCCGAGCCATTTCCACATGTTGAACCTGGTCTTTACCCACGGGTACGCGGTGCGCATTGAACATCAGAATATCGGCTGCCATGAGGACCGGGTAGCTATAGAGTCCCATGGTAACCGCGTAGTCGGGGTCCTGCCCCTCCGCCTGATTGGCCGCCACGGCCGCTTTATAAGCGTGGGCGCGATTCATCAAACCCTTGGCGGCCATGCAGGTCAACACCCAGGACAGTTGCGGGATTTCAGGGACGTCCGACTGACGATAGAACACCGTCTTATCGGTATCGAGCCCAAGTGCGAGCCAGGTTGCCGCAATTTCTCTGGTGGACTGGTTGATCATCGCCGGGTCGTGACACTTGATCAGCGCGTGCAAATCCGCGAGAAAAAAGAACGCGTCCACATCACCGGCTTCACTACTACGAATGGCTGGCCGAATGGCGCCCACATAATTACCCAGATGCGGCGTACCTGTGGTGGTGATGCCGGTTAAAACCCGTTGCTTGCTCATAGCGACCTTTTTCCCCAAGAAATATTCGATAATCCGAGGCCGCAATGATACAAGGTTGGCTTTGGCTTTAAAACTGAGCTTTGGCCGTCCGGCTAGACAAGTCGCTGAACAGTTGTTGATAGGCGGAGCGGCATTGAGGCCAGCTCATGAAATCAATATTGGGGGCTGCGGGCATAGCGTCTCCGCGATGGCTTTGGATCATAGTCTCAATCGCCCTGGCGAGCGCCCTCGCCTCCTGATCAACATCAGCGCTGCCAAGGTAGCAAGCGGCGGCGCCGAACCACTCAGAGTAAGCCAGTCGGCGAGGCACCAATGGAATGCAGCCGGCAGCAACAGCTTCCAGTACCGCGAGGCCCTGAAAATCATGAATGGCGGTAGACAGGACACAGTGACTACGAACAAGCAGGCTGTGGTAATCGGCTTTTGCCGCCACATAACCCCACACCCCCAGCCAACCGCGTTCCTGCAAAAAATTGTGCAGTTCACTCATGACTGCCGGCTCCTTCCGGAACTTCTGACCGGTAACATGAACCTTCAATTGCCGCTCCGCCGGGATGAGTTGCAACGCCGCCAACAGACGCTCCGGGCACTTGTCATATTCCCAACGATGGTTCCAGATCATGTTCAGCGGCTCGTCTGGATACCTTGGTTTGCGCACCGCTTGGGACAGAGGCCCTCGACTTTCCAGGGGCACCGGAACAACCCGGCTTTTCGCCTCCAATCCCGCAACCAGTCCCGGGGGAATACCGTCCGGAAGTCTTTGCAAAAGATTATCCACGCCCTCAAAAAACGAGCAGCGGTTGTAGTTTGAATTGAAAACGACCTGATCCGCACAAAGCGCCGAATACAGGTTGACCATTTGCGGTTCGATGCTCGGATGTTGATGGACAGTGCGCGGATAGGCGAATTGATTTTCGTGGAAGTAAATCGCGGTGGGAATATTGCCGAGCTGCGGCTGAAGACCGCGCAGGCCCGCCAAATCCACCATGGATGTCGCAATGATCAGATCGTAGGCAGAATGCAGGCGCTCCGCTTGCGTATACGCCCAAGTCAAACTGTTGCCGCGTATGCGCCAGCTGAAATGTCTTGCCGGCAGTGTCAACAGCGTCCAATCCACTTCGGGGAACGCGCGTACCAGCCCATCACACCAGTACTTGTGACTGTCAGCGTGATAGGCGGATAGCAGGAGGATGCGCAAAGAGAGAACCGTCCGCCTGTCCAGCAGGCTGTTTGAAAACTACCTTCTAGGCGGTTTCGGATAATTCGGGGTTTTTCAAAATGACGGCGTCAAAACCTGCCTGACACAGTAAGTGTACGGCGATATCTGCACGACTCCCCGCATCACCAGGCACGGCATAAACGTGGGAATGACCAAATTCCTGGAGCGTTTGGCGCAGCCGCGACAGAGGCACGTTGATGCTGCCAGGCACATGCTGCATGCGGAATTCCACCGGCATTTTCACGTCGATAAGTTTGTAGGGCTTATCCAACGATTCCAGCTTTTGAGGTTCCAGATAACGCAACACGGGAGAAATCAGCAGTTTGTTGAAATCGTCTGCGTTCAAACGCTTCAGCAGTCCGCGACTGGTCATGGTGACGGTAGCATTGCGCAAAGTGTTGCCAATAAGAGACTCTTCACCGAAATATTGACCGGGCCCCAATTCGATGTCCACGCTGCCCAATCGGTTGGTAATGCGCGCGGTTCCGGCAGCTACCACGTAAAAGTGCTGCCCCCTTTCCCCCTCGCGTACCACTTGCTCATCCTTGTCGACTTGGCAACTTTCGAAACAGGAGAACAGCTCCTGCAACTGTGCCATGGGAATGCGGGTAAACAACGGCGATTGCAGCAGGCTGGACATCCAGTCGCCGGCGGCCTGGGTTTCCATTTCCTCCACACCGAATTCCGTCACATTGACGTCGCTCTCCGCGCGGGGCTCGTCGACGGCCTGGCTCCACGCCACCAGTCGGTCAAGGTATTCCTTATCAAGGGTGAAAATCACACATTCCGTTTTGGCAATGGCCGACGTTGTGGTGGGCGATGCCTGGTTGAAAGCGACCTGAGCTCGTTCGGTATTGGCGTGGACCTGGCTCACTTCAAATGCGTTATCGATCAAGTCAACCTGACCACGCAGCAAAAAGAACGCATCATCCAGGGATTTGCCGCGTTTGAAGATCAATTTGCCTTTTGGCACGACCTGTACCTGCAGCGCGGCATAAGCCTCATCCAGGTAATGCGGGCTCAATATGTTAAACGGCACGAATTCGCCCAGCATTTCGCAGGTCATCATGGCGTTGTCGGAAGCTTTGGTGGCACTTATAGTCATTTCGATACCTCAATAAATCGCACTCAGTGTAGCCTATATTCCGGCTAACGTTGCAGAAACGGGTCACGAAATGAACTGTCAATGTGCCGGTTGGCGGCAATTACTGCCTCAGGGCGTCACAGCAATGCTTGCTGACTGGTGAATTCACTCAACAATCGCCAAAGATGGTAGGCATCCCCATAGCCGCCAAGTTCGCGGATGGAGTGCATGGCAAAGGTCGGAACGCCTATGTCAACGGTCTTCACCCCAAGCTTGGCCGCAGTCATTGGGCCAATGGTGCTGCCACAGGCCATGTCCGCTCTGGAGACGAATACCTGCAACTCAACCTCAGCCGTCTCGGCCAGCAGACGTGTAAAACTGGCGGTGTCGCTGGTGGTGGCGTAGCGCTGGTTGGCGTTGATCTTGAGCACGGGGCCCCGATTGAGAATCGGGCCATGGTTGTCGTCGTGTTTGCGCGGAAAGTTGGGGTGTATGCCATGGGCATTGTCCACTGAAAACATGACAGATGCATCGAGCATCTGTTGACGCTCCTCAACGTGCGGCAACAGGCGCTCCAGAAATGCCGTCAACAACGTGCCCTGAGCACCGGTGTCCGAAACACTGCCAACTTCTTCGTGGTCGTTCAAAATCAGCAATGATGAATAATCCAGTCCGGCCGCCAGAATGGATTCGACGCCGGCGTGACAACTGAGCAGGTTGTCCAGCCGCGCACTCGCTATGAAATCATTCTCAATACCCACAACCGCAGGTGGCTGAACATCGTAAAAGCTCAGGTCAAATTCCAGAATCTCATCCGCTTCATTGATCAGCTTCTGGGCAAGCATCTCGTTCTTGACCAGTTGCCGGAAGCTGACCGTTTGATCATCCACCTGCATCAGAACCGGGCGCATATCCTCCTGGGGATTAATACTGCGCTTTTCATTCACTTCCCGATCCAGGTGGATCGCCAAACTGGGTATCATCGCAATGGGACGGTGAAAATCCACCAACTGGTGACCTAACCCACCTTCCCTACTGCGATAGCTGACACGGCCAGCCAAAGACAGATCCCGGTCAAACCACGGATTGAGCAAAACCCCGCCATAGACTTCGACACCAACCTGAAGATACGAATGAGACACGCGCTCCGGCCGGGGTTTCACCTTCAGGCACGGGCTGTCGGTGTGCGCACCGATCATGCGGATGCCTGCGCGACGGAGCTCTGAATACCCGTATATGAAAGCCAACAAGGATGAATCATGACGGGTGAGGTAATAGCGCTCGCCCGGCTGCAATTGCCAATCCTGTCTCTCCTGTAACTGGATAAATCCCGCCTGATCCAGAATGTCCCGGGCCGTCTTAACCGCATGATAAGGCGTCGGTGATTGCTCAAGGTAGGACATCAAGCGGTCATTAAAATCTGTGATGTTCATGAGTACCCTTTATGGTCATAGACAGGAACGCGGGGCGCATCAGAACGCCCATAAAAAATTCTAAAACGCCCACATGAATAATACAGCGCCCAGCAGTAAGCGATATATCGCGAACGGCATCATGCTCAAACGGTTAATGAAGCCCAGGAAATAATGTATGCAGGCATAAGCGCTCACACCGGAAATAAGTGTTCCCAGAATAATGCTCATCCAGTCGACATTTTCCATAGCCGCTAATTCAAAGCCTTTGAATCCACCACTGAGCACGATAATCGGTATCGACATCAAGAAAGAGAAGCGCGCTGCGTCTACGCGGCCGAAACCCAGCATCAACGCCGCAGTGATGGTTATACCCGATCGCGATGTCCCCGGAATCAGCGCTATGGCCTGCGCACAGCCGATAATAAGCGCAGCGCGCCAGGTAATATCAAGCAACCGCAGCCGGTGGCTGGACTTTAGATCCGCCCACCCCAGCAAAAGCCCAAAAACGATGGTGGTAGTTGCCAGTACCACGATTGAGCGCGCATGTGTTTCAACAATTTCATGGCAAGTCAGACCTATCAGGCCAGCAGGAATCGTTGCCAGAATGATCATCCAGGCGAGGTGGCTCTCTTCGGTAGCGCCCCGTGGACCAAACTGCCCGAACCAGCCTTTCAATAACCCCGCAACATCGTGCCGAAAGTAAATAACAACAGCACACAGGGTTCCAACATGGACCGCGACATCAAAAGCCAACCCTTGATCCGGCCATCCAAGAAGCTTACTCGGCAGAATTAAATGCGCCGAGCTCGACACGGGCAAAAATTCGGTAATACCCTGAATCAGAGCTAAAACAATAATATGTAAGGGTTCCATTCAAGCGTCTCTTATTGGTTGCGTTTACGTATGCGCTTTTTCCAGGTAATTTCGTTTCGGAGATATACGGGCTCTACATTGACCGCGTCGATTACCCGCCCTGCAGTAAACATGCAGTCAGCCAAACGGGCCACTGCGGAAGCTTGAGGCCAGAACTCCGCCTCGCAGTTGTGTAGCAGTGATTTGCTTTGCTGCAAAAGCGTCCAGCCAGTACCCACACCAACGGCAGCTTTTTCTGACAGCCAATCTCTGAGCTGTTGATCAGTTTCGGTGACCGCCGACACTTGCGGAGCTGTCACCTCCTCCGGCGTATCATTGCGCATGCCATACGCCGCCCAATAGACTTCATCCATCCGCGCATCAATTGCCGTCACGCAATGGCTTGCATGAGGGTACTGTTGCTGCGCTGCAAAAGCCATTGCCTCAAGACTGGAGACCGCCACAACCGGGAGACCAGCTCCGAATGCCAGCCCCTGCACGATTCCCGTACAGATACGTAAGCCGGTGAAAGATCCGGGGCCTGCCCCAAACGCTATAGCGTCCAGCCCGTCCAGGCACAGGCCTGTTTCCGCTAGAAGTTCATCAACCATGGGCAGTAACAGGTTCGCATGCGCACGAGGTAGGTCGCTGACACGGTCAATCAGCTTTCCGTCACTCAGAATGGCTACTGAGCAAATCTCTGTCGATGCATCAAGGGCCAAGATATTAGTCATAATTTCTATGCCACAGTTCCAGTTCGCCAATGGGCGTGTAGTTTAACGTATCTCAGAAAAGAAAAATCCCCGGCAAATGACTTTGCAGGGGATTTTCGAGGGCGAAGATCAGGAGTAAGGCCGAAAGGCTACAACTGTCTAGACACCAAAGGCCGTTCCGGCGCAGCGTTTGCTTAGACTGCAGCTTTCTTCGGTGGACGTCCGCGACGCTTTGTACCCGCAGCCTTGGGTGCGGCTGTCTTTGGCGCTTTTGACGCAGCGGCCTTAGGTGCCTTGGCTTTTGGGGCTGCCTTGCGTGCTACCGTAGACTTCCTCTTGGCTTTGGTTTTGGTTTTTGCTTTCTTGTTAGCAACCGCGACCTTCGCCTGGGCTTTCTTCTCAGCAGCCTTCACCTTGCTTTTGGCTTTCTTGGCAGCTGCTTTGACCTTTTTGGAATCTGCGGCAGAGCGCTTCTTGCTCCAGCGGTCAGCAAATGCTTTAACAGCCTTGTTAAGGTCTGCCTCGGCTTTAGCGGCCAGCGACTCTTTCAGTTTTGCAACGCGCTCTTCTGAGGCTGCTTCAGCAGCTTTAACAGACGCGGCAGTCTTGGCATTGGCCAAAGCCAAACGAGCATCAGCAACCTTGGTACGACTGGCTGATACTTTTTCAGCAGCTTTGGCAACTGCGGCGCGAGCCCGCGTTGCTGCATTGGCGTCAGCGGCACGCTTGGACTTGGTAGCTTTAGCCTTGGCTGCTGCAGACTTCTTGCGAGCGTCTGCAACTTTCTTGGTTTCAGCTTGCAAATTGGCTTGAGCCTTTTCAAGGGCCGCTTGTGCTTTGGCCACTGCTGGATCTACACCGTTTGCATTGCTCTTGGCTGCACCTTTAACTGCACTTTTGGCGGATACACGCTTTGCCGCTGGACCTTTGCGAGCGGCTTTCTTTGCAACTCTTGCCATTATTGTTTCTCCTCAAAAATTTTCGACCGGGGAATACTAACTCCCGAAACCATAGCACAAAAAATAAACGCCGACGGCGTATGCATGAATATTATTTTAAAAAAACGTTCAATGCACGCGTTTTGAAGAACTTTAGCCAGAAAAAGTGCACTTTTTTATTAAATTTACCCTGTTTCAATCTTCCAACAGCCGATTTAACGGTTTATTCATTTTGTTTTCGCCGAACGCAACGTGAACTTTACTTTAGAAATCCCAGGAATGGCGAACGACATGGCACCAACGAAACAGGTTTACGATTCCTCAAAACGGGAATCCGATTCGCTCCGACGAACTGTTTCAACCAACCGTTCAACTTCTGAAGGAACACCGTTGAAGGGCAAAACCCGGCAGCATAAACATAAACTCGACCAATGATTCTGGATTTCATTGCCGGCTTTCGAGGTAATGGCCTTTATTCCGCGGCGAGTGTTCTGCGCAGAGTGTTCCGCGACGAGTATTCAGCCGCGAGCGTACTGAACGAACATCCCTTGTAGCGCAGTATCGAAAACCATTCATGCCCGGCTGTAAACCAGCCCATTAATTCACAAACGGAAAGTGAAACGAGTAAGACGCCGGTATGGCAGGCTGGTCCGCCCGGCCTTGTCGAGACAGAAGATGACAGCTCCACCTGAACAGTCATTCATGTATACCGAGCGTATCTTCAGGCAAAAAAAAGGGCCCTAAGGCCCGTTTATCGTCAGTTTCGTCACTCTATTTCAATGCGGCAGATACTTTTTTGCGGATCTCCTCAAGGCTGCCTTGCCCTTCAACTCGGCGGCATTCCGGCAACCCATTCGGGGATGTCTGCCCGAGATTCCTATAAAAGGTTACCAGAGGTTCAGTTTGCTCATGATAAACCGCCAATCGCTTGCGAACGGTTTCTTCCTTATCGTCATCGCGTTGAATCAATGGCTCACCGGTAACATCATCCACGCCGGGTGTTTTAGGCGGATTGTGATCAACGTGATAAATGCGGCCCGAGCCTTCATGGACACGCCGCCCACTCAAGCGCGAAACAATCTCTTCATCATCAACGCTGATTTCAAGAACCTTATCAATGGTGACACCGGCATCAGCAAGCGCTTGGGCTTGCGGTATGGTGCGCGGAAAACCATCAAACAGAAAGCCCGCCTGGCAGTCTGCTTCCTTTATACGTTCCTTGACCAGGTCGATGATAATTTCATCGGATACCAGGCCGCCCGCTTTCATAATGTCGCTGACTTTCAAACCCAGCGGGCTGCCCGCTTTTACCGCTGCGCGGAGCATATCGCCGGTGGAGATTTGAGGAATACCAAAGGCTTCAGTGATGAACTTCGCTTGAGTACCTTTCCCGGCACCCGGAGCGCCCAGTAGAATTATTCTCATACGAGCGATACTCCTTGAATATGGTTAGAAAGTAATGGTTAGAAGGTATAAGTTACGCTGTAAACCCGGCCAGCGCTGTTTGGGAACCTTTGGGCGGAGCCGGATCGATAAATTTGCACCTGAACCGGCCGCCAAAATGTCCGGAGGTCCCCATGTTAAACGGGGCGAATACCATACACGGACGCCGCAGGTTATACAAGTAGGCTTGGTTATGGGGCGACGAAGCGCATGGAGATTTGAAACCGGTTTGTACTGCGAGCCCGGGCGAACAAATTGGACCCCAACGCCCCTCCGAAACCAACCCCGAAAACCGGATTCGAAAATAACGCATGTGCCCAGGACGGCACAGAGATAAACAATGACTATTGATACGCCCGACACGTGCAAAAACGCTGACGGAGTTTTAATCAAGCTTTCCTAAAGCCCAACTCCTTTGGCCCTTTGCCACAGGTCTTCCAGTTGATCCGTTGGCACCTGCTCTGGCGTCTTCCCAGACTTGGCCAACTGCTCCTCAATGTAACGGAAGCGTCGCTCAAACTTTTGATTTGCCTGCCGCAGAACAGCTTCCCCATCCAGCCCCAAATGGCGGGTCAGATTGACCATCGAAAAAAGTACGTCGCCGGCTTCTTCTGCTATTTCTTCCGCACTTTGCCCAATGATGGCTTCGCGCAGTTCCCGAACTTCTTCATCAACCTGATCGAAGACCGGTGCAATATCACTCCAGTCAAAGCCACAACGGCTGGCTCGCTTTTGCAGCTTGGCTGCACGCACTAACGCCGGTAGTGCGACAGGCACATCGTCCAGCACTCCGGCAGACCCTTTGGCTGCACGCTCATCCTCTTTGATGTTTTCCCAGGCTTGCGCAAGCGCCCTTTGGTCAAGTTTCGTATTTGGGTCCCGCCGGCTCATTAACGTGCCTTCAGGGAAAACATGGGGATGTCGGCGAATGAGCTTGCCGGCAAGATCGGCCACAACGTCAGCAAACGTGAAACGCTGCTCTTCGGTCGCCAACTGGCTGTGAAAGACAACCTGAAACAACAGGTCACCGAGTTCTTCGCGCAAGTGCTGATAGTCCCGTCGCTCGATAGCGTCGACAACTTCATAGGCTTCTTCAAGGGTTGAAGGCGCAATACTCTCGTAGCTTTGCTGCAAATCCCAGTCACATCCCGTGTCCGGGTCACGCAAGCGCGACATGACCATTAACAAATCGGCCATGCCGTAGGTTTTGGAGGATTCAGAAGAACTCATCAATGAAACTGCCTTTTTTCACTGTGGTGATTGCGTTTCGCCTGAGACGCAAGACGATTAACTCTTTCTGCGCACAGATGAGATGTTCGGCAACCGGCTTAAGCGCGCAAGTACCCGGCTCAACTGACTGAAGTCCATTACTTCCACTTTCAGTGTCATATCGACCGTATTCTTGCTCTTGTCGGACAGTGTTTGCATAGCACTGACATTGATTTTCTCACGGTCCAGCATCGCCGTTATATCCCGCAACAGGCCGTGCCGATCAAATGCCTCTATCAGGATATCAACGGAATACTGGTGACTGGGCTCTTTACCCCAATCGACAGAAATAATGCGCTCGGGTTCATCGGCCTGCCGCTGTAACACATTACTGCAGTCCTGCCGGTGAATGGACACGCCGCGGCCCAACGTAATGTAGCCAATAATGCGATCCCCCGGAATGGGCTTGCAGCATTGCGCAATATGCGATAACAGGTTGCCGACGCCGTCGATGAAGACGTCCGTATCACTCTGGTCGCTGGACGCGCGACCGACAAGAGATATGACCGGCTCAACCGGCTGTTGTACGGAAAACAAGCGCTGCGCCACATTGATAACGCGATCGACTCCCAGATCACCGGTACCAACGGCGGCATATAAATCGTCGGGTGTTTTCAGGTTCAGTGTTTTGGCGAGCTGTTCGTAGTCCAGATCGTCTACCGCCAGGCGGCGAAATTCGTTGTCCAGTAGCGCACGGCCGTCCGCAATATTCTGATCCCGGTCCTGCAACCGAAACCAGTGTTGCAGTCGGCTACGCGCGCGGGAAGTGGTGATGTAACCGAGCGACGGGTTGAGCCAGTCACGACTGGGCGATTCCCGTTTGCCGGTCAGAATTTCGACCTGATCCGACGTCTTCAGCGGATGGTTCAACGGCACTATACGTCCATTGACTTTGGCGCCCTTGCAGATAATGCCAACGTCTGAGTGAATGCGAAACGCAAAGTCCACCGGTGTGGCATTTTCCGGCAGGTCCACAACGTGACCGTCGGGTGTGAATACGTAAATTCGATCCTGAGCAATGCCACGCGGAAAATGATCCTCCCACGGGTTGCCGCCCACTTCTTCATGCCAATCCAGGACTTGGCGCAACCACTCAATTTTCTGCTCGTAGCTGGTGGCATCAGAGGCCTGATCCGTGTGCTTGTAGCGCCAATGCGCGCAGACGCCGTATTCAGCTTCGTCGTGCATTTCCCGCGTGCGAATCTGCACTTCCACCACCCGGTTACCAGGTCCTTTAACGGCCGTGTGCAGGGAGCGGTATCCATTCTCTTTTGGGTTGGCGATATAGTCGTCAAACTCATGGGGGATATTGCGCCACAAGGCATGCACCAACCCCAATGCGGCGTAGCATTCCCGTTCCGTGTCGACCAGAATCCGGACCGCTCGAATGTCATACACCTCATCAAAGCTGATGCCTTTACGGCGCATTTTCCGCCAGATGCTGTAAATATGCTTGGCGCGACCTGTGACTTCCGCGCTGATATTTTCTTTAGCGAGCGTCTGTTTAACCACATCGAGCACCTGCTCGATGTAACTCTGTCGGTCAAGCCGGCGCTCCGCCAACAGGCGGGCGATGTATTTGTAGTCAAAGGGCTGGGAATAACGGAAGGAAAGGTCTTCCAATTCCCACTTGATGTGGCCAATACCCAGGCGGTGCGCAAGGGGCGCGTAAATTTCCGCCACCTCTTTGGCCACTCGCTGTCGCTTCTCGATCGGCGCTTTCTTGACAGCCCGTATGGCACAAGTCCGTTCGGCCAGCTTGATCAGCGCCACGCGCACATCATCAACCATGGCAACCAGCATCTTGCGAACATTTTCCGCCTGCTCCAGTGACTGTTGGCCGAACACGCTATCGCCGGAGTGATTGGAGATGCTGCTGATGGCCGCCATGCGCTGAACACCTTCAATCAGCGATGCGGTAACGTCACCGAACTGTTTGCGCACTTGCGCCAAATCCAGCTTGTTTTCGCGCACGGAACGATAGAGCACAGCGGCTACCAGGGTGTCCCCATCCAGCTGCAGCTCTGCCAGTATCTCGGCCATTTCCAGGCCTGCGGTCACCGTGGAGTAATCCGAACCCCAACCGGTAATCTGATCACCGGGCACAGGCTCAACCTCGCGACTCAACCGGCAAGCGCCGGACACCCGTGCAATGTCATCGACCGACAGGTGTGCGTGACTGGCAACCCGGTCCAGCCATGCGTCGATATCCAGCTCGCCATCACCCTTGATCGGATGATCTTCTCTGACTTTTACCATGTTGAACCATCATTTAAGCTATATCGAATGCGCCATTTCAGCACTCATCACGAATTGAATACACCGGAAGAAAGGTAGCGGTCCCCTCGGTCGCAGATGACTGCCACAATCGTGGCGTTTTCAACTTCCCGGCTCAGTGCCAGGGCAGCGGCAACCGCACCGCCGGAAGACACACCGCAAAAAATACCCTCCCGCCGCGCCAGAGCACGCATGGTGTCTTCAGCCATGGATTGGGACATATCAACAATGGAGTCAATGTTCCTGTCGTTGTAGATTCTGGGCAGGTACTCTTCTCGCCAACGCCGGATTCCGGGAATTGCCGCACCTTCCTGTGGCTGCAGTCCAACAACCTGAATCCTGGGGTTCTTCTCTTTCAGGTATTTCGAGGTGCCAACAATCGTACCTGTGGTGCCCATTGAGCTGACAAAATGGGTAATCCGACCGCTCGTCTGCTGCCAGATTTCCGGTCCGGTGGTTTCATAGTGCGCCTGGGGGTTATCCAGGTTACCAAACTGGTCGAGCAGCTTGCCTTTGCCCTGGGCAGCCATTTTTTCAGCGAGGTCCCGCGCCCCTTCCATACTGGCTTCACGACTGACCAGTATCAACTCTGCGCCGTAGGCCGTCATGGCGGCCTTGCGTTCATCGGTGGAGTTATCCGGCATGATCAGAATCATCCGGTAACCTTTGATGGCTGCAACCATAGCCAGAGCGATACCGGTGTTCCCGCTGGTCGCTTCAATCAGGGTATCTCCCGGGTGAATCTCCCCCCGGGCTTCGGCGTGATTGATCATCGACAGGGCCGGGCGATCCTTGACCGAGCCGGCGGGATTGTTACCCTCCAGCTTAACCAGCAGCGTGTTGCTGGTCTGTCCGGGAAGTCGCTGCAGGCGTACCAAAGGCGTATGGCCAACAACGGATTCTATGGTGGGGTATGTCATAACAACGGCCTAAATGGGCAACTGTGTCGCAGGCTTAGGTCGCCAGACGTACAGCCCGGCTCCTGCGGTCATTTGACCATGATAGTACATTGGCCAGAGATCCTATTTTAGCCGCCTTTATGCTATCTTGAAAATCTTTAGGGTGCCCTTAAGCGTCTCAATCAATAAGAAGAACCCGGATCACCGGGTATCTGCAGGTCCCGTGATGCAAAATGATAATAAGCTGCGCAAAAGAATTCTCACCTTGGCCATTGTACCCTCACTGGTCATCGGCGTTTTTCTGCTGGTCAGTTTCGCACTGCTTTACCGTGATCAGATCAGGTCGCTGGAGCAGGAGAAATTTGAGATGGCGGAACATATCATTTCCGTTCACGCCGCTTCCGGCACAGCCTGGCAAAAACCGGAGAGTCTCTTCCACACACTGCTGGCCATTAACACGGTGCGCAGCGTGTCCCTTTACGACGCAAACAAAACTGTCGTTGCCAGTGCCGGTCTACCCGGGATTCCCGCTCATCAACTCGATCCTGCTCGCTTTGAAAACCAGCCTATGCACTGGCAAGGGAAAAACATCAGTTATAACCTGATTCCAATACCCGGAAAATATAACGAACCCGCCAAACACTGGTTATTGGTCGAAATGGATCAAGTCGCATTCGATGTTCTTCACCAGCGTGGATTGCTGATTATGCTGGTTTGCGTATCACTCGCGCTGGCGACCATTGGCTGGTGTACAAGCCGTTTGCGAACCATGATTCTGGTTCCCTTGCGCCAGTTGAGGTCCGGACTCGATGGCTATTTGAATGGTGATGTTACCCAACCAATCATGGTGGGAAAATCCACCGGGTTCCAGGGCCTGGCGGACGCCATTGGTGAACTCGCCAAGCGGCAACAATGCCAACAGGACGACATGCAATCGGACCTGGAACAGTATACCCAGGAACTGCGCGAAACACTGGAGACTGTCGAAATTCAAAACATTGAGCTGGACATGGCACGCAAAAATGCCCTGCAGTCGAGCCGGGCAAAATCGGAGTTTCTGGCCAACGCCAGCCATGAACTGCGCACACCGCTCAACGGTATCATTGGTTTCGCCAGTTTGCTGTTGAAAACCGATTTAACCAATCAGCAGACCGACTATTTATCGACGATTGAGCAATCCGCACAGGGACTGCTGACAATCATCAACGATATTCTGGATATTTCCCGGCTGGAAACAGATCAGCTGACACTGGAATACAAGTCGGTTCCCATCTACCAGATAATTTCCGAAGTTCTCAAAATTCATGCTCCCAGCGCTCATGAAAAGAAGCTGCGCCTGGTTACATTGGTTGATCCTCATGTACCACAGAATTTGCTCGGGGATCCATTGCGTCTGAAGCAGGTCATCGGCAATCTGGTTTCAAATGCGATTAAATATTCGGACCAGGACAACGTCATCATTCGCGTTAACTTTATGGGGGAAACAGACAATCAGATTCAGCTCAAGTTCAGCATTTCGGACAGCGGCATAGGCCTGACCCAAGACCAGCAAAACGGCCTGTTCGAATCTTTCAGTCAGATCGATACCGCAGATAACCGCATACGAAGTGGCACAGGCCTGGGCCTTGCGATTGCCCGCGGCCTGGTTCATCGAATGCACGGGGAAATTGGCGTTGATAGCGAACCGGGAAAAGGTTCCACCTTCTGGTTCACCGCCAGACTGGGATTGAACCATCGCGAATTGAACACCAACAAACATGTGAACAGCCTTGGGCAAGCACGGGTGCTGGTATATGACAACAACACCGTCGGCCGCTCTGAAGTCACGCACTTGATGAACAGTTGGGGCGCCAGTTACGTTGAAGTCGAACAGTTCGATGATATCCGGGTACAACTGGACCAGCAATCGTCTGAAGCGCCACTCCAGCTGGCTATTCTGGATGCACAAGTCAGCAAAAACGTGTTCGACAAACACAAACTGCGCGCCTGTGTGGAGCAGCTCAATAACCTCTATCACCTCCCGGTTATTGTTCTGGCATTGCCGAGCATCTGTCGTATCCTCGCCCCCGTGCTGGACAAACTCCAGGCGGTGGTCGTAGCGCGGCCTGTTGTGCACGATCAACTTCATCGCACCATATGCAACCAACTTGGCGTCACCGCATTCGCGTCACAGGAACAATCGGACTATCAGCCCCCATCTCCGCGTCCAGACACGCCGGCCAACATACTGGCTGTCGATGACAACCCGGCCAACCTGCGGTTGGTGAGTGAACTCCTGAAAGGGCTCGGCGCCAAGGTACAAACCGCCAGCAACGGGAACACCGCACTCAAGCTAGGCGCGCAACAGACGTTTGATCTTGTGCTCATGGATATCCAAATGCCAGTGATGGATGGCATCGAAACCACGCAACGATTCCGCGAACAAGAACCCGATGGCCAACGAACGCCCATTATCGCTTTGACCGCGCACGCGGTGGATGAGCAGAAAACCCGGTTGCTGCTAGCGGGCATGGATGATTATTTGAGCAAGCCGGTAAGCGAGAGCGACCTGCGTCAGATCATTGATCGCTGGGCGCGCCGAGCCACAGTAGCACCACCCGCTCCCGTCAAGGAAATCGCCGCCCGATTGGACCGACAGCAGGAAATTTTTGACATAACCAATGCCCTGGCACTTGCACGCAATAATGCAGATTTAGCCAAAGACATGTTTGTTATGCTGCTGGCATCCTTGGACGAAACAACCAACGCCATCGCCAATGCAATGACGGCCGGTGATATGGAACGCTTACACGAGGTTGTACACAAACTCTATGGCGGCTGCTGTTACTGTGGTGTCCCGGCCCTGCGCAAGGTGACGGAAGAACTACACACTATGCTGCAGAACAAGAATTATGGCGACGTCAATAACGCCGTGGCTCAATTGATGACACGTCTCGTCGAGTTGCAGCAATGGGCTTACGGGCAGGACATGGGGGACCTGTTTGCCTCGGCCGAGGACGAATTGATGTCTAGCGATAACGTTCCACAATGACTATCCGCCCGTGCGGCGCGACTATTAGAGATATATTAAATTGGCAATTAACATTACCGAGTTAATTGCATTCACGCGATAAAGGTAGCTGCTTCGACCCGTTTGTCATCAGGGAAAGATCTTTTGAAAACGCATAAACACGTCCCTGTGGCTTCGACGTGCATGGATGCACT
>CAYQQJ010000027.1:0-43099 GCA_964419935.1 uncultured Cellvibrionaceae bacterium
GGTGGGTCAAAAGTAATGGCCAAAAGTGGGTCAAAATAGATGGCCATTGACACTTGGGGAAGATGCGAGGAAAACGTGGATAGAATTGAAACGTTTTACATCAATGGGATGTTCACTGATCCTGCGGCGTTTCTCTCTAATCTGTACGCCATCGAGAAATTTTTATCTCAGCATTTATCAGATGCTGGCTTCAACACGACGCCGCACGGTAGCCACAACCGAAGCGAGTTTGCGCTTTTTCAAGCTCTAGAGGTTGCAAGACAGAAATTGGAGGACGAGGCAAGTACCGGTGCAACCGCAATTCTGGAATTCATCAACGGTGACCCACAGTACCTAAGAACTGAAGAGGGTATTGCCGCAGTTCAGGAGTACTTAGATGATATAAATACGGTCTACAGTGTGACATTGACCGAACGCGACACAGAGAATGCCATAGAAGGTCTTACTCAACTGTTGGATACCTGCTCTCGAGTAGTCATGCTGACGCATTCTCAGGGTAATTTCTATGGCAATGCGATCTTCAACGAGATATACGCGACTTATACATTTCCTAATGGATATTCGATCGCACAATATCCCATGCTTGCTACAATGCAGATTGCCTCCCCAGCCAACGTGCCCGGTGGTGCTGCGTCTGGGGCATGGCCCGAGATAGTGGGTCACTTGACGAATGATAATGATCTGGTAATGGCTATGGTTCGCGGTACCTTAGGGTCTGTTCGTGCAAACTATGAATCTCCGGAGAACCCCAACGACTGGACGGGCCATGGGCTGGAAGCATCTTACCTAATGCCCGAAGGGCAAGCTTTAGAAATTAAACATCAAATGCAGTCCATCGCTTCTAATCTTTGGCCATATCCGCTAAATCCACAAACTACCGCATCAAGTAGCGCCCTAAGCGGGTTTGGTTACTCAGCTATTAATCAGATTCTGGACATAGAGTTTGGCAATGGCGGAATTTACCGTTACAGCAACGTTCCCGCGAGTATATATGAGGACCTCCTCAATGCGACCTCCCAAGGAAGTTTTTTCAACACGTATGTTAGAGATGCGTTTATTTATGAAAGGTTGGAGTAGATTTGTTGGCGCGCCTATTTGGCGCGCTCTTTCACTTGCTGCTGGCTTGCTGGTGGCCGGGTGTGCTGATTCGGGGATACTTGAGCCGGGGATGCAGACCTATCACAACTGCTTTGATCCAATCACATACACAGCGTCCTCCCTGCATAACTTGATCAACGATGATACCCTTTACTATGACTACATGCAGTCGACCGATTCCACGTCACCGGATTACTGGATGCTACAACAGTATGGACTTGCTGGCTATCTGACCGGCTATGCTCTAGACCCGGAATCGCGGCCTATACTGCCTAACGATAAGCTTCGCTTTACTGGGACGATATACGAACGGATATCTAGCGTCCCCGAAAAAATTTTTGGCACTGGAGAAGACCGATTATTTTACGAAGTCTCGGTAGATAACTCGCGTTTACTGATGCCGACTTTTATGTTTCCCGATCCGCCGCTCCCTCTATGTAATATCACCCATGAAACCTCGCCGTCTAGATAAAGGCGCTCGTTCGTGGCGGACGCCATAGATACCACCGACGTTCCTGGCGATTGGGATTCATCCACTCAGGCGTTGGTGAAGCGGTTTACAGAGACAAATTCGGATCTGTAGCAATCTATATTGGCTGCCGGCTAGATTTTTATTGTAAAAGAGATCCCGGCCGCCCAGTGACGCCTTCCTGAAAACGCATAAACCCATCCCTGGGGCTCCCCCACGGCGTCCCTGCCGTGAGGGTTTCAGGAAGGCGTCACTGACCGACCTCGGTAGATTTACATGCTTTACTTCTATTCAATTTTACTGGGCGCTGAAAGTAGATTAGCGAATACATGAATTTTTGCAGATTGTATGAGATGAACAACGCTGCAACATTCCAGACTACAACACTTCGGTTCTGGTTGTAATCTAAGAAAAGAAACCTCTCCTCACAGCAACCACTGAGGCCGAGGAGGGAAAGCATTTCGGAAACCCTCACGGCAGGGACGCCGTGGGGGGCCGCTCTTTGGCATCCATGCCACCGCGGCATTAGTGCATCCGTGCACGTCAGCCCCAGGGATGGGTTTATGCGTTTTCAGAAATGCTTGCCCTCCTTGGCCGTTCTCCCTTACGAAGACCAAACCTGCAGCCTCAATGTTTTCAACAACTGAAAACTATTTACCATAACCATCAATAAAACCAACCAACTCGTCAGTTTTACTGCGCATCAAACCCGCATCACCGCGCGCTTCGACATTCACACGCAATAACGGCTCGGTGCTGGACATACGCACGCTGAAACGCCAATCGGCGAACTCCATGGACAGGCCGTCGGTTTTGTCGACTTTTACGTCACCCTTGGAATAATGTTCCTCAATTGCCTGAATCAGAACTTTCGGGTCTGCCGCGACGGTGCGGTTGATTTCGCCGCTACAGGGATAAGCCTGTTTGCGCTGTTCAACCAGCGAGGACAGCTTGGCGTCGCGTTTGCTCATTAACTCCGTAACCAGCAGCCACGGAATGTTGCCGTTATCGCAGTAAGCGAAATCCTTGAAATAGTGGTGCGCACTCATTTCACCGCCGTATACGGCGTCTTCTTTTCGCATGCGCTCTTTGATGAATGCGTGGCCGGTTTTACTTTGAATGGCCGTGCCACCGAATTTTTCGGCAACGTCAATGGTGTTCCAGGTCAGGCGAGGATCGTGCACAATCTTTGCGCCGGCATGCTTGGTGAGAAATGCTTCAGCCAACAGCCCCACCACATAGTATCCGTCAATGAACGAGCCGGTCTCGTCAAAGAAGAAGCAGCGGTCAAAATCCCCGTCCCAGGCAATGCCCAGGTCAGCGCCATGCTCAATAACCGCATTGGCGGTGGAGCTTTGGTTTTCCGGAAGCAGTGGGTTGGGAATACCGTTCGGGAAGGAACCGTCCGGCTCGTGATGCACCTTGATAAACTGCAGAGGCAAATGCGGTTCAAGACCGTCGATAACAGCACCGGCGCCACCATTGCCCGCGTTAACCACCACTTTCAGCGGCTTCAATTCCTTAACGTTAATGTAGCCCAGCAAGTGCTCAACATAGGTCGGCCGCATATCCTTGTATTCCACCTGGCCTTTGCGTTCCACCGTTTTCCATTCACCTGCTTCGGCAATGGCTTTGACATCGTCAAGGCCGGTATCGCCGGAGATTGGTCTGGAGCCTTCGCGCACCAGCTTCATGCCGTTGTAGTCCATGGGGTTGTGGCTCGCGGTAACGCAAATGCCGCCGTCAACGCCCAGCTCGAACGTTGCAAAATACACCTCTTCCGTACCGCACTGGCCAATGTGAACCACATCGGCACCGCCATCGGTTATGCCTTCAATCAGCGCGTTAGTCAGCTCGTTGCTGGTCAAGCGAATATCGTGACCTACGGCAACGCGCTTGGCGCCCAGAAATTCAACAAACGCTCGGCCAATGCGGTAGGCAACGTCGTCGTTCAGCTGGTCAGGTACACGCCCGCGAATGTCGTAGGCTTTGAAGCAGGTTATGTCGGTCTTCATACAACTATCAATCCCAATTTAAAAGTTGGCTGGTGCGCAGAGGCTTCTGCGCTATAGGTAAATGTTTTGCAATGCGGTTCAGGGCTCGGAATACAGATTTTCATAAACGAAGTTTGTCGCTTCTACAAAGCCGCCAATGCTGCCGCAGTCGAAACGCTGCCCCTCAAATTTGTATCCCATCACGCAACCGCTTTTGGCCTGGGTCATCAAGGCATCGGTCAGCTGGACTTCACCGTTTTTACCCGGCGGTGTGTCTTTGAGGATATCGAAAATATCAGGAGTCAGAATATAACGGCCAATAACCGCAAGGTTGCTCGGCGCATCCTTGGCATCCGGCTTCTCGACCATGTTGCTGATCTGGATGATACCGTCTTTCAGGGGGCTGCCATCAATCACACCGAACTTGTGAATGATGTCCTGGGGGACTTCCTGAATCGCGACGATGCTGCAGCGGAACTGCTTGTAAAGCCTCACCATCTGCGCGAGTACACCGTCGCCGTCCCGGTTGATACACAAGTCATCGGCCAAGGCCACGCCAAAGGGTTCGTCGCCGATCAGCCGGTGGCCGTTCATGATCGCATCGCCCAGACCGCGCATCTCCGGCTGCCGCGTAAACGAGAAAGATCCGTGAGCCATAACGTCTCGGATGGATTCGAGATATTTTTCCTTGGAGGTTCCCGCGATCTGATGCTCCAACTCATAACTTACGTCGAAGTGGTCGGCAATCGCCCTCTTACCACGTCCCGTCACAAAGCCTATCTCGGTCAAGCCCGCCGCCAGCGCTTCTTCAACACCATACTGCACCAGGGGTTTGTTCACCACCGGCAACATTTCTTTGGGCATGGATTTGGTCGCTGGCAGAAATCGTGTTCCATAGCCTGCCACAGGAAAAAGGCACTTCTTGATCATGGAATAATCCTTTTTTGGTCCTACATTAATTATGAACGGAATTTTATCACAGGCCGCTGTCCAGCTTGGCGTGAATATGCTCGCGCCACCGGGCTACGCTGTCGCTTGTAAAATGTGCACTGAGCCGCCAGTCCCGCCACCGGTCTTTTGACCCGTCGGACAGGCATCCAAAGGAGGCATTATGGCTGTTTTTGCCGCATTTCCTCTGGACAGGGGCGCTGTAGCCGTTAGAATGGCCTGCTTCGCTTGCCAGTGCCTGCGATCCTTCCAATAAAGCTTTCAATGAAGACAAGAGCAAACTATGCACCAATTTGAACAGAAAGCCTCATATTCCTATGACGAGCTCATTGCATGCGGCAAAGGCGAGATGTTTGGCCCGGGTAATGCACAACTGCCAGTACCCAATATGCTTATGCTCGATCGGATCGCCCATATCAGCAGTTCCGGCGGTGAATTCGGCAAAGGCGAGATAATGGCCGAGCTCGATATCTCCCCCGACCTGTGGTTTTTTGACTGCCACTTCCCCGGTGATCCCGTGATGCCAGGCTGTTTGGGGCTGGATGCCATGTGGCAGCTGGTTGGCTTCTTTCTGGCCTGGAAAGGCAACCCGGGACGCGGTCGTGCGCTGGGTGCAGGCGAGGTAAAATTCACCGGCCAGATCAAACCAGACGCCAAGAAGGTGACTTACCACATTCATTTAAAGCGCGTCATCGAGCGCAAGCTGGTAATGGGCATCGCCGACGGTCGAGTCGCCGTAGACGGCAAGGAAATCTACTTCGCGCATGATCTCCGGGTCGGCCTGTTTACCAATACCGAGAGTTTTTAAACGCGGGGCTTGATGAAGAGCACCGGTTTTTATGAACCGGATGCTGTGCCATAATTTTTGGCTGTTGAGATCGCCACCAGACCCGTTAGTTGAAAGAGGTTGTGTATGAAGCGTGTTGTAATCACTGGCATGGGCATTTCGTCCTGCCTTGGCAATGATCTGACCACCGTATTGGACGCTCTGAAAAACGGTACGTCCGGTATACGATTTAACGAAAGCTATGCGGAACAAGGTTTTCGCAGCCAGGTTTCCGGCTCCGTCAATATCGACCTCAGCGAGCATATTGACCGCAAAATTCTGCGCTTCATGGGTGATGCTGCAGGTTTCGCATACCTTTCCATGCAGCAGGCGATTGCCGACGCCGGGCTTACTGAGCAGGAAGTCTCCAATGAGCGCACCGGCCTGATTGTCGGCTCCGGCGGCGCGTCCACCAAAAGTGTGGTGGAATCCGCAGATATCATCCGCGAGCGCGGCGTGAAGCGCGCCGGCCCCTACCGCGTCACACAGACTATGGCCAGCACCACTTCAGCGTGTTTGGCGACGCCATTCAAGATCAAGGGCGTGAACTACTCCATTTCGTCAGCTTGTGCCACCAGCGCTCACTGCGTGGGCAATGCCATGGAATTAATCCAACTGGGCAAGCAGGACGTGGTGTTTGCCGGCGGCGGCGAAGAAGAACATTGGACGCTGACCGGCCTGTTCGATGCCATGGGCGCTCTGTCGACTAAATACAATGAGACGCCCGCCAAAGCCTCCCGCCCCTATGACGCGGACCGCGACGGTTTCGTGATTGCTGGCGGTGGCGGCTGCCTGGTGCTGGAATCTCTCGACCACGCCCTCGCGCGTGGCGCCAAAATCTATGGCGAACTCGTGGGTTACGGCGCGACCTCTGACGGCTACGACATGGTCGCCCCCTCCGGTGAAGGCGCCATTCGCTGCATGAAGCAGGCGATGAGCATGAAGCCCGGCGACATTGATTATATTAACTCCCACGGCACCAGCACCCCCGTCGGTGACCTGGCGGAATTGAAAGCCGTGCGCACATTGTTTGGCGACAATGTACCGGCCATCAGCTCCACCAAATCCCTGACCGGCCACTCCTTGGGAGCCACCGGCGTACAAGAAGCCATTTACTGCCTGCTGATGATGCAACACAACTTCATTGCCGCGTCTGCCAATATCGACAAGCTCGACGAAGCGGCGGAGAACATGTCAATCGTACAAACCACCCGCGAAGCCACACTCAACCGCGTTATGTCCAACAGCTTCGGCTTTGGTGGCACCAATGCCACGTTGATCATGGAACGATACGAGGGGTAGGGTAGATAAGCTGCAAGTATAGGATCAAGGGAAAAGGGAAAAGGGAAAAATATCGTAGATACAAGGGTGGGCGAGCCACCCTTTTTGAACCATTTTTGGTGAAGCTGGTGGGCAGTGCCCTCCTAAATCTAACCTTTCAACTTGCGGCTTGCGGCTTAAAGCGTTAAAGCTTATACCACTCCCTCACCAACCCCTCCAGATCTCTCTGCCAGCTGCGCAACTGAATACCAAAGTTGTTGGTGCAGCGTGAGCCAGTGAGTAGGCCGCAGCCGTCAGCCAGCGGCGATTCCGGGTTGCGCAGGATGTCGATTGCGCCCACCGTCTGTCCGTCCTTCTCCAACTGCTGTGCAATGGCGTCGGCGAGTTCGGCTTCAGAGCACGAGTCCATTGAACGCAGGTGGAACACGCCCCAGTTCTCTGCATCACAAAAAACCTGCAGCAGAATGGCGATAATAATGCGTTGGGCATCATCCAGAGTCGTGGGGCAGCTGCGGCAGGTATCCGAAACCTGGAGTGGTTCGCCGCTGAGCAAACGGGAGCAAATACGGGTGAAAATATTGTCGCCTTGCGGGTCCAGAAGCCAGGGTAGACGCAAAATCAGTGACCGTTCCAGAGACAGAAAAGCCTCTTCCGCTGCCAACAATTGCTGCCCAATGGTGTTATCAGGTGAAGGTGTAGCAAACTCATCATATCCCGATTCATCACTGCTAGCGCTGCCGAACACCCGGTACGACGAAATGTGTAGGCTCACGATCGAACGCGCTGCACAGGCCTGTGCCAGCGCGAGGCTGCAGCCCGCTTCAGCGCCACCAAAAGCCAGGGTATTGATCAATACGCTCGGATGGTGTTCATCCAGAAGTTGGTCGAGGGCCTTGGCATCCCGCCAATCAAAATTATCGACAGAGGGACCAACAACAGTGAATGGATGATCCTCAAGTCCCCGGCACAACGCCCTGCTCAACGCGGACCGACTCTCTGTCAGCAACAGTTTGAATGCCAAAAATCGCTCCTACCTAGAAGGGTATGTCATCATCAAAACTGTCCATATCCGGTGCGGGACTCGGCGCCTGGCGGCTTGGTTGCCCACCCTGCTGTCCCATACCTTGGGAGCTGCTTTGATAATTGCCACCCTGGGGGGCGGATTGACCGAAGTCACCGCCAGCGGGCGCGCCGTAATTATTATTGGAGCCGCCACCTGCGCCGCCGCCAAAGTTACCACCGCCTTCACCGCGGCTGTCCAGCATCTGCATTTCACTGGCGACGATTTCAGTGGTGTAGCGATCCTGCCCACCCTGATCCTGCCATTTGCGGGTTTGCAGACGGCCCTCGACATAGACCTTGCTGCCCTTGCGCAGATATTCGCCGGCAATCTCTGCCAGGCGATTGAAGAACACAACCCGGTGCCATTCGGTTCGCTCTTGCTGCTGCCCGGTTTGCTTGTCTTTCCAGGTATCGGAAGTGGCAATACTCAGATTGGTAATTGCACTACCTGATGCGGTATAGCGGGTTTCTGGATCCTGCCCGCAGTTGCCGACCAAGATTACTTTGTTCACGCCTCTAGCCACGATGTTTTCCTCCGGCTTTCCCAGTGTTTGTTATAAAAATGGGATCATTCTAACGGTTTTTAGCCCGCTCTGTTTGGCTTTTATCATTCGCCGCTCAGCTACCCGTGAGCGTTCCGGTGACGGATGCCAGCTGATCCCTATCCAGCAGTTTGTCGTCGACTTTCAGATAAAGCAAACCTTCTTCCGCGGCCCAGTGTGCCTCTTCCACCCCCGGCACGGCCATAACTTTCACCGCCAACTCCGCATCGCCTGTGGCTCGCACCACTTGGCTGGTAAGGTAGCGCGGCGGGCGCATGAACAAGCTGACCAACCACCATACCGATGATAAAACCGCGCAAATGGTGAAGACTTCACCCAGCCCGCCCTGCTGCATGGCGTAGCCACCGGCAGCGCCACCGGCAAAAGCGCCGAGAAACTGGCTGGTGGAATAGATACCCATGGCGGTGCCCTTGCTTCCCGCAGGTGCCTGTTTGCTGATCAGCGAAGGTAAAGTCGCCTCAAGCAGATTGAACGCGACGAAAAAGACAAACAGGAAGGTCAGACCCGCGAGCATCTGCCCATGCCAGCGGCCAAGCCCCAGCTCCGCAATCACCAGAATAGCGACAGCAATAATGAACACCGGCTTCACCTGGCGCTTGCGTTCGGCAATAACAATAAAGGGCAGCATAGCGGCGAATGCCAGCACCATCACCGGTAAATATACCTGCCAGTGGGAGTCCCGGTGGAAGCCGAAGTTTTCCAGCATGCCGGGCACGGCAACAAAACTGGCCATCAAAACAAAGTGCAGGCAGAAGATGCCCCAGTCCAGACGAAGAAGCTCGCGGTGTTGCAGTGTATTTTTAATCAAACTTGGCAGCGCGCGCGTATCCCGATGAGCCCCCACAAACTCCGGCGGTGTGGGAACAAGCTTCCATACCACCAGCAGCCCGATAGCTGCGAGCCCGCCCGATAACCAGAACACCGCTGCCATACCGCCCAAACCGGCGACGAAAGGTCCCAGAATCAGCGCAATAGCGAACGCCAGCCCGATGGAGGCGCCAATGGCCGCCATGGCTTTGGTGCGGTTCTGCTCAGAGGTAAGATCCGCAACCAGGGCCATGATGGCACTGGCAATCGCCCCAGCCCCCTGCAGCGCTCGCCCGGCAATCAGGCCGGCAACCGAGTCAGCACTGGCAGCGAGCACGCTGCCGCCGGCGAACACCAACAGGCCGAGTATAATGACCTGCTTACGACCCCAGATGTCCGACAGCATGCCCAGCGGAATCTGTAAACAGGCCTGGGTCAGCCCATAGATCCCCAGGGCGAGGCCGAGCAGAAACGGCGAACTGCCTTGATAGTCGTCGCCATACAACATCAACACCGGCAACACCATGAACAGGCCAAGCATCCGGAACGCGTAGAGCAACGCCAAGGATGAGACGACCTTGAGTTCGGAAACAGGCTGCGGGTTCACTGGCGCTCCTCGGGTACAACGGCTGAGGTGGAGTTTACAAAAGGGGGGATTTTAACAGTCCCGAGCGAACAATAGCGATAGAGGGCAATTTGCCACAATCCATAACCCATAACCCATACTAAAGCATTGGGTGTTTGGGCAGATACCGCAATAACATCACACTTTTTCTCCCAAGCATCCGCCGGTTCTACGCTATACTTAGGCCAAATTCATACCTTAGTGTGATTTGTCGGCCTTCGTGGCGGATGAGATGGCACGAAAATAACATAACAATTTTGTGGCACAAACGGAGACTTGCGGTGGAAGATTCAGTCGGCAGTACAAGCGTTACGCTTTATTCTGCGCAGAGCAACCTGCAGACGGGATTGCTGGTCCAGCTTATCTCGGAAGAGTTGGGGGTTCGGTGTGACCTGGAAAAGTCTATTGATATTGAGAACTGCACCGCGAGCCTGCTGTTGATGGACTGCTATGGCCATACATTGGAGGAGCTGCGCGCTTTGGCAGATCGAGCCCAGAACCGCGAGAAGCCGCTGACCATCGCCCTGCTCAACGCGGAATACCAAAGTGCCCATGAAGACCTGCTCGAATGGCCCTGCGTTGCCGGTGTTTTTTATGGCGACACAAATCAGGAACAACTACTGCGCGGCTTGAAAGGATTGTTGGCAGGAGAGTACTGGGTGCCGCGCAATATATTGCACCGGTTTCTCGACAAGAACCGTCGGCCTCCCACCTTGAAGCGGCCGGATGTCAAACTGACCAAACGGGAGCGCCAGATACTGACATTGATCCGCGACAGCGCAACCAATCTGGACATTTCCGCAGCGCTCGGTGTCAGCGAACACACCGTAAAGAGCCATTTATACAATATCTACCGCAAAATCAACGTGCGCAACCGCCTTGAAGCCAGCAATTGGGCGCGCAAAATGGACCTGACCACCGAAGCCTGACCCGGCGCCGGCTCTTGATCTTTTGTCCGCGTGCTGCGCGGACATCCCACCACCCATCATTAATATGTCGCGCATTCCGATGCCTACTGCCAGATACTGTCAGTCGATAAGTGCATACTGTCAGATGGTGCAGTTGTTACACATTCTCGTCGGGCAGTGATCTTGCACAAGGTGTCGCCTGTCTACATTCAAATTTCGTCGACAAACCCCGTATACTAGCGGGTTTGTTCTCTATGGGTAAAAAGCCACTGTGGAAAATATCGTAGTAAGGGGCGCACGCACCCACAATCTGAAAAACATCGACCTGGACATTCCACGAGACAAGCTGGTGGTCATTACCGGCCTCTCCGGTTCCGGCAAATCCTCTCTGGCTTTCGATACGCTTTATGCCGAAGGCCAGCGCCGCTACGTGGAGTCCCTCTCGACCTATGCCCGGCAGTTTTTGTCGATGATGGAAAAGCCCGATATGGATCATATCGAAGGTTTGAGCCCGGCGATTTCCATAGAACAAAAATCCACGTCCCATAACCCGCGCTCCACGGTAGGTACCATCACAGAAATCTATGATTATCTGCGGCTGTTGTTTGCACGTATTGGCGAGCCCCGCTGTCCTGTTCACGGCGAACCACTATCAGCGCAGACTGTATCGGAGATGGTGGATCAGGTTCTGGGTTTGCCGGAGGGCACCAAGGTGATGCTGCTGGCACCGGTGGTGCGCGATCGCAAAGGTGAACATCTGCATGTATTCGATGGACTGCGTCGGGACGGTTTTATTCGCGCGCGCATCGACGGGATTGTGGTGGACCTGGATGACGCACCGAAATTGGATAAAAAGAAAAAACACACCATCGAAGTGGTCATCGACCGATTCAAAGTGCGTGATGATTTGAACGTGCGCCTGGCGGAGTCACTGGAGACGGCGTTGACCCTGGCAGAGGGTATCGCCCTACTCGGCTTCATGGACGGCGACCAGCCCGATCGTCTGTTCTCCGCCAAACACGCCTGCTCCAAGTGTGACTATTCACTGACGGAACTCGAACCGCGCCTGTTCTCCTTCAACAATCCAGCAGGGGCCTGCCCCAGCTGTGACGGGTTGGGCGTAAAACAGTATTTTTCCGAAGACAAGCTGATTCAGGACCCTAATGTTTCCCTGGCCGAAGGCGCTATTCGCGGCTGGGACAAACGCAACTTGTACTACTTCCATATGCTGCAGTCGCTGGCAAACCACTACGGCTTTGATGTGGACAAACCCTGGGGCAAGCTCGCTGCAAAACACCGCGCGGTGATTCTGCAGGGCTCCGGTGATGACGAAATCAACTTCAGTTATGTCAATGATCGCGGTCACACCCACAAGCGCCGCCACAGTTTTGAAGGCGTAATACCCAATATGGAACGGCGCTATCGGGATACGGATTCCAACAGCGTGCGTGAAGAATTATCCAAATACCTGTCCAGTCAAAATTGCCCCGAATGCAAGGGTGCGCGACTGCGCCAGGAAGCGCGCCACGTGTTTGTCGATGGGCGCAATCTGCCGGCCATGACCGAACTGCCTGTGGGTGAAGCGTTCGATTATTTCAGCCAGCTCACTTTCGCCGGCGCCCGCGGCAAGATCGCCGACAAAATTCTCAAGGAGCTGCGCGACCGCTTCCGCTTTCTGGTCGATGTAGGGCTGAATTACCTGTCACTCAATCGCAGCGCGGACACGCTCTCCGGCGGCGAGGCGCAGCGCATCCGGCTGGCCAGCCAGATCGGCGCCGGCCTGGTCGGCGTGATGTATATTCTGGATGAACCCTCCATTGGCCTGCACCAGCGAGACAATGACCGTCTCTTGCGCACGCTCAATCATCTGCGTGACCTGGGCAACACCGTCATTGTGGTGGAGCACGACGAGGATGCCATTCGCAGCGCGGATTATGTTATCGACATCGGCCCCGGCGCAGGTGTTCATGGCGGCGAAGTGGTGGCTCAGGGACAGGTCGCGGACATCATCGCCAACCGCCAATCCCTCACCGGTGATTACCTCAGCGGACGCAAGGAAATCGCCATCCCCGCCAAACGCACGCCGCCAAACCCGGCAAAGCAGTTGGTGATCACCGGCGCCACCGGCAACAATTTGAAAAACGTCACCCTCGAAATTCCCATCGGGCTGATGACTTGTGTAACCGGAGTTTCCGGTTCCGGAAAATCCACGCTGATCAACAGCACCCTTTACCCACTGGCTGCCACCGCGCTCAATAAAGCCAGCACTCTCACCGCTGCACCCCATGAGAGCATCGACGGCCTTGAGCAACTGGACAAATGTGTCGACATTGATCAAAGCCCCATCGGCCGAACACCGCGCTCCAACCCGGCGACCTACACAGGCATTTTTACGCCGGTGCGTGAAATTTTTGCCGGCACTCAAGAGGCGCGCTCGCGGGGTTACAAGCCCGGCCGCTTCAGCTTTAACGTGAAAGGTGGACGCTGTGAAGCCTGTCAGGGCGACGGGGTTGTGAAAGTGGAAATGCATTTCCTGCCGGACATCTACGTGCCCTGTGATATCTGCAAAGGCAAACGCTACAACCGTGAGACTCTGGATATTCAGTACAAAGGCAAGAATATTCATCAGGTCCTGGAAATGACCATTGAGGAAGCGCGGGGATTTTTTGATGCAGTGCCCAGCATCAACAACAAATTGCAAACACTCATGGATGTGGGCCTGTCCTACATTCGCCTGGGACAGGCAGCGACCACCCTATCCGGTGGTGAAGCCCAGCGGGTAAAGCTGGCTCGCGAACTGTCCAAACGCGACACCGGGCAGACACTTTACATACTGGATGAACCCACAACCGGCTTACATTTCCACGATATTCAATTACTGATGACCGTACTGCACCGACTCCGCGACCACGGCAACACGGTGGTAGTGATTGAACATAACCTGGATGTAATAAAGACTGCGGACTGGATCGTCGACCTGGGTCCTGAAGGCGGCAGTGGCGGCGGACAGATTATTGCCACCGGTACACCCGAAGACCTGTGCAAAGTGAAAGCATCACACACTGGCCGGTTTCTCAAACCGCTGATCAAGTTGCAGAAGGAACGCAGGAAGAAAATGGTGATGAGTAATGAGTAATGAGTAATGAATGGGATTCGTAAATCGGTAGGTTGGATAAGACATGAGCTCAGCGAATGTCGCCATCCGACGTGACACTGGATGGCGACATTCTCTTGCTTGGAGCTGTGTAACTTTTAAATGTTTTAACTAATCTAAAAACGAATTCCCAACTGCACAGCACCCCCAACCGTATTGTTGTCGCCGGTGAATGCCGCCACGTCCAGGTTCACCGTATCGAACGGCGAGATGCCCAGGCCGACGGAATAGGTATCTTCCAGTGTGTCTTCCAGGTCCTGCTGCAGGCCGACGCGCAATTGCAGCCAGCGCCATGCATTGAGTTCAACACCGGCACGCAGCATACGGGTATCGCCACCCAGAGCGAAAGACGGCACAGCATTCAGATCCAGCGCGGCTTCTGCGGTAAACCAGCTGTTTTGATAACCGACCGCCGCCGTGGATTGCGCTTCAATCACCAATTTTTCACCGCTGATGGTGTCAAATTCTTTTTCCATCACATCCCGCACCACCAGTCCATAGCGCACATTGCCGGTGATATAGGTCACCCCTGCATCGAAGTTGGTCGCGCTGCTTTCAACGGTGAATTCGTCCGCATCAAAGTCATCTTCATCGAAATCATTCACGCGAGCGTTGTAAACGAAGGTTTCTACCGTCACGCGCTTGGGCGTAATGCCGACCAGCAATTGAGTTGTGTCCGATGTCTGCAGGCTGCGGGACAGGGCAATACCCACTTCCGTGATCATGGCGCCCACGCCGACAACTTCGGACTGAAGATCATTGGGGTCAAAAGGCTGATTGATGCTGTTTTCCAGCAAGGTGTAATCGCTGTCGCTGATCAGCGATGTGACGCCGGCAGTGAGGCGCGTCTTGGCAACCAAAGCGGCAGGCAAAAGACTGTTTGGGATGGAAACTACAAGGCTGCCACCGGCACTGAGACTGGCGGTCTTGTCGTCCACCTCTGTCAGCAACTGCTTTGCTTCCTCGGCCAGGCCCGCATCCAAATCCTGATAGTCGCG
Organism: uncultured Cellvibrionaceae bacterium; assembly: GCA_964419935.1. GTDB lineage: Bacteria > Pseudomonadota > Gammaproteobacteria > Pseudomonadales > Cellvibrionaceae > CAYQQJ01. Next base: position 14,734 of record CAYQQJ010000027.1, read on the forward strand.
GATCTCGGACAGGTAGTCCATGAAATCCACCAGCTCATCAAGACCGTCTACCAAGTCGTCCTCATCGGACGCCAGCGCGCCGGCATTGATGGCAATAGCAAAATCGTCGTTCTCATCATAGGCGGCTGCGAGGCTGGGGTTAACAAGAACGCCGTCGGTGTAGTTACCAGTAACCAAGCCTGCGCCAGACATACCGGTAAGCCGTCCGTTGTAGAAATCGCCAGCGACGGCCGTACCAGATACAGCGACCAGCGCCAGGCTGAGCAATGTTTTCTTCATTGAATGTGACCCTGAACAAAAAGTGGAAGAGTTCGCACAATGCGAAACGGGTCACATTTTCCTCTCGCTTATAGATATTAGCAATAACCCAAACGGGTGATTATTCTTTCCGTGCCGACCTGTCGCGGGGCCTGCTGATATAACGAACTCATACTGCCTGAGGCCATGAATGCTCAATCCGGCGCGGCCGGTCGGGATCAAGGGAGGGATCAGACTGCGCTTGCAGGTAGTTCATGATCGCCGTGCGCAGCACCTCACCACCACCGGCAATGCCCTGATTGCCAAACAACCGGTTGAACTCCAGGAGATAGGGATGACCGCCAACCATGGCAACATCGAAGCCGGCGTGATTCACGTCCAGCAATGCCGCCGTGCGCAATGCAAGATCGATGGCCGCCTGTGGGACAGGAGAAAAATCGATGTGTCCGCCACGGGCGACATTGTTGTGGAAGCTGCGCTCGGACTGACAGCGCCAGTAGGCGGTAACACATTGATTACCGATGACTACGATGCGAATGTCGCGGTCAATTGGCAGTTGCTCCTGAGCGTAGATGACATCCGTGCGCGCCAGGTAATCCTGCCAATCCTGTCGGGTTTCGACCAGCCACACGCCCTCCCCCATACTCGCTTTGGGCAACTTCACAACAAACGGCAGATCCATTAATTCCCAAACACGCTCCGCTTCGACCGGGGTATTGGGTGCAATGTGCGTCACCGGTACATGTTCCGGTATCACGGATTCGAATGCGCGGGTCATTTCAATTTTATTGTGACCAATCAGGTAGCTGGCCTGACTCGGGAAGATGCGGCTTTTCAACCCATACACCAGAGCGTTTACCTGCCAGTATTCCGGGAATAGCACCCAGTCAGCCGCCTGTATCTCCATTTTATGCGCAAAGAAGTGGCTGGGTTTGATAAAGGTGGTGTTGCCAAAACCGAGGGTGCGAAAAACGTCAAAGGAAATGAGGCGCATAACGACGTCGAACAAGCGAGAAAGGAATTGCTTTTTACTCTCTTTATCGCACCCTGGCAACGCTTTTTTGGGGTCTTTTATGAATGGCTTCGAAACTGATTCACGAATCAAAAAGCGCCTTCAATTGTTTCACCATAGCGATGCCGACCGGCTTCGCCGATTTGGGGTTTTGCCCGGTAATCAGCCGCTCGTCGACAATGACATGTTCCTGCCAAGCCGGTCGCGTGCGAAATTTTGCGCCGCGCTCGGTCAGTCGATCCTGCAGGGAAAAAGGCACCACATCGTCCAACTCTACAGCGGCTTCTTCTTCGTTCGTAAAAGCGGTGATTTGTTTGCCGCTGACCAGCGGCATGCCACCATCAAGTTTGACATTGACCAACGCAGCAGCACCGTGACATACCGTGGCGACGACGCCCCCCGCCTGATAAAGCGCTGCGGCCGCTTGTTGCACGGCGGCATTATCGGGGAAGTCCCACATGGCGCCGTGGCCTCCTGCGAACAGAATTCCCTGATACTTGCCGATATCCAGCTCGCCCAGATTCGGCGCGTTGTTCATGGCTGCCACCAAGTGTTCATCCGCGAGAAAGCGACGGTTATCCGGATCATGTTCGTCCTGGCCACGGGGATCAATGGCCGCCTCGCCGCCCTCGATACTCGCAATGTCAACAATCACCCCTGAATCCTGCAGCATAAAAAGCGGGTGCGTTAACTCAGACAGCCAAAAGCCCGTCGCTTCGCCGGTATCACCCAACGCACTGTGGCTGGTAATCACCAACAACACATGGCTGTGGTCGCCATTTTCAAGATTCACCGTGGTCATAAAATCACCTTATTAACCTTCATCGGCGGGCAGTGTCTAAACTTTTAACTTACGGCTTGTTGCTTGCAGCTTACGGCTTTTACTTCTACCTTTTCGAACGATAAACCGCGGTCCGCTCGGGCTTGGCGAGCACTAACTGCCATAACTGACCTTTGCGCGCGCGGAAGTAACCGGCGCAGCACATGAGGTAATACTTCCACATTCGGTAAAAGCGCTTGCCGTATTTGGCCTCCAGTTGCGGCCAGGCGGTGTCGAACCGCTGCCACCATGCCATGAGTGTGCGGTCATAGTCCTGCCCGAAGTTGTGCCAGTCCTCGAGAATGAATTTATTCTCTATCGCGGTCGACACTTCAGCGGCGGATGGCAGTTTGCCATTGGGAAAAATGTACTTGTCCAACCAGCGGTCGGTGGTAGGTAGGCTGCGATGCGCGCCGATACTGTGCAGTAAAAAAAGCCCCTCATCTGACAGTACCCGGCTGACCGCGTTGAAATAAGTGGCGTAGTTGGTTGGGCCGACATGCTCAAACATACCCACGGATGCAACCTTGTCGAAGCGGCCTTGCAGGTCGCGGTAGTCCATAAGTTCAATGGTCACCGGCAAGCCCGCGCAGCGCTCCTGAGCGAGTTTTTGTTGCTCCTGGGACACCGTGATGCCAAGCACTTCGGCACCATAATGCTCCGCGGCATGCTTGGCCAAGCCACCCCATCCGCAACCGATGTCCAGCAATTTCTCACCGGCCTGCAACTCCAGCTTGCGACAGATAAGGTCGAGCTTTTGGTACTGTGCTTGTTCAAGTGTCTCGGCGTTTTTCCAGTAACCACAAGAATAACTCATGGTTGGATCCAGCATGGCGACAAACAGATCGTTGCCCAAATCATAGTGTTGCCTGCCAACCTGAAACGCTCGCGCACAGGATTGCAGATTGAACAGACAGTGGCGCATGGCCGCCAGAGCAAGGCGAAACTTTGCCAGGCCCGTCAACTGCATCCCGGCGTCGATCTTTACCAGTCGATAAAACAGTTCATCCAGGGCTTTGGCGTCCCACAGGCCATCCATGTAGGCTTCACCGAAGCCGAGGGAGCCCTGGGTCAATATCCGACTGAACAGCTTGTTGTCGTGGACCTGAATGTCCCAGGGCGCGCTGCCGTTGAATTCAATCCCGGCAGAGCGCGCCAATTCCTCGATAACCGATGGCGGTTTGACGGAGCGGTGATCGACCGAAGTGACCGGACTGAAGTAACGATCGTTCTCAGACATAGTGATTCCCCAAGCTTGCGACGGCGTTAGGTGTGGTGCCCGGCGCAACGAGTGCGAGGCAGGTGCTGAGACAGCGCCAGAAGTTGCAAAAGTTACAACAGATCGCTCTCGCTTGCGCCGGAATGCGGCAGTTGTTCATGGGTGGATAGACGCTGAAGCAAAAGTCAGGCCGGGTAACGGCACGGACCGGTCTGGAAAAGAACACAGAAAGCAAAGTGGATGACGGTTCATTGCCCGACCGCAAGCGGCGCCCTATAATTCCCCACCAATCCGGAATGCGGTGACAGTCGGGCGACCTGCGAATGGTCTGCGCGCACGCCTCTCCGATAACTATCGCACACTTCAAACACGAGTCCTTATGGAAGCCCTGTTAAATTCCACCCTGGCAGTCGCCATCGCCGAAATCGGTGACAAAACCCAACTCCTGTCGCTATTGCTCGCTGCACGCTTCAAGCAACGCCATTTGATCATCCTCGGTATTCTGGTCGCCACCGTTATCAATCACGGCATTTCCGCCTGGCTCGGCGCCTGGTTGACCGGCCTTATTCCCGAAGGAGTTGGCAAATGGCTGATTGGCGGCAGCTTTGTGTTGATTGCCCTTTGGGTACTGATCCCGGACAAGGAGGACGACGTCCCCAGCAAGCTCGACCAGTACGGGCCGTTTGTTGCATCGCTGGTGCTGTTCTTCCTCGCAGAAATTGGCGATAAAACCCAGATTGCCACGGTTATTCTTGCCGCCCAGTACAGCAGCATTATCTGGGTCACTCTCGGCACTACCCTTGGCATGCTTATCGCGAACATCCCCGTCATCTATGCCGGCTCATGGCTGTTGCAGAAAATCTCGTTCAAGATTGCGCGCTGGACGGCCTGTGTCGTTTTTGCCTTGATGGGCATCGCTATAATGGCGGGGTTTTAAAAAAGCGGCTTGCCCATTCACCAGCGCTGATGGCTCGAGGAAAATCCTATGGGACATTCGCACCACCATCATAGCCACACCGATCACACCGACCAGCGCATCGGGCTGGCGTTTTGCCTGAATGCCGGTTTTACCGTTATAGAATTCATTGGCGGCTGGCTGACCAATAGCACCGCAATAATGGCGGATGCGGTTCATGACCTTGGCGACACCCTGGCCATCGGCTTTGGCTGGGGTCTGCAGAAGGTTGCACAAAAAAGCCCTGATCATAAATACTCCTACGGCTATAAGCGCTTCTCCCTCCTCGGTGCCATCATCAACGCGGCGGTATTGATTGCGGGCTCAGTCCTGATCCTGATTGAGTCCGTGCCGCGTCTTTGGCACCCGGAGATGCCCGCTGCGGAAGGAATGCTGGCGCTGGCTGTGCTGGGCGTGGTGGTAAACGGGGCGGCAGCCTTCACCACAAAGCAGGGGAAAACGCTCAACGAGCGAGTATTGAACCTGCATTTTCTGGAGGATGTGCTGGGTTGGGTAGCGGTGCTGATTGTGAGCCTGGTACTACTGGTCTACCCACTGCCGATTCTGGACCCACTACTGTCCCTCGGCTTTACCGGATTTATTCTGTGGCGGGTTGTGCAGACTCTGCGACAGGCGATGGCGATATTTCTGCAGTCGGTACCGGAACCCGGGTTGGCAACGAGAATCGAGGCCAGCCTGATGCAACTGCAAAGCGTAACCGGTATTCATCATCTACATTTGTGGTCACTGGACGGCGAGCATCATGTTCTCACCGCCCACCTCACTCTCGACCGTGACATTCCCACCGACGCGCTGATTCAATTGAAGTGCGCTGTGCAAGCAGAGCTTGGACCTTATCGCCTCGCCCACACCACCATCGAAATCGAGTTTCCCAGCGAGAGTTGCCGCGATGCGTAGTGCAGCGGAAACGGAATCGCGTCAGGGCGCGGCGTTTCCGTTGATGCTGGCGTAAACCTCAACGCTGCCGTCACGGTTGATCTGGAGTACGTCGTAAGGGTCCAGCCGGTTACCCATTTCCATACCAGGGCTTCCCACAGGCATACCGGGCACGGCCAAGCCTGCAGCATTCTTCGGCTTCTCGGCCAGGAATCTTTTCATCACGTCCGCGGGCACATGGCCTTCAAAAAAGTAGCCATCGGCTGATACGGCGGTGTGACACGACTGATAACGCGGCTCGACGCCCATTTTCTGCTTTATGCCGGATAAGTCAGCCATATCGTGGATATTCGTGTCGAAACCGGCGCTGTTTACATGATCCACCCAGCCGGTACAGCAACCGCAGGTCGGGCTTTTGTGTACCGTAAGAACATTTTCCGAGGCTGCCGCAGCCGCAGGTTGAACCTGTTCGGCGCCGTGGCCCGCATGTTCGGTGTGTTCAACAGGGGTTGCAGCACCGGCGAAAACCGCGGTGCTGGCTGCCATGGAAAAGCCCAAGACAATGTTCAGAAATCGGCGTATTTGTGTATTAGCTTTCATAGGAACCTCTCTCAACAGAAAGGCTACTTTACCAGTCCCGGCCAACTGTCTCATCCGCTTTTTGCTGGCAGTGCAGACGCAGGCACACTACCTCCGCCTCGGCTCGAAAACCTCGAGCCGAGGCGAATACAAAGCGGGGGAGAATGATCGAACTGGCAGATTGATCGCGTTAGTGGTGGTGGCGGTTGAGCTTGTCCAGGGTATTGCCCAGGCTGCGTCTGAGCTTGCTGGCTGCGCCTTCGTAAGCTTCATTAACACTGGGGGCATGGTGGTTCACAGCCACAGGTTTGAGCCCCGCAACCCTGGCTTCCATCGTGCAATGTTTCTCCACTGCGCCGCCTTTATGGCTGTTTGCGTCCTTGAGATGCACCTCCACCCGCGTGACCTGATTTTCAAACCGTCTCAGACTTTCCTCCACGGTTCCTGTCACTAAACTCTCCAACCGCTGGTCACTTTGAATATGATGGTCTGTGTTGACTTGTACGTGCATCGCGTCGGCCTCCTGACATTGCGCAACATGTGATCAATAGACAGTGGGCTACGGAGGGGAGTTCAGGGGGAAATAAAAGCTGCAAGCCGCAAGCGACAAGCTAAAAGGAAAGACAGGGAAAAGGGAAAAGAGGGATTGTGCTGCTGTTATTTTCTCGGGCATGGCTTGTCTGTCGTTATTTTTGTCAAATTTTGGTGGGCAGTGTCCATCCTAGGGGAGAGGTTGCTTGAGCGAAGCTCCCATCTTATCTGGGAGCTTGCAGCTCTTACTTTTCCCTTTTCCCTTTTCCCTTGGGTTTCCCGCTTGTAGCTTGCGGCTTGTAGCTTACAGCTACCATCTACCTCCTACTGCTCAACAAAAGCACGCTCTATCACGTAGTGGCCGGCGTCGCCGTGGCGCACTTCTTGAAAGCCGCGCTCGTCGAGGATGGCGCAGGCCTCTTTGAGCATGCTCGGGCTGCCGCAAATCATGAAGCGGTCGTTGTCGAGATTGATCGGCGGCAGGCCCAGATCGTCCGCCAGTTTGCCGGAGGCCAACGCATCGGTAATCCGGCCGTTGTTGCGGAATGGCTCACGGGTCACGGTGGGGTAGTACAGTAGTTTTTCCTGCACCATCTCGCCGAAAAACTCGTTGTTCGGCAATTCATTGGTAATGTAGTCTTGATAGGCGAGATCGCTGATATGGCGCACGCCGTGGGTCAGAATCACCTTGTCGTATTGCTCATACACTTCCGGGTCTTTGATGATGCTCATAAACGGCGCCAGGCCAGTTCCTGTACTGAGCAGGTACAAGTGCTTAGCGGGCAGCAAGTGGTCAGTCACCAGAGTACCGGTGGTTTTGCTGTTGACGACAATCTCGTCGCCGACTTTGATTTTCTGCAGTTGAGACGTCAAGGGACCGTCCGGCACCTTGATGCTGAAAAACTCCAGTTTCTCCTCGTGATTGGCGCTGGTGAGGCTGTAGGCGCGCAGCAGTGGCTTTCCGTTCGGCTGCTCAAGGCCAATCATGGTGAAATGCCCATTGCGAAACCGGAAACCGGGATTGCGGGTGGTGGTAAAGCTGAACAAGGAGTCCGTCCAGTGATGGACATCCAGTACACGTTCTTTTACTAGGCTGCTCATGGTCTCTCCAGAGGGCAAAAAAATCGAAAGTCATTTGCGCTCATAATACCCAAGGCCTAACATATCGGTAAAATGACTTATTTAACTATACATAATCGGTTAAGGTTATATGCACTACACGCTTCGCCAACTCGAGGTCTTCCTGGCAGTGGCCCATTTCGAGAATGTCACTCGAGCGGCCGCGTCACTGGCCATGTCCCAGTCCGCCTGCAGCGGCGCTCTGCGGGATCTGGAAAATCAGTACAACGTGCAGTTGTTCGACCGTGTGGGCAAGCGCCTCCAGCTGAACGAACTCGGTCGCCTGCTGCGCCCCAAGGCTGAAGCCCTGCTCGAGCGGGCGCAATCATTCGAGCAGGATCTGATGAAGCACAAGGATGTGGGACAACTGAAAATCGGCGCAACGCTCACCATCGGCAACTACCTGGCGGTCAGATTGATCACTGAGTTCATGAAAAAGTCACCGGATGCCCGCGTCAGCCTGGATGTCGCCAATACCTCGGCCATTGCGCGGGAGTTACTGAATTTCGATATTGATCTGGGACTGATAGAGGGCGAATTGCACCACGCCGATCTCACACTGATTCCCTGGCAAACGGATGAACTTGTCTGTTTCTGTGCACCCGAACATCCCTTGGCACAACAAGCCACTTTGTCGGACACTGATATTCTGGCAGCGCAGTGGATTTTGCGGGAACCTGGCTCCGGCACTCGCCAGACGTTTGACCGCGCCATGCACGGCCTGCTGCCGGATCTCAATATTCTGCTGGAATTGCAGCACACGGAAGCAATCAAACGCGCAGTGGAAGCCAATCTGGGAATTTCCTGCTTATCGCGCATTTCACTGCAGGACGCATTCAAGCGCGGTACGCTGATGCCTCTGGAGGTGCCACAACGGAATCTTTCACGAATGTTTTACGTGGCGCTGCACAAGGATAAGTATCGCAGTGCGGGTATCGAACGTTGGCTGGAAATTTGTGGCGTGGAGGGATGGTGATAGCTGCAAGTAAAAGGATAAATAAAAGACGATTAAAAAGGGCAGCCGAGGCTGCCCTTTTTTGTACCTTTTTATGAGTACGGAGTGATTAATTCAGACCGTTATCGATGGCATGAATCAGTTCACCGTTGGTAGTGTCACCGCTGAGTTCCCAGAAGAAGGTGCCGCGCAGGTTCTGCTGTTCAACGTAGTTCATTTTGCTGTTGATAGTCGCCGGAGTGTCATAGCTCCACCAGTTCCCGTTACAGAAGGCGTAGGCAGTGCCACCGACAGTGCCGGTTGCCGGGCAGATGTTTTTCAGCACTTTGTAGTCGTTAATGCCGGCCTCGTAGGCGCCCGGAGCCGGACCTGTTGCAGAACCACCAGGTGCGGATTGGCTCACACCAGTCCAGCCGCGACCATAGAAGCCGACGCCGAGGGCGATCTTGTTGGATGGAACGCCCAGGCTCTTCAGCTTCTGGATGCCGTAATCGGAATAGAAACCGGGAGTCGGGATGCTGCTGAAGCTGGTCAGCGGCGAATGCGGTGCAGTGGGTCCCTGGGGAGCGAATGCGCCGAAGTAGTCGTAAGTCATCAGCATGTAGAAGTCCAGATACTGAGCCGCGCCACCGTAATCTGCCGCATCCAGCTTGGTTTCAGCGGCGCCAATGGCCGAAGTTACCAGCGCATCTTCACCGAATCGGGCGCGCAACGCAGCCATCATGTTGCGGTAGGCATCATAACCGCTGCTGTCACAGGTCTTGCCACACTCATTGGGGTATTCCCAGTCGATGTCGATACCGTCAAAAATGTCGGCCCAACGTGGGTCTTCCACAACGTTGTAGCAGGATTCAGCGAAAGCTGCTGGATTCTGTGCTGCTTGACCGAAACCACCTGAGTAAGTCCAGCCGCCAAAGGAGTAGACAATCTTCAGGTGCGGGTACATCGCCTTCAAACGACGCAGCTGGCCAAAGTTGCCGCGCAATGCGCCGGAATCCCAGGTATCGGCAACGCCATCAACGCTATCTGCTGCGCTGTAGGCCATATCATAGGCTGCATAGGTATCATCCACACGACATTGACCGTTGGTCACGTTACCGAAGGCATAGACGATATGCGTCAGGATGTTGGCCGAACCGCTGGTGTGGATATTCTTGACGTGATAGTCGCGGCCGTAAACGCCCCACTCCACGAAGTAACCGGCAACAATCTGGTCCCCAACCGGGCCACCGGACGAGCCGCTGGAACTGGAGGAACTTGATGAGCTGGACGAACTGGAGCTGCTTGAACTGCTGGAGCTCGAGCTACTGGAGCTGCCTGAACTGCTGGAGCTAGTGCCGCAATCGTCGGTTTCAGACCATGCGTCGGTCCAGTGTGCGCCCACGCCCGGCTCATAAGCCCAGGCTGCGGTTGAAGAACACCAACCACCAATATTACAGCGGAACTGGCGCCCCACGTTCTGAACAACATCACCGTTCGCATAAGTGGTGCCGGCAGAATACTGGGGTGCACTGCAGGTGCCACCAGAGGATGATGAACTGCTGGAACTGTTGGAACCGCTGGACGATGAGCTACTGGAACTGCTCGAAGACGAGCTGCTTGAGCTGGATGAACTGGTGCCATCACAGGCGCCCAGGGCGTCCCACTCCTGCCATTGGCCGGAATGGCTTTCGGGGTTCTGCCCCTGAGTCCACCAGTTGGCTTCATAGGCGCTGCCGTTGAGCTGAACCTGGTCAGATCCATTGTAGACCGCAGTGGGACTCCATTCTGCCAGACCGGAACAGTCGTATGCGTAGGCGGAGTGGGCTGTGAAGAGCGCACTGCCGGCGAGGAGTGCCCCCGTCAACAATGATTTTTGTCGAAGTCGAGATGTCATAAATTTTGCCTCTGATCTGCGTACTCTCTTGAATTAGAGATACAGTGAGTTAATGACGATACATCTGCCATGGATTTGTGCCGTAAGCACCAAGCTGTCCGTTGATGGTGGATCCCGGCTGGGATATAGCGCTGACTAATCCTTTATTATTATTTTCAGCATCATTGGCATGGGACCGGTTCAAGGCTTGTTCCGGCAGCCCATTTCAAACGTGCTTGTTAGTTTTTATGACAACCATGGAGGAGTTGTCTTGGTGTACGGTCCCACGTATTGACAGCGCTGTCAACAATTTTTTCGCCTCACCGCTGGACGAAGTTCACATTTTGGTCTACTCGCCCAGCGCTGGTCGGCTGAAGGAAGTAATCACAACGGACTTTCGGACTTGTAAATGTTCACATCCAGCCTGTGCCGGCTGACGATTTTGTAAAAATCGGAGCGGTTGCGGCCTGCCAGCTTCGCCGCCATGGCCATATTGCCCTGGGTTGAGCGCAGCAATCCTGCCACATAGTCCCGCTCGAAATCCTTCTTCGCATCACTCAGCGGGGCTATGGCCTGCTGGCATTGGTCCGGCAGGGCATTCGCGATCAACGTGTCCGAGATCACCGGGGCGCGGCACAGCGCAGCCGCTTGTTCCATAATGTTTTCCAGCTGGCGAACGTTGCCGGGCCAGCTGTAGTTCAACAAACGGGAAACCGCCTGAGGGGCGAGCTGTTTGGTTGGGCCGCCTTCACGCTCGGCAATGGCCTGGAGAAAATGGTTTGCCAGAAAAACAATGTCTTCCTTGCGCTCACGCAAACTCGGCAGATTGATATTCACCACGTTAAGCCGGTAATAAAGGTCCTCGCGGAATTCATGATTGGCGATCGCATCCAGCAGATGCTTGTGCGTGGCGGAAACTACACGAATATCCACCGGAATATCCTGGGTGCCACCCACCGGACGCACCCGTTTCTCCTGCAATACCCGCAGCAACTTGGCTTGCAAAGCGAGAGGCATATCGCCAATTTCGTCGAGAAATAAAATGCCACCAGCCGCCGCTGCAATCAAACCCTGATGGTCCCGTGTGGCGCCGGTGAACGCACCTTTAACATGACCGAATAATTCGGACTCCAGCATTTCGCTGGGTATGGCGCTGCAGTTGAGAGCAATAAAGGGCGCATCCGCGCGCTTGCTGTGTTTGTGCAAGGCCGTGGCCATCAATTCCTTGCCCGTGCCGCTCTCACCACCGATGAGTACATTGACATCGCTTTCTGCGAGCAATTTTGCCTGTTCCAGCACGTGATACATGCGCGCACTGCGCGTCTTGATGTGATGCTCCCAACTGTCTCCGGTGTCCGAGCATTCATGATGGTGCTTGAGTGCACTAGTGATAATAGTGAGCAGTTCATCCTTGTCGACGGGTTTGGTCAAAAACGAAAATACGCCTTTTTGGGTTGCTTCCACTGCCTCAGGAATCGAGCCGTGAGCGGTTAACACAATTACCGGCAGGCTCGGCCAATGAGCATGAATTTTTTCAAACAAGGTCAGGCCGTCCATTTCCTCCATGCGCAAATCGGTGATCACCAGATCCGGCAGCTTTTCATGTAACAACTGCAGTGCTTCCATGCCAGTGCCGGCGCAAAGCGTCTGATAATGCGACGCCTGCAATCGCATGGACAAAAGTTCCATCATTCCCTGATCATCATCCACCAGTAAAATGGCTGGGCTTGGCATTGTTGTCTCCTGTTGGGTTGTACAAGACAATAGTACTGGCTGTTGTACTGTCGCTAATTTTCATTTCGCATCGTGGCATCGTCACAAGCCAAGATCTTCGGCCTCCGGAAGATCAATACTGCGTTCAATGTCACTGATACCTTTGATCGTGTTTTCATGTTCAACTTGCAATGCCTGATAATCCTGCTGCAACTGTTCGTGCATCAACTGCAAGTGTTCGAATTTTTTATTCAAGTCGACGCGGCTTTCGTCAACCAGCACATAGGCTCGGTGGCTCGCCACCAACAGATCGAAAAAAGCCATATAATCCGCCGACCATTCTTCCTCCGAGGTAACAGTTGCCAGCATTTCACTCAAAACACCCGGTGTGCGCGCGGGATCACAGGATGCAAGCATCAGGGCGTTCAACTCGTTCGTGCGTCTGACGGAATCATCATCCAGGTGTTCTGTCGTCGCTATGTCGTCCACGTAAAGGGCGCGGTAATCATCCAGCAGCCGGGATCGGTCCTCCGCCGGTCGCAGACATAACTGCAGCCGCTGCAGCATCAGTTCCGACAGGGAGACAACCTGTTCTTCATCAGCTTCTTGCGCAGATGCAGAAACCATCGCCGGATTGTCGACCGCCCGGTCCGGTTCATCATCCATCCATCCAACATAACTACATCCTGTAAGCGACGTGAAAGTCAGGAGGCTGGCCAAACATGCGATTGATACCCGTTCGCTAACTGCGTTCATAGCTGTCCTGCGTCTGTGATTGGTGAGGAATTTGAAGAGTATGGGGAAGACAATTCCCGAGGAGTTTTCAATGGAAAGTGCAAGACAAAGCGCGTATCACCGGGTTGGGATTCCACGTCGATGGTACCGTGCAGCGAAACCACACATTCCTGCACAATGGACAATCCGATTCCGCTACCCTTCAACGGACCCTGCCGGCGTGCCTTGCCCTGATAAAACGGTTTGAAAATATAGTCGATCTCTTCGGCGGCAATACCCGGTCCATTGTCAGCGACCAACAGCCACCAGCTGTTGCTGTCGGCACCCCAATTGACGCGAATTCTTCCGTCACCGCCCACTACGCTACAGGCATTCGACAGAAGATTACTGAGAATCATATCGAGGCAGACGTAATCGGAATCCACAGTATCCAGTGCACCATCACAGACCCATTCGATGCCCGCATTTGCCGGAATCGTTGTCAATTGAAGGCGCAACCTGTCACACAAAGCGCGAATGTCCACGGCAGTCTTGCCGGGCTTGAGGCTATGTTTAACCGCGTTATAGTTCAGCAACTGCTGAATTAAACCGCTCAGGTTACTGGCGTTGTGACGCAGAATGGTCAGAACATTCTGCTGGGACTCATTAACCGGTCCTGGAACCTGGTCCGACAACAGGGATTCCGCCTCCACTATGGCCGCCAGCGGACTCTTAAGTTCATGGGTAATATGACGCATGAACGCTTCCTTTTGTCGATCACTGATCAACAATTGTTCACGCATCCACTCCAGGCTGTTACCCAGAGCGACAAAGTCCGCCGGTCCCTCAATGACCACCGGCTTTTCCCAGCGGTGATGCCCCAAGCGATGAATGGCATTAGCGAGTCGCCACAAGGGTTTGACAACCGTGATGGTACTCAGACTGATGAGAAAAACAGTGCCCGGTATCGCCAATGAACCAATCAGCAATAAGCGTCGCAGTACGATCTCGAACGAGTGTTCACTATCCTTGATTGCCTGCTCCGCAACCTGTTCAATCTGCGCACTGAAAGCCTCCCTAATTTGATTGACGTTGCGCCAGGCATTGTTGAGGTAGTCTTCACTGGTATGTTCCAGGTTGGCCTTCAGCTGAGCGCCAATCGCAGCCGTTAGCTGTACCAGTTCCCGGAGAGTGCGCCACTCCACATCTGTCGTCAGCTTGTATTCCAAATCCTGCTGGTATCCGCGCAATGCCGCAAAGCGTTCCTGATAGATGTCATAAAAGCGCGGTTCGCCAATGAGGTAATATTGGCGGGCGGACCGCTCGAGCCCGGTCACTTGCCGGGTGATTGCCGCGTCAAGCGTATTCAACCCATTGATCGACAGCAGCAGTGCCCGTTGTTCCTGAGCTTGCAAGGTTAACGACCAGCCGGCGTAGCCGATGGCCAATATCAGCGGCAAAACTGCCAGGAGTGTGGCGAAGATCCATTGCTGAGTCAGCGTCAAGCGATTTACCCAGCGCCTTCTCGCCATCTGTGTCTCTCTCCTCGCCCATTTTTGCGTATTTTATTCACTGATTAGTCGGTCTGTTGCCCCTTGGCAACACTCCAACCTACTGAATCCAAGAAAGTTTTAGGACGTCACCGCTTTTTTGTTGCCATCCTGCAACAGTTTGACAGCGATTTTCGCCATTTTATCTCTCCTCCTTTCATTAAAAGATCCTACCACTTTGAAAAGCCGGAGGTTTTTCGCAATGGCACGTCCCCTGCTATATCCCTGACCAACAGCGCAAATATCTGAGAGCGCAAACAGCTGAGGCGGTTTGACAAGCCACCAAGGTGACAGGAAAAAACCCGCCAATTCCTTTGGAGATCATTATGAAACGCAAAACCGTACTTTTGACAACGCTACTCGCCACATTGTCTGTTGGCACCATGGCTCAGACAGGTCAGGGCTCAAGTACCGGCACTGGTTCCAACACCGGCACCAGTACAGGAAGCACCACGGACAGCAGTGGCACCGTCGGCACCGGCACAAATTCCGGCATGGGCACTCAGGGGCCCGGTGCGCAAGGAACAGGCACCATGAGCACTCAATCTTTCGACAGCTTGGATGCCAACCGCGACGGTTCACTGGACCAGAGCGAACTTGGCAGCGGGAGCGCATCCGATTATCGCTCCATGGATGCGGACCGCAACGACTCTATTGATCGCAACGAGTTTGATCGGTTTCAGCAACAGCGCGGTAACCGGTGAATCATTTACATAACTTGATTCGGCACTTTTACCCACAAACGGAGGTTCATATGACACGCGCAACTCTTTTGCTCAGCACTTTGCTCGCTACGCTTTCAGTCGGTGCAGCTGCTCAGGATACTTTGGGCGACACCATGAATGGCGAGCGTCAAACCAAAACCTTTACCGAGTTGGACGCCAATAGTGACGGTGTACTGAACGAGGACGAAGTTCAACAAGGCAATATTTCGGGCAGCTTTGACGACGTCGACAGCGATGGCGACGGTGAAGTGAACCGGAACGAGTACTATCAGTACCATCGTCAGCAAAGCGGGCAAACCCGTTAAGCCGCGTTGGCAAATCACTTTGTTCATCAACAACACTGGAGAATACTATGACACGCGCAACTTTGTTAATGACCACGCTGTTGGCAACCCTTTCTGTTGGAGCTGTGGCTCAAACCGGGGGTGCTGATAACAGCATGCAGCCTGGATCCCAAGTTGGAGCTCAAGGCACCACCTTCACTGAACTGGATAGCAACAATGACGGTAATCTGAGTGAGGATGAAGTTGAGGCTGGCAACCTGGACAAGGATTTTGACGAAATCGACTCGGATGGCGACAACAAAGTCAACCGCAATGAATACTTCCAGAGCCAGCGCCAGTAACCGCGCAATTTAAGGTTCCGGAATTTTTGTTAGATCGTAAGTGAGTTTTTGAGGGAATTGTTTCGGTAATTTTCAAAGTTCCGTCAAACAATGACTTCTTAAACAGGTAAAACGTTTCTTAAACAAAAGCAACTGGAGGTAATTATGACACGCGCAACTGTTTTACTAACCGCACTGCTGGCTTCTCTGTCTCTCGGCGCCGCTGCCCAAAGCACCATGGATGGCTCCACCGGCACCATGAGCACCGACAGCCAGACCAAAACTTTCACCGAGCTGGATGCCAACAACGATGGCATGCTGGACGAGGATGAAATCAGCGATGGTGGCGTTTCCGGCAACTTCGATGACATCGATTCCAATGGCGACGATGAAGTTGATCGCAATGAATATTATCAGCACCAACGTCAACAGCAGTAATTGACGCTCAAAAAAGCTGAGAAAGAAAAGGTACCTTCTTGGAGTCTGACGGCAGGCTCCAAGAAGGCCTATAACAGGAGCACCAACAATGCATAAACCTCAGCGCCAATCTCATCTTATTTTCGCACTACTCTTGGCGACGCTTTTAATTCTTCCAATCCTCAGTTTACTGTCTGCACCCTCGAATGGAGCGGAATCTTCGCCGGGCGGCGATGCTTCATCATCAATGACGACGGAATTATCAAATACCTGGAAGGCAGGTCTGATTGAAGGCGCTTATTTGTTTAATCCGCATCTCAGCA
Organism: uncultured Cellvibrionaceae bacterium; assembly: GCA_964419935.1. Taxonomy (GTDB): domain Bacteria; phylum Pseudomonadota; class Gammaproteobacteria; order Pseudomonadales; family Cellvibrionaceae; genus CAYQQJ01. The sequence goes on from CAYQQJ010000027.1 coordinate 30,980, forward strand.
CCTTCGACATTGCGACCAGGGTAAGAGGCGATACGGCAGTCATAGAAGGAACCGTCAGCACTCGAACCGAGCGCGCGTTGGCCGAGCAAGTCGCACTAAGCATCACCGGGATCGAACGCGTTGAAAACAAGCTGGACGTCTCCCAGCGGCGGAAAAACCCAGAAAAGAACGCGTCAGAAAATCTAACCACAGATGCGGCTTTGACAACCAAGGTCAAGTCGCAACTTCTCGCCAACGCAGAAACGCGAGGTATGGACATACAGGTCAACACACAGGACCAGGTGGTTACCCTCTCCGGCCAGGTTGACAGTGAAGTGGAGAGTGAGCTCGCCTATTACGTGGCGAAGAATACAGGCGGCGTCGGCCACGTCAGCAATGAACTTCAGGTCAAGCAATAAACTGAGTCATAGTTCAGCAATTTTGTCATCACCAAGAGAGGAGTAGGATTATGCATACTGAAACCTGGATTAAATCCATCGCCAACAGCTCGTTGCGCACAGCGGTGGGAGTTGGATTGGGCGTCGGCCTGGGTATCGGCCTGGCGGGCCAAGCGCATGCTCAAGAAGGCATTCATCCTTATATTGGCGGTAGCTATGGCTTGTACAAATCCGGCGATGGCGATTACGACGAGGAGCGCGACCTATGGGAGGCCTATGCCGGTATTGGGTTGCACCGCTTTTTCGGGGTCGAAGCCAATTACACAAACATCGGTGAAATGTCGACGGACTTTTCCGATGTGGAAATCAAAGGCTGGGGTGTGGCTGCGGTTGGCCAATTACCCATCACCGATAGCTTCGACGTCTACGCAAAGCTGGGGCAATTTTTCTGGGACGCGGATGTGGCCGTGGCCGGCATGGAAGCGGAAAGCTTCGACGGTGATGAACCCTTCTTTGCCGTAGGCGCCGGGTTGGGGATCACCGAGCTGTTGAGCCTGACACTGGAATACACCCGTTATAACGCCGAGTTCGAATTGGACGAAGCGCTGGAAGATTCTGATGGCGGTGATCTGGATACGGTCAAGGCGGGCTTGCGATTCGCGTTTTAATATGAGCACCGTTTGACCATTCGGGTCCAACACAAAGCTCTAATGAAAAGAGGCACCCTTCGAGGTGCCTCTTTTGCGTGAGAACATTATTACTATGGAGGCGATAAACGGGAGCAGATCCTCAAGCACGGGATGGATAGAGGTAATTTTCAAATGTCTGTGAGATGATACCAACACTGATATTTTAGTCACGGTCTTTGCAACAACAGTTCGATACCAATCGCTTTTCAACAGGTCTTGCCGTTTACTAAGGAGCCTTCCATGAGTACACGTATTGAAGCTGATTCCCTGGGTGAGATCGAGGTTCCGGCAGACGCCCTCTGGGGTGCCCAGACCCAAAGGTCTTTGCAGAACTTTCCAATCGGTCAGGAAAAAATGCCGCCGGAATTAATTCGCGCATTTGCCATTGTCAAAATGGCCGCCGCCGAAACCAATCGCGCCCTGGGCAAGCTGGATGACGAACGCTGCCAATGGATAAAGGACGCGTGCCGGGAAGTTCTGGACGGCCAGCTCTACGATCAGTTTCCCCTGGTCATCTGGCAAACCGGCAGTGGCACACAGTCGAACATGAATGCCAACGAGGTGATCGCCAACCGCGCCAACGAGTTAGCCGGAGCCAAACGGGGCAGTAAAGAGCCGGTTCATCCCAACGATCATGTGAACATGTCGCAGTCGTCCAATGACTTTTTCCCCACCGCCATGCATGTAGCAGCCGCCTGCGGCATTCATAACCGTTTGCTACCCAAACTGGGTCAACTCATTCACAGTCTCAAACGCAAGAGTCAGGAGTTCGAGGATATCGTCAAGATCGGCCGCACGCATATGATGGATGCAACGCCGCTGACCCTCGGCCAGGAACTGTCCGGCTACGTCGCCCAGCTACAATTTGCTGAGCAGACGATCAAGGATGCACAAGCGGGGCTGTTTGATTTGGCGATGGGCGGCACCGCCGTTGGCACTGGCCTCAATAGTCACCCCTCCTGGGCCGCACAGGTCGCGCACAATATTGCGGTGTACACAAATTTGCCTTTCGATACTGCGGACAATAAATTCATGGCACTGTCGGCGCACGATGCGCTGTTAAAGACCAGCAGTGCTCTGCGCCAGTTGGCGAGTGTGTGCATGAATATCGGCAATAATATTCGCCTTTTGGCCAGCGGGCCGCGCTGCGGTCTGGGCGAGCTGCAGTTGCCCGCGAATGAACCCGGCAGCTCGATTATGCCGGGCAAGGTCAACCCCACCCAATGCGAAGCGCTGACCATGGTGGCCGCACAGGTCATGGGCAATGATACTGCGGTCAGCATCGCTTGCTCTCAAGGCCATTTACAGTTGAATGTTTTCAAACCGGTAATCATCCACAATGTGCTGCAGAGTATTCAGCTGCTCGGCGATATCAGCGCCAGTTTTGCCGAGCGCTGTGTCGACGGCATGGAACCCAACCGGGAAGCTATCGCGGACCATCTGGACCGCTCGTTGATGCTGGTTACCGCGCTCAGCCCGATGCTGGGATATGATCTTGCTGCCGACATCGCCAAGCAGGCATTCAAAGAAAACAAAACTCTGAAACAGGTGGTGCTGGAGAAAAAACTGCTCACCGAAGCAGAATTTGATGCGGCTATGGATCCGGCCAAGATGATTTGATTTGGGTTTAGCGGATGCAAAATCAGTGGCTTCGTTGTCGGCCCGCTTCGAGATCGGTTTCCCCAAGACTCGCCGAAGTGAACCGAATAGAATCCACATAAGCCCCCATTCCACATTTTCTGCACATTCCTCCTCCCGCTGAATGCCATAATAGCGTCAAACAGACCACAACCGAGGGTTCCCCATTGCCTAATTCCAGATTCCGGCGAATCGCCCAGTTTGCACAACAGCATGTGAAACTGACCGTCGTTCTTGCCGCTATCGCAATCGTTATTCTTTATTTTTTAGCAACGAAGCTGTTTGCCGGCAATGACGGCCCGGTGCTGCAGACCGCACTGGTTGAACGGGGGAACATCGAAAACAGCATTGGCTCGCTGGGAACCCTGGAACCGAAGGAATACGTGGATGTGGGTACGCAGGTATCGGGGCTTCTCGATCAGCTTCTGGTGGAAATTGGCGATACCGTTGAACAGGGCGAACTCCTGGCGGAGATTGACCCCACGGTTTATGAGAGCCGAGTGCGCAACACCCGCTCTACCCTCGCCAATCTCCAGGCACAACTCACACTGCAACAAGCCGAGCTGGAACTTGCCAAAGTGCGCGCCGAACGCAATAACAACCTGTTCCAGGCCAATGCCGTCAGCCGAGACACCATGATGGCCAGCCGCACGGAAGTCAGTGTGGGTGAAGCGCGCATTGCTTCAACGCTGGCACAGCTTGACGCGGCCCAAGCGTCTCTCGACGGGGATCTCGCCAGCCTCGGCTACACCAAAATCTATGCGCCCATCAGCGGCACGGTTGTAGACTCCAGCGCCATCGAAGGGCAAACAATCAACGCCAGCCAGACGGCACCGACCATCGTGCGTATTGCCCAGCTCAATATCATGACCGTCCGCGCGCAAGTGTCCGAAGCGGACGTGGTCAAACTTCGCGCCGGCATGCCCGTCTATTTCACCACCCTCGGTATGCCCCAGCGGCGCTGGCAGGCAACGGTGCGCAAAGTGCTGCCAACGCCGGAGATCGTCAACAACGTGGTGCTCTACAACGTGCTTATCGACGTGGAAAATGACGATCGCGCGCTGATGACGTCCATGACCACCCAAGTATTCTTCGTACTGGAGCGCGCAGAGAATACGCTCGTGATCCCCGCAAGCGCGATACAAGCACCCCCACCGGAAGTTCGTCAGCAATCGCCATCGGGCAAGGCGCAGTATGTCCGAGTAAAAACAGGCGAGCAGTTCGAATGGCGTCAGGTGAAACTCGGTGTGCGAACCCGTACCGAAGTGGAAGTATTGGAGGGACTGGCTGAAGGTGACGTCGTGGTTACCGGCATCAGCCCCGGAACAGGCCTTCCCGGCAATGGCATGCGCGGACGCCTGCACTGATGTCTGCGTCTATTGAACCCACGGCGAACTCACCGCTGATTCAGCTGAATCACGTCAGCCGGCACTATCGCAACGGTGGCGAAACCGTAAAGGCACTGGATGATGTGAGCCTTGATATTCACGCTGGCGAATTCGTGGCCATCATGGGCCAGTCCGGTTCCGGCAAATCCACCCTGATGCATATACTCGGCTGCCTGGATCGCCCCAGCACTGGCGAATACCACGTCAACCAGCAAAACGTTGCAGACTTGAATGCGGACCAACTCGCTGGCGTCAGGCGCAATTTTTTCGGCTTTGTTTTTCAGCGCTACAATTTGCTCGCCACAGAATCCGCCGTGGAAAACGTGGAAATCCCGGCTATTTATGCCGGCACGCCCAAAGCGGAACGCCGTGAGCGCGCCCTGTCGCTTCTGAAAACCCTCGGCCTGGAATCCCGCACCGGTCACCGCCCCAGTGAACTGTCCGGCGGACAGCAACAGCGGGTCTCCATAGGCCGCGCATTAATGAACGGCGCACCGGTGATCCTGGCGGATGAGCCCACCGGCGCTCTGGATCAGCAGAGTGGCCAGGAAGTGCTCAAACTGCTGGAAGACCTGAACGCGCAGGGCACCACCGTCATTCTGATTACCCACGACGCCCAGGTAGCCAATCGCGCACGGCGGCAGATTCACCTGAGCGACGGCCGCATCACCCACGACAGCGGTGTGACCGCTGCGACCGCGCCCGACGCAAGCACTCGCGCATTTTCTGAAAACGATTATTTGCATTTCTGGGGTTCTGCTACCGAGGCGGTGCACATGGCGTTTCGCTCACTGCACGCCAATGTTTTCCGTACCGCGCTGACGCTGCTGGGCGTGGTCATCGGCGTGGCTTCCGTGGTGGCACTACTGGCCATTGGTGAAGGCAGCAAGCAACAAGTCTTGAGCAGTATAGAGGCGATGGGCACCAACCTGCTGTTGGTGCGCCCGGGTGGGCGAGGCAGTCGCGGCGGCGAAGAATCCGCAACCCTGACCCGAGCCGATGCCGACGCTATCGAAGAGGTTCCCCATGTAGCCGCTGTGATGCCCGAGCGCAACGACAGTGGCAACCTGCGCTTCAAAAACCAGGATTATCGCACGAGCATCACCGGCACCACCGAGGACTATGCAGACGCCCGCAATTGGCAAATACGGCGAGGCACCTTTTTTTCTGAAGAGGATGTCGATACCTACGCTTCAGTAATGGTGCTTGGCCAAACCGTTGTGGACAACCTGTTTGTCAACGGCGAAGACCCCATCGGGCAGTATGTGCTGATAAAAAACGCCATCTTCGAAGTCATCGGTGTACTTGCGCCCAAGGGCGCAACCTCCTGGGGCCGGGATATGGACGATGTAGTGCTTGTGCCGGTCACCACTGGGTCCATCCGCTTGTTCAGCGGCCAGCATCTCAACAGCATCTCCGTGCAAGTGGATAGTGCGGATTACATTGACGACGCCGAAGCCGCTATTACCCGGCTGCTGACCGACCGGCATATGGAAGAGAATTTCCGTATCCGCAATACCGCGTCGCTGCTGGAGGCCGTGTCGGAAACCCAGAACACCCTGTCACTTCTGCTCGGTTCAGTGGCGGCCATTTCCCTACTGGTGGGCGGCATTGGCGTGATGAATATCATGCTGGTCAGCGTCACTGAGCGCACCCGGGAAATCGGGGTGCGTATGGCAACCGGCGCCCGGCGCAACGACATACTGCTGCAGTTCAACACCGAGGCCATGGTGGTGTGTTGTCTGGGTGGCGCATTGGGGATTGTGGTCGGAATGGGCGTGGCCAAAGGCACGGAGTACTTCGGCCAGTTGGCAATTTTCACCCCCATGCCCTCCCTTCTCGCCTTCGGCTGCGCACTCACCACCGGGCTGGTGTTCGGCTATTTACCGGCACGCAAGGCCGCCTCACTGGACCCAGTGACGGCACTTTCGGCGGAATAACAGCAGCCAAAATCGGATTTGAGGATTCAAGCAACAATGCATTTACTCCCGTCACGCATCACCATGCTGTTATCTGTCGCAGTTTTGGCCGCCTGCACCACGCAGGCGCCCGAGCCCCAAACTGAAACGCTGCTTCCAGCCCAGTGGGAGCTGCCGGCAGGGACTGGTGACGATGCCATACCCGTGGCCGACGCCTGGTGGACCCGCTTCCAGAGCCGCGAGCTGAATCAGCTGATTGACCAGACAATGCAGGGCAATTTCGACCTCCTGGCATCGTTCCAGCGTATAGAACAGGCGCGGGCCCGGCTGTCATCAAGCCGCGCCTCTTTGTTTCCGCAATTGGATGCGAGCTACTCTGCCAGCAGTAACACCCGCTGGGATGAAAATGACGAGCGCACGAATGGCGAGAGCGATACTTTTGGTCTCAGCGCCAGCTATGAAGTGGATTTGTGGGGACAGGTTCGCGCGGGCAATGAAGCCGCTTTGGCCGCGCTGGCGGGCAGCACCTACAGCCATCACACGGTGGCGCTCGGGTTGCAGGCTCAGGTTGCGAGCAGCTATTTTCAATATCTCGCCGGCAAGGACAGGCTGCGCTTCGCAGAAGAAAGCTTGTCCAACAGCCGCAAGCTTCTGGCGCTGGTGGAAGCCCAGTTTCGTGAAGGCAGCGCCTCCCGCTTGCAACTGGTTCAGCAGCAAACGTCCATCATCAGCCAGGAAGCGCAAATCAACAGTCTGCGTCACTCATTACAGCAAGTGGTTTATGCGTTGGACGTCCTCCTCGGTCAAACGCCGGGTACGCTGCAACTCTCCGGGCAAAGCTTGAGCGACATTCGCTTGCCGGACATAGCGCCGGGGCAGCCGACTGAACTGCTGCAGCGCCGGCCAGATATTCTCCAGGCGGAAGCGGCCTTGGCGAGCGCCCATGCCAATGTCGACGCGGCGCGTGCCGCATTTTACCCGAGCTTGCGCATCACCGGCGGTGCGACCGCCAGTCAGCTGCTGATTGGTAATCCCGCCACTCAGGTTGCCTCCCTGGCCGCCAGCCTTGCCGCTCCTCTGATTGACGGCGGCCGCAACCGGGCCGAGTACCGGCGCACCCAGGCGGCACAGGAAGAAGCGCTCCTGCATTATTACCAAACGCTACTGACGGCGGTGGGCGAGGTGCAGACCAGCCTGCTCAATATTGGGCAAACCGACAGCAACCTCCAATTGCAAGCTCAGCGGCTGACACTGTCGAAGGAATCCTTCGCTCTGGCAGAGCTGCTTTATAAAGCGGGATCTGCGGATTTCATCACCTTACTGGATGCCGAACGCAGCTTGCTCACTGCCCAGGATCTGTATGTTCAATCGGAACTGGATCAATATGTGGAAGCAGTGAACCTGTACCGCGCGCTGGGGGGCAGTTGGTACAGCCAATATTAGAACGCTGCTCCTGCCGTTTTGTCCCGACGCGCAAGGATGCGCTAGTGCCGCGAGGGCATGGATGCCCAAGAGCGACCTTTTTATTCGCCACATCCTTGTGCCTCACCCTTCGGGCAGCCTGCGGCTGTGCAAAATGGCGATCCTGCCCTTTTCCCTTTTCCCTTTTCCCTTTTCCCTGACATCGTCCTGTAATTCTTTCAACTTCAAAAACACATCCGCGAATTTTATCTACGCCTGCCGCTCGTGCGCACGGCTGTAACCGTAGTGTGCGGTAACCGCGGTTCATACGCGATGGCATATTGCTTGCGTCTCAAGCTGATTCAGTCACTTGCCTGAGGATTTGCCGACGATGTCAGATCAAACGGAAAAGATGCCTAACAGCCGGAGCCCAAAGTCAAGCGGGTCGAACCTCATGGACGGTCGACCAACAAAAAACCCGATTGTCATCATCACCGGCGCGGCCGGTAACATCGGCCAGGCACTGACTCACGCATTGCAATCCCGCTATACCGTTATCGGGCTGGATCGTAAATTGGCTGAAGACACCGACGCAAGTTTTGAATTTGATCTGACCTCTGCGGACTCAGTGAAACAGGCGCTGGACGAATTCGCCGAACATTTCGGCAAGCAGATCGCCGCTGTTGTTCACCTGGCGGCCTATTTTGACTTCACCGGGGAGCAATCCCCCCTTTACGATTCCGTCAATGTCCAGGGCACCGAAAACTTACTGCAGGCCTTGCAGGGTTTTGACGTGGAGCGCTTTATTTATTCAAGCACCATGCTGGTTCACGAGCCCGGTGAACCCGGCACCCTGACAACGGAAGATACACCGCTGGACCCGCGTTGGGCGTATCCACAATCGAAAGCCGAAACCGAAACAGTGATTCGGGAAAACGCCAATGGCATGCCCTACACCTTGTTGCGGCTCGCGGGACTTTACGACGAGCAGACCTCGGTGCCCACGCTGTCCCACCAGATCGCGCGCATTTATGAAGAGGATATGAAAAGCCATTTGTATTCCGGCAACACGGATGCCGGTCAGGCATTTATTCACCGGGATGACATGATGGACGCCTTTGCACGCACCATTGATCGGCGCAATGAACTGCCCAAAGAAGATGTCATTCTGGTGGGTGAAGAGCAAACCGTGAGCTACCAGCAACTGCAGGATCGCCTGGGTCTACTGATTCACGGGGAAGACAAATGGCGCACCATCAGCCTGCCGGAACCCATGGCCAAGGCGGGCGCCTGGGTGCAGGAAAAAGCCGAACCAATCATACCTGACGACTTTGATCATGGTGAAAAACCATTCATTCGCCCGTTCATGATCGACATGGCTTCGGACCACTACCAACTGGATACCCGGCGCGCAAAGGAGTTGTTGGGCTGGCGAGCCACGCACAATCTTTACGATTCTCTGGAGGCCATGGTTGCCACCCTCAAGGCGGACCCTTTGCAGTGGTACCAGCAAAACAAGATTACGCCGCCGGACTGGATGACAGCGGCAGACCAGGAGGGTCGTAACCCGGACCGTGTGCTGGAACAACACCGGCAACACGTCAGGCATGAACACCAGCAAAACCTGTGGGCGCATTTTTTCAATATCGGTCTGGGCGTCTGGCTGATCACCTCGGCGCCGGCCATGGGCTATGGGGATAGCCCCATGCTCTACAGTGATGTTGTGGCGGGCCTGGCGCTGATGCTGTTCGGCGGCATATCCCTTTCCTGGCAGCAAACATGGGCGCGCTGGGGCGCGGGCGTGATCGGCGTCTGGCTGTTGTTTGCGCCGCTGATTTTCTGGACGCCGAGTGCCGCCGCCTATCTGAACAGCACGATGATAGGCATACTCGCCATTGCCTTCGCCATGGCCACCCGTCCCGTACCGGGAGTTTCGCCCACGGCAGCCACTACCGGGCCCAGCTATCCGCCGGGCTGGGACGTCAACCCCTCAAGCTGGTTTCAGCGGATGCCTATTATCTTTCTGGCGCTGATCGGCTTCGTAGTCTCGCGTTACATGGCAGCGTATCAGTTGGAGCAGGTCAATGGCGTGTGGGAGCCGTTTTTTGCCGGCAGTACGGCCGATCCACAAAACGGCACGGAGGAAATTATCACCTCATCGGTTTCCGAAGCCTGGCCCGTGCCGGACGCTGGCCTTGGCGCGGCCGTGTATGCACTGGAAATTCTCACCGGCTTGATCGGCTCCACCAAACGCTGGCGCACCATGCCGTGGCTGGTGGTGCTGTTCGGCTTTATGATCGTGCCGCTGGGTGCTGTGTCCATTACCTTCATCATCATCCAACCGATAATCATCGGCACCTGGTGCACGCTCTGCCTCATTGGTGCGGCAGCCATGCTGATACAAATCCCCTATTCGCTGGACGAATTGGTCGCCACGGGACAGTTTCTACTCCGCCGACACAAGGCCGGCGCGCCGGTATTAAAAGTGTTTTTCGTCGGGGACACCGATGACGACAACCCCCTGCACGAGAAAGACAATTTCGAACAGGGTCCTGTAGCCGTGGTGAAGGATATTTTCGGTGGCGGCGTGAATATGCCCTGGAACCTGGCCTTGTGCATTGCCATAGGCGCGTGGTTGATGTGTACACGACTCACGCTAGGTAACGAAGCGGCATTGGCAAACTGGGAACATTTGATTGGCGCTCTGGTAATTACCGTTGCCGTTTCGGCCCTGGCAGAAGTCGCCCGACCCGTCCGTTTTCTGATCATTCCCCTGGCTGCGGTATTGCTGTTTACGCCTTTTTTCTATGACGCCAGCGCAGCCGCCGTAGTCGCAAGCCTGCTATGCGCGGTTTTACTTATTGCCCTGAGCTTTCCCAAGGGGAAGGTGAAAGGGAAATACGGCGACTGGAACAAGAGGTTGGTTTAGAGCTGTAAGCTGCAAGCTCAAAACCTATCCGTCACTGCCCCATCCGATGCTGAACACACAGTGCGGGCGTACTTGGCGAGCACGCCGCGGGTGTATCGTGGTGGTAGCGGCTGCCAGTTTGCTCTTCGGCTTTGCAATTCAGCATCACTCAAGTCAACGGATATGGTGTTGGCTTCCGCATCGATGGTGATCTTATCGCCGTTCTCCACCAGGGCAATGGGGCCGCCATCAGCGGCTTCAGGGGTGATATGACCCACAACAAATCCGTGGCTGCCACCGGAGAAGCGCCCATCGGTAATCAATGCCACAGAATCGCCCAAGCCTTTGCCCATTATGGCGGATGTCGGGTGCAACATTTCACGCATACCGGGGCCGCCCTTGGGGCCTTCATAGCGAATAACCAGCACATCCCCGGCAACGACGGTGCCGTCCAGAATTCGCGCCTGGGCTTCTTCTTCCGAATGGAATACGCGGGCAACACCGGTAAAGTGCGTGCCTTCCTTGCCGGTAATTTTGGCCACCGCACCGGTGGGCGCCAGGTTGCCGTAAAGTATGCGCAGGTGACTGTCTTTTTTGATCGGATTATCCAACGCATGAACAATGTCCTGATCTGCAGGATAGGGCTTCACGTCAGCCAGATTTTCCGCCAGGGTTTTGCCGGTAACGGTCAGGCAATTGCCGTGCAACAGGCCCGCGTCCAGCAGCGTCTTCATCAGCGGTTGAATACCGCCAATCGCAACCAGTTCGCTCATCATGTAGTGGCCGCTGGGCCGTAGATCTGCCAGTACCGGCACGCGTTTGCCGATGCGGGTGAAATCTTCCAGGGTCAGCTTGACGTTGATGGTGTGAGCCATGGCGATCAGGTGCAACACGGCGTTGGTCGAGCCGCCCAGGGCAATCACTACCGTGATGGCATTTTCAAATGCCTCGAAGGTCATGATATCGCTGGGCTTGATATTGTGTTCCAGCAGATTCATAACAGCCGCACCGGCGGCGTGGCAGTCCTGCATTTTCTGATCGGATTCACCGTTTTGGGCGGAGCTGCCCGGCAGGCTCATGCCCATGGCTTCGATCGCTGACGCCATGGTATTGGCGGTATACATGCCGCCGCACGAGCCCGGACCGGGAATGGCAGTTTCCTCGATTTGCTGCACGTCAATCAACGACAGTTCGCCTTTGGCATGAGCGCCCACGGCCTCAAAAACGGATATGATGTCTGTGTGATTTTTACCCGGTTTGATGCTGCCGCCATAAACAAATACCGAAGGGCGATTCAAACGCGCAAGGCCCATAACGCAGCCGGGCATGTTCTTGTCGCATCCGCCGATGGCGACCAAGCCGTCAAAGCCTTCGCAGCCTGCGGCGGTCTCGATGGAATCGGCAATCACTTCTCGCGACACCAGCGAATATTTCATGCCTTCGGTGCCGTTGGCGATACCGTCTGACACGGTGATGGTATTAAAAATAACGCTCTTGCCGCCCGTCGCATCCGCTCCGCGACCCGCCTGTTCCGCCAGCCCATTAATATGCATGTTACAGGGCGTCAGCATGCTCCAGGTCGAGGCAATACCCACCTGCGGTTTTTTGAAATCTTCGTCAGTAAAACCCACTGCCCGCAGCATGGCGCGCCCCGGCGCTTTGGTGATACCATCGACAACCTGGCTGGAGTAGCGACGTTTTTCATCAGTCATAGAGCCTTCCTAATAATATGTAAGTGGTGGTAACAAGCTGCAAGCTGCAAGCTGCAAGCTGCAAGCTGCAAGCTGCAAGCTGCAAGCT
>CAYQQJ010000028.1:0-40697 GCA_964419935.1 uncultured Cellvibrionaceae bacterium
TTCCCTTTTCCCTTTTCCCTTTTCCCTTTTCCCTTTTCCCTTTTCCCTTTTCCCTCTTCTTTAGCCTATAGCGTGCAGCTTGCGGCTTGCAGCTTCCCTTCACCCAAACCGCCGCAAAAACTCATCATGGGTCGGCAATGTTTTCACCATGTTGAGAATCGCTGAGCGCGCTCTTTGCAGGTTATTGTCAATTTCCGTGAACTCCAGATTGTCGACTCTGGGGGAGTATTTGCTGGGATGAATTCCCATGCCTTCGAACACAAACTGCCAGCTTGAGCTTCGGAACAGTTCGTCGACACCTTCCTGCACGATGCCGTGGCCGGCAAACAGTGCGATTTTTTCCTGCAGGGATACAGGCAACTCCATGGTTTTGCACCACTGCCAGAACGGGGTATCTGCCCGCTGTGTGGCGCAGTAATGAAGAATAATGAAATCCCGCACTTCTTCGTAATCCATGGACATCCTGCGGTTGTATTCTTTAATCAAGCTGGGTTCGCAATCTCGATCAGGGAAAAAGCGCAGGAAAAAGTCGATGCCGCGCGCCACCAAATGAATCGCCGTGGACTCCAATGGCTCGATGAAACCTGAGGCCAGGCCGATCGACAGACAATTGTGCTTCCAGGTTTGTTTACGTTTACCACTGACAAAGGGAATCACTTGTGGGTCCGTGATACGGGTACCATCAAGATTGGCCAACAGGGTCGATTTTGCCTCCGCATCGCTGCAAAAACGACTGGCATAAACATATCCATGGCCGGTGGACTGGCGCAAAGGAATTCGCCAGCTCCAACCCGCTTTGCGAGCCGTGGCGGTGGTATAGGGAACAATAGTGCCTTCTGTGGTGGTTTTAACAACAATGGCGCGGTCACAAGGCAGGTAACGGGACCAATCCTCAAAACCTGCCTGCAGCGTATCCTCTATCAGCAGTGCCTTGAAGCCCGTGCAATCGATAAAGAAATCTCCTTTAACCCTGCGCCCGTCGTCCAGAATAATATGGTCGATGAACCCATCGTCTTTCTGGACAACGTTATTCACCAGCCCTTTGGTATGTATAACGCCCTTGCCTTCGGCAAAGCGGCGAAGGTAGCGCACCACCAGTTTCGCATCCAGGTGAACCGCATAATTGGCGCCGCCCACCGGTGAATTCGGGGCCTGTTGCGGTGGGTAGAAGCGCCCCTTCTGTGCCATCACCGCAGACGGAGAGAACTCCTGCAGGGAGGGGGCGCAACCCTGGGCACGCGCTTTCAGCCAACACTGATAAAAGTCGTGAGAGCTGATGGGACATCCGAGCACGCCGAACGGGTGGAAGTAGGCTTCGTTGCGTTTATGCCAGTCAACGAACTTGATCCCGAGCTTGTAACAGGCCTGGGTCTCTCGAATAAAATCCTGTTCATCAATGCCCAGTTTCTGAATCAGGCCGACAAATGGGGGGATGGTGGATTCGCCTATTCCAAGGGCGCCGGATTCATTAGGCTCAACAACTTCGATTTGACAGAGATCGTTTTTCAAGTGGGAGGCAAGCATCGCCGCGGAAATCCATCCGGATGTGCCGCCACCGACGATAATTATTTTTTTCAAAGGTTTCATATGACTTCTCATGGATGCTTGGCGCATGGATGCTGAACGGTGTCTGCAACTTCTCCCGGCGGCGCATTTTACCAGCGGCTGTTTTCGACCAGTAACCCCGGGCTTCGGGGCTCCCAGTCTGTAGTGTAGTAGCCGTAGGCGGCGCTGCAGGACTGCAGTGCTCCGCGCAAAACATCAATCGCCTTGTGGCGCGGAAAACTGGCGCGCCAAGCCAACAGTAGTCGGCGTTCAGGTATCGGTGTGGCAAACGGCCGGGTGACCAAATGGTTGAGCCCCCTGCACAGGTCTACCGCCGCCGATAGCGGCAAGATCAGAATGCCCAGGTCATGGCTCACCATGTTGCGCAGCATGGCAAGGCTCGCCCCGCTCGTCACACCTTCGGGTTCATCCAGATGCGCGCAAACTGCCAGAATATGCTCCCGGAGGCAATGTCCCTCCTCCGGCAACAGTTCAGCAGGCAACAGCACCTTCTGATCGACCAGGTCCGTCGGACGCAGCTCTTTCTGAGAAGACAGGGCATGGTGCCTTGGCAAAAGCACCACCAGCGGCTCGCGGAACAGCTCCTGACTAACCACATCCGCCTCCACAAACGGAGCACAAACCACAATCGCGTCGAGGGAGCCGTCCCGCAGTTGTCGACGCAGGTCCCCGGTTTTACCTTCGCGAATGCGCAGAGTCATGTGCGGGGCCAGTTTGTTCAGGTGGGTAGAGACTTCCGGCAGCAAATAAGGCGCAATGGTGAAATTACCGCCGACCGTCAATGGGCTACCCAGCTGATTACTTCCGGCGTCGGCGATGGCTTGTATCGTCTCCGCGGACTTCAGCACTTTTTCCGCCTGAGCTCCGACCAGCTCGCCCAGGGCGGTGAGACGCACCTGAGACTTGGAGCGCTCGAAAAGCGTGACGCCAAGCTCATCCTCAAGCTTTTTCACCGCAATGCTGAGCGCGGGCTGACTGACACAGCACTTCGCTGCGGCACGGCCAAAGTGTTGTTCCTCGGCCAGCGCAGTGAGATATCGCAGTTCTACGAGAGTCATGGTCGGATTTTCCATAGTTTCATCAAGCGCTGCTTCAGGCTTGCTGTTTCAGGCTTGGCACATGATACCCCCGCAGCCTGCAATGAGGAATATTTTGAGATTCCTAATCCGCCATAGTCAGAATTTATAAGCATTTCATTGATCGCGTTCAACCGCTGAGGTAAAAAGCCCTACTCGTATACTACAACCCAACTACTTGTTCCGGAATTCTGCCCTCCAGTCATTCTGAAACTACAATAAAAGCATTTGCCAAGGTCTACCCGTCGATGTCACAAAACGGTCTCTCGTTTCACCACCCTTTTGCCTTCTTTTTTGGCTGTGCCGCCCTTATCGGCGGTGTACTGGCCCATGTTCCCATGTTTGTTCACACAGCACATATGGGCTACCACATGGCTGGGATGCCCATGAGCACCACCATGCTTGCAGGCATGGCGTTGATACCTTTGGGATTGATTCTGGCTACTTATGGCTTGATGCCACGACTGGCACAGTTGCGCAACGATAATCATGGCACTATCCATTTCCATGTCGCCGATAACGCGCCACTCAACCGGCACCACTGGATGTTGGTGTTTGCACTGCTTATCGCAGTGACCGTGGACGTCATGAAACCTGCAACCTTAGGTTTTGTGATGCCCGGCATGACCGATGAATATGGCATCAGCTCATCCTCCGCCGGTACCCTGGCGTTGGTAGCACTCATAGGTACAACAGTCGGGTCCGTACTCTGGGGAAGAATGGCAGACCTGGCCGGCCGTCGCGCATCCATTATTTTATCGGCCCTGATGTTCATCGGGACCGCAATCTGCGGCGCCATGCCCAGCTTTGAATGGAACCTGGTGATGTGTTTCCTGATGGGCATGTCCGCCGGTGGACTGCTGCCCACAACATTCACTCTGATGGCAGAAATGGTGCCCGCCGTTCATCGCGGCTGGCTGCTGGTTGCCTTGGGGGGTATAGGCACCTCGGCCGGCTACCTGGTCGCCTCCGGTGCGGCAGCGGTTCTAGAACCCATTTTCAGCTGGCGGATGTTGTGGATGCTGGGTTTGCCTACGGGCCTACTGTTAATCATTCTCAACCGCTATATACCGGAGTCTCCCCGCTTTCTGGCGAACGCCGGCTTGAATCGTGAGGCTCGGGCGGTGCTCGCCAAATTCTCCGGCGAAGTCACCAACGACGGCAGCGACGAGCTCGCTGAAGAAGAGATGGCGGTGTCGAATGATGGCTTGCGACAGCTGACGCACGGCCCTTACGCCAAAATTACTCTCGGACTAATTGGCTCCGGTGTCGCCTGGGGGCTGGTGAACTTCGGCTTTTTGCTGTGGCTGCCCACCAACTTGCGCAACATGGGCATGAGCGCGGAAGCTGCCAACACATTGCTCGCACAATCTGGGTTATTGGCGGTGCCGGGAATGGTCGCAGTAATCAGCCTCTATCACTTCTGGAGCAGCATCAAAAGTTTGGTTCTGTTTATCCTGCTCACGGCTGCGGCACTGATGCTCTTTCTCGTATTCGACCTATTGAGTGTGCACGCCGAACTGGCGATTATTATTTCCACCGCCCTGCTACTGGTCAGTTCCAGCGGTGTGATTGCCATGCTGATCCCCTACGCGGCTGAAATCTACCCCGTGCATTTGCGTGGGACCGGCGCCGGCATAGTGGCCGCCAGCTCCAAGTTCGGCGGCATTCTCGGCGCGGTTTGTGGCGTGGCGGGATTGTTTGACCATTTGGCGGTTTCAGCCTTGGTTATCGCAGTGCCCTTGATCCTGTTTGCCCTGCTGCTGTTGAAAAATGGCATCGACACCCGTGGCCGCCGCCTAGAGGACATTCATGCGGCGGTGGTCAGCAAATCTGCTGGAGACCCATTGCCGTCAGCGTGATGGATTACAGGGGCACCAGTCACAACGGCATCAACTGGGGGTTCCACACCACTTCCCACAAATGCTGATCCGGATCCTGAAAATAGCCCGCGTAACCGCCCCAAAAGGTGTCGGCTGCGGGCTTCACGATTCTACCTCCTGCATTTTCCGCCTGTGCCATAACCACATCCACTTCGGCAGTGGACGCCACATTGTGGCCCAGTGACAACGCAGTACCGCTGCCAGGCTTAGAAGGCAGACCCGAATCGTGGCACAAACTTTTTCTCGGCCATAGTGCCAACTTCAACCCCGTTTGCAGATCAAAGAAGGCGACGGCACCGTGTTCGAATTCAGTACCCACAATACCCTCGGTCGGCAGCTCCAATCCGTCGCGATAAAACACCACGGCACGCTCCAGATCTTCTACAGCAAGCGTAATAACGGTAATCTGTGGTTTCATTCTGACTCTCCTGGTATGGGTCGAGCTGTGTGTTCGGCATGATGAGCGTTATTCATGGTGAATGTTTGCCGAAAGCCACTAATTGAACGGGAATCCCATGTATTGGCTAATCGCACTACTTCATTTGCTTATCATGATCGTAGCGGCTTTCCATGCCCTGATCTACAAGCGCGATCACCGCGCTGCACTGGGATGGATCGGCGTCATCATTGTATTTCCCATCGCGGGGCCTCTGCTTTACTTCCTGTTCGGCATCAACCGTCTGCGCACCAAAGCCCGGGTTTTTACCGGTCATCACCTGCCGGTCCTGCACTTCAGTTATGACCCGATCGAAAACCCGCCGGAGCAGCCCGTAGATCCTCTGGTGGACCAGGCATCTCTCCCACCATTGGCCAACGTGGGTGGCAGAGCCGCCGGCACCCCATTGGTAGCCGACAATTATGTGAAAGTGCTTAAGAATGGCGACGAGTTTTTCCCACGACTGGCCGAGGTTATCGACAACGCCCGCGATTACGTGCTGCTCTCAACCTACCTGTTTTCGCCCAAAGGTGCGGTGGCAGAGGTTGTTGCGGCTATGCAGCGCGCGGCGCGACGTGGAGTGAAACTGCGCGTTCTCATTGATGGTGTTGGTGTCTGCTACTCCCTCGGCGCGGTGGTTCGCCCGCTCCGGGAAGCAGGTGCCGAGGTCACACTGTTCAGGCCGATCTCTTTGCTTCCCCTGTCGTTCGATATCAACCTGCGCAACCATCGCAAAATTGCTGTAATAGACGGTCACATCGGTTTTTTTGGCGGTATCAACATTGATCCGCGTCATATGGTCACCGCCGCTGAGAATCGAACCCCCACCGAGGATTTACAGTTTGAAGCAAGTGGTTCAGTTGTGGCAAAGCTGCAGGAATTGTTCGAGAAGGATTGGCAGCTGATGAATCGCAAGGGTTTGGATTTGGGCTTGGGTCAAAATGAAGACAACGCCACAGTGGCTGCCAGGCATAAAGGGCCAACCGTGTGCCGCGTAATCGGCGACGGGCCGGCGAACAACAGAAATCCCCTCGCCAAGACACTGCATGGCGTCTTTTCCGCCGCGCAGAAAAATATCACCATCATGACACCCTACTTCCTGCCGGGTCATTCCATGGTGGCCGCCCTACAGGCAGCTACCCTGCGCGGCGTGCGCGTACAAATTCTGCTGCCAGAGCGCAGCAACCTGCGCTTTGTGGATTGGGCGACGCGCAATATGTTGTGGGAGCTGCTCATGTGGAATGTGGAGGTGTATTACAAACCCGCCCCCTTCGCCCACACCAAGCTCACTCTGGTGGACGATGAATATGTGATGGGTGGCTCCGCCAACCTTGACGCCCGCAGCCTTCGCCTCAACTTCGAACTGGGTGTCGAAATGTTTGATCGCGATCTTGCAACACAAGTGCAACAGCACGTACAGGACGCCATCGCCCACAGTCGCCGCGTAACCCTCATTGAGCTCGACCAGCGGCCGATTCCACAGCGGGTACGGGATTCATTTTTCTGGCTGTTTTCCGGGTATTTGTAGGAATCTTCAAGCTTCGGTAATTAAACCAATCAAACCCGAAGACAACCGCGAAACCCTCTGGCAGCATAGTACGATTGCGCACCATTATGGTATGTGAAGACGTGATCATAACGTCGATCACAAAACAAAGCGCCGCCGAGTTTTCTGATGTCAGCAGGTGTTTGCACCCAACTTGATGTTTTGCTATCGAAGGCGCCGAGTTTCTGCAACTCGCGATATTGATCTTCCGTTAAAAGCTCGATACCCATAGCAGCAGCCATATCAACCGCGTTGTTAGCAGGCTTGTGTTCTTTTCGTGACTCCAGCCCTTCGCGGTCGTAGCACACACTTCTACGGCCTTTAGGGGTTTCCGGCGAGCAATCGTAAAAAACAAACTCGCGGGTCTTTTTATCGTAATCCACAACATCCGGTTCGCCACCGGTTATTTCCATTTCATGAAGTGAACGGAGCTTTTCGGCATTAGCATCCAGTTGTGCTTGCACCTTGGCCCATTCAAGGCCTTTATGTCTGTTCATGTTTTTCTCGAAACGGCTTTTTAACGCATCGAAAAGCTCTTCACGTTGTTGTGCTTTCATCGACATTCCCCTCTTTTCTGTTCGACTGGTCTTCAATCCCGCTTAAATAAATCCTTCCTGAAAGGAGACGACCTATAAGTGAACCGCACCCCAACCCGATAAAGCCGGCTGTAAACCAGTCGCCAACAACAAAGTGGCCAATCAGCGCACCAACCGCCAAACCTGCCAGGGCTCCAGCGCCTATTCGCCGCTGAACCCTTGCATGTTTATCATGCGAGAGTTGCTTTTCAATTTTGGCTGACAAAGATGAGCGGTGATCCGACATCAAGGCATTGCCGATCTCCTCGGCCTGGTCCCTATTCACTGCGGTTACTCCTTATGCATAACGTTCAAGTTCAGCGGAATTCCCTGGCTGCGTCCGCCGTCCCTTATTGGGCGTCAACTTCACGCGGGCGTCTGCTGGTGAATCACCAATTTCCACGTTTGGTCTCGCACATACGTGCTACTTATGAGCGCAACATATGGCCGCTCCTCCTTGCGCTGTGCCATAACTTTATACGCCAGCGTCCCGACGTTAGCCGCAAGTGCAATCACATGAGCATCCTCAATATGAAAACTTTCCCATGACTGGGAACCCAGGGATTGCAAGATGCATTCTCGCCCAACAATACGCATCCCACCGGGAAACAGCATTACAGCATCGTCGCGAAGTATGGAACCATAGAACCTTTTGCCCGCATCGCCTTCCGTTGAAAGGGCCTCCCACCCCTGCCATTCCAGTTCAAGAAGCTCGTCCATTTATAGAAACCTCCGAAGGTTGGCCCTTGTGAGACACGCATACAATACTTGACAGCATAAGCCCGGGCAAATAGTCAACGAATCAAGAAATTGCCTCCCATCAAAGTCGGCCTGGTGCCCATCGTATTTAATCCCGAAGTATTCTGTCTTCTGGGCTGTTTCTTCCATTTCGGCGCCGAGATACCTGGAAAGCGTCGGCACGCTGTCTCACCCGCAGGAGCTGGCGGGCCCCGATCACTACATCGTGGGCTTCACATGGGCGCGCACCGGCAAGGCCATTCCCTACGCCATGCACCGTGGCGGAGAGAGTGTCAAAGTGCGGGGCCGCTACCGGGTGCGGTCGACGATGGCAATGCCTATCTCGCGGCCGGCCTGGCCGGGCTGGGCGCGCTTTGGCTACCGGGCCACAGGGCCAGGGAGCACCTGGCGCGCAAATGAACTCGTGCCCTTGTTCGATGATTGGCGCCTCGACCCGATGCCGTTGTCCCTGGCGTTTCCACCGAATCGGCATGTCAGCGCGAAGCTGCGGGTGTTCATCGACTGGATTGCTGGATTGATAGCGCAGCATGCGCCTGTCATCGGACCGGGCAACGAATCGAGTACCAATGGCACCTGATTGAGGCGCAATGGAAAGTCTCCTGTAAACCAAACTGCAATGTCGATTTATTAATCCCTCATACGACTAGGACAGGAAGCCGAGAGCTATAGCCGGTCGAGACTGACCGGAGGCACCTCACTTGTGTTGCGAGGATTCAACAGTGAGCAAAAGCAACATTGAGCAGTTTCTGCAGCTAATCGTGACAGCAGCCTTCTTCACGCTGGGTATAGTGGCAGCAGAGACTACGGAGCAATCAGTCATGAACCAGAACAAGAAGAACGTCAGGACCGGCTACGCGCCCGTTAACGGTCTTCGAATTTACTACGAGATCCACGGCGTCACGAACTCTGCGCAACCGCCGCTGGTTCTGCTTCATGGCGGTGGCGACACAATCAGCACATCCTTCGGTCACATCCTGCCGGAGCTCTCACGCTACCGGCAGATCATTGCATTTGAGCAACAGGGCTACGGACACACAGCGGACATCGTCGGCCGGCCATTCAGCTTCGTGCAGTCAGCCGACGATACCGCGGCGCTGTTGGACTACCTGCACATCGAAAAAGCCGATCTCTTTGGCTTTAGCAATGGCGGTACCATTGCCGTGCAGGTGGCAATAAGGCATCCGAGGGCCGTGCGCAAGCTCATACTGGCGTAGGCCCTCCTTAAGCGCGACGGTGCGTATCCTTGGCTCTGGGACGCGATGGCGAATGCCAGGCTGGAGAACATGCCACAGGAATTGCAGGAGGAATATCTCAAGGTTGCACCACACCCGGAGAACCTGCGATTGTTTCATGACAAGGCCGCCCGGCGCATGCTTGAGTTCAAGGATATTCCAACGGACGCGATCCGCAGCCTTACCGCGCCGACCCTCGTTGTTGTCGGCGACGCAGACGTCATCCGCCCGGAACACGCCGTAGAGATATTCCGGCTCATCGAGCACGCTCAGCTCGCGGTGCTCCCTGGCACAGATCACATGAATGTGACAAGGCGCAGCAACTGGCTGGTGCCAATGATTGAGGAGTTTCTTGCCGAACCGATGGCAAAGTGATAACGGACTGGTCTTGCTTTACTCGGCCCGAATCTGCCCAACAAGCGCGGCTTATCGAACAAATTTTCTGCACTGCATAGGAGGAACGACATGATAGAACCCGCGAAAAACACAATTTGTCTTTGGTACGATGGCGACGCCGAAGAGGCGGCGCGGTTTTACGCTGAAACCTTTCCTGATTCATCTGTTGGCGAGATATATCGTGCGCCGGGAGACTTTCCGTCTGGAAAGGAAGGAGATGTGTTGACGGTCTGGTTTACCGTGATGGGAATCCCGTGCCTCGGACTCAATGGCGGCCCCACGTTCAAGCACAACGAAGCCTTCTCGTTCCAGGTTGCAACCGCCGACCAGGCCGAAACTGATCGGTATTGGAACGCGATTGTTGGCAACGGTGGCCAGGAGAGCGCGTGCGGCTGGTGCAAAGACAAATGGGGCCTGTCCTGGCAAATTACACCGCTGGTCCTGACGCGGGCGATCGGCGATCCCGATCCCGCTGCCGCGAAGCGTGCCTTCGACGCGATGATGACGATGGGCAAGATCGACATTGCCGCGATCGAGGCTGCGAGGCGCGGTTGAGACCGTAGGTCGCTCCAGCCGAAGGTAAAATCGAATCTATGGGTGTGCCATTATTTGTCCGGGCTGCACATTTGGTGTTCGATCTTTATTCATGCGGGTGTTCGTTGAACTGTTTCGCATTGTCGCCGATTTTGAACCAGCTCGGCTTTTCAGAAACAAACTCGTGGAATTTATTTTCGATTTCAAATTCAGTGTCTATACAGTGTGCGTTTACTGGAAAAACCTCCATTTCCGATAGCAGTTCACCAAGTGAAGTACCGCAGACCGAACAAAAACACCGATCATATTTATACGGTGGTTCAGCCTTAAAGGTGGTTATTTTGTCTCGACCAGTAGTAACCTTGAATTTATCAGATTTGACAAAAGCCAAAGAGCTTGCCCCAACTTTACGGCAACGACTGCAATGGCACATACCCAGCATGCTGGGCTTTTCCGCCAATTCGAATTGAACAGCTTCACAACAACAGCTTCCTTTAATCATGCTGATTCCTTTGGTAAACATCACTTGTTTTGCGAGAGCCTAACACGAAACTGTATTACAAACAGTACGCTTGAGCGGAGCCGATCGCAACCGCGCAGCGGTTGTGAGTCGACTGAAGCGAATCGTTAGGCATCTTTCACCCAGACGGGTGTCAGTGCCGTGACCTGTGGCTGGCCGGCCAAAAGCGGCTCGACGTCTTCCAGGTATGCGGCGTAACTGTCGGTTGCCAGGAATTCCTGTGATGCCTCAGCACTCTCGTACACTTGAAATGCGCTGATTGAATCCGGATCAGCATTATCAAAACAGTAGAAGTAGGCAGTATGGCCCGGATTGCTAGAAATGGCGGACGCCATGTACTTTTCCCAGGCCGCACGAACCTCATCTCGCTTTCCCGGCTGAGTCTTGTGCTTGATGATCAGTGCTAGATGTGTCATATGTGTCGATAATGGTCGGTACAGGTGCTTAAACGTCGTCCATGCCAGCGGCGCTGGTGGTGGGATCTTCCGATCTTCGAACGGCCTCGCGCCGAAAATCTTCCGTGTAATGATTGTATTTATTTTTCGTCTCTCTGTCATGATGGACACCTTCGTTAGGTTGTAGTGAGGTGTCTACTTTTCATGGGTAACTTGGCTTACTCGTAAGGCGGAAGAAATTCGCGTGAGACCTCATCCCTCACAGGCCCGGAGGAGCGCAATTAACTCACCCACTCATCAAAGCTATTCGTCCCAGCGCATCCGTTTTTACGATAAGCTGAATGAGTAGTTGTAGAGCTTCATGATTTTCCCCATAACAGCTCGATAGACAGCGCCACCGCCCGAGCGGCGGTGCACATCAACTAAGGCCGCAACAGATATGGTTTCGCAAACGCAGGTTATCCATATCAAAGTGCCAACAAACTATTAAACTAGCACAACATAGGTATGCCAGAATCACCCATATGGGGGAAAGTTCAATGAGACAGGAAAGCACCTGCGGAGGCCAAGTATAAGCACGAGCTTTCGAATGTTCAGCAAAACCGCTGACAGCGAACGTCGCACACACTGGGTCAAGGCTCAACGGGGTATCGACTCGAAATCGCTATTCGGTTCCAGGTGTTAATGACAATAGCAAGCCACTCAATCGCTGCGATTTCTGCATTCGACAATGTCGCAGCTGCACGCTGGTATACTGCGTCAGGCACTTGGCCATCGGAGATAAGTGTCAGAGCTTCCACCAACTCCAATGCACCACGTTCCTTTTCCGTGAAGTAACCAGTTTCCCTCCATGCCGGCAAGATGCTAATGCAATCACTGGCTACGCCGCTGCTCAGCGCATCTTTTGTATGGAGACGTACGCAAAATGCACATCCGTTTATCTGGGATGCTCGGAGTCGTAGAAGATGTGAAAAGCCCTCCTCAATTCCGGCGGAAGTCAGTTGTTCCGATAGTCGTTTATCAAGCTCGACTACGGTCTGATAAAGCTCAGGAACAGACTTTCCGAGGTTGACTCTTTGTGACATCATAATCTCCTTTAATTGTGAGGTTTAACCCGCAGTCGCAACGCGTATAGCAAAATAGTCCATCAAAACTGCCACATTATTTCGTTTCTAAACTTTTCAACGACAGCTCTCTTGGGCCCCGCAACAATTGCGTACAAAAATGTTTGGCCACTAACAGAAACGCACTTGATTGCCGCTCGATTATTACTGTAATTGCCATACACATACTCACCATGACTACTTTTGACGATCTGGATAAAGCCTAATGAATCCAGCACTTCAGCGCCTTTTTCGGAACATGCCGACTCAGATATATTCAGTTCTTTGTGATCAGACCAGACTTGTGGAGGAAATTCTTTCTGTAAGGTAACAACCTCAGGCGTTCCGGTAGCCACTGACTCCTGGAGTGAGCTATTGGATGCACACCCGGGTACAACTAGAAGTATCGCTATCCAAGTAATCCATTTCATTTTCAAACTCCCTATGCATAGGCCAACAAAACCGGCAACCGGATTAGATGATTACCTTCCACGTATATTATCTGGAACCTATTGAACAGAAGGCTGCCGCTTCTTCCGCCCCAACAGAGCAAACCAAAAGAGCCCTTCAAGGACAAGCCCCAGGAGAAGAAATATAAGCCCTCCAGCCGGAATGCCGAAGACATAGCACGCTATAGCGGCAAAAAGACAAGACACTGACAACAGGATTCTTGCGATGAGTTTCAATTAGACCTCCTTTTCTGAGGTGTACGATGATGCTGCTAGAGGATTTGGTTTGGTCCCAGTCTAAATAGTAACTCGACGAGGCCATGACTGTGAAGAAACGATGACTGTTCAACCACGCGAAAGTCGCCCTGGTGTGTGTCGACCAATATACCAGGGAGCAAGAACGGGCGCGGGCTTTTGCCGACCCGCCTTCGCGAATCTTGCCGTATACCCTTCACTGAACTGCTTACCTGGCAAGAGAATCTCTGATCAGTTGCTCAGGATAGACGCCCATTATTCATACTATACCTCGAATTCTGGTAGCCAGAACAACGTATTAATACCGGCATTGCTCACCAATTATCATATGATATACTCAAACTGACTATATGGCCGAATTGCAAAACCCGGCCAGGCTCGATTGCGTAGCAACTGCCTGACTCATTCTGTAGCTAAGTCAACCGATAGCTCAAAAGCGGTACTGATAAAAGTCGAATCCAACTCTTACTTGAGCTCCAACAGAAATTTCCGGGAGTCTGGATCATCAAGCCTCACTCCGACTAAATAAAAACCAATGCCTCTAAGGGAGAAAGAAATGAAACAACAAAAAAGCTGTCTTTCCACATTTATCGTTCTAGGTTTGCTGTGGCTGGGTAGTACGGCCGCCATTGCTCAGGATGGCAAAATGTACCCCATGGACGCGCCTGAAGAGCCAGATGCCATACCATTGGGCACAGGTGGCGTGGAGGGGCAACCCGAAGAGGAGTCCTGGTTTCGTCAATGGGGCGACCCAATGGCGCGAAATATAACCAAAGCAACCTTGACCCCGTTCCTTGCTGACCCCAAAAAAGCCACAGGTGCCAGCGTCATCGTGGCGCCTGGTGGCGGTTTTATGTGGCTTTCGATGGGGAATGAAGGCTGGGAGGTGGCCGAGGCTCTTGCCGCTCGTGGCATCAATGCATTCGTTCTAAAGTATCGGCTTCAGCCTACGGTTGCAGAGCTTGAGGGTTTTGAGACCCAATTGAACCAGCGTCTTGCGGATGCGGAAGAAGCCACGAAAGGCGACGCGGGTGAAGCTCCAAAACGGCCGCGAGGAGACCTTAGCAATCAACTGGAAGATGCGGAAGCAGCCTTTGCATTGATAGCCAGTCGGGCAAAGGAATGGAACGTCGATGTCAACCGAATTGGCATGATCGGTTTTTCCGCGGGCGCCGGTCTCACCATGCACTCTACACTCAACTCCAAGACCATGGACCTGGCCTTCATTGCTCCGATCTATGGCGGCATGCAGCCGGTCGATGTGCCGAAGGATGCTCCGCCCATGTTCAATGTTATCGCCGCCGATGATTTTCTTTTCCATGGTCAATTCGGCGTCATCAAGTCCTGGTATGACGCCGGCGTACCGGTCGAGTTTCATCTTTATCAGAATGGCGGCCATGGTTTCGGCCTTGGCAACCCCGACCGCACCAGCAATCGCTGGTTCGACGCATTTATTCACTGGCTGGACGTGAATGACTTTCTCGCAAACGAGTCAAAAAAGAAATAATGGCGAACCTGGCTTCGCCCGCAGTGCCGCGGGCGAAGCCCAAATCGGGAACAATAAGTGATTGCCCCCCCTACCCGGCATAAATACCCGACATAAGTACTTATGCAGAGGGCGCCTCGAATAAGGATAAGTAACATGATCATGCACTTTCGATCACCATCGAATAAAACACGTAAAACCACCGGAGCGCTGGCCTTGCTCTTGGCCGTTACCGCATTGGTCGGCTGTGGATCTGCCGGAGAAAGCCAGACGGAAGAGAAACATTCCGGAGTAAGCGCTCCCGGCGAGAACCCGATATTCCGGAATATCTTCACCGCCGACCCGGCGCCCCTGGTGGTTGATAACACATTGTATGTCTACGCGGGCCAGGATGAAGCCGACGAAGGTCAGATGTTCAATATCACCAGGTGGGTCGTCTACTCCACTACCGATATGAAAAACTGGACCTATCACGGCCCGGTTATGGAACCCACGGATTTCGATTGGGCGATCAGAGACGCCTGGGCCTCCGAAGTCATTGAAAAAGACGGCAAGTTCTGGTTTTACACGACGGTCGAACATGGTCCCCCGCACCAAGGCAAGGCCATCGGTGTTGCGGTGGCGGACAGCCCGCTCGGGCCTTTCAAGGATGCGCGAGGCTCGGCTCTGGCTCATGATGCCACGACTCCCACGCCGGAAGACCCCCATGACTGGGACGATATTGACCCGACCGCCTTTACCGACGACGACGGCACCACCTGGGTAGCTTGGGGCAACATGCATTTGTACCTGGCCCCGCTCAAAGACAATATGATTGAGTTCGACGGGCCAATCCAGGAAATATACCTGCCCAACTACACCGAGGGGCCGTGGCTGCACGAACGCAAGGGAACCTATTACCTTACCTACCCCTGTTTTGCGCACCAGAAAATGTTTGAAAAGATGTGTTACGCCACGGCTGCGACGATGCGAGGCCCCTGGGCCTATCGCGGCATCCTCACCGACCGCACCGAGAACAGTTTCACCATTCATCCGGGTATCGTCGAGTACAAGGACCAGTGGTATTTCTTTTACCACAACGCGCAACTCGCGATCGACGGCGTGCCAGGAGCCATAGGCCGACGATCCGTCGCGGTTGAGTACCTTTACTACAATAACGACGGAACCATTAAGCCTATTGAGCAAACGAAAGAAGGTATAAGCGTCCCGCCGGATTCGCCCGAGGCTTACCGCGCTCCAGTCTTCAACCCCAATGGGCCTCTGGTTACGGTGGAAAGCAATATCGAGGTGACGCAGAACCACGGAACCGCCGCCGCCCAATGGAACGGGAAGCCGGTACTGCAGACAACGGACGAGCCCTATAACACCGCTATCAGCTCCGAAAGCTTTAACAGTGGCGAGAACGGCATCGCCCAGCTCGGGCAGACGTTCAGCGTCGATAGGGATTTTAAACTCACCGGAATCAGCCTGTACGCGGGCGACGGGTTCGGCACCATCAAGGACAAACCCGTCACCCTGGCGCTGTACGAACTTAGTAACGACGACACGGAAGGCAATGCCGCATCCTATACAGTAGGCGAGAACCTTCTGGGTTCGAGCGATGGTTTGCGAGTGAACTACAAGCCCCAGGCCCAGGGAATCCTCCGGCTCGACCTGGCCGAATCCCGCCAGCCTGTTTTAGAAGCCGGCAAGCGCTATGTACTGGAACTGCAGGGCGTGACCGGCTCGGCGCCGCTGTTCTGGCGTCGCACCAAGACGGGTGGCTACCCCGGTGGAGCGGCATACATGAATCGATCACTGGTTAGCGAGAACTCAAACACAAGCGATTTCGCCATGGGGTTGTACGGCCAAGCGCGCCGACAAGAATAGTCTCGTGTCGCAGGTGCAACGCCGATGGCGATTGCGCCTGACGCACACCTCAAGATGGTCAACCAAATAAACTCCATAGACCGGAGCAAGGCTGACATGAAGACGCCCGAAGGAAGCGCGAAAGCACAAAAAGGAACGCGGCTCGTCCCGCTCCTGTGCCTCCTTTCCGGTGGCTTGCTGTTCGGTATCTCGAGCAATCTCGCCAAGGTCGCAGGCGACCTGGGGCTGCCGCCATTGGTGTTTCTGTGCTGGTCAGTTATCGGCGCGGCACTTATCCTGTTCGTCATCTCGGCCATGCGCAGAAATTTGCCGCCAATCAACGGTCGCGCGCTTGAATACTATTCAGTATCCGCACTCGTGGGCGTAGCGGGCTCGAATCTGATTTTCTTCTCGGCCATACCCCATATTGGCGCAAGTTTTGTTGCCCTGATTATCACCTTGCCGCCACTACTGACCTACGTCGGTGCACTCGCGTTCAAGCTAGAAAGATTTCAGTTGATGCGCGCTGCAGGCGTGGCGGCTGCGCTGGCGGGGACCGGCGTTTTGGCGGGACGCGAGCTTTCCCTGCCCCATACGGATAAATTCTGGATTCTTCTTACCCTGGTCGGCCCGGTACTCTTGGCCATTGGCAATCTTTACCGGACGATGCGCTGGCCCCCAAACGCATCCGCTGATGCGCTTGCACCCGGGATGTTAATCGCAACCGCCGTTATATTGCTGGCGGCGGGACTTCTGCCGGGCTTCTCGCTTGCCGTTCCGATGGATCAACACCTGCCGATCATTCTGATCCTCACGCAGGCAAGTATCTTCGCCGGGCAATTCCTGTTGCTCTTTCTGCTTCAGAAGACAGGCGGACCTGTGTTTCTAAGCCTGCTTGGCGCAGTCGCCGCCGTAGTTGCCGTGCCGGTTGCAATATTTCTGCAGGGTGAGGCTCCACCCAAGGGCCTGTTCTGGGGCGCAGTGTTGATTGGCGCTGGCATCACCCTGCTCTGTTTAGGCAAGTCAAGAGCCGAGTAGCCACCGAACTTCACTTTCTTCATTTCGGCACCCTTGTCTACTTCTCTGTAGGAGGTTTGGCTAAGTTGGGTATTCGTCGTGCAAACGCCACCACTCATACGGAGAAGCTTGCGGGCAGCCGCTGGGAGAGTCTTCCCACTCTTCCTGACGACCGTACGGTGTGAGGTCAAGCAAACGGAAATTGGTGTCGAACAACTCGCCACCGCGGGCGCTGGTAAAGTATGTGCGGTATACGCCGTTCTGATCGTCACGAATGAACACGTTGACGGCAAACCCCTTCCCCGCATTGAAGGCGTCAGCAAAGCGGCGACCGTGATCAGTGTACCAGGGGGCATTCCAGCCCATCCGCTTTTGCAGAGCAACAATCTCGTTCTGCGGGGCTGGTGACGTGAAAACGAAGGTTGTATCCCTGGCATTGACGTGAGCAAGGTTGTGGCCAACGTTGTCCATGACCATTGAACAGCCCTTGCAGGGCGCCGCGCCGGGCTCAAGCATTGCGCAATAGACGATCAGTTGTCGACGCCCTTGGAACAGATCAACCAGTGATAGCTCACCCTCCGGTCCGCTGAAGGCGTAATCGTCTTCGACAGGTACCATCGGTAGTTTGCGACGTTCCGCGGCCAGCTCGTCCAGCGCCCGCGTTAGCTTCTTTTCCTTGACCAGGAGTTCTTGCCGCGCCTTTTGCCAGTCTTCAGGCGATACGACTTTTGGAAGCGCACTCTTACTTGCTGTCATGATGTGGGATCCTTTTCGTTGAAGATGCACTTCATAGTCGAACAGGCGAAGTCGATTTCGACAACGCCTGCGGGCCGTTCGGGTCAAGTCTTGAGCAAAAGGCAAGGCCTGACTCTGGATCCTAACCATCGGCTATAAAATAATCCCTCCGCCCCCTTTTTCAGTCCCCTTTTTCAATTATCCGCTACCGGAGGATGGGGCATGCGTCAGAGTTCGTAAACTTGTAGTTTTCCCGTCTTGTATTGTTGACTCTAGAGCTAAACTTGATTTCGAATATCTTCGTGGAAATTAAAGGCTTTGTTTGGAGCTGGTCTGTGAATTTATGGTGTCCCATATTGTGCTGCAGATGATAAACCAATTGGTACATGTCGCGTGATCCCGGTCGGTGATCTTCCGCTGCGCCAGCTTGATGAACCTACGAAGAGACGATGCCTATTCAACCACATGAAAGCCGCCCCGCTGTATATCGGCCCATATACCAAAGAGCAAGAACGACGCTAGGCACATATAAAAGCGAAATGTACAATGCGATTTTCTTCGCACGGAGCATTCTCGGTCGTTTCTCTTGAAACTCAAAGAACCTGAATGCATACAGTGAAAAGTACAAAATGAGAGGCCAAGATCGCCCATAGTAAATGGCAATCACCCAACTGCTTTCGGACATCTCATAATCACAAAAAATGTTTATTCCAAGTAGCGTCGGCGCTAGCAACAACGCCCCGAATAAACCTAGAGACTCCAACCCTAAAACTGAGAGAAAGATACAAAACCCCAACCAGGCAAGATGTCTCCGTGTACTCATATCGATACCATTCGTTCCCACAGGCAATCACAGCCGTCACGCGCGCCCTCGTGGAGGACTCGAACCCGCAAAAAAAAAGACGCCACGCCGGCCTCGTTATTCATTGGTTTCTCTGAAACGAGCCTCGCTACCGGGCCATGAATCATACTGTGGAAGCCCATCGGTAATTTTGTACCATGAGACTTTTGAACCCGTGAATATGTGCGCCTCCGGCTCCGATTTCACCCCATCCAGTGCCCCTAGAGCGATACCAATTACGTTCGGTCTGTCAGCATAAGTGCTATGTAGCGGAGAGCCACAGATTTTGCAAAAATATTTTGTGACGCTTTCCGAGGATTTGAAAGTGGACAAGCATTCGGCACCGCGCACTAAATTGAATTGGGATATATCAATAGATGCCCGTGTACGAAATGGTGCGCCGTGCCACCTCCGGCATTTTGAGCAGTGGCAGTTATATACCGATCCAAGCTCGCCCGAAATTTCGTACTCCACATTCCCGCAGAGACACTTCCCTCTCATACTTCTCACCATCCTTCTTCCCCGGATGCATAGCACCCACATCGAAACGAAGTGAGTGAACGCAATGTAAATTGTTAACGAAACTCTCAGCGATCATGAGAATATCAACTCGTCAAGATAGTAGATGGATGTAGATAGCCCGTAGGCTTCCCGCGAAAATATATATAGTACATGCGCCGAAATTGGAGCAGGCGCACCGAAGTTTAATACCCTCCAACGGCCGTGGAGCGAATTTCATACCTTCGACCATGACCAAAACATATAAACTGTTATGCCGATGGTGCTGGCCGTTATGTATACGATAGGATGCGCGAACATCAACACACCAGCCTCAGAAAAACTGGCGAACAGGCATCACAGCCTGTTCGTCTGAAGTTAAGGCACAGTGTTGGTATCGTAATAGATCCAACTCATGATCGCGGAGTCGTAATCAAAACCACATACAGTTAATGCCAACAGGACACTGCCATCGGTAGAAACCGCCAAGCGCCGCGTGTCACTATAACCGCAATGAGGCGCGGCATAGTCCATGAGTAAAGCATGGGTGTCCACTGAAAACAGCTGCAGTTCATCGCGATTGGTCAGCCATGCGTATTCGCTGGATGGCGAGAATGCAGCACCGCTGGGGTAGGGACCGGTGGCCCATTCACCATAAATAACAGTGGGGTCATGAGCACTGAAATCAAAGATAGTATAACCAGCTCCATTCCCGCCACCACAAGGTTTGGCTCCATGCTCACCGTCCGGAGAAACGACGACGTAGTTGCAATCCGACCCACTGCCACCCGCATTGGATGGCCCCTGCTCGGTGAAAGTTTTTGTTTCCGTATCGAAAAAGTAGTTTGTGGTAGAGGTAATCAATCGGTTGGTAGCATCGTTGTAGGAGATGTTGTTGCCCCAAACATTGACTTCCAAATCGGATAGACCGCTGCCATAGCGACTATCAAGCAGCTGTAATGGGTCGCTGCGCACGATCAGGTCGCTGCTGGGACTGATTGCAAGACTATCGGCTCCACCTTCGATAAATATTTCTACAATTTCTCCCGTTGCCAGATCCACACGACTGATTTTGGAGGCAGTCCCGTGAGTCACAAAGAGCAATTTATTTTCCTCATCCAGGGCCAGATATCGGGGAACCGCGGAGAGCTGATATTCATCAACCGTAATACTGTTGACTACATCTCGCCAGATAACCTTATTTTGCTGGGTATCAGCAAGCAGCACTTGCCCGTGGCACAGCGGCAAGTAAGCGCCGGTCGCACCCAGAAAATCAGTCCCAGATCCGCTTGTCACGGCCGTACCAACACACAGGTCGGTAGTAAGGCCGGTATCCTCAAAGCTGGCGTCCACCGAGACAGACTCTCCGAAATTGACTGTTATCTCACAATCTTCTGCACCTTCGCAGGCACCGCTCCAGCCACTGAAATCATAACCGGGTGCGGGTATTGGCTGGAGAGTGAAGCTGGCACTGGTGTCTGTGTAGGCTTTGATTTCACACTGACCGTGGCAGCTGAGTTGACCCAGCTTTTCGACTACCCCACCGCCTTCGCTTTCAATGACGACCAGTGCGTAAGGATCTTCAATAAACTCAAGATCAACTGTGAGCTCCTTCAAGTGAGGCGTATAAATTGTACAAGTATTTTCTCCAGTGGTATCGCAGCTCAAATTCGTGGTCCAGTCGCCAATGCTATAATGCTCAGCTGTAGTCACTTCAATGGTCATGGTGCTGCTATCCGCGTTGCTATGAACAGCTGAGCAAGTAGTACTGCAATCCACTGGAATGCCATCTACCGTAACGAAACCTTCGCCACTAATATCAAAATGTACAAGAGTGGTATCCGAACTGATCTGGCCGTCCAGAGGGTGGTCATCCTGATCATCGTCTATACCATCATTATCATTGTCCATGTCGGCATTATCGCCAATGTTGTCCTGGTCGTAATCCGCCGTTTCACTTCCGTCGTGGGGGAACGCGTCAAACTGATCATTGACACCGTCGCCATCGCTATCGGTTTCTGCCGGGTTCGGCAGGATTTCGTAGTTGAATGTCAGATTAGCAGGGCTACCGGCCAGGTGACGGTTGCAGCCCGCATCCGCGCAAACGCGGACGGGAACGGTTTCGCTATGAGTTCCAAGTGAGAGCCCATCAGGACTAACTCCCCAGAGCTCAAGAGTGCCCATATCTCCCTCGATATAAATACTACTACCTGCCACCAGCGTCGAAGCAGACAGATCGACATAAACATAAACCACGTCGGATGCTCCTGTAACAGTGCCCGTAGCGGAAGCTCCTCCGGAGATACCAGAGCCTTGAGTGGCCGTGGCTGATATAGATTGTGTGACCAGAGTGAACCGACCAGCGCTGGGGTCGCCACCATCGGGCTCACCACCGCCACCTCCCCCGCCACCACAAGCGGCCAACGTAGCAGTTAAAAGGAATGGTACAAAACGAGAAGTAAGGCCCATTTATGAACTCCTTGCAGGGTTTGTTATTTTATTGTTTATCGATTTTGGCGCTCATATTAACAGCTTCTCAGTCGCGCCAATAGCTGTATGTTTAAGCCGCACTCGCTCTATCAGGAGCATCCCGTGCCAAAGCAACTGATATCGGCGCAACGACCAGGTCACTGTCGTATGCTCTAGGAGTCTGCCGGACTTAAGCGATCGTAGCGAGCAAGGTGCCTTCCCATTAACAAAGAGGGAGAACAGTTTTTCGCGCTTTTGAGGCGCATAGTGGTTCTATGCAAAGAAAGCGGAAAAATGGATCGCTTTCCCCACCGGCGCAGTAGATCAGCCTTAAGTCCGACAGACTCCTAGAGCATCTGGTCACAACGATGCAGCGTGCTCTGCGATAAACCCCCTGAACCAATCCTGGGCAGGATGAGAGTCACTGCGTCGATGCCAGATAAGATCGAATACGATTTCAGGCAGTGTGACCGGAGGCGGAAATAGTACCAGCCGGTTGGCAGCAGGCGAATTAAGCGCGACCCGCTTCATAACCGTGGCCGTCATGCCCGTTCGCGCGACGATATCGGGTACGGCGAACATCTGCGAAAGCGTTAGCGCAAGATTGCGCTTCTTGCTCAGCTGCGCAAGCGCCCGATCCACGATCCCATACCCTTGGCCTTCTGGAGAAACAAGGATATGTCGAAGCTTCAGGTAGGTTTTCATGTTCATCCCACGCCTGGCTGCCGGGTGGTCAGCGGCGACGATCGTGACGAATTCATCTCGAAGCACAGGACGCGTCAGTATCCGGCCATCTGCATGGGTGGGCGGAACGCCGATGGCTGCGTCGATGATGCCAGCATCCAATAGATCGACCGCATGATCCCGGTCGTTGAACGCATGTACATTCAACGACACACCCGGCGCCTTTTTTTCAAGCGATTGCAGTAGCGAAGGCAGTAGCACAAAGGCCGGGTAGTCCGACAGCCCCAGTTTGAACGTTAGCGATGCCGTCCCAGGCACGAACTCGGGCTTCTTCACCAGTGCCGATTCGATTTTCTCCAGGGCTTGCGAGATTGGCTCAGCCAAATCCCTTGCAACCGGCGTAGGCCTCAGACCTTCAGCGCTACGCAAAAACAGCGGGTCGTCGAAGAGTTTGCGCAACCTTGAAAGTGCCGCACTCATGGCTGGTTGGCTTACGCCTACCTGGGTAGCCGCGCGAGTCACGCTCCGCTCGTTGATCAGGGCGTGGAAGGCCACGAGGAGGTTCAAATCGATGCCATGAAAATCCATAGGACGAATAAACACATATATTGGTTATTTATTGGACGAATACTGCCGGCTTCCGCAGAATATTGCAATCGTCAACCACCCGGAACAAGACATGACTATGAGCACATCCAACAGTGATCTTTCTGATCGCCTGCGCGCTGAGCGCCAAGCGGTGGAAACATTCTACCGCGCGTTCAGCGAAAAGCAGCCCGATCTTGTCGATGAAGTCCTCGCGCCCACGTGGGACGACATTCCGCTGGCACCCCAACAAGGTGCCGGACCGGAGGGAATCAAGCCCATCATTCGCAGCGTCATGCAAGCATTCCCCGACGTTCAGATCACCGTCCACGACATGATCCAGGAGCCCGGCAGGATCGGCGTTCGCGCCGAGATCAGCGGCACCCATCAGGGCGAACTTTTCGGCATCGCTTCCACCGGAAAAGAGGTGAACTTCCGTCTCCACGAGTTCCACACACTCGATGACAGGCGCATCACCACCACATGGCATATGGAGGACTGGTTCGGTCTTTTCCTCCAGCTTGGCCAGTTTCCGAAGCAATCCTGATCAACCAAAACCAGTGAGGTATTTATAAAATCGGCACTTCTCAGAGCCTTCGGCGGCCCCGAGGTGATTACGGTCGACGAAGCCAACCTGCGCGACTTACAGCCTGACGAAGCCGTCGTCCGTGTCGAGGTGGCGGGCGCGAACCCGCTGGACTTGAAGATAATAGCCGGCTACATGCAGCAGGTTTTTCCAGTCGAGTTTCCGTATGTGCCGGGCACCGACTTTAGTGGCGTGGTCGATGCAGTCGGCGCAGACGTGACGCACCTGAGCCCGGGCGATCGAGTGTTTGGACGTACTGCGCCGGATGCCGGTGGCGCCTTCGGCAGAAACCTGGTGATTGCAGCAACGGACCTCTGCGTGATCCCGTCGGAGATGAGCTTCGAGCAGGCAGCGGCCCTGCCGACAGCCTTCGGCACAGCAAGGCAAGCTCTGTTCGACGCGGGTCATCTGCGACAGGGACAACGGGTCTTGATCCATGCCGGGGCGGGAGGCGTCGGCAGCATGGCCATTCAGCAGGCCCACCATGCGGGTGCCCATGTCATTGCTACGGCGTCGGCCAGGAACGTCGAGCTAGTGAAGAGTTTGGGCGCGGATGAGGTCATCGACTACCGAACCGAAGATTTTACTCAAGTGCGCGACATTGACCTCGTACTCGACACCATCGGCGGCGAAACATTGGAGAAGTCATGGTCGGTACTTAGCGCAGACGGTCGCATCGCAAGCCTCGTGGAGTTCGGTATCAAACCCAGGCTTGGGCAGATGGGTGAGTTTGTGTTCTTCGCAAGTGCGACGACTTTTCTGCCTGAAGCCATCCGGCAGTTCCAAGCCGGACACCTTCAGGTCATCACCGACTCGATCTTTTCACTGAACGATGTGCGCTCGGCGTTGGAGAAGTTGGCCACTGGGCATGCGTGCGGCAAAGTCCTTGTGCGCTTGAGCAACTGATTCTGGAGCCGCGCCATGACACAAAACAAGCAAGTGGTGCTAGGGAACCTCTGATCAAGTCCCTGTAAGCCCCGAAGGGCGCTGCCTGGCGCGGGCACTCTCAGCGTTGGCAATCTTACTAAGGACTAAGGCCATTAGCGGCGATTGCCGCCTTGAGATTACCTCGCGCCAGATTGCGCACGACTGCATGGATGCAGGAGGTAGAGCGACGCAGGAAGCCAAAGCCGAGAGACCACAGGGACTTGATCAGAGGTTCCCTAGTGACAGAAGCGGGGTCCGGCATCGATGTCACCCACCGGTTCGCGATGTTTCTGATGACCTGGCCACCCAGAATCACCGCGTCCGGCACATCTCCGCGGGTCGTCGCAGCTGCTCCAGCAAATAAGTTTTCAGTGAACTCTCCACCTGCATTTCGTCCAGCGCGGTTTCCATACAGAACAACCAGGCGTCGCGCTCTTCGGGGCCAATGGGCAGGTGGCGGTGTGCGGCGGGAATGGCGATAGGACCGAAGCGCTCTCGGTAACGACGGGGGCCGCCCATCCAGCCGATGAGAAATGTTGCGAGTTTGTCTCTAGATAACGCCAAGTCCTCGGGGTGCAGTTCCAGAATTGTGCGCGCTTCGGGCAGTCTCTCCATGGCATCGTAGAAACGGTCGGCCAGTTCCCGTACCGCGTCCTCGCCGCCCAATGCGCGCAGTGTACTGTCACCCATGCCATAGGTGTTCGCTCTATGGCTGTGTGGCTGCTTGAGTGAAGGGTCGGGTACTTCGTTATTCGCCACTTGATGGGTCTCCAAAATTTGGAAGGTAAAACTGATCCAGAAACTCATAGCGCTGTTGAAATGTTTTGCTGCTCGCGGAATGAGTATCCACATCAATAACAATATGTTCGCCACTCTTGAATTGCGGCCAGGTTGGCAAGCCCTTGCCATTGGGATTGCCGGTTTTGATGAAGTTGGCAAAATAGGTTTGCATAACATCGGAAACCTTATGATCGTCCGCGGTCCAGTCGTACACTTTGTTCAGATGTAAATTGCCCATGGCGTATTCGATCTCCGCGGAATGTACGGCGCCCTTTGGTTCGGGCATTGGTTCAGGCGGCGCTTTTCTCGCTTCCTGCTTTTCTTTTTTATTTCGTTTCACGCCGCCGGCCAAGCCTGCTTCGGCGTCACTGAAGGCGGCAGTCATCGGTGGACGGGGACGCGCATAGACATAGTAGTACACCGGTTTTTTGCCCGTGGCGTTCGCCAGTGATGCCCAGGTCCAGGTGCCGTAACTGATAAAACGGTCGCTGGCCAGCGCTTGGGCAGCTTCCATCACTTCACGAGCGTTGCTTGCCGGATAAAGCGCAAAAAGTTCCTCGGCTTTATTGCCGTACAGTTTTTCCAATGCCTTGCGGTAGTTCGCAACGGTCGGTTCGTGTTTTCCCAGAATCCCTCGCCAGGAGCTTTCCGCCGTGTTGACCCCGGCAAGTAAGGGCACTTGTGCCTGGTCACCGTCAGTGAACACTTCCAATGGATCTCTGGTAAGAAAATAACCATCCACTGCCAAGGTAACACCGAACCGCGGCTGCTGATTCGTGACATCCAGTAGTTGCTGTGCCGACAAGTCGCGCAAGTCTTCCAGAGATGGCGCTTTACCCAGCCCCCAGGTGGCTGCCGCTTGCACACCTTGCGCTTCAACTTCCGCCAAAGGAACCGCAGGAATGGGCGCACCAATGATCGAACCGCTCTCGCCAATGGCGCCGGCAATAAGCCCCTTGGACAGTGGCGATGCCATATGCGCACTCACGGAGATGGACCCGGCGGACTCACCGGCAATGGTGACCCGATTCGGATCGCCACCAAAGGCCGAGATATTGCGCTGCACCCACGCCAGAGCGGCCTGTTGATCCAGCAAGCCATAGTTGCCCGATGCCTTGTGCGGCGATTCCTTGGTGAGCGCCGGATGGGCAAAGAACCCGAACACGCCCAGGCGGTAGTTGACGGTCAGGCTGACAATGCCACGCTGCGCCATGGATTCTCCGTCATAGCGCCCTTCCGAACCATCTCCCGCGGCAAAGCCGCCGCCGTAAAAGTAGACGAGAACTGGCAGTTTCTGCTCGGTCTTGCCTTCCCCAGGCGCTACCGGCGTCCACACATTGAGGTAAAGGCTGTCTTCACTCATGCCGTTCGACCGGAAGCCCATATCGCCGTAAATCGGCTTTTGCATGGCCCGGGGGCCGAACTTGTGCGCCGGGCGAATGCCGTCCCAATCCGCGGCCGGTTGTGGTGGCTGCCAACGCAAATCGCCCACTGGCGGCGCCGCAAAAGGTATGCCCTTGAAGGCAGCAATGCCTGTCGCAGGGTTGTACAGGCCTTCAAGGGTACCGTTTTCAACCGTAACCTGCGGCTGAGTTTCCGATGCGATCACCGGAACGGACAGCGCAAGAATGAGGAGCCAAACCCAGCGGGTTCTGTTATCAATTTTTTTCATGACCATCCCGATACCAGAGAGAAAGAGATTGTGCTTGCGAAACAGGTCCGCGCAGTCGGCACATAAACGAGGCGCGGACCAAGCGTGAGAACAGCAACAGAATAACAGCGGGCGGCAGGATTTCAATCGCCAGCCCACGGGGAATTTTTTACGGTATGGGTCGTCAACTGATCATGACCTTCACACCGTTGATACACACATGACGCACAGAGGTGCCCCATCATGATCAGACGCGAACACCATGTAAACAAGAAAGCCAAACACACACCGCCCTACCCGGCCCGGGATGCAGCGGACGATACCAGAGACCAAATGGATGAGCTCGACTTTAGCGAAGATGAATCGGCGCCGCGCATCGGCGATCCCGTTAGCCGGGCGGAATTGGACCGGGAACAACCCCCTGAGCGCGCTCGCGAAGCCGGCCTGACCAGCGCTGCCCGCCCAGACCATAACCCTACCGATGACGATGTAACGCCGCAAACTCTGCTGGATGAAGACGGCGCACGCTCGCCCGATGAACCCGGCAGTGGCAGAGCCAATGATGAAACCCTGCGCAACGTCGGCGCGCAGGATATTGGCGGCCGCTATGGTCTGGATGAAGCTGAGTTGGGTCGGGCCCACCCCTTGGATGGCAAACCCTGGGACGGCGACCCCAATGAACCAATCACACCCTCTGCGTCCGCAGAAAAAGGCATTCCGCGGACGCCCAGCTCACCGGCCTCCCGCTCCACCCGCAAACACTGAGCCAAGGCCGGGCTACCGGCGGAGCATCGCCTTCAATCGGTGTTCTGCCCAGGTAAAGGCCTTTGGGTGATGAATGATCCAGCCACCCAGGAATCCGATACTGCTGCCGATAACGGTGTCCAACAACCGCGCTTTTATCAGCGCGTCCGTATTCATGGCAAGAGACGTCGCGTCGGCAAAAAGCAGAGTCAGCGGTGTGATGAAAATAACCGCCAAACCATAGTTGCGTACCACTAACAGCTCGATAATAAAATTCAGCGTCAGAATCGTCAGCACAACAGTCCAGATGTTCATATGGAGTGAAAACAGAAGCCATGTGAGCCCCATGCCGATCAAGGTGCCGAATATGCGATGCAGATTCCGTTGCCACACCAGGCGGAAACTGGCTCCCTGCAGGATGGCAGCACAGGAGATGGGTACCCAATAAGGATTGTCCAAACCAATCAACAATGCCAGGCAATAGGAGCCGCCGATAAACAATCCGATGACCGATGCTTCCAGAAAAACTGCGTAAATCCGCGGTTCGGGAGGATTGGCCGGTGCAGCCTGAGCAGGCTCATGGACGACCAGACTGTAGAAGAACGCAATAACGCAGGACGAAAGGCCGCCCAGTGTCACCAGCCCCACCCGCATGGGAACCAGCGTCATATCAAACGGCAACGTACTGGCAATTGCGGCAATCATGATGAAGAAAAAACTGCCTGGCGGCGGCAACACGTAATAGCGCGTAATAAAAGTGGCCAGCAGTGAAATGAACAACAACACCATTGCCGAAGCATAGCCATTGAAACTCGCGCAGACCGCCAGCGCGAAGCTGGCACTGAACCCCATGGATACTACCGCCAGCGTGACCATACGCCGGGAAATCGACGTTGGTCGCATGTAAAGGATAACCAGTGAACCGATACAACCGAGAATACCCAGGTCAAGCCGTCCGGCGTAGGCACCGGTAAGCGCCGGCACGCCGGAGCAGATGGCAGCCACCAGAGGAAAATGCCATGAACGGGTAGTTTGGTTCAGGGCCAATAATTGTCTCAGTTGTTGAAGCATGTCCACCGGCTGATTGAGTGGCTGGGCGCACGGCTTGGCCGCGTGAGCTAAAAGTCGGCCATTATACGCGAGCTACCCAATCCGACGAATATCGCCAGTGGCGATATGTCTACATTTCCACCACCGGCTCAAAGCCGCCATAGATCAAACGCTGACCGTCGAAGGGCATGGGATTGACGTCTGCTTGGGTCCGGGGATCGGCCATAACTTTCGCCATTCCTTCATCGCGCACAGCCTTGGATGGCCAGATAATCCAGGAGAAAATTACGGTTTCATCTTCCTTGCATTTCACCGCCATGGGGAAGGACGTGACTTTTCCGTCCGGCACATCGTCCCCCCAACACTCCATAAACGCCAATGCGCCGTATTCCTTGAATACAACACCCGCCGCAGCGGCGTGCTCTCGGTAAGCTTCTTTATTCGCGGTCGGCACAGCGGCAACAAAACCATCTACATAGGACATGTTCGACTCCTCAGTGGCTGGACACTTGAAAGACCGGTTTCACCCGAATCTCGTTCAGTAAGGAATAGTCGATCCGGTTCCAGGAAAATCGACAGACTGCGGAAGAAAATATTCGGATGACCCGCGAAGCCAAGCCGATCCAGCTTGATGCGTGAAGACTTTAAACCCGGTGGGTTGCGGGATTAACTAACGTGCGGTTTCCGCTTTTCTGATACGCCCTTTGCTCACCATGTAATTGCCATGAGTGGTGGCAATGCGCAAGTCAGTTCGGTGCAGTCGGCTCTGCAGTACATGGAACTCGTTGGGAAATGGCTGCGGGTGCGCGATGAGACTGTTACCGGTGTTGCTACCAGAACGCCCTAGATTGAGACAGCGTGCAGTGGAGGATTCGATCTGTTCGATCTCCACCCGCCCTTTGGAAACCGGCGCCTTGAAGTGACGGCCGATGATAATGTCTTTACCACGGGAGGCAATCAGATACAGATCGCTTGCGCCTGCGGCACGAACAAAATACCCCGTGTACCTGAAACCGGGGCATCGGTTACTATCCAGCCACGTTCGGATGTCGCCGTAGTTTGCAAACTTGCGAAGACTGAGGCTGTCCCCATTTTCTATCGCCTCAGCCAGCCGTGTTCCCCGGTCAACAGCCCGCGCGAGAGGATCTTCTGCCAAAGCTGCCAGCGGAAACGCAAAAACGGCCGCTGACAACCACCACGGCAACAAGCACCGAGATAGCACGGGATTAAAAATCGAAAATTTCGCTGAGCAGACTTTTCTTCTTGCGCGGCCTGCCGCCATAGGACTGGTTGTAGCCGTGATGCTGATCATGATGGTGGACCCTGTCGTTGCTCGGACGACTCTGTGGCGCAGCGGCCATGGGTTCCACCGAAGAGCGCTCGATAATTTTGTCCAACTCGCCCCGGTCCAGCCAAATGCCGCGACACTGAGGGCAGTAGTCTATCTCAATGCCCTGCCGATCGGTCATCATTAAACTCACATTACAAGTCGGACACTGCATTCATCACACTCCAATGGCTGCTCAAGGTTGGCAAACTCTGCCAGAACGTCTGGTAAACGTTTGGCGGAAACTCGCACGCTTAGTTAAGGATCACGCTTATAAAGGCATGTTCAACGCCCCCCAAAATAACAGGATAACCACCCTTTGGAAAGCCACCACCACCTGGCTGCCAACAGAAGCAAACACCAAGCCGCAGTTCGGCAAAAGCCCATGGCTTGCGGCCCGGAAATTGCTTCAGCCTGAAACTGTGCAGTAGAACCATCAGTGCATCGGAGACGGTTATGCAGGGCAAGAGCTCAGACAATACTCAAAGCGGAGCTCGCCATCTCGACCCAGGCATTGTGGAACGGGCACAATCACCGATCCGCGGAATTGGCCGAGCCGTTGGCGGCGCCATTATTTTCAGCTTGCCGATGATGATGACCATGGAAATGTGGTACATCGGCTTCTATATCGACCCCCTGCGCCTGATCATTCTTATTCTGTTTACGCTGCCATTGTTCTACGGCATTTCCAGTATCGTGGGCTTCGAAAAATCGAAAACCCGTATGGATAATATTGTCGATGTTTTTGTAGCCTACGCCGTGGCATTTGCAACTACCACATTGGTTCTCGGCATTTTCGCTGTTATAAACCGGGACTCCCAATGGGGGGAAATCTTCGTATTACTTCTATTGCAGGCCGTACCTGGCAGCCTGGGGGCGCTTCTGGCCCGTAGCGTGGTCGGCAACGATATGGATGATGACGACGATGATGGCGAAGACTACGGCAACGAGTTGATCACCCTGATCGCAGGCGCGCTGTTTCTCGCATTCAACCTGGCACCGACGGAAGAAATGGTGCTGATTTCCTACATGATGACGCCATGGCACGTTTTGGCGCTGGTCATACTGACCTTGCTGATCATGCAAATTTTCGCTACTGCCGACGCAGACCCAAGCGTCGAGGAATTGCGCGCCATAAAAACCCATATTCAACTATTCACACGGTTCACAAGCACCGGCTATATTCTGGCTATTGCCATCAGCATTTTCATGTTGTGGATTTTTGGGCGGACGGATCACGACAGCTTTCATAATGTGCTAAGCACCGCCATCGTTCTCGGCTTTCCCGCCGGAATTGGCGCTGCAGCGGCACGGCTTATTATTTAAGACATGTTGAAAAAGTTGTTATCGACGCGGCGCGACAAATTTGACAGGAGAATTCCGAGATGAACCAACCCGGACATGAAATCCAACACACCCCCACCTGGGAAAAGATTGTGGGCTTTTTTGGTGTTTGCTTGATTGGCATCGGCTTTGTTTACCTTGGCTGGGCCGCCGTCACCGAAAATGGCAAGCCGCCTGAGATCGGCTTCAGCATTACGGAAATCAATGATCTGAACGGACAGTTCCTGGTTCAGATTGAAGTACGTAACACCGGC
The DNA here is from genome assembly GCA_964419935.1 of uncultured Cellvibrionaceae bacterium. GTDB lineage: Bacteria > Pseudomonadota > Gammaproteobacteria > Pseudomonadales > Cellvibrionaceae > CAYQQJ01. Next base: position 31,552 of record CAYQQJ010000028.1, read on the forward strand.
TTGAAAAGCGTTGCGGCACTCGACATTGAGGGACATCTGAATCCTTCACAAGGTGAAGATGAAATCAGCAACGCCACGGTGGACTATATCCCGTCCCGATCCACACGACGCGTCGGGCTATTTTTTACCCAAGATCCCCGCCTCGGTAAACTGGAACTGACACCTGTCGGCTACCAAGAGCCGTAGCGAATACTCCTTTACCGTTCAACCGTGCTGCTAAGAACCAATACCGCTGTAGACAACCTCCCAAACCACCGGCAAAAGCACCGCGGTGAATACACCCGTGAGACTCATACCGAGTGAAGAAAAGGCACCCGCGGTGGCACTGATTTCGAACGCGCGCACAGTGCCAATTGCATGACCGTTGATACCGAGCACCAGCCCAAGTACTCGCTCGTCTGTCACGCCCAGCCGTGTTGCAAGGAAGTCCACAGACAAAATGGTTGTGATCCCGGTAAGCAGCAAACCGCCCATCATCAGTGACATAGAACCGCCGATCTGAGCGGTTATACCCACGGCAATGGGTGTTGTTACAGATTTAGGAGCGACGGACGCCAACACCTCCGGCGATGCCCCCAGGGCCGCTGCCAAAATCAAGGCGTAAACCGCTGCCAGAGTCGCCGCCAGTGGCAAAGTCAGTAAAATCGGTTTCCATAGCGCCCTGATGTGGCGAAACTGCTGATAAAGGGGAACCCCCAAAGCCACCGTTGCAGGTCCGAGCAACCAGGTGATCCAAACTGCACTGCGGCGATATTGCTCGAAATCAATCGACAGTAATGCCAGAGCAATGGCGACAAGCACGGCACCCACGAGCACTGGCGGACACCACGCCGGGCAACCCAATGCGCGAAATACGCGAATACCGATAGAATACGCCCCCAATGTCAGAACCACCGCCAACAGCGGGGTCTCCATAAGGTGCGCCAACAGCGCTTCAACATCAAAAAATGTCTCAATCACTAAGGTTCTTTTCCCCCGCTGGAATGGAGCGTTTCAGAAGCAGCAGAGTCGTTGCAACGCTGAGCACTGTTCCCGCTACCAGTGCGACAAATATGGCCAGCCACTGGCCGGCAAACTGATTCCCAAGAAAAAATACGCCCACCACGCCAGGCATAATGAGCAGAATCAGCACAGAAATCAGCGTCTGACTGGCGTTGATCAGCTCCTCGCTGACACGCCCCATGGCAATGAGCCAAAAGGTTAGCAGCAACATGCCACCCACTCCGCCACTGATCGGCCAGTTCAGCACAACGCGGAGAACTTCCCCGAGGAGCAGAAAAAACATCAGCGAGAGAAAGCCGCGCAAGTGTGGCATTACGATGGGTCTCCTTGGGTTGTCCGGGTACTTTTAGGCTTCGATCCGTTTGTCATCAGGGGAAGACCTTTTGAAAACGCATAAACACCTTCCTGTGGCTCCCGCGCGGCGTCCCTGCCGCGAGGGTTTCAAAAGGTCTTCCCCTGATGACAAACTCACTTGGTGCACTCGATTAAGGCGGTGTATTCAATGAGAAAAACACTGTCGTAGATTCTCACGCTAACAAATGGTGCTAATTGTGTTTTGCTACCCGAACCCGACACAAATTTCGATAAAGAATGTCTGATCCGTATATCCTGTTAACGTAACAACAGACACAATTAATACCGAAGGCACAAACAACATGGAATTAACGTTTCTCGGCACATCCGCCGGAACACCAACCAAGTCCCGCAATGTTACCGCATTGGCGTTACAACATGGTGGCCCGAAAGGCTGGTACCTGTTCGACTGCGGTGAAGGCACGCAGCACCAGCTGTTGCACACCCGCCACTCGCTGCAGCAACTGCGCGGCATTTTTATTACCCACGTCCACGGGGACCACACCTATGGCTTGCCGGGTTTGCTGGCCAGCGCCTCCATGGCCGGGCGCACCGAACCGCTTCCGGTTATTGCCCCCGCACCCCTGCGTGGATTCATAGAGATCGCCATAGCCGCGGCAGATTCCACCCTCAGCTATCCGCTTGAGTTTATTGATGTCAGTGGCGAAGGGTTCAATTGGCAGGACGACTATGTGCATATTACTACCGCGCCCCTGTCACACCGCGTGCCGTGCTTTGCTTATATCGTTACCGAGCGAAATCTCGAGCGTACGCTGCTAACCGACAAACTTGAAGCCGATGGCGTAGCCGCGGGACCGCTTTGGGGACAGATACAGAAAGGCGAAGATGTGCTGCTCGATGACGGCAGAGCCATTCGCAGCGATGATTATACAGCGGTGACGCGCAAGCCGCGCCGAATCGTCATTGGTGGCGACAATGACACACCGGCGCTATTGGGTGAAGCCTGCACCGGAGCACAGGTGCTGGTGCATGAAGCGACCTACACCCAGGAGGTGTCTGATCGGGTGGGTCCCGCGCCTCAGCACAGCTCAGCGGCCCAGGTGGCTCGCTTTGCGGAATCTGCCGCGTTGCCCAACCTGATTCTCACCCATTTCAGCTCGCGCTATCAGTTCAGCCACAAAAGCGCGCCGCTTATTGGCGAGATAGAATCCGAAGCCCGCGAACATTACCGCGGCAACTTATTCCTGGCTCGGGATTTTGCCCGATATCAACTGCAAAAGGACGGGACGCTGACTGACTCATCGGACGATTCCAGTACATGAGGCTTAACAGGCCGTAGAAAACGCTTTCATCATGATTGAAGCCGGCTTGTTTGATTGCGTGAAAGCCATCGAAATCATCGGCGGGCTGATGCTGATTACCGGGCGCTTCACACCCCTGGCACTGGCCATGTTGGTTCCGGTATCCGCAATTGTTTTCTACAACGGCGGCATTATCTCCGGTGGCCTGGACCGCCTGTTCTACATGGGAACCCACGCCTTCTACCTGAACATCATTCTGATACTGGCATATATCCGCTACTACCTGCCAATGATGGCCTATCACTCAGACCTGGGCACCCTGGACGACCTCAAAAAGCTCTCGACCATTTTCAAACCGGAAGCAAGAAACCCCAAACTACCCTCTTAAAAAAAACAAAACGGGGCTGTCACCAGCCCCGTTTTTTGTCTACTTGCAGCTTGTAGCTTGCGGCTTGCAGCTCCAAATCACCCCACAAATACCCGCGCGTTTCTGAACAATCGCATCCAACCGCCGTCTTCGCCCCATTCCTTGCTGTGCCAGGAGTTGGCTACAGTTCTGAACACTCGCTCCGGGTGCGGCATCATGATTGTCGAGCGTCCATCCTGAGTGGTCAGACTGGCGATACCATTGGGCGAACCATTCGGGTTGGCCGGATACTGTTCCGTCACCTGCAAATTATTATCAATATATCTGACCGGGACCAGGCCACTGCTGTCGCAACTGGCGAATGCTGCCTCGTCGGCAAATTCTGCCCGGCCCTCGCCGTGGGATACCGCAATCGGCAGATGGGAACCGCCCATGCCCTGCAAGAGTACCGACGGTGTTTCCTCAACTTTCACCAATGAAAACCGCGCTTCAAATTGCTCCGATACATTGCGTACAAAATGCGGCCAGTGCTCTGCACCGGGAATCAGACTGCGCAGGTTACTCATCATCTGGCAGCCGTTGCAGGCACCAAAACTGAAGGTGTCTTCACGATGGAAAAATGCCTGAAATTGTTCCCGCGCAATGTCGTTGAACAGAATGGTTTTTGCCCAGCCTTCTCCCGCACCCAGAACATCGCCGTAAGAGAATCCACCGCAAGCGGCGAGGCCTTTGAAGTTGTCCAGGGTTACGCGGCCACTGAGAATATCGCTCATGTGCACATCAATGGCGCTGAACCCGGCGCGGTCAAACGCCGCCGCCATTTCCAGCTGACCGTTCACGCCCTGCTCACGCAAAATCGCCACGCGCGGACGCACGCCGGTATTGATGAACGGCGCAGCAACGTCTTCACTGGGGTCATAGCTCAAGCGTGAACTCAGGCCTGGATCTTTGGCAGCAATGTTGGCGAATTCCTGTTTCGCACATTCTGCGTTATCCCGCCGGGCCTGCATGTGGTAACTGGTTTTCGACCAGAGTTCCTGCAGGTGGGCGCGCGTGCTCTGGAAAAGAACCTGCTCTTCGTTTTGCACGGTAATTTGTTCATTGCTGGTTATGGTGCCGATGACGTGCAATGAATTGCCGAGCCCGGCAGTGGCAAAACTGGCGACCACCGCTTCCCGATCAGCTTCGGCAACCTGAATGACAGCACCCAGTTCCTCACTGAAGAGTGCGGCAATGGGCTCCACCCGCAGCGGCGTAATATTGATATTCAAGCCGCAGCGGCCGGCAAACGCCATTTCAACCAGAGTCGTCAACAAACCACCGTCACTGCGGTCGTGATAAGCCTGAATACGGCCAGCTTCGAGGTTCTCCTGCATGGCAATGAAGAAACTCTTCAAGTCGTCCGCATTCTCAAGGTCCGGCGATTCACTGCCTATCTGGTTGTAAACGTTGGCCAGAACGGACGCCCCCAACCGGTTGTTGCCATCTGCCAGGTCAACAAATAACAGAACACTGTCGCCGATATCCGTCCGCAACTCCGGCGTCACGGTCTTGCGCACATCGGTCACCGGCGCAAATGCGCTGATAATCAGTGACAGAGGCGCTGTCACCGCTTTTTCTTCGCCGTCCGCACTGTCTCGCCACGCGGTACGCATGGACATGGAGTCCTTGCCCACCGGAATGGTAATCCCCAACTGGGGGCAGAGGTCCATACCCACGGCTTCCACCGTGCGATACAGTTTTTCATCTTCGCCAGAATGCCCCGCTGCACACATCCAGTTGGCAGACAATTTAACGTCGCGCAGGCTGCTGATGCGCGCAGCAGCAATGTTGGTCAGCGCCTCGCCGACGGCCATACGTCCGGAAGCCGGCCCGTCCAGCAATGCCACCGGGGTGCGCTCACCGATGCTCATGGCTTCACCGGTGTAGTTGCCCAGGTGGGTATCGTAGGAGGATGTAGTTACCGCACAGTCCGCTACCGGCACCTGCCAGGGGCCCACCATCTGATCTCGTACAACCTGCCCGGTAACGGTTCGGTCGCCAATGGTAATCAGGAACTGCTTGCTCGCAACCGTAGGGTGCTGCAACACGCGTTCAACCGCCTCTTCAAGCGCAATGCTTTCAGTAGAAAACGCATCGACCTGGTATTCGCGCTTTTCCGCTGAGCGATGCATTTTTGGTGGCTTGCCGAACAGAATGTTCATCGGCAAATCAACCGGCTGCCCTTCCAGCTCGCAGTCGTTGACGATCAGCGTTTTTTCCGCCGTCGCTTCGCCCACTACCGCGTAGGGGCAGCGTTCACGCTCACAGATCGCCTTGAAGATATCCAGGTTCTCTGGCGCCACCGCCATCACGTAGCGTTCCTGGGCTTCGTTACACCAGATTTCCCGCGGCGACATGCCGCGCTCGTCATTGGGCACGTTACGCAGTTCGAAAACCGCACCGCAGCCGCCGTCTTTGGCCAGTTCCGGGAAGGCATTCGACAGGCCGCCGGCGCCCACGTCATGAATGAAGGCAATCGGGTTGTCACTGCCGCGCTGCCAGCACTGGTCGATGACCTCCTGGCAACGTCGCTCCATTTCCGGGTTCTGGCGCTGGACCGAGGCAAAATCCAGATCTTCCGAGGAGGTGCCGGAGGCCATGGAAGACGCCGCCCCGCCACCCAGGCCAATCAACATGGCCGGGCCGCCGAGAACAATCAAATGTGAGCCGGGGGCAAACTCTGTCTGTTCAATATGCTCGGCCTTGATGTTGCCGTAACCACCGGCCAGCATGATGGGTTTGTGGTAACCGCGGCGCTCGCCATCGAAGTTCTCTTCGAAAGTACGGAAATAACCGCAGATATTGGGGCGACCAAATTCGTTGTTGAAAGCCGCACCGCCAATGGGGCCGTCCATCATGATATCCAGCGCAGAGACGATGCGTTCGGGCTTGCCGTATTCCTGCTCCCACGGCTGGATATATTCCGGGATGCACAGGTTTGAGACGGTAAACCCGGTCAGGCCCGCTTTGGGCTTGGAGCCTTTACCCACGGCACCCTCGTCGCGAATCTCGCCACCGGCACCGGTCCCCGCGCCGGGGAATGGCGCAATCGCAGTCGGGTGGTTGTGAGTTTCCACCTTCATCAGAATGTGGATGGGCTCCCGGGTGTAACGATACTCGTGGCTGCCGGCGCTGGGGTAGAGGCGCCCACCCTCATGCCCGGTAATCACGGAGGCATTGTCAGCATAGGCGGATAGCACGTTGTCACCGCCCAGTTCATTGGTGTTCTTGATCATTTTGAACAGCGAGTGATCCATGTCCTCGCCGTCGACAGTCCAGCTGGCATTGAAGATCTTGTGCCGACAGTGTTCGGAGTTCGCCTGGGCAAACATCATCAACTCAACATCGGTAGGGTTGCGCTTGAGTGTGGTAAAGCTATTCAACAGGTAATCAATTTCGTCTTCGGCCAACGCCAGGCCCAGGGTGCGATTGGCTTCAGTCAACGCCGGTTTGCCATTGGCGAGAATATCCACCGATTCCAGAGGCTTGGGGCTGTGCTGCACAAACAGCGCCGCAGCAGCGTCCAGGGAGTCCACCACCGCTTCAACCATGCGGTCATGCAGCAACGGCAAGATGGCCTGACGCGTAAAAGATCCTGCTACCCGGTAAACTATTCCGCGTTCCAGGCGTCTGATATTCACCAGACCCGCATTATGGGCAATATCGGTCGCTTTCGAGGACCAGGGCGAAATGGTTCCGGGCCGTGGAATAGTCAGCAGTAGCTCCCCAGCATCCGGCGTGGCACCGCCCTCCGGCTTCGGGCCATAGACCAATAGTAGATCCAGGATATTCCTTTGTTCAGCAGACAGGGGGCTGGACAGATCGGCAAAATGTACGAATTCTGCGGTAACCGCCGTTATGCCGGATTCCACATCCTGTAGGGCCTGGAGCAGTTTTTGGCTTCTAAAGGTGGAAAGCGCGGACGCACCGGGCAAAGTCAGCATGGCTAGATCTCTCATCTCTGGGTAAATCGAAGGTGGCTCTGGTCAGAACATCGGGGCGTGGCATTGTACTGTAAATGCGCTCTGCGAACATCTGCCGCAAGCGCCGAATTCACCGTTTATCGGGAATTGGCAGGCAACGGATATTTTTGCATTCAGCAATGTCCTACACTAGCTGTAACAGAAAGGCAATCTAGCGCGTCACAAGCACACGGGGTAAAATGGCACAAATTTCGCTCACATGCGCTGCACACGCCACGGACTGCGGGGCCAGAATGTAGTGGCAAACCAGTTTCTCAAGGCGGGCAGCTTAGGTGATGGTGACGAGCGATACGGTTTTAAGGTCGCCTCTATAACTTCTTGATCTCTGCGCTGCCGATTCCCAACACTTGGGGCCGACAGCCGGACAGGCCACAGATGGGCAAGCCACTTCAGCAATAATACCGGCTTGCCGCCTCCTTCTGGGCCAACAGCGGCACCTGCCGCGCTCAGAATTCATAGAGACGCGCCTCAGGGAACAAGACCAATCGGGCACTTGATAAGCATTCAGAATTGAACGCGATCGCAAGAGGATGAGCTTTTTTGGACACATTAAAAGGAATATTCAAATTATTCGGGTTGGCTGTGCTGCGCCTGATCAAATATGCAGTCATGCTAACCATACTGGCTGGTACTGCTGCACCGCTGGTCAGCAGTCGAATCCCCACCACGCTCGAGCGCATCCAGCAGTCTGGCGAGCTGGTGATCATTTCGCGCAATGGTCCCACTACCTATTACGAAGACGCCCAAGGCACTACCGGGTTTGAATACCTGCTGGCCAAGCGCTTTGCCGACCATTTAGGCGTTGAACTTCACATAGAAGAGATGGAAGACCTGGGGTTGATGGTGCGCTCGGTCGGTACCGACAGCGGACAGTTTGCTGCCGCAGGTCTGTCGATCACACCCAAACGTGAGCGTCACGTGCTCTTCACCGAACCCTACCTCGAAGTCACGCAGCAGCTTATTTATCGTCAAAGTGAACCTCGCCCAAAATCCGTTGAAGACCTGATCGGCAAGCGCATTTTGGTGATCGCCAACAGCTCCCACGCGGAGCGCTTGCGCGAACTCCAACGTGAGCACACGGCGCTGGATTGGGAAGAGCGTTACGACATCGAAATGCTCGACTTGCTGGAAATGGTCCACAGCGGAAAAGTCGATTACACCATCGTTGACTCCAACGCCTACATAATCAATAGCGCGCTCTACCCGGAAGCCCAGGTCGCATTCGATATCAGCGAGCCTGAAGGCTTGGCCTGGGCGTTTCCGAAAAGCCGGGACGACAGCCTTTTCCAGGAGGCCAACCGCTTCATCAAGCAGGCCAAGAACGACGGCACCTTGGCCGCTATCTCAGATCGGTTTTACGGACACACGGGGGAAATGAATTACAGCGGCGCCCTGCTCTTCGCCCGGCGCCTGGAAGACCGCCTGCCCCGCTGGGAAGACTACCTCAAGGAAGCCGCCGAATCCGTTGATCTGGACTGGCGCTTACTGGCCGCACTGAGTTATCAGGAAAGCCACTGGAATCCCAAGGCCGTGTCCCACACCGGCGTACGCGGCTTCATGATGCTGACCCAGACCACCGCCCGCGAAATGGCGATCAACAACCGGCTGGACCCCAAACAGAGCATTGATGGCGGTTCGCGCTATTTCCGTAAGATCCTCGACCGCCTGCCAGAACGCATCAAAGGGCCGGATCGACAATGGCTGGCTCTCGCTGCCTACAACATCGGCATGGGCCACCTGGAAGATGCCCGCGTGCTCACCCAGCACTACGGGGACAACCCGGACAAGTGGAACGACGTTAAAAAATACCTGCCCCTGCTCGCCAAGCGCAATTACTACCGTCATACCGAACACGGTTATGCCCGCGGCTGGGAAGCCGTGGCCTATGTACAGAACATCCGAAATTTTTATGCGGTCATCGCCTGGCACCAACTCGAACAGCAACGCCTGACCCAACTGGCCCTCAACGAAACACCGCAACAAGCACCCCGCTTCAGCCCAGTGGTCTCACAGGCAGTGGAAAACCTGGCGGGGGGGGCCTTGTAAGATCCACCACCGTAGGTCGATGGGATGGTCTCCTCCCCCCCCTCCTAAACGGCGTCGCAATGCGCCAGAATAGATGAGGAAGAACGTATC
>CAYQQJ010000029.1:0-40349 GCA_964419935.1 uncultured Cellvibrionaceae bacterium
AGTGCCTTGCAAATGGGGAGGAGACCATATACGAAAAAGCCGTAGGCGCCTTCCGGCATCGACGTCGGATGGCGACATTCGCGGAGCTCACGTCTTATTCGACCTACAGTGATGAGTCTGTCGCCTAGCTTATCGCTTTCGGTTTGCAGCTCATACTTTTCACTCAGGCCAGCCCTTCGGTTGTGCAAAAATGTGATCCTGCATTTTTGTCCCTTTTCCCTTTTCCCTTTCTTCCACTTGTCGCTTGCAGCTTAAAGCTATCTCCTTTTCCGACACAACACATGAATATAGCGCCCCAAGTCGCGGTAAGGCAGTTGGCGGGAAAAAACCAGCTCCATTTCCTGCAGCGTGTCCGGTTCCCGCGCGCGATCTTCCGCATTAAAGATATAGTCGTGAAATACCCGTATGCCGGAGCAGCAAATTTCTTCCAGCTCCTCGTCCACCAGCCACCGCCGAATCTGTTCCAGACGCAAAGGATTGGTGGGCGTCAAACTGCCGCGAAAGCCGGTGTAATCCTCCCGTTGAATCTTCTTGAAATTGGTGCGCAACAGGTTTTTGAAAATCATGCCCTCCAGGTTGTAGAACACCAGCGAAAAATAGCCGCCGGGCTGCACCAAAGGTTCCAGGCTCGTCACCAGTTCGGCAGGCTCTTTGAGCCACTCGATCACAGCGTGACACATCACCAGGTCGAATACCGCCTTGTCCGCGCCCAGCGCGCTTTTCAAATCCTGCAGAGGCGACTGCACAATAGTTACCCGATCCTGCACATCCTGGGGAGCCAACGCCAGGTTGGTGCGGGCCAGTTCCAGCATTTCATCGGAAATGTCTGTCAACACCACATGGTGCCCGGCGCTGGCCAATTCCAGCGCAAACTGCCCCTGCCCGCCACCGGCGTCCAGTATGTGCAGCGGTCCCTCGTCCAGGGGCAGGAATTCCTCAAAATCCCGGCGTAACACCGCCAGGCGGAGTTTTCCTTTGGGACTGTTATAGATATTGCGCTTGAAACGTGGTGCTATTCCATCGAAATTGCGGTCCATAGTCTCTCTCTTGTGAATCCCACAAACCGTGACGCTGTAACGTCGCAGTGCCCCGTGAAGCGACGGCTCCGAATTAAAGTTGAATGTGCCCTCCTTGGGCGGCACAATAATCGCTACTTTTCGGCCATCTTCGGCCGCAACCCCAATTGAGGTCATTATGCCGGTAAGCACCCAACAACCCCATCCCAGTTTTACGCACATTCGTACGCAGCCCATCGAATCGCTTAACGTGGTGGTTGAGGAGTATCAGCACAAACGCACCGGCGCTCAACATGTTCATATCCAGTCAGACAACCCGGAGAATGTTTTTCTCGTGGCGCTGCGCACCGTACCGTCAGATTCTACCGGTGTTGCCCACATCCTAGAACACACGGCCCTGTGCGGGAGCAGGAATTACCCGGTGCGGGACCCATTTTTCATGATGACCCGTCGCTCCCTGAACACTTTCATGAACGCCATGACCAGCTCCGACTGGACGGCTTACCCGTTCGCCAGCGTCAACCGCAAAGACTTTGACAACCTGCTGGACGTTTACCTGGATGCAGTGTTCTTCTCCCGCCTGGATCCGCTGGACTTCGCCCAGGAAGGTCACCGATTGGAGTTTGCCGAGCCGCAAAACACTGAATCGCCACTGGTATACAAGGGGGTGGTTTACAACGAGATGAAAGGTGCGATGAGCTCCGTCCCCTCCCAGTTGCACCAGACGCTCAGCAAATACCTGTTTCCCACCACCACCTACCATCACAACAGCGGTGGCGATCCGGATGCCATTCCGGATCTCACCTATGAACAACTAGTGCATTTCTATCGCACCCACTACCACCCCAGTAATGCTATTTTCATGACCTTCGGCGACATACCCGCCGCGGATCACCAGGAAAAATTTGAAGCCAAAGCGCTGAAGGAATTCGATCGTCTCGACAAGCACATCCAAGTACCCAACGAGAAGCGCAACCACGCACCCGTGGCGGTCCAGGAGTACTACCCGCTGAACGAACCTGGCGACAAAAAACACCACATCATCCTCGGCTGGCTGCTGGGCGACAACACGCGCCTGATGGACGCCATGCGCGCCCAGCTTCTCTCCAGCGTACTGCTCGACAACAGCGCCTCCCCCCTGACCCAGGCATTGGAAACGACGAATCTGGGCGCAGCCCCTTCGCCCCTGTGCGGCATTGATGACTCCCAGCGTGAACTGACATTTATGTGCGGCCTGGAAGGCTGTGCCGAGGGAAGCGAGACGGACGTCCAGGCGCTGATACTGAAAACACTGGAGCGGGTTGCCGAAGAAGGCCTGCCATTGGAAGACATGGAAGCCTCCTTGCATCAGCTGGAACTGCACCAACGGGAAATCGGCGGCGACAGCTACCCGTATGGATTGCAGCTGTTGATGACCGCCCTCACCGCCGCCACCCATCGTGGCGACCCGGTAGCGCTGCTGGACATCGACCCGGTGCTGACCCAACTGCGCCAGGACATTCAGGACCCGGACTTCATCAAACAACTGGTGCGCAAGCTACTGCTGGACAACCCCCACCGCGTGCGACTGACTCTAAGCCCCGACGATCAACTCGCCGCCCGCCGCGATCAGGCAGAAGCCCAACGCCTGGCCGAAGTTAAAGCCGCCCTCAATGAGCAACAAAAGCAGACCATCGTCGAGCGAGCTCAGGCACTACAAGAACGCCAGAACCAGGTGGATGATGAAAGCATCCTGCCCAAGGTGACACTGGCGGATGTGCCCCTGGAAGAAAAACAAGTAACCGGTGAAAAGGATTCACTTGCCAGCAGCACCCTGACCCGCTACAACGCCGGCACCAACGGCCTGGTTTATCAACAAGTGGTTTTCAACCTACCCCAACTTCCGCCGGAACTCCTGCCACTGCTGCCGATATATACCAGCTGTCTGACCGAGGTGGGCGTTGGTGAAAAAGACTATCTCGCGGTGCAACGCTGGCAGGCGCGGGCTTGTGGCAGCCTGTCCGCGTTCAGCAGCGTGCGCGGCGCCACAGATGACGTGCAGCGCATCAACAGCTACTTGACCCTCTCCGGCAAAGCGCTCAACCGCAATCAAGCGGAGCTCTGCGAGCTCATGCAAGCCACTCTCGAGCAAGCGCGCTTCGATGAACTGCCCCGACTCCGGGAGCTGGTTGCGCAGATGCGCGCCCATCGGGAACAAGGCATTACCGGCTCGGGCCACGCCCTCGCCATGCTCGCCGCCAGCTCCGGCATGTCCGGCGCCAGCCGGCTGTCCCACGACCTGGCAGGCGTGGCCGGCACAGCCGCGTTCAAACGACTCGATTCCGGCTTGAGCGACCCGGCGCAACTGCAGGCCTTGGGAGAAAAGCTCGCTCAGATACACACGCGGGTGACTACGGCGCCGCGTCAGTACCTGCTGGTGTCGGAAGCCGAACATCATCAACGTTTCCAACAGAATTACGCCGCTCACTTCACCGCAAATGCACCCGGTCAGTTCGTGCCCTTCGGGCTGGACCCGGTGCACGAACAGGTCAAGCAGGCCTGGTTGACCAACTCACAGGTTAATTTCTGCGCCAAGGCCTTCCCCACGGTACCCATGACTCATGAAGACTCGGCTCCTCTGGTGGTGCTGGGCGGCTTCCTGCGCAACGGCTTTCTACATCGCGTGGTGCGGGAACAAGGTGGCGCCTATGGCGGCGGCGCAAACCAGAACAACGACAGCGCCGCGTTCCGCTTTTTCTCTTATCGGGACCCGCGCTTAAGCGAGACGCTGGACGATTTCGACCAGGCCATAGACTGGTTGTTGAATACCGAACACAGCTGGCAAGCGGTGGAAGAAGCCATTCTCGGCACCATCTCCGGCATTGATCGGCCGGAATCCCCCGCCGGCGAAGCCAAACGCGCATTTCAATCCGAACTCCACGGCCGCACCCATGAACTCAAGCAAGCATTCCGCGAGCGCGTACTGGCCACCCGTGCCGAGGATTTGAAGCGCGTGGCCGAAACCTACCTCACCAACAGCAATGCCGCCAGCACCGCCGTGATCACCGACAGGAGCAAGCGTGGCGCAGTGGAAGAGATTGGATTGGATGTGTTTGAGATTTAGGAATGAGCGGTAAGCTGCAAGCCGTAAGCTTTAAGCTGAAGACAAACCCGTGAGGGAAAAAGCGCATAACTGATGCTGCCAGGGCTGTGCGGGGTGAAGGTTTGGCAAGCCTCACGAGAGGGACCTCGTGGGGCAGTCCCCATGGATGGGTTCACGACGTTTGCCAAACCTTCACCCCGCGCGGCCCGAGGGCTCTCTTACCGCGCACCCAAGATCTGACCGATTCGAGGATTAGCCGGTGGGCACTGCCCACCGCATGCTCGGCGGAAGGCGCTTATGCTTTTTCGCCCTACAAGCTTGGTAGCATTTCTTTGCTTGTCGCTTGCAGCTTGAAGCTTACAGCTCTTACAGCTTGCGGCTTGCAGCTCCCTTTACCTGCCGTTCTGGCGGCGGTGCTCCGAGATGTGCTTCCTGGCGCTTTTTCGCCAGTTGCACCTGCTTCTGGCGCTCAGAAAAGCGCTGGCGCTGGTCCTCGGTTTGGTGGTCAAAACAGCGAGGACAAGCCACACCGGCGAGATACTTGTCGGATTGCTTGTCTTCCTCAGTGATCGGATGGCGGCAACCGTGGCATTGGTCGTACTGGCCTTTCTCGAGCTGATGGTTAACGGCAACGCGGTTGTCAAACACGAAGCACTCGCCCTGCCATAGACTCTGCTCTTCCGGTACTTCTTCCAGGTACTTGAGAATACCGCCTTTGAGGTGGAAAACCTCTTCAAAACCCTGCTGCTTGAGGTACGCCGTTGATTTTTCACAGCGGATTCCGCCGGTGCAAAACATTGCGACCTTCTTGTGCTTCTCCGGGTTCAGGTTGTCCTTCACGTACTGGGGCAGCTCCCGGAAAGACGTCGTCTCGGGATTTTCCGCACCCTTGAAACTGCCGATGTTGTACTCGTAGTAATTGCGCGTATCGATCAGTGTGACATCGGGATCACTGATCAGGTCGTTCCAATCCTTGGGCTCCACGTAGGTGCCGGCCATGGTTGTGGGGTCGATATCCTCCACACCCATAGTGACTATTTCCTTCTTGAGCTTGACCTTCATGCGGTAAAACGGCTGCTCCTCGTAGAGCGATTCCTTATGATCCAAGTCCGCCAACCGCGGCTCGCGCTTCAGATACTCCAGCAAGGCATCGATACTCGCACGCGTGCCGGATACCGTGCCATTGATTCCTTCGTGGGCCAGCAGCAACGTGCCTTTGAGGTTCTGCTCCAGGCAAAAGCTCAACAGAGGTTCCTGCAGTTTTTCAAAATCGGGCAAAGAAACAAACTTGTAAAGTGCGGCAACAATAATCGGGTTCATAGGGTTCTGATCAGGTTTCCAGGGTAATGCAAGTGAGACTAAATTGTAGCGGATCGATGTTTTTTTGAACATGTTCTTCTACGCGGGGTCTCTGTTAGACCGCCCATGCGAGGTCCGGGTGGTGGCAAGCCAGGACTACCTTCCACCACCGAGACACGGCGGCGAACTGGGAACCGCAGCAGCGGACCATTCTTCAGGCGTATACAAATGGAGAGTCAATGCATGAACCCCGCCGGCCAACTCATCGGCCAGGATGCCATAAACACGGCGGTGGCGTTTGACCGCATTTTCGCCCGCAAAAATGTTCGAAACCGCGACTACTTTAAAGTGCGTTTCAGAGTTTACTGGCACACTGTGGTTATGGCTTTCATTGATGACGTCCAAATGCGTAGGAGCCAGCTGTTGTACCAGTTTTTCCTGTATCGACGTTTGCATTTGCATGCACAACCTCCTAAATTCCCAATTTGCTACAGAACTCAGTACACCGGCGTCAGCGCCGACGTCAACGTCATCAACCAATCCATAACTTGTTAGTGCTCAAGTTATACGGGCAAACTGTTTGAGTGAGAGACTATGAGTAGCCATTTGATTTTTGTAGACCGACGAAAAAATGAGGACCGAAGACTTGATGAGGATCCTTGTCGGGACCTGAACATGGATTTGTATAACAGCAAACGCCGGAAATCAGCAGACCGTCGTGATAACTCGCGGGATATTACCGACGACTACTACGCCTATATGCGCCGGCAGTTGGGCAAAGCGGATTATAGCGAACCGGAGAAAGTCAAAGAGCCGGAATAAGGCATCGCCCTACCCTGCATCCATACCTTTTCACCAATACTCACCAATACACCAACCAGCCGATGAATACGACTTCGCACTCATCGGCTCGGTTTCAACCACCTGTTCCAAGAACGTCGTTACGAGCTGATAACTTGCCCAACCTTGACGACTTTCATGGTATTGGTGCCACCATGCACGTTTGCGTAATCACCTTTGGAAATGATCACCAGATCGCCATCTGCCACCACACCCCGTTCAATCAGCTCATTAATCGCACGTTCATTGGTTTCTGAATGGGGAATATTGTCACTATCGAACAATACCGTTTGCACACCTCGGAACAGCGCAGCCCGACATAACGTCTTGCGTTGGCGAGAGAAAGCGAAAATCGGCAACTTGGTGCCAAACCGGGACATCAACAAAGGCGTGGAGCCTGTTTCCGTCATGCTTGCGATTGCCTTTACTCCGTCCAGATGGTTGGCGGTGTACATGGCCGCCAGTGCGATTGTCTCGTCAACCGCAGAATAATTTTCCGGACGCTGCGGCGACTTCACTGACTCTGGATGTTTTTCCGCACCCAGAATAACCCGCACCATGGCTTCCACCGTCTGTACCGGAAACTGCCCCGCTGCGGTTTCCGCCGAGAGCATAACCGCATCAGTACCATCCAATACGGCGTTCGCCACGTCGAACACTTCCGCACGCGTCGGCAGCGAACTGCTGATCATGGATTCCATCATTTGGGTGGCGGTAATCACACAGCGATTAAGCGCACGAGCACGAGCAATAATGTGCTTCTGCACGCCAATCAAAGACGCATCGCCAATTTCCACGCCCAAATCGCCACGGGCAACCATCACCGCGTCTGACGCGCGAATGATGTTGTCGAGTACTTCGTGGTCATTAACTGCTTCGGCGCGTTCGATCTTGGCCACCAGCGCAATATCGCCACCGGCCTCCTTAACCAGCTGGCGCGCAAGGTTCATGTCCTCGGCGCTACGCGGGAAAGACACGGCCAGGTAATCCACGCCGATGTCCACAGCAGTCTTGATGTCCACCCGGTCCTTGTTGGTCAGTGCAGGGGCGGTCAAGCCACCACCTTCGCGGTTGATGCCCTTATTGTTGGACAACCTGCCAGCCACGGTTACCGTGGTTTTTATACGGCTGCCCTCCACGGAATTGACCCGCAGCACCATACGGCCGTCATCGAGCAACAGGTTATCGCCCGGGTTCACATCATTGGGCAGTTGTTTGTAGTCAATACCGACCTGGGTCTTGTCACCCGCATCCCGTGGCAGTTCAGCATCCAGAATAAATTCATCGCCCAATGCCAATTCCACCGGACCTTCAGCAAATCGCGCAATCCGGATCTTCGGCCCTTGAAGGTCACCGAGAACCGCAACAAAGCGACCGTGCTTGCTGGACAGCTCGCGCACATCATTGGCGCGTTTGCGGTGATCTTCGGGGCTACCATGGGAAAAGTTCAGACGCACCACATCCACACCGGCAATGATGAGTTTTTCGAGAACACCAGGCTCGTCTGTTGCCGGCCCGAGGGTGCTCACGATCTTCGTACGTCTTAACATATTTTGCTCCAGATTTTACAGCGGCTGCGAAACCACGGGATTCTACACCAATAACCTTTTCAGGTTAAAAGTTCCTACTGATAAACAGTGTGTTTACTCAAAAAAGGTAGATTGGCCAGCTTTGTTGCGTCGGCCGCAGTCCTTGTACCCAAAAGACCGTGCTGATCAACAATCAACATCAACGAAGATACCGGCCAAAGAAAAATGGTGGCTGGCTAAAAAGCCAAACCACCATTATACAGGATAGTGACGCAAAGGTTGCCACAGGCTGGCTCGTCGCTTTGACTGCTGTTGAAAACTTGACGAAACAACCAAACAGTCTGTTAAAGCATATTCGAGACCATCGAGATCATCACACCCGCCGCAACGGCTGAACCAATAACCCCGGCCACGTTCGGCCCCATGGCATGCATCAGCAAGTAGTTGTGAGGGTTTGATTCCAGGCCAACTTTGTTGGAAACACGCGCCGCCATTGGAACCGCGGATACACCGGCCGAACCGATCAAGGGGTTGACCTTGTGACGACTGAGCAGATTCATCAATTTCGCCATCAGCACACCACCAGCCGTACCTATTGCAAAAGCAACCATTCCCAACACCAGAATACCCAGGGTTTTGGGGTCGAGGAATTTGTCGGCGGCCAGTTTGGAACCGACGGAAAGCCCGAGGAAAATGGTGGTTATGTTGATCAGTGCATTTTGGGAAGTATCGGACAAACGGCTTACCACGCCACATTCGCGCATCAGGTTGCCGAAACAGAACATGCCCAAAAGCGGTGCCGCATCCGGCAGGAACAGCGCTACCAGAATGAGCAATACCAGCGGAAATACGATTTTTTCGAGTTTTGACACAGGTCGCAGCTGGCTCATGACAATGCCACGCTCGGCCTCCGTGGTCAGCGCGCGCATGATGGGTGGCTGAATAAGCGGTACCAGTGCCATATAGGAATAGGCCGCAACGGCGATGGCACCCAAAAGGTCCGGCGCCAGCTTGCTGGCAACGTAAATGGCTGTGGGGCCATCGGCGCCGCCAATAATACCAATGGCCGCGGCATCGGCAATGTTGAAATGAATCAGCCCCGAGGCCGATATGGCCACTGCGCCCAGAATGGTGGCAAAAATACCGACTTGCGCCGCAGCACCCAAGAACAGCGTTTTTGGGTTGGCCAGAAGCGGACCGAAATCGGTCATGGCGCCAACGCCCATGAAAATAACCAAAGGTGCCGCACCACTGGCGATAGACACCGTATAGAAGTTGTAAAGCATGCCGTTAGCGTAGCCGGCGGCCTGAGCGATGTCCCTCGCGGCGGCTGCGTCGGCGCTGGAAGCCCAGTCGTAAGCAAAGAGCAGCTCCTTGATGTCGGCCCACGCGGTCACACCCATTGCTTGCGCCATATCAGCGAGCAGCGCGGGATCTCCGTGATAAACGGCGTTTTCGACGGCTGACATGGCCATACCCGCACCAGGAATATTGGCCAGGATGCCGCCAAATCCAATCGGCACCAACAGCAGCGGCTCAAAGCCTTTACGGATGGCGAGAAACAGTAAAAACAGGCACACCAGCATCATCGCCAACTGGCCGCCGGTCATCTGATAAATACCAGAGTCCTGCCAAAGATTGATCAAGTTATTCATGCAAAAAGCTCCAGCATCAGGCAATGGTCATTAGTTCGTCGCCAACGGTGACCACATCACCCTCCTTGACGCTTATTGTGCCTATAACACCGGAACAGGCTGCGCTCACTTCGGTTTCCATTTTCATGGCCTCGAGCAGCAACAGTGTCTGCCCTTCTTCCACCTGCTGTCCGGGCTTCACCAAAATACTGAATATGTTGCCCGCCAGGGGAGCTTTGACCGAAACGCTCTCACCATTTGCTGCCGTCGAAGTCACGCCACCGACCGGAACAATGCCGGTGATATCACCGCCGTTGGCCACACTCACCGTGTAGCTCTGGTTCTCGACCGTTACCGTATACACGTCCTCCCCACCAGCGGTTGTCGCTGCCGACGATTCACGTCCGGTCGGAATCGCCTCGAACGCCCCAGGATTGTCACGGTTCTGCAGGAACTTGAGGCCGATCTGCTGGAACAGCGCGTAGGTCAACACGTCGTCGGTTTCGCCGTCTCCTGTTGCCAGGCGAATGCCTTTCTCCTTCGCCTGGTTGTGCAACTCCTGAGTCAGATTGTCCATTTCCGACTTGAGCAAATCCGCCGGGCGGCAGGTAATCGGCTCTTCTCCGTCGTTCAGCACTTGCGCTTGTAACGCTTTGTTCACCGGTGCCGGTGTAGCACCGTATTCTCCGCGCAGCACTCCCCGTGTCTCTTTCGAGATGGATTTATAGCGCTCTCCGCTGAGCACATTGATCACCGACTGCGTACCAACAATCTGTGACGTCGGTGTGACTAATGGAATGTATCCCAGATCTTCACGCACCCTCGGTATTTCCGCGAGTACCTCGTCGAAGCGGTCGGTCGCGCCCTGCTCCCGCAGCTGGCTTTCCATATTGGTAAGCATGCCGCCGGGAACCTGCGCAATTAAAATACGGCCGTCCACACCTTTGAGCGAGCCTTCAAACTGTGCGTATTTTTTTCGTACTTCCCGGAAATAACTGGCGATTTCCTCCAGCAGTACCAGGTCCAGGCCCGTATCCCTGTCAGTGCCGGCCAGGGTCGCGACCAAGGTTTCCGTGGGACTATGGCCATAGGTCATGGACATGGAGGAAATGGCGGTATCCACATTGTCGATACCCGCTTCCACACATTTAAGAATGGTGGCGTGGGCCAAACCCGTGGTCGCATGACTCTGCATATGAACCGGAATGTTGCAGGATTCTTTCAGGCGTTTGACCAACTCGTAACCATCGTAAGGCTTCAACAGACCGGCCATGTCCTTGATGGCAATGGAATCCGCGCCCATATCTTCGATCTGTTTGCCCAAATCAACCCAGGTTTCTATGTTGTGAACCGGGCTGAGCGTGTAAGAGAGTGTGCCCTGCGCATGTTTACCGTTATTCTTGACCGCCTTGAGCGCCGTTTCGATATTGCGCATATCATTCATGGCGTCAAAGATCCGAAAGACGTCTACGCCATTGATTGCGGCGCGCTCAACAAATTTCTCTACCACATCATCCGCATAATGCCGATAGCCCAAAATGTTCTGCCCGCGAATCAACATTTGCTGGGGCGTGTTGGGCATGGCCTTCTTCAGTTCGCGGATACGGTCCCAGGGGTCTTCACCCAGGTAGCGAATGCAGGCATCAAACGTCGCACCGCCCCAGGATTCCAGCGACCAAAAACCCACTTGATCCAGTTTTGCCGCAATGGGCAACATATCGTCCAGCCGCATGCGCGTGGCGAACAGCGATTGGTGGGCATCGCGCAAGACAACGTCGGTAATACCCAGTGGATTTTTGGCTTCGCTCATAGGAATTGCCCCTGAAAAACTGATTTCACCGATTGCGGTTTCACCACAACCCGCCTGTATATCTTCTATTTAATAATTGCGTATAGATTACCGGTGCTTGCCGCGATGCTTATCTATGGCGGCCTGAATGATCGACAGCGTGTGCGGGCTCACCGCCGATGCAGTCGCGCCGGTCGTTACAACCGGCTCAATGACCGCGGGAGGTTCAGGAAAAAAACGAATCACTACCCGGGACATCAGCATAGTGCAGGCAACCAACAGTGCCAGAAACACAAAGACACTGCCCATGCCATACACAAGCAAATCAACGCCTTGCTCCAATAATGTCTGGTTCATCAATGGCTTCCTCTTTAACGATTGCAGGAATAATGGCGCGCTCAAAACACGGTGGCGCATTCAGGGTGGCGCCCACCCTCATTCGATTGTATTACCGCGCAGCACTCGCCCGGCAAAATGTCGTTATTCTGTTCAACTTTATCTTGGATAGGAAGATGGTGAATTTGCCGCTTCCGCAATAAACCCATATTTCGGGGTGATCGTTGGCGATTCAGACCATGCTCCCGGTTGCGCACGACTGCATGGACGCAGGAGGTAGAGCGACGCAGGAAACCCAAGCCGAGAGGCCACAGAAACTTAACCTGTGGTTTCCCCCAAGACCTGGAGGCTCATTTGGCGCGTAATTTTGCCTTATTATTCAGCCTGTTACAAGAAAAACCACAGAGGGCACCGGATAAGCGTAAAATTATTGGCGCCAGTAACAACCAAATCGATGAAATATCAGAGCAGTTCCACAAGTCTCTTCAGGAACAAAAACCTCGCCATTCAATGCTAAACTCGCGCCGCCACACGCCGCTACTCAGCGTCTGCACTTGACCAACCGCCTATTAATCACCGGCTGTCATGCCTCGGAAAATGCCATGCAGATACACCTCGCACCCATGGAAGGTGTTGTTGACCATCACCTGCGCAGCTTGCTCTGCGTGCCCGGTGGCGTGGATATGTGCGTGACAGAATTCGTGCGCGTCACCAACCATTGCTTACCCGCTAAGGTCTTCCACCGTCTTTGCCCCGAACTGTTGCCGGAAAATAATCATCTGTTCTGCCCAATCAAGGTGCAACTGCTCGGCAGCGACCCCGAAGCTCTCGCAGTCAATGCAGTGAAGGCTGCGCAATTGGGCGCGGCGGGTATCGACCTCAATTTTGGCTGCCCCGCCAAGACCGTGAACCGCAATCGCGGCGGTGCTTGCCTGCTCAACGAGCCCGACCTGCTCTACGATATTGTGTCCGCAGTGCGCGCTGCCGTGCCGCAGGACATTCCGGTAACAGCAAAAATCCGGCTGGGCTACAACGACCGCGAACCCTTTCTGGCCAATGCCCAGGCCATAGCATCGGCCGGCGCCAACCAACTTGTCGTCCACGCGCGATCAAAAGCGGATGGCTACAAGCCTCCCGCCTACTGGCACCACATTGGTGAAATCAAAGCCGCTGTGAATATTGCGCTTGTCGCCAATGGCGATATATGGAGTGTCGAGGACTATGTTCGCTGTCGCGAAGAATCCGGCTGCGACAGCGTCATGTTGGGCCGCGGTCTGCTTGCCCAGCCCGATCTGGCGCAGGCAATCAAGGCCTACAACCGTGGTGAAGACTACAACTTGATGAACTGGCACAACTGCCTGCAACTCTTACGACAGTTTCACTACGCCACCGCGGACGTTTATCCACAAAAACACCTGGGAAACCGCGTCAAGCAATGGCTAGTGTATTTGCGCCGCAGCTATCCTGAAGCCCAAGCGTTATTTGATCGAATCAAACGCGAACGAACCGCAGAAGGATTTGAAACTGTATTTGCGGGTGCTCACCCGTAACACTCTCGCAGTGAAAAGTATCTACGCTGCTGTTTATTTCCTGCACGCGTCGGCGGAAGGCGCTAAGGCTTTTTCGCCGTACAAGATTCGGCAAGCTTGCGGCTTGCAGCTTTTTTACCGAACCATATGCACTGTCTCACCCATTTCTATCTCTTTGGGGTCGATCAGTTTGAACTGATTCCAGGCGATTCGCACGATGTCCTGGTGGTGTAGCCGTTGTCGGCCGCTGACTTTCAATTCATTGACGAAGGTGCCATTGGTGCTGCCCAGATCTTCAATGAAAATTTCCTGATAGTCCGGAAAATGTTGATTGGTGTTTAACAGGATTTGAGCGTGTTTGGCGCTGACCGCGGAGTCGTCTATGACGATGTCGTTATCCGGATGCCGACCCACATCAATGGTGCCACTCTTGCTGCTCAACTCAAATTTATGAACTACAACATCATCAACCAGTTGTGCCAAAATTGCCATAATCAAACCTGCATTCAAAGAAGTTAAGGCCCGCCGTTTTTTTTGCGGGTCCGGAAATTGTTGGGTTAGCCCATGACTCTCGGGAACCTCTGATTAAACGATATAACCCACAGCTTTTGCCTCGTCGGGGAAATCCCGGCGCATCGCTTTTTCAATGGCTTCGGCCATTTCCAGTGCCGATTCAAAACGCTTTGCGGCATCTTTCTGTAGTGCCCGATTGATAATCCGTGTCGCGCTGGTTGGCAGCTCCGGGAATACCTTACGGACGCTCTGGGGCTTGCCGTAAATAATGTCGTAGGTGAGGCTCGCCAGGTTGTCGCCCTTGAATGGCAGTTGGCCGCTTAGCAGTTGGTAAAACGTCACGCCAAGGCTGAACAGGTCCGCGCCCGGGGTGACGGTTTTCCCTCGCAGCTGTTCCGGCGCCATGTAAAGCGGGCTGCCCAAAATCTCGCCAGTACTGGTTCGGGATTCATCGACCAGGCGCGCTATGCCAAAATCCGTGACCTTCAGCTGGTAAGGTTCTGCAGAGTAGATGATATTGGCTGGCTTTATGTCCCGGTGGATAATGTTGTTCTGGTGCGCGTAATGTAGCGCTCGCGCGACATGGGCTGCGGCGCGATAGGCTTCGAACGGCGACAGCAGCGTCGTTTCGCTCACGTGTTTACTCAAAGGTTGGCCATCCACGTAATCCATGGCGATAAATGCCAACTCCTGCTCCTCACCCACATCAAATACCGACACAATATGTGGATGGTTTAAGCGTCCCGCCGCGGTCGCTTCACGAAAAAAACGCGCCTTGATGTCGCGAAGCTGTGGCTCGTCAAAATTTCGGAAGTTGAGGGTTTTGATTGCGACTTTGCGGGAAATTTTGGGGTCGTAAGCGAGGTAAACAATGCCCGAGGCTCCGCGCCCCAACTCCTGCTGAATTTCATAGCGCCCCAGCACCAGCGGATTCTCCAGCTCCATGACTACGGTAGTCGCCAGATTGTCACGAGCGCTGTGGCCGGGGCTGGTAACGCTGCCCTGTTGCCATATTTCCTGAACGCGACGAAACGGGTTTTTCACCTCCCGGGGCGGCGGCATATGGGCTACCGGTGCGCTGGCTGGTACGGGCTCAGCCGGTCGGTCCACTTGCTCAGCGTTTTCTTTATCGGGTACTGCCGCACTCTCGGAAAGATTCGGCAATCGCAAGCGAACCTGGGCTTCCTGTTCCTTTTGTTTCCGCTGCCAGATTTGCATGACAACGAATGCTGCGGGCACATACCAAAGGAAGTCGGCCACCGGCGTCCACCAATGCCACAGCAGTTGCGCGCACAGCTGCAGACTGACCAGTACCAATGCAAGCCCTATACAGAACGCCAGGCCGAACCTGAATTTCAGGCGGGGCAACAACAAAAGGAAAACCGCCATCAGAATCAACAACACGATCTTTTGCGCCGGCGCGAACCAACGCGGTTCGGTTAGCACCAAGCCTTCAACCAAAGAGACGACACTGGCTGCGGTTCGCTCGAGTATTGGATCGTCTCGGCTTCCAATCAGCACTATGGAACTGTCTACCGGCCGCAAGGCTGCCGCGGAGAGACTCAACCGCGCGAAGCTTGGCGACATGGTGTGATATTCATCCACTAGCGGAATTAGGGTTCCGCGGGATGACAGCGGGACGCGGTTGAGCCCGTTCTCAAGTACATTGCTGTCCCGCCGCCACACACGGGAGAAATCTTCCGTCCCATCGGGCCCTGCCGCGTTGCGGAGACTACGGTATAGGAGTTCGAGGGTGAATCCAGGATAGACATTGCCCTGCTCTTCCAGCACAAAGCTCTGCTCCGCCTGTGGTTGCGTCATGACCGAAAAATAACGCAGGCCGGACGCCGGAACCTGCTGAACCCCGCCTTCAACCGGCCACAGCCAGGCGCGCAGGAATGGGACAACGCTTGCCAATGAGCCAGTTTGCACGTCCAGTGGCACCGGCTCCGCCGTTTGCCTGTGCCTGAGCCCAAGCACGACTTGATCACTCTCGAGCAGCTCGCGCATGTGTTGCTGTTGTTGAATCTGCGCGCGTACAGCGGCTAGAGCATTGTCACCTTCGTCCTCCAGTAATCTTTCCAGCTGGGCGGAATCAAGATCGAAGAGATCAACGGGAAATGGCAGGATGATGCCGATGGTCTTGGATGCAGCAGTCAGTGACTCAACTGCCCGCACCAGGCTCGGGTCGTATCGCGACGCGTCTCCATTGACGCGCCCCCAAATGAGACTCTCCGGGTGATCGACCTCTATCAGCGCAACCTGCGGTGGTGTCCGCTGCGGTGGATCCAGCCACAGTCCCACCTCTATCAGGCCGCTGCTGGGAAGCAGCCAGAATGATGGTCGCCAGTGGCTGAGAATAAGGCAGGCCGCGATGAGCACTACTAAAAAGCGCATATCCAGTAGGCTGTGCCAGTTCTTGTGATGATAATCCTGTTTCACGCACTACACCCAGTTGAGCTGCATTACACGGCTAAGCCCGTGACTGTCGCGTTATCATTTGGAACGGGTCGTCTCTCAACACACTGTTGTCCATAAATCATGGGCATGAATTCACGGTTTCTGGGACGGCAATAATCCCGTTATCGGAATGAAGGTATGTATCACTGAGCGAAGTAGACGCCGGGAATCCAGCTTTTTTTAATCTTCAATGTCTTGTCAAGATCATCCGGCAGCCGGTCCAGAAATTCGAATTCCTGGGTGCCGAGGGTAAAAATGGCACCGTTGTGCAATAGATACTGAGCCACCTTCTTTCCGTCAATCGACACGCCGTTGGTGCTATCCAGGTCTTCCACCGTATAGCCCTCGGCACCTCGTACCAAACGCGCGTGCTGGCCGCTCACCGTTGCGTCGTCCACCTGAATGGCACACTCGGGGTGCCGCCCCACGATGGCGCTGTCTCCCAACTGGAAGACACTGATTGTCTGACCGTTGAACCAGTGACGCAAATAAGCCATCGAACCCTCCTTCCACTGGGAGACTAGCAAACCGCTTGGTTAAATAATAGGACCGGCTTCATACAAATGAAAATGCCGTTGTCCCACACATCACATGGCTTGAATCCGGTAGCCAAAGCTGCTGGATTTATGAGCAGGATTCACGTCTACCACCTCCACCGCCAGTTGGTCCAGGTGGTGAAACGTAGCGGGGCATACACAGGAAAGCAGCAACGGGCGTTGCTGCGCAGGAGAAAGGCTCGGCTTAACGGCAGCCTGCATCTCCGCGGACGGTGACGCTCTTGACAGCGCCGTTGTCACCAGGAAAGTTCTGGAAGATAGCCGCCAGCATTTCGTCGAAAACCACCGATACGATAGGACAGCTACCCTGGCTGGCTGCCGTCACCTCATAGACGCGGCGCGGCTCGTCACCCGCGTTGACTGCGGCTCGCGTGATGCTCAAGTTAAGGACACGCACGTAGGCCTCCCGATAATCAGGCCGATCATCAATCATGAAGCCAATGCCACCGCGTCGATAGTAGCGCCCGAAGCCCGTGGTGAAGTAAACATCCGGCTGATACAACTGCTCCTGAACCTCATCAACCCGATAGCCGAGCCGCGCGATATAGGCAGCCTCTTCCGGTTCCGCCAGGGTATAGCCGAGATTCCGCAGACGTGCTTCCAACTTGGAACGGTATAATGCGAATTCCAGAGAATCCTGCAGTTGTTCATCAACAGCCTTGACCGCAATGGTTCCCTCACCAAAAGCCGTGTCCGGCGCCATGAAGGTATTGAGCTGGGTGCGGACGCTGCTGGCACATCCGCTGACGATCATCGCCAGCAATGCCAGAGACAGGATTTTTAAACCATTATTTTTTAACGTATTGATTTTCATAGTTTTTGCGTCCTAATGTACTGCGCGCCGGCCGCGTTTATCATTCAATTGCTGCGTTTTTACTGCTGCCCCATGATTACCACCCATGAAAAGCAGAAGCTGAAACCGGTGCTTCTGGTGACCATCGCCAACAGCTGGCACGGACGTTACAGGGCGGCTAGCAGTTTTCCAGCGTTTCAACCAGTTCTCTGAATGTGTCACTGT
Source organism: uncultured Cellvibrionaceae bacterium (assembly GCA_964419935.1). Taxonomy (GTDB): domain Bacteria; phylum Pseudomonadota; class Gammaproteobacteria; order Pseudomonadales; family Cellvibrionaceae; genus CAYQQJ01. The sequence continues at coordinate 17,603 of CAYQQJ010000029.1, forward strand.
TCGCCCGGTTTAGTTCCATCAGGATGCGGTGTGCTTCCAGCACCCGTGACTTGACCTGCTCCTCACTCAAAGTCGCTTCCGGCAATTCCTTGACATCGTGAAAAGGCAGCTGAGCATCCGCGACGATTTCGAAGATATCTTCAAAACCCATGGATTCCAGCAAGCGGGTGATACTGGGGTCATCGCTCAGGACCAGCGGCTTACGGCCACAGCGGCGACGGGCAGACAGGGATATCTTGGCCATCAGTCCAAGGGTGGTGCTATCGATGGCCACAGCGCGGCGCAGGTCAAACAGTACCGAGCAGAAACTGTCGTTGACAAACATGGTATTAATGAACGTATCGAAAGAAACACACAGTGTCAGCCTTACGTCGCCAACCAACTTGATCACGTTGACACCGTCGTGCTCTGCAACCAGAATCTTACCAGAACTCATGCCACTCGGGCCTCAGTCGAAATCGTCAAAATCGCAATATCGTCCGGTGCAGCTTCCCCTTCGCGCAGGTTCAAGCGCCCATAGATCGATTCAGGTTCTCCCCCGCTCCTGTTGAGCAGCTCGAGGAGATAGGCTTCCTTCGCAATCAAGTCCTGTGGTGGCAACACTTCAAGCACGCCATCGGAAAACACCACCAGTGAGAAGTTACGCGGCAAGGTTATCTTGTTAACCTGCCACTCGGCATCCTCGAAAATTCCGAGGGGCTTACCCTTCCCCTGTAAAAACCCAGCACCGCCCTCGCCCATCAAAACGGGTAATGGCAGGTGCCCTCCTAAAACATAGCTCATTTCATGAGTATGGGTATCAATAACGCCAACAAAACAGGTGAGATGGCAGCCAAACTGCGAACTGAATATCTCCTGGTTGATGATTTTCAGCATCAGTGCCGGATCCGTGTCCATCGACGTCGGGCTCTGGAACACCTGACGCTCGCGGAACATGCGCCTTACCAGCTGCTTGAGCCATACTGTGACGAAGGCGGACGAAGCGCCATGGCCGGAAACATCCGTCAGATAAAAGGCAACGTAGCGACTGGAAACCAGCCCGTAGTCAATGAAATCGCCACTCAAATACAGTGAAGGAATAATTTTGTGGCTGACATGGAGGTCGCCGTAGTGGACCGGCGTTGGGGGCAGCAAATTGCTCTGGACCTTGCGTCCGGCCTGCTGATCGCGTTCAAGGACTCGAACATACTCACGTAATTCGCGGTTGGCCCGTTCCAGCTCTTCACGGTAAAGACGGTTTTCATCGAGCAGGCCCCGTCGCTCGAGGGAGCGATTGACCGCGTGTACCAGAACTTCCATATCGACGATCGGTTTCAGCAGATAATCCGCCGCGCCCAGGCGCAACGCCTTGACCACGTCACCGACCACGCCCATACCGGAGACGACGATGACCGCCGTTTCCGGATTGAGCTGACGCACAGCATCGAGAATGGTCAGGCCGTCCACCTCGGGCATGCGCAGATCCGTGAGTACGACATCCGGCTGATGCTTTTTGAACCAGGCCAGGGCCGACCGGCCGTCGGATTCCTGGTGAACATCAAAGCCGCTGTCTTCGAGGTAGGCAACAATACTCTGGCGAACAATTGTATCGTCGTCAATGACGAGCAGTTTCCTGCCGAACTCTGTCATATCACCTGAGCGCCGTTGATGAAAGCTGGTGCGACGAATGCTTCCCGCTAAAGAAAAACCGGGGCCATCCGCCGACGAAAAAGGTTATGTTTTGGATTAGGCGAACACTACTCTTATATCGAGGGACAAGCAAGAGAAGGGCTGCTCCAGGCCCTTCAATCCGCCTTGGAACGGCAGTATCGCACCGGACTGTCACCTGGAGCAGTTCATTCAGAGTTTTCCGTCAGCGCGTTAGTCTCCCGTGTTCTGACCGCGCCGGGCTACCCAGGCTGCCCCTTTTGCGGTAAGTTGGGTTCTGAGGCCTTCCCAGGCGAAAACTGCAACGCCTCGGAAAACAACGCCTCTGGTCTCGCCTAAATAAATTCAGCAGCGAAGGTGACAATATGAGCACAGATGAAAATCTCCAGACCCGGGGAGGCTCAGACCGCGGCTATTCGAGCCGGGAGTATCTTGAAAAACGTGATTTCATCCGAATGCGCATCGATTCACCGGTCGACGTCCTGATCGCGGGCGAGACCGGGGCGGTCCAGGGAATCTGCCGGGACTTGAGTGGCGGCGGTATGTTGATTGAGGTGGAATCTCGGTTGGCAGCAAACACCGAGGTGGAAGTGACCTTGGCATCATCTCACGGCCACGCGCCGATACTGCGCGCGAATGCCACGGTGGTGCGCATCGAGGGAGACACCGGGTCCGACGGCTCCTTGAATCGTGTTGGCTTACGCCTGAAAAACGTTCTCGGTTAAGCGGCACCGGTTGCTGTGGCGCCAGTCACTGACGCCGGCTTTCAATCGTCTCCCGACTTGTGCTCTTGGGAATCCGGTTCATCGGCGGGCACGTAATCGTCATAGCTCTCATACTCGTCGCTGCCGCCATAGCCTTCATCGCCGCTTTCATTACTGTCTTGGTCGCCGGTTTCCTGGCCGTTCTCTGGGCCATAATCATAGTCGCCGCCATATTCGTCGCCATAGTAGTCGTCATCACCATAGCCACTGCCGAAATCGTCTTCGATCTCGCCGTCATTTATCAGGTATTTCCGGCGTTGCAGATAAAAATCTCGCAACAAGGCATAAGGGTCCCCGCTGATGAGAGATTCCGTCTCGAGCAGGCTTGCCCGCCCGTCGACCAAGCCTAACGCGCGCAGGCTGTTTTCCGCCTCGGTGGGCTCTACGTAGCGCACGGGGTTGGCGTAGGCTTCGGGCACGCTGCCGATGGTATCCCGGATGGTGCCAGGGCCTAAAAACGGCAGCATCAAATAGGGTCCCGCATCAACGCCCCACACCGCCATCGTCTGGCCAAAATCTTCGCCTTCGCTGCGAGTCAACCCCATTTTGCTTGCTACGTCGAAAAGTCCGGCAAGCCCGAGTGTGCTATTGATGACAAAGCGCCCACTGTCATTGCCAGCCTGAGCCCACTTCCATTGCAGCACATCGTTGGCGGTGTTGCTGATTTCTTTCAGGTTGTTGAAGAAATTACCCACCCCTGTCTGCACAACTTGCGGAGTGATAGCGTCGTAACCTTTGGCAAGCGGTTTGAGCAACCATTTGTCCAGCTTGTAGTTGAAGCTGAAAATCCGGCGGTTATAGCTTTCAAATGGATCCTCGACGGCTGTTTGTTCTACGGATGGTTCGGCGGTGGCCCCTGTGTCATCAACCGCATCAGTGGATGCGCAGGCGGTAAGAAACAGACTCAATACGATGGCCAGCCAAAACCTGGCGAGTCGAGTGGATTGGGAGTGGAGACGATAGCTGGACATAACGGATCCTGTGTTCTGTTATCCCTGTGACATGGTATGCCGGAAAGCCGTCATTCTATAGAAAAATAATCCGCGCTGACACTGGTAAGGTTGGATATGGCACTCGCGGGGCTCGCACCCCAATATCGAGTGCACAGAATGAGTTTTTCATCAGGAATAGATCTTTTGAAACCCTCGCGGCAGGGATGCCGCGGGGGAGCCACAGGGATGTGTTTATGCGTTTTCAAAAGATCTATTCCTGATGAAAAACGGATCGAAGCCTAACATCGCCGACTGGCTGTATGGGTCAAACGGGGGACAAAGTGAAAGTTTATTTAATTGTGTGAAGGGCCATTAACCGGGCAATGTTGAGGCCGCCCGGTTAATAGTTTCTTTTCTGGACAGATCAGAACTTCAGTTCAATACCCGCGCCGAGGTAGTTGCCATCCAGCGCCGGACCACCGCTCCAGGTGGGCTCATCGGATTCTGCATAGGTATAAAAGCCATAAACCCGGGTCACTTTGTTCAGGCTGTAATCCGCACCCAGGCTCAGGGTATCTGTGCCTTCGGCAACCACGTCGGATTGACCGGCCTGTGCCTTGAACGCCCAGGGGCCGGTTTGATATTTGGCTGACAAGAGCACACCCTCTGTACGGTCCGGGCTAATGCCGTTGTCCGCAGTCTCCACCATGGCACCCAGCTGCCAGGCTTCCAGGTTATAGACAGCCACGAATCGTGCTGCATCCGAATCATCCCGCTCCACGTCCTGGTCCACGGCTACGGCGCCGTAGATATTGCCGCTGTTATAGATCAAGGATGCAGATTTACCGTCGGAGCGTTCTTCGTCTTCGCTGGAGATGTAGGCCACGTTCGCGGTGAATGGGCCGAACCTGTTCGGGGTGGTGTAGAGCACGGAGTTGGACATGCGGTTGTCGTTAGTGGTGACGGTTTTAGCAATATCACCGCGCAGGTCGTTAAAGACATCCAGCTTGCCCTGTGCGCTCTTCAATGGTGTATCGATGTGGCCAGCAAGTACTTGGCCCCAGTCACTTTTTACACCGATATAAATATTGCGCTGTGAAAACTTGTCACCGTCATCATCGTCAAAATCGACGCCATATTCCAGTTGATAAACAATTTCATAATTCTCATTGATCTTCTCACTGCCTTTAAAACCCAGACGGGAGCTATTGCTCTCTAGTGCAGTGCCGGTATCGCCGGCTTCATCGACCAATTCGACAGAAACGTTGGCGCGCCCGTAGATTTCAGGTGCAGCCCATGCCGAGGTCAACGGCAATACCAACAGTCCTGCAACAATCCCCAAGTTTTTCATTTAACGTCGTCTCCTTAATGAACAAAAACAGATGGATGGAAAAGTAATTATGACATTTTCATGTCGGTTCAATGGCAACTATATGTCGAATATGTGACAGAAATATGTCAATGATCGATGTTAATCCTGGCTGACGACCAATTCCCATTGTTTATCCAGTCGTTTATCCGAAACCGGCAGCCGGGTTTTCAGAGATTGCGCAAACAGGGATACGCGAAATTCTTCCAACATCCAGCGATAGATTTGCCATTCCGGGTTCTCGGCGTAACCGACCACGCCCTGTTTTTCCAGCTTTTCTTCATGGCGCTGCCAGTGCTGGGCGACCGCCGCGGTGGATAGCTTATCCTTGTGTGGATCCATAGGCGCCTTTTCCAGGCGCAGTTGCACCGCATTCAAATAGCGTGGGTATTGCTGTAACCATTCCAGCGGTACGTCCCAGATAAAGCCGGGGTAAATCAGCCGGTCGAGCTGGTTCCGGATATCCGCGAAAGCGAACGTCAGCGCCAGTGCATTTTTGGCCTGTTTCATCTGCTTTTTGATCGCAACCATATCCGTCAGGATTGTCAGCAGCAATGTCTCGAATTCATTCGCCCGGGTCACAATCTGCTGGCTGCCCTGCTTCAAATAGGCCGAAAATGTCTCTTCAGATCTCGGCAACGGGTTGTCCGCAAGACAGGTGTTATCAATAGCGGCCAGAATGATGTCGTCGGCAACCGCCTCACGCCGCCCAATGTTAACCACGCTCAAGGCCATGTCCTTGTTTTTCAGCAAGGACTTCTGCAGATAACGCGTTGTTTGGGCCTCGGCAATGGCCATCAGTCGCACCACTCCGCGACGGCTTTGAAAATGCGCTTCCTGGGGGTTATCCAATACGCGCAACGCCACCTGCCCCTGTTCATCGACCAGCGCTGGATAGCCGCGCACCGTCACTGCTCCGCGTTTCAGTTTGCACACTGCCGGCAACTCGCCAAAATCCCAGCTGGTAATGGATTCGCGCTCCAGATCCGACCCGGCTTCCTGCAATCCCGCCTGAACATGGCCGCGATACTGCTCGCGCAACTTTGCAAGATTGCGGCCACGATCGATTACCTGTTGTCGATCATCCAGTACATGAATGTTCATGCGGTAATAATCATCCAGCACCGTCTCGTCCCACACATCCGCCGGCAACTCCGTGCCCGACAACCGGTGCAATTGTTGTGCAAGCACCTCGGTTATCGCGCGATTCTGGGGCGCGACCCGCGCGAGAATCTGATCCACATAATGGGGCACTGGAACGAATTGCTTACGCCACTGCTTCGGCAGACCTTTGATCAAGGCAATGCATTTTTCCCGCAGTAGCCCAGGCACCAACCAGTCCAGCCGGTGTTCCGGCACGCTGTGCAAAATACTGGCGGGAATGCCGACGCTGACGCCGTCATCGACGTGTCCGGGTTCAAAATGGTAAGTCAGCGGCAGCTCCATGCCGTCCAGGTCCATGTGATCGGGAAATTGTGCCTGGGTGATATCACCCGCAGCGTGGCGCATCAGGCGCTCGCGAGTAATGTGCAGAATAGCGGGCTGTTCTTTTTCCGCCTGTTTGCGCCAGTGTTCGAAGCCCGCCAGGTTGACAACGTCCGCAGGAATGCGCTCGTCATAAAATTGATACAGCTCTTCATCGTCCACCAGAATGTCACGTCGCCGGGACTTGGATTCAAGATCGGCCACCTCGTCGATCAACGCCTGGTTGTGCGCAAAGAATTCTCCTGCACGACGTCGTCCGCCAGTCTTGTTTTTACCAGGGGCAGAGGCACCATAACTTTTGGCGTAGGCGCCCTCGGTCAATGCCGAGCGAATGAAAACTTCCCGCGCCACCACCGCGTTAATTTGGCTGAACGGAACGGGTTTCTTTTCCGCCAACACCAACCCGTAAAGGGTGATGCGGTCGTAACCCATAACCTGGCCGGATTTGGGATTGTAGTGGGGTTCGTAATAATGGTGCTTCACCAAGTGTGCAGCCGCGTCCAGCACCCATTCCGGTGCAATGCGGGCGACGTTGTGGCCGTAGAGTTTGGAGGTTTCCAGCAGTTCACCGGCGGCAATCCATTTGGGCCGTTTTTTGAACAGGGATGAGCCCGGGAAAATCATGAAGCGCCGGTTGCGCGCACCCAGGTAATCCCGCGCGTCCTTTTCTTCATTCTTCAGGCCGATATTGCCGAGCAGCCCTGCGATCAAACCGCGATGCACCTGCTCGTATGGCGCTGGCTGCTGATTCTGCTTAAAGCCCAACTGTTTTGCAGCAATTTTGAGTTGATGGTGAAGATCCCGCCATTCCCGCAGTCGCAGAAAATTCAGGAATTCCTTGCCGCATTGGCGTCGCCACTGGTTCTGTGACAATGCCTGGCGCTGCTCTTCCACATAATTCCACAGGTTGGTAAACGCCATGAAGTCCGACTCTTCATGCCAGAAGCGCCGATGTTTTTCATCTGCGGCCTGTTTTTTCTCGGCGGGACGTTCGCGCGGATCCTGAATAGTGAGTGCCGCCACAATAACAAGGATTTCCTGCAGACAACCCCGTTGGTTGGCTTCAATCACCATGCGGCCCAGCCGTGGGTCGAGGGGCAACTTGTTAAGTTGGTGACCAAGGGCGGTGAGCTTGCCATTTTTGCTCACCGCGTGCAGCTCTTCCAGCAGCTTGAAACCATCACTGATCTGGTTGTTATCGGGCTTGTCGATAAACGGAAAGTGGCGCACGTCGCCGATACGCAGATGCAACATTTGCAGCACGACGGCTGCAAGGTTGGTGCGCAGAATCTCCGGGTCCGTGAATGGCGGGCGCTGCTCGAAATCCTCGCGCTCGTACAAGCGGATGCAGATACCGTCACTGAGTCGGCCACAGCGGCCTTTGCGCTGATTGGCGCTGGCTTGGGAAATCGGCTCAATGGGCAAACGCTGAACCTTGGTGCGCACACTGTAGCGGCTGATCCGCGCATAGCCCGGGTCTATCACATAGCGAATTCCGGGCACCGTGATCGAGGTTTCCGCCACGTTAGTGGCCAGCACCACCCGGCGGCCCCGATGCTGCTGAAACACCCGGTTCTGTTCCGCCAGATTTAATCGGGCATAGAGCGGCAAGACCTCCAGCCCGGGGAATGCCGCCTTGCGGATGGCATGCGCGGTTTCGCGGATTTCACGCTCGCCACTCATGAACACCAGAATATCGCCACCCCGCCCTTTGGACAGCTGCATCAGCTCCTCAATCCCTTGCAGAATCGCTTGGGTCTGGTCTTCCAGCTCGCCCTGCCACGGGCGATAAAGCACATCCACCGGCCAGGTTCGCCCGGAGACTTCAAGCACTGGCGCATTGTTGAAGTGCCGGGAAAAGCGCTCCAAGTCGATGGTGGCGGAAGTCACTATCAGCTTCAGGTCCGGCCGTTTGGGTAACAGCTGTTTCAGATAGCCCAGGAGGAAATCGATATTGAGGCTGCGCTCATGGGCTTCATCGATAATCAGCGTATCGTACTGGCGCAATAGCGGATCATTCTGAATTTCCGCCAGCAGAATACCGTCGGTCATCAGTTTGATATGGCTGTTGGGTTCGGTGTGGTCTGAGAAACGCACCTGGTAACCGACGCTGGTACCCAGGCTGACTTCCAGCTCCTCGGCGATGCGGCTGGCCACGGTGCGCGCGGCCAAGCGACGCGGCTGTGTGTGACCAATGCGGCCGCGCACGCCACGCCCCAAGGTCAGGCAGATTTTGGGAATCTGAGTGGTTTTGCCGGAACCGGTTTCGCCGGCAATGATGATGACCTGATGCTTGCCAATGAGCTCGGCGATGTCCTCGCGCTTTGCGGAGATTGGCAGCTCTTCCGGAAAGGTGACTTTCGGCAGCGCGGCCTGGCGTGCCGCCACTTTATCTTCGGATAACTGCAACTCCCGCCCCAGGCGCTCCAGCGCGATGTCCACTGGCTTGCCCTGGGAGTGCCGACGCTCGATCTGCTGCCACTGGCGCAATAGCTGTGGATAGTCCGCACACAGAGCGCGATCCAGTAGAGATTGGATATTGTCCTTGTGAACGGCGATGGATTCTTCTTGTGACATGAAGACTCGAAGCGGTGGCTAGTCGGGTGGCCATTATACATAGCCACCGCCTCACCGTTGGCGCACGCCGGGAGACATTTTCATGAACACCCGAATGTATCGAATACCTCGCCGTCAGGTGTTCGGTTTCTCGTCATCCTCCGCATCCGGTGGTACGGCATCCCCCATGATGCTCGCCAGAGCGGCATCGAGTTCGGGATCATCAGCCAGCTGCGCCTGGGCCGGAGAGACAGACGTCGATGAGGGCTCCGACGCTGTTTCCGCAGCATCCGGTTGAACGGGCGTGTCGCCATCAATGGTCTCATCGGAAAATTCGGCGAGAATCTCATCCGGGTCCGGATTGTTGCCGAATAACTTCCGGTACCCCCACACCAGAAGACCGAGCAACAGTAAATTGCCTAAAATCATGCCACTATAAGACAACCAACCGGCGCTACCCTCTGTTTCCGGTTTCGATACCTCAGTATCCGGGGCTTGTTCATTGGCACCGGCTTGATCGGCTTCGGGTTCGCCCGGTAGAGGCTCCGCCTGTGCGGGCGCTGGGGCAGGAACAGTTTCAGTATGTGATGCTGAGGCTCCCGGCGCGGATAAACCAGGCGCCGTTTCCTCAGCTAAAAGTGGTTCGGCTAAGAGTGGCTCAGCTGGGCGTTCTTCATCGGGTTGCGTTTGGCCCGGCTGACCTCCCGCCTGTGGCTGTTCAGGCACCTCGACCAGCACAGGGGATTCAGCATCCGTTTCGTCAATCAGTCCACGCTCCGGTGAATAGTAGAAACCGAGGTCATCCAGGCGATAACTGAAGTGGGCACCTTGGGTGTCGTCACCGGTGATAGTCACGGCCATATTGTAGCGACCGGTGTCGGAAGGCTTGATCTTCACCCGCCACTGGGCTGTGTCATCGAGTGCCATGGGACGAATGGTCTTGCGTCCGTTGGGGTTGGTAAGCGTCGCCACTACCTGGGTCTTACTGTTGTCGATGTCAGGGCTGCTCGAGCGCAGCGTCAAAACATAGTAGCTGCTGCCCTGTGCGTCGCGCGCGCCAACCACCTCCGCGGCAAAAGGTGTTCGAACCGCGAACCGGTGGCTGGATTCCCGCTGAAAACTCTTACCGTCCACCGAGATCCGCAGAAGGTAGTCCCCGGTGCTGTCAAACTCCGGTAGGCGCACATGGAAAATCCCGCTCGCGGGCAAGGCTTCATCCTCCACCGGCAAGACGGTTTGCCAGACGGGCTGATACTCCTGATCGCCCAGGCGATGACGGAGTTGAAGCTTGAATGTCATCAGCGACAAGAACTCTGACCGAGCGATGGTCTTGCCATCCTCCTGAAGCACAAAAGCCACCGGCAGTGACTGTCCCCGGTAGACATTGACCGGCAGTTCACCCACACGCAGGTTGAGATTGCTCACCACGGTAATGCGGCTGTCGGGCTCCATGTCCGCCTGCACCAACCACTGCCCCGCCATGGGCTCAGTAACCGTCACCAGGTCATAACTGCCCGATTCTGAACGAAGGCCAGAACCAGAGCCGCGATACCAGCTGATGTGATCATTGCCTTCTGCCTGGGCCAGGCTGAGGAATTCCCCCGCCGGGTTCTGCAGCCGGATCCCGCGGCCACCGGGCTGGCTAAAAATCAGTGCTGTGAACTCTTCAATGGTCGCGTCGATCAAAAATCGATTGCCCTCGATAGACACTTTTTCCGTGGGTGCGGCCACATCGAGAATTTGTAAAAAGACGGACATCAACTCCTCGGCATTTCCCGCAACCGCCGCCAAGCCACCGGTAGAAACAGCGAGTTTAAGCAATAGATCCTGATCCGCGTTTTCCGACAGCGCTATGGTGTGAACAACGAAGCCCGAGTTCTTCAACTGTGGCAAGAGCGTTTCCAGAATACGCCGCCGTTCATTGTGGTTGGCTGCGGCGTTATTATCGATATCCACCACACCGTCCGTGAGAAGCACTAGGCTCGTGCGGTAATCTCCATGAGGCGCTCCGGCGGCCGCCGCGGTTTCCAGCGCCTGGCCGATCTGGGTGAACAGGGCACGGGAATCAATGGAGCCGGCGGCGTCCTCAGCCTGCTGCCGCCACCGGTCAGTTACATTGCCATGGGGCACCAGCGTTTTTACGTCGTTTCCGAACGTCCAAATGCCGCCTTTGCTATCCCGTGGCAGCAACTTGACCAGCAGATTCACCGCGGGCCGGCGCAGATTCTGCGGGTCGTTATTCTTCATGCTGCCGGATACATCAATCAACAGCCGCACGTCGGGTTGCGGCGGTGAGCCGCTCAGCGATGGGGCCGTGGTCTGGGACCAGGCTTGGACAAACAGCATAAAGCAGCCGATGCCGAGCATGGCCGGAATAAGTTTTAACTTCATAGAACCTGGTCCACAGATCAGTGATGCCGGCCCAGGAGGCTCCCAATGACCGGTAGTTTTCTTATAGCTTAGCAGCTGATGCAGAGTTAGCCGCGGGAACGCGCATCAGGGGCACGCCCAGCAGAAAGGATGGGAAAGTTGAACAAAACTTCAACACGTCATCGATTTCGCGGTGGGCAATGCCCACCCGACAAGAAAACGGCAAGGCCGAGCCAGGGTTCAGGCGGCTTCAGCCGTTTCAGGCTTGGACCGGCGGCGCAGCAGGAAACGCACCAGTGAATAAATCAAACAGGCGACTACGGCCAATGCCAATACCACCAGCAGGGGCGTACCCGCCCGCCAGAAAGCACCGGGGCCTTCAAACAGCCCTTCCATACCCACCATGATAATCGCCGGCGCCAGGTAGTCCATATCCGGGCTGACGTACCAGGGCACAAACATGATCACGCCGGCAATCACCCGCAGCAACAAACGAATATCCGCAAAGCGGATTTTCGCGGTAAGCCACCACCAGCACCCCATAAAAACCAGACCGCCTGAAATGTAAAGCAGCCAACCGTAAAGATAATCGTCAGATGTGAACATGGTGTCACCGTTTGTGAAGTTTGAAGCAAAAATAGGGAAAAGGGAAAAGGGAAAAGTATGAGCTTTAATCATCTAGAGCGGCATCGCCCACTCCCTAATTCTTCATTTTCTTCTATTCTCTTGGCTTGTCGCTTGTAGCTTGTAGCTTATAGCTCTTACTTTTCCCTTTTCCCTTCTACCTTTTCCCTTTCTCTAGTCCTCAATAATGCGGTGGCGGCGCTTCTTCGCCGCCATTGCCGCTTTGCTCAACATTGTTGGCAACATCCACCAACTTTTCGCTGAGCAATTGTATCTGCTTTTGCAGCTGCCGGATGGTACCATCCTGTTCAGCGACCGTGCGATTGAGTGCTTGCAGCATGTCTTCCTGAAAGGTCACACGATGCTGCAAGTCGGCAATCGCATCCGGTACGTCTGGCTGATCAAAATCAGCCGATTGTCTGTTCATCTCATTGCTTCCTATGGCGATCAACATTAATGCCATGTGTAATCAAGTAGTGTTAACTGAGCAAGTCAGCGGCTTCGTTTTAAAGCACTTTCGCATCAGCCCTTATTGTTTAATGCGTTCTGAAAATCAGAGCTTGGGGACGTGAATTCGGCGTTTACTGTTGCGACCGTCGCCAGCAAGGCCGTTCCTTGACATCCATGTCATCACGGCACTAGTGCATCCTGCACGTCGGATGCTGGCGCCGAGCCTACAGGGACGTATTCACGGCGTGTCACAACAGTGAATGCCGAATTCATGTCTTTCCCGATACCAAATACTTAGCATCGATCTCAACCCATTTATTCAACCCAATGCACGATATGATCTTCCATATCCTCTTCCGCGACCCGGTGTTCCGGCAGCACGCGGCCCCGTACGGAGTGCCCGTGTGCGTGAGTGCTGTTGCTGTCTACTGCTACCAAAGGATGCCAGTCCGGCAGCGGCTTTCCCTCCGCCACCAGGCGATAGGCACAGGTCGATGGCAGCCACTTGAATTGTGCGATGTCCTTCGGCCTAAGCTGAACGCACTCGGGCACCTCTTTTAACCGATCGCTGTAGCGGCTGCATTGACAGGTATTCAAATCCAGCAGGCGGCACGCCACCTCGGTATAAAACACTTCGCCGGTATCCTCGTCTTCCAGTTTGTGCAGACAACACTTGCCGCAACCGTCACACAGGGATTCCCACTCCTGTTCAGTCATTTCCTCCATGGATTTATTTTGCCAGAAACGCAGCTCAGCGCTCATCACTGTCACCTGTTGTCTAGCGTTAATCGAGTGCACCAATGTAGTTTGTCATCAGGGATAGATCTTTTGAAACCCTCGCGGCAGGGACGCCGCGGGGGAGCCACAGGGATGTGTTTATGCGTTTTCAAAAGATCTATCCCTGATGACAAACGGGTCGAAGCTCCAGCACCGCCTCTATTGTATAGAGGCCATATTGTCTCCACTTTAATAATGGTCCCGTCTCTGATCACAATCGACTGTTGTGCTGGTTAATGCCGGTCATGTAGGTATCTGCCTGGGGAGGCATCTGTAGATAATAACCCGCCTCGTTGAGACACTGAAGAACCTGTTCAGCCCTGGCCCGGGCAAGCTTTTTTTCCGGCGTCAGCTCAAGGGTCAAAGCCAGTTCCGCGCGGCCGAACTGCTTCAGCAGAACCTCGGGCAAACTGTCCAGAGACGTATTGCTCGGCACATAAAGATACATGTCGGCGTTTTTGCCGCTGCGATAAATATCACACAGCATTTTCACTCTTCCTTACCGGCGGGATTTTCTGCGGGCCCAGTTGTTTCACCCGGTTCGTCGTTCGTCTCGGCATCGCGCTGCCGCGCCAGCACTTGCAGCAAATGTTGGCCGACCACCTCGTCCCGCCACCCACACAGGTTCCCGGGCAATATGATTGGCTTGCCGGTTTTCGCCGCCGCCATGGCGTCGCGCACCAGGGTTTCATAGTCGCGTTTGCGCAACAAAGATTCCGGCGCAACGTTGAGCTTTTCTGCCAAAGCCTGTACTTCGGCTTTGAGGCTTTTCATCATCGCCGATGACTCGGGCATTAGCGGGCGCGGCAGCACTTCCGGCCAGTCACTTTCATCGCTGGCAAGCGCCGCTTCAATCAGGTTGATAATGGTTTCGCCGTCGGCGCGTATCACGCGGTCGGTCATACCCTCGTATTTGCGCAGTTCGCCCACATGCTGCGGTTTTTGTTGGGCCAGACTCAAAAGCACATGTTCCTTGACCACCCGATTGCGCGGAACGTCCCGTCGCTGGGCGACAGTTTCCCGCCAGGCGGCGAGACTTTTCAGGATGGCCAGCTCGCTGCGATTCAACTTCCACGCCGATTTGATCCGCAAATAAAAACTTTCCGGGTCCTGATTGGTCGGCAGGCTTGCCGCTAGATTCGCCGCGTCCTCCTGTAACCAGGACCAGCGGCCCAATTCTTCCAGTTTTTGTCGCAGTTTTTCTGCCACGATCAACAAGTATTCCACGTCGATGGCCGCGTACAAACGTTGCGCCTGACTCAATGGTCGCTGCAACCAGTTGGACCGGGTCTCCCCTTTTGGCAACTCAATGTTCAGCACGCGTTTTACCAACCCCGCATAGCCGAGGGAAAATCCGTGGCCAAGAAGCGCCGCCGCGGCCTGAGTATCAAATATGTTCTGTGGCACGGTGCCCAGTAATGTCTGAAAAACTTCCAGGTCTTCCGAGCAGGAGTGCAGTACCTTGATTACCGATGTATCCGTCAACAACGCCACCATCGGTGCAAAATCGTCAATGGTCAGTGGATCAATCAGGTAATTTCCGCTGCCGTCGTTAATCTGGATCAGCGCCGGTTTTGGATAATAGGTCTGGCTGCGCATGAATTCCGTGTCGACCGCAATCATCTCCAATTGCCGCCACTGGCCGCACAGTTCCGCTAGTTGTGTGTCAGATTCAATCCAGTAAACCGGATGTTCCAGTTTGGGCGTGGCAGACGCTTTGGTAATTGTTGGAGTTATAGACATATCAGAGCTCGCGGCGGCTGTTGAACGCGTGAGAAAGTGTACCGCCGTCAATAAATTCCAGCTCACCGCCAATCGGTACGCCGTGGGCGATACGAGAAATTTTAATATTGAGGTTCTTGCCCCGCTCGGCAATGTAATGTGCGGTGGCCTCCCCTTCCATGGTCGGGTTGGTGGCGATGATCACTTCTTCGATGGGTTCATCCTGTAACCGTTCGAGCAAGAGATCCATGCCAATTTCAGCCGGACCAATGCCGTCTATCGGTGACAAGTGCCCGAGCAGAACAAAGTATTTGCCGCTGAAGGTTCCCGATTGTTCGATGGCGATCACATCCGCCGGTGTTTCCACTATGCACAACTGAGTGGCGTCCCGTCGCTCGTTGCGGCACAGGCCGCACACCGGTTGTTCCGTCAAGGTGCGGCAACGGCTACAACGCTGGACCGCTTCCGCCGCTTCGGCCAAGGCCTCGGCAAGTCTGACGGCGCCTTGGCGGTTGCGTTCAAGCAAGTGAAAAGCCATGCGCTGGGCAGACTTGGGGCCGACGCCGGGCAAGCAGCGAAGCGCTGTGACGAGCTGATCAATGAGAGGACTGAACACGGGCAAATAGAAACTCAAGGTGCAAAATTAACGTACAAATGAAGGTACAGAACATGGATATCGGCGATGCCATTCAGCCAAATGTCAGAATGGCATCTTAAAGCCCGGGGGCATTTGCAGGCCGGCGGTTAGCCCACCCAACCTTTCTTTATTGGCCTCTTCCAGGCGTCGCACGGCGTCATTTACCGCCGCCGCAAGCAAATCTTCCAGAATCTCCTTTTCCTCTTGCATCAGGCTGTCATCGATTTTCACCGATTTCACGTCGTGGCGACCAGTCATGGTAATAGTCACCAGTCCAGCGCCGGATTGCCCCTGCACTTCCATATTGGCCAGCTCTTCCTGCATTTGAGCCATTTTCTCCTGCATTTGCTGGGCCTGCTTCATCATGTCACCAAGGCCTTTCATGGTGTTACCTCGCTTGTTGTGGTCGTCGAACCGCATGTGTTGATGGTTGGACGTATCAATCGATGAATGTTACCGAATCTTCTCGCAACTGACCGCCGAATTCCCGCTCGAGTTGCTGGACCACCGGGTCCGTCTGCAGGGTGTGGAGTGCAGCTGCATGCTTTTCGCGCATTATACGCTCCCGGTACATGGCCGGTGTTTCCACGTCTGCCGGCAACTGTGCCAGATCCATATGCACCTTGATGGGCTGACCAAAATAATCGCTGATCAAATCCGCGAGGCGGTGATTGTGGGAATTGTCGTAGAGGCTACCCTTGTTTTCGTCCAACGCGAAAAACAGCTCATTACCCTGCCGTGCGGCCAGCACACAGTTGGCAACGGTACTGGACAACAACCCTTTGATGTTCAGGTCCTCGAATAGTTGCTGCCAGTCTGCGGGTTGCAACCTGTCCAGCGCCAGCTTGGCGCGAGCCGGGCGCGCGGGCGATGCTACCGGTGGTGCGGTCGGCGGGCTCGCCGGTTCAGCTGTCATTTGAGGAGACGCATGAGTTGTCGGTTCAGCGACCGCGGCAACCTGTGCCGCTGGCGGCACCTCTGAAGCTGGCGGCGCCTTTGAAACTGACGGCGACTGCGCTACCCCTTGGGCTGACGTCGTTTGCGGTTGAGTCCCGCGACGCTGTTCAGCCGTATCAACGAGAGCTTCATTGCCCGGTTCAACCCCAGAGAATTGTTCGGCTGCTGAGATATCATCATCGTCCCACGGCGGGGCCTCATCAGCTGGGTACTTTTCAGAGGCGAAGCCTTCAGCCGGATATTTTTCAGAGGAGGAGCCTTCATCGGGGAGCACGGCTTCCCGCTCAGAAACTGCCGCTTGCGCAGAAGCTTCACCACCCGTCACACCGGATGGATGGGGCTCAGCCTGGGACTTTTTTACCGGGGGCACCTCATCACCGGGAATAGGCGATGCCGGTGGCACGGCGGACGCGCGCTCGGTATCCGGAGATTGCTCCGCTGACTGTGGCAGATGATGTGGTGCTGATGCTTGTGCAGCGCGCTCTGCAGGGGCTTCTTGCGCCCCGGACGCATCATTGCCGCTTGCGTCGCCTGCTGGCCCAGTCGCCTGTAGTGACGGAACAGGCTCCCCGTTGCCCGGCGTCGGCAAAGGCGCACTCGGCACATCCACCACGCCTTGCGGGCGAAACGCCAACATGCGCAACAATGTCATTTCAAAGCCGCTGCGCGGGTTCGGTGACAACGGCAGGTCCCGCCGGCCGATCAATGCTGTCTGATAAAACAGCTGTACGTCTTCCGCCGGCAATTGGCTGGCAAATGCCATCACTTGCTGGCGATCACCGTAACTGTTGTCCAGCGCTTCGGGCAGCGCCTGGGCAATGGCAATGCGGTGCAGAAAAGTCAGCAGGTCCGCCAGCGCGGCCTGGAAATCCGGCGCATGTTCGGCGAATTGCGCAACTACCGCCAGCACCTGTGCACCATCGGAATCCACCAATGCCTGCATCAGTCGCTGGGTCAATTGGTGATCAATGGTGCCGAGCATGGCGCTGACTTCGTTCTCGGCGATTTTGCCACCGCCGTAGGAGATGGCCTGATCGGTCAGACTCAGCGCATCGCGCATACTACCGTCTGCCGCGCGAGACAATTGCCACAGGCCCGGTTCGTCAAACGGCACCATTTCCTTGCCCAGCACATCCTGCAGGTGCTGCACGATGCGCTCGGGGTTCATGTTCTTCAGGTTGAACTGCAGGCAGCGCGACAGGATAGTCACCGGCAGCTTTTGCGGATCAGTGGTGGCAAGCAGAAACTTGATGTGTTCCGGCGGCTCTTCCAACGTCTTCAACAGGGCGTTGAAGCTGTGGTTGGAAAGCATGTGGACTTCGTCGATCAGGTAGATCTTGTAGCGGCCACGTGTGGGCGCATACTGCACGTTGTCCAGCAGTTCCCGGGTATCCTCGACCTTGGTGCGAGAGGCGGCATCCACCTCGATCAAATCCACAAAACGCCCTTCGGCAATCTCGCGACAGGCGGAACATTCGCCACAGGGTTCCGAGCTGACGCCGGTTTCGCAGTTCAGGCACTTAGCCAGAATACGGGCGATAGTGGTTTTGCCCACACCGCGCGTGCCTGTGAACAGGTAGGCGTGATGCAGTCTGTTGTGGTCCAGGGCGTTAATCAGCGCCTTAAGCACATGCTCCTGCCCGACCATTTCGCGGAAGATGCGCGGGCGATATTTACGGGCCAGTACCTGATAGCTCATAGATCTGTGAAAGCTCTGATAATTAAGAAAGCTCTAATAACTCAAGTTTCGGAGTTCGCAAGGCTAATAACGTCGCCTTTTGGGTGGTTTTAGCGTCGGCCCGCTTCGGGGTAGGGCTTTTCAAGACACGCCGTAAACCCGTCCCTGGGGGCTCCTCGCCCGAATCCCGCGGGCCAGGGTCTTGAAAAGCCCTACCCCAAATCGAACCTCACTATGTGCCAGACATTAAGCATGGAACTATTGAACTCCGGAACTTGAGTAATAAATAGAGTGCACTAACGAATAGTTTAGGGGACACAGGGTACGGCAGAATGGGGTAAACGGGAAGAGGCCAGGCCGGCGGTTTGGAGGTGACCCAACCCAGCCACACCCCGGCGCCCAACTGTACTGCTACCGTTGCTCCCTTCCGGGCCTGGCGGGGTTTACAGCGAGTTGTCGCGAGGGGACCAAGCTGGGCCACCATTGCAGACTCGGGTGGTGAACTACCCGAGGGCGCGCATTATGGCAGTTTTGACCGTGTTTGCAAATGCTTGCCGCACGCCGTCGGTTTTACCGGATCAGCCCAACACTCGAACGCGAATCACGTGCTCAACGGCATTGATTGCGGACAGCACGGCTTCTGTGGGTTCCGTTTCCAGATCCAGGATATTGTAAGCCACTTCATTGCGGCTTTTATTCATCATATCGACCACGTTGACGTTGTGTTCGGCGAAGATTGATAACACATGGCCCAACACCCCAGACACGTTCTGGTTGCTAAACGTCAGGCGGCAGACGTTGCTGCCACGGCTCATGGCGATGGCCGGAAAGTTGACAGAGTTGACAATGTTGCCGTTTTCCAGAAAATCCCGCAGTTGGTTGGCGGCCATCACGGCACAGTTTTCTTCCGCCTCTTCCGTGCTGGCACCAATGTGCGGCAGTGCGATCACGTCGTCCCGCCCAATCAGGCACGGCTCCGGAAAATCGCAAATGTAGCGGCGCAGCTGCCCCGCATCCAGCGCGGCGACAATGGCTTCAGGGTCGACGATGGCATCCCGGGCGAAGTTCAAGAGCGCGGCGCCGGGCTTCATGCTCTTCAATGTTTCGGCGTTGATCATGTGGCGGGTTGCTTCGATCGCCGGTACGTGCAGGGAGACATAGTCCGAGTCCGACAGCAGCGCCAGCAGGCTTTCCTTGCGCTGTACCTGACTCGGCAGACGCCACGCAGCCTCTACCGATAATGCTGGATCGTAACCCGCCACTTTCATGCCCATGGCCAGTGCCATCTCAGCCACCATGGAACCAATGGCACCCAGGCCGACAACACCCAACGTCTTGCCCATGATCTCGTTACCGGCGAAGCGTTTCTTCTCCTGCTCCAGCAACTTGGACATTTCTTCCGCGTCGGTCATATGGCCCAAGGTGGCGACATAATTTTTGCCTTCCAGGATACCGCGGGAATTCAGCAGCATGCCTGCCATCACCAACTCTTTCACCGCGTTGGCATTGGCCCCAGGCGTGTTGAATACCACAATACCCTGCCCTGTATAGTCAGCCACAGGTACGTTGTTCACGCCGGCGCCGGCACGGGCCACGGCTTGTACGCTATTCGGCACTGGCTCGCCGTGGAGTTTCTGACTGCGCAGCAGGTAAGCGTCCGGGTTCACCATCTCGCTGGCCACTTCATAAGTGGTTCGCGGCAAGGCGTTCAGGCCCTTCTCGGAAATCTTGTTATAGGTTTTGATTTTAAACATGCGTCATCCCATTAAATTTGTTTAGCGTTCAGCGCTCGTGTGCGAAGACACTGAGCGCAGGCGATGATTCTCAGGCAGTGACCTGGCGATAGCCCCACTCCAGCCAGGGCATCAGCGCTTCCACGTCGGCGGTCTCGACAGTGGCGCCGCACCAAATGCGCAACCCGGGCGGCGCGTCGCGGTAAGACCCGATATCGTAAGCAACGCCTTCTTTCTCCAATAACTTTGCCAGCGCTTTCACTTGCTCCGGTGTCGCGTCTATGTTGAGGCACACACTGGTATTTGAGGTGCTTTCCTCGGTTGCGGCCAGAAAATTGATCCAGTCATTGGCGGCCACAAAACGCTTGATGACATTAAGGTTGGCATCGGAACGCTGGATGCTGGCATCCAACCCACCAATTTCACGCACCCAACCCAGGGCATCCAGATAATCCGCAACACACAGCATGGATGGCGTGTTGATGGTTTCCCCGCGGAAGATGCCTTCAATCAACTTGCCGCCTTTGGTCATGCGGAAAATTTTGGGCATCGGCCAGGATGGCGTGTAGCTCTCCAACCGCGCAACGGCGCGGGGGCTGAGGATCAGCATACCGTGCGCGCCCTCACCACCCAGAACCTTCTGCCAGGAGAAAGTCACAACATCCAGCTTGTCCCACGGCATGTCCATGGCAAACACCGCGGATGTGGCATCACAAATGGTCAGGCCCTTGCGGTTGTCGTCAATCCAGTCGCCATTGGGCAGCTTCACACCAGATGTGGTGCCGTTCCAAGTGAAGACAACATCGTTGTCAAAGTTGACGGCAGACAGGTCCGGCAGATGGCCGTAGTCCGCTTCCATGACGCGCACGTCTTTCAATTTTAGCTGTTTGGTGATGTCAGTGATCCAGCCGGATCCAAAGGATTCCCACGCCATAACATCCACCGGACGCTCGCCCAGCAACGACCACAATGCCATTTCCACGGCACCGGTATCGGACGCCGGCACTACACCCACGCGATAGCCCTCGGGCAACTTCAACAACTCGGCTGTTTCACTACAGGCACGCCCCAAGGCCGTCTTGCCCAGCGCGGAACGATGGGATCGCCCCAGAGTTTCCAGCTCCAGCTTGTTGACGTCGTAACCCGGACGTTTGCTACAGGGACCGGATGAAAAATTGGGGTTATTGGGCTTAACTTGCGGCTGCATGTAAATCCTCGAACATAGTGAAGTCAAAAGAAATGTGACCCGCTTACCGACCGCCAGGTGTTGCCGTCAGTGCCGGCGTGGCCAGCGTGGAACCGTTGGTATGGAAAACGGGCGACATTATGCCAGTTATCGCGCTATTTACACAGCGGCGGATAACAGTTACTCGTCATATTCCTGGATGCGCGGCTTCCATCGCGCCAGGCAGCCTCCCCTCTTGCCAGTTACCGATTTTGAATGCAGCGCACAGACTCCGGACAAAGAGCGTTTTTAGGCGACGAAATCTATCGGGCCACTGAACTGCTGCCGCCTTGCGGCTGTCATTCCGCAGGCACAGGATTGCCATGCAGGGCGCTGTATTGCTGAGCTTGTGCAAACGGGCGTCGATGGCCCATTCACCTAACGGAAGACCAAGGAGAGTATGTTCATGGGTAGAGTAGCTCTTGTCACTGGCGGAACCCGCGGTATCGGTGAAGCGATTTCAGTGAGACTTAAACAGGCAGGCTACCGTGTCGTTGCCAACTATCGCGGCAATGAAGAGGCCGCACAGATATTTCGGGAAGCCACCGGCATTCCCGTTTACAAGTTCGATGTGGCGGATTATGACCAGTGCCAGCAGGCGATCAAAACCATCACGGAAGATCTTGGCCCCGTGGAGGTTCTGGTCAACAACGCAGGGATTACCCGGGACGGAACCCTGCACAAAATGTCACGGGATAATTGGCAGGCGGTGATTGACACCAACTTGAGCGCCTGCTTCAACACCTGTCATGCAACCATTGGCGGAATGCGGGAACAGGGTTTCGGCCGCATTGTTAATATCGGCTCCATCAACGGCCAAGCCGGCCAGTACGGCCAGGTGAACTACGCTGCCGCGAAATGCGGAATATTGGGTTTTACCAAAGCGCTGGCCCAGGAAGGCGCCGGCAAGGGCATCACCGTGAATGCCATAGCGCCGGGCTACATTTCAACTGATATGGTCCGCGCGGTACCGGATAATGTACTGGAGAGTATTGTTGCCAATATTCCTGTGGGCCGCCTGGGTGAGCCGGCGGAGATTGCACGGGGCGTGGAATTTCTGGTGGCAGACGAGGCCAGCTTCATCACCGGCTCAACTCTGTCGATCAATGGCGGGCAGCACATGCATTGAGGACCTCCTGCCACTAACTCCCGCCAGCGGTTCGGCGGGAGACTATATGCACGCCTGAAACACAAAAATCAGCTGCGAGAGCCCGTGGACTTACCGGTAGTCTTTCCCGATGAAGACGGGTTCTTTTGCCCGGTCTTCTCCCCCGCCGCAAACGCTGCCTGATTGGCAGCCTGGGCTGCGGCTTTGGAGGATTCACTGGCAGCTTCTTGAGTGGCTTCCGTCGCGCGCCCGAACGCGTCGCCGGCAGCTCCCATATTCATCGCACCGGTGGCCGCGTCACCTGCTTTGCCCATGGAATCCTGCATCAGTTCCGTCATACGTTCCTGTGCCTCAGATAACAGTACGTAGGAATCTTTGGCGGTGCTGCTGAACTTCTGGCTCATCCCTTCCCAGAATTCCTTTTGAGAGGTGTAAAAGGATTCGATGTCCTGTTTGTCCGATAAATGCCGTGCGTAGTTCACGCCATCATTCCAGACATCGGACATCAAGCCAGTTTGCTTTTCAGTAAGCGCCTCAAATGTTTTCGCGTTCAGCGCCATCAGGTCCGTCATCGGTTTGAAGAATTGCTCAGATTGCTGAAAAAACTGATTGTTCATGAGTTGCTCCCGAATGGTTGCTGCAAATTGCTGCAATGCAATTGTCAATGGCCATCTATTTTGACCCACTTTTGGCCATTACTTTTGACCCACCGT
>CAYQQJ010000030.1:0-9005 GCA_964419935.1 uncultured Cellvibrionaceae bacterium
GGAATAGTGCAAATCTTTCCCGTCTTGACTTACTGACGGGGGAGCGGACGCTTATCTCTGATAATAACCAGCCAGATTCTGGCCCTGCTTTTGATATGCCCGTGGGATTAATTATTGAGAACGGCAGAGCCATAGTTGCCGACGATCATGGTCAGGCCGTGTTAGCTGTTGATCTTGAAACCGGGATCAGGAGTGAGATTTCCACGGCAAGTGATGGAGGGATGTTTTTCCCAATCTCCATTACCGTTGATGACCTATCAAACAGCGCATTGGTGACCGATGCAGTTGAGGGTATCGTGAGGGTCGATTTGGGTACAGGTGTGCGCACACAGATTCATCCAAGAATCGGAGGGGAAAACCATTACGTGCACCATGTATCGGGGTCTCCTTACGCACTAATTGTGGATAAAGATACACAAGGGCTATACGCCGTGGATTTGGAAAACAGTACCCTCGTTACCATTTCCAAATCCGTGGAAGAGTAAAGACCGTAATCTCACATTATAAAAATAGCCGGAGGCTGTTTGTTGAAGCACCTCCGGCACATGCATATTTTCTGGACCGAAAGATGAACAAATCTCCCGCCCGCACTTCTCTGCCAAAAACACCGTTTGCAAGGCAATACTCCCGTCGCCGTTTGTATTTGGCCATTCTTGCCGCTTCTCAAATGGCGGTTGCGGGTATGGTTGAAGCGGGGCCAACGGGTGGCAGCGTCGTCGGCGGTGCGGGGAGTATCGACCAAAGTGAGCTGAGTACGACCATCAATCAAGACAGTCATCGCTTGGCAATAGACTGGGAGAGTTTTAATCTTGATGTCGACGAATCTGTAAATTTCATCCAGCCTGATGCGTCGGCCATTGCGTTGAATCGCATTCTGGGAAACAACGGCTCCGAGATTCATGGGCGAATCAGTGCGAATGGCAACGTAGTTTTGGTCAATCCCCACGGTGTATTTTTTGGTGAAAATGCCACCTTGAATGTCGGTGGCTTGATTGCCAGTGGGTTGGCTATTAACCCCAACGAATTTATCAACGGCAGTCTGAATTTCGCGGCACTGGAGGGCAGTGACGGTTCCGTTATCAATAGTGGCATTATTGAGGCAGCCACAGGTGGTTCCGTTACCTTGCTGGGACAGCAGGTGGAAAACGATGGCTTGATTGTGGCCAACCTGGGTGCCGTCAATATGGCCGCCGGTAAAGAGGCGGTTGTGACCTTCGATAGCTCCGGTTTGATGGGTGTCAGGGTCACCAAGGCTGTTTTACAAGAAGAGTTAGGTGTTGATGCTGCGGTGCTGAATGAGGGCGATATTCAAGCTGCAGGTGGAAGAATCTTACTAACGGCCAGTACAAGCCGGGATATATTTTCTCAGGCCGTTAATACTGGCGATTCTGACGAAGCCAAAAGCGTGGTCGTTCATAGTGATGGTACTTTTACTCTGGGCGGTGGAGCGGATGTTGTCAACACAGGTCGCTTGGATGTTTCCACTGCGGAAGGTGACGCGGGCACCATTGTAGCCTTGGGCGAGAACGTTACCAACCGCGGTGAGATACATGCGAACTCCGTAAGCGGGGAGGCAGGTAGTATTGAGCTTCATGCCAATCACACCACCTTACTCAGCGGCGATAGTACAACTTCTGCCAGAGCTGAAGGTGACACTGGCGGTGCGGTGAAGGTGCTCGGCCATCATGTGGGCCTGTTTGACAGTGCCACCATAGATGCATCTGGTACTTTAGGTGGTGGAGAGGTTTATATCGGTGGTGATTACCAGGGCAATAACCCTTACATGCGCAACGCTTGGCGCACGTTTGTTGCTGAAGATGCGGCTATTTATGGGGATGCCGTGGGGCAGGGTGACGGCGGCCGCGTTATTGTTTGGGCGGATGATATTACCCGATTCAACGGGCATATTTCCGGGCGGGGTGCCGGCGAAGGGAGTGGGGGCTTTGCAGAAATTTCCGGCAAAAATTACCTGAATTTTAACGGCTATGTCGATCTCTCAGCACCCGGTGGAGCGGGCACGTTGTTGCTTGATCCCCTCAACATAAAGATAACTCGATCAGGTACCGATGATTATGAAGACAATAACGGATTTGCCGATGGCGGAAATACAGATGCGGAAATAGGGGCAGGCACTCTTGAGGGCATCTTGAACGGGGGAACCGATGTTGTTCTAGAGGCCACCCGAGATATTACCGTTGGCTACAGTATCACCTCAAACTCATCTAGCAGCATAACTCTTAGTGCGGGTCATGCAATTACGGTAAGTGCCGATATTGACCTAGGCGATGGTGACATGAAGTTTACCGCTGGCCATAATGGCTGCGGTCTTGGGGAATGCCTAGGGGCGGACGGCTCGCGCAACTTTACGCTTATGGAAAGTAGGAGTATCAACACAGCTGGACAAATAGAGATATTCGCAGCTGATGATATTACGATTGCAGGCGCTATCGGAAATAGCGCTCCGCCCGTGGCGACAACTCTCCGGGCTGGTGATGTCATTGAGATGAAACCAGGTGGTGCTATTACAGCAAACACAATCCGATTATCCGCAGGTGATTCAGCACTTTCCACACTATTCGTGGACCACGACAATGATTCAAATACCGAGATGCAAGCCCGAACAGTGGCGCCGGGAACAGACCGTAGCGGCAATCTCATTATTGATGGAACAATAACCTCTTCAGGTGGCGATATTTGGTTTAACGCCCTCGGGGTTATGAGTGTTTCAAACAACATTTCAACTCATGGTGGTAACTTTGTCGTTGGGGCTGACCCCGATAGTGCCGGGGAGCTAGAGGCCATTACCCCCACCAGTTTTACGAACTATTTTGCTGATGGCACCGGTGGAACCATCAGCACTGGCACAACATTGGGTGCGGGTGATGTTGTTATCAACGTCGGCGTGAACGGAGCAGATACCGGTCATGTTACTTTGGGCCATATCGACCTCAGTTATGATTGGGAGCAGGTCAATTTTAATGGCGGTGCCGAAAATACCGGCTCCATTACGGTGACTGCAGGTGGCAATGTTACGTTGGCGGAAGATTTTAATTTTAATGACAGTGGGCCGCGCACAAGTGACGGTGGATTTCTGACAGATGAGGATGGTCAAGCCATAGCGTCAGAAACTTTAATGAGCGTGACGGCGGGCGGTGATATTACGCTGGATGGCGCAATCCATGATAGTTATGGAGATGGTAGGGATGCACTGAATATTGACCTGACCGCGAACAACGGCACAATCACTTTCAATAATGATATTTATACCGCTGGCGGAAATTTTTTGGCGTCAGCAACTACTATAACCTCCACTAGCGGTACAGAGATTAACACCAATCTTGCTCATGGCGATACTGACGGGAATCCGCGGAATGCGGGTTGGTCTAATGGCGGGACCATCTCTCTTAACACCTCTGATGCACTCACTGCTCGCACTATGACCACCAATGGTGGTGATATAACACTCAGTGGGGCTGGGGGTATCAATGTGCTCGGCAATGTGACCACCAATGGCGGTAATTTTACCGTAGGCAGTGAGCAAGATCGTGTAGATAGCTTCAACAGTTCCGCTGTGACGATCAGCACGGCGGCAAATACTGGCGGTGGCAACATAGCTCTTTACACGACCAACGACGTTAATCTTGGCTCCGCCACTTTCGGCGGCGTTACCGAGAATGATGAAAACGCTTTTGCCTCCGTCGGCGATGTCACGGTTCACTCTTCCGAAGGTGACATAACTCTTGCCAACAGCTATGACTTCTACTCTTACCTGCCTTTGAATACGGAAGGACTTACCGAGACCACTGACGCCGTGGGTAGTATGAACCTCACGGCAATGGCTGGCACAATTAACCTTAACAGCGTAACCATGGATAATGGCAGTCAAGCAACCCCCACCGGCCGGCTGAATCTTGACCTGCATGCGGGGAATGGAATCACTATTAATGCGGTAAGTAATAACAGTATATGGCTTGACGGCGGCATTGTTACCGCTACAACCGATAATGGCAATATTCTATTAAGTGGTGGCGGAGGTGGTGGCGTTTTAAACACTGAAGGAGGTAGTGTGAGCCTTACCGCGAGTGCGGGCAACGTCTTCATCAATGGACAAGGTGTACGCACAGGCGGTGGTGCGTTTTCGGTAATCAACGCTACGGACGTTACGTTGGACACGGATGCATCTGAAAGCCTGGTGACATCCGGTGGTGCCGTCGAGTTGAATGCGAGAAATGCCATCGCTATCAATGACACCCTGAGAACCGGCGGCGGTATTTTCGCCACGAGTGGCACAGCGTCTTTTACTAACACGGCCACTGTTGAAACCGCTGGAGGCAACGTGTGGTTCAACAATGCTGCAGCCATCGAGATGAAGGAGAACATTACTACCGGTGGTGGTAACTTTATCGTTGGCGGGGACAGAGATCCCGCCGATAGTATCGGCCCGATTTTACCAAATAGCTTTACTAATATCTTCACGAATGACAACTATTCGGATGGCGAAGTGTTGGATCACCATATTGCCGCCGAAGGTGTTGTTGACACTTTCGCCACAGAGGGTGCTGGCGATATTGTGATTAACACCAGCGGGGATACTAACCTGGGGGGGCTAGATATCGGCTATCGCCCTAGCGAGCGAAACAGTGATGAACATAACTTGCGTAGTGGTTCCGTTACAGTTAATAGTGGCGGTGACTTCTTTTTTCTGCGTGAATTTAATTTCAATGATACCGGTCCGCGCACTGCAGACGGTGATGTCGTTTTTGGTGAAAGCAGTGGCGGCGAAAACAGTAATCCGTTCTTTAACGTTACAGCAGCGGGTGGTATTACGCTCTATGCAGATATCTACGATGATAATGGTGATGCGCGAGATACATTGGATGTAGATTTAACGGCTGAGGGTAAGATAGACCTCTACGCTGATATTTATACTGCAGGTGGTAATTTCACAGCGTCCGCTAATGAAATCGTGATGCAGAACGACATTATTATCAATACTGATAATGCCAATGGTGAGAGTGACAGTAATGCCACATGGTCAATGGGGGGCGATATCGAACTCTACACCAGTAGTGATATTGAGCTTGCCACGTTAATTACCGATGTTAACTGCAGTAGTAATAACGCATGCACGGGTGATCTAACGATTGATGGACGGGATACTGACCCTGATGCAGAAATATCTACGCCAGCGAATGTGACTGTCACCCAAGCGTCAGGCGCTTATTTGACCATAGCTGGCGATACCGTTATTAATGTTGGCAATGACAGTGATAGTAGTGCTGTCACGCTTGATCAGTCCAATACATTCAATGGCACGATTTTCCTGACAAGCGCTGGCAATACCTCGCTGCGGGACGCCAACGGCATCACCCTCGGCACCTCCACGGTTACTGGAACGCTTAGCCTTAACGCTAACGGAGATATTACCGATGCGGGTGTGATTACCGTTACAGGCGAAACATCGCTCTCCACCAATGGAGGCGCTGTTGAGTGGGCGACCCATAACCATGACTTTTTTTCCTTTGAGGATATTACGAATGTTCGCAGTATTGCTATTAAGGATAGTAATGGACTCGAATTAGGAAAAATCACCACCAATGGCGAGCACAATGACGAGAACAGTAATGGCATAAGCATAGAAACAGGTGAGAATCTCGTTACTGGTAATTTAGTTACCAGTGGTGCGGTAGACGTCGATGGCGGCGCGAT
This sequence comes from uncultured Cellvibrionaceae bacterium, assembly GCA_964419935.1. GTDB lineage: Bacteria > Pseudomonadota > Gammaproteobacteria > Pseudomonadales > Cellvibrionaceae > CAYQQJ01. The sequence continues at coordinate 5,710 of CAYQQJ010000030.1, forward strand.
TACTCTAACGAGTGGCGGGACGTTAGAGACAGGGTCATTGACCACCGACGGAGGAGATTCATCCGGAGATGGAAATGGTACCCGTGGCTTACACGCCGGACATATTACATTAAAGGCTACGGGAGACATAACCGTTGGCGACGCTGTGAGTGCTATCGGTAGCGACGGCTCCGATGGAGAAGACAGTGCGTGGTGGAGTGAGGATCAATGGGATGGTGGGCGCGGTGGGCATGTGTCCATCACATCAACCGGCGCTGGCACTGTAGCGATTTCAAGTATTACGACGGATGGCGGTAGCGGCCATGCCCTAGGTGGTCAGGACCAGGATGATGCCAATGGCGGGGATGCCGGTAATATCATTGTAAAAACCGAAGATGGTGGCCGTATTGAGTTGGGTGGGAGTCTTCATGTCAGAGGCGGGCACTTGTATGAAAGCTCAAATAATATCCCCGATCGACAAAATGGTTTGGGGGGCACAATAACAGTTACGGGACCTGCATTCTTAACCGCTGCTGAGGTAACAGTCGACACAACAGTGGTACCTAATAACCTTGTCAGCGCCGCGATCGGCCCAGTGCGGGCTGGAAGCGTCACCTTTTCAGGAGCGATTGACGGCACTAATTCTGCAACTGAAAGCTTGACCGTTCATGCAGCCAACGTGACGTTTGAAGGTGTGATTGGTGCTGGCACTTCCTTGGGTGATTTGCGGATTAATGCGGAAGGTTCCATCAATGCTGATGGCGTTGCTATCACTGCATCGTCCGTTAGCGCCGCCGGCAATTCATTTACAAGTAGCGACATTACCACGGAAGGTTTATCGGATGCTGCCGGTGGTGGTATAACCATAGCAGTGGATGGCGTGGCAACGGTTGGTGCTCTCAACACTCGCGGCGGTGATAGTACGACAGTCGGGCAAGCCGGCGGAAATATCACTATTTCAGGTAGTGATATCACCATTGCTTCAATTGATACGTCAGGTTCCAATGCGGTCACTGGTGCCGGTGCCGGCGGCAATGCGGGAGCGATTTCCGTAACGGCTACAGATGCGGACAACTATAGACCGAGCATAACGTTGAACGGTGACATTGTTTCCGAAGGCGGTAGTGGAGAGACGAATGGAATTAACACCGCCGGTCAGTTCATTGTCATTGGCGATAGCTCATCATATACGGGCAGTATTTCATTAAACCACAATGCGTTTTTCACATCGTCATTCACCGTTACGGGCACTGGTGGCACAGACACGCTGTCCGGCCCGAGTGCTGATAGTGAGTGGTCGATAAAGAGTGTAAACGGCGGTGCTATCGATAGTGGCGATGGCACTGGGGGGACAGTCACGTTTGTCGATTTTGAAAATCTAATTGGTGGAACTGCAGACGACCAATTCATTTTTTCAGAAACTGGCAAAGTGGCTAGCGTGGATGGAGGTTCCGATGGAACCAACACGCTTCAGGGGCGTGACGACGTTACCACATGGATTTTGTCCGATGCCGCGAATTCGCTTCAAGTTGGCGATGCAACTTACGTTGGCAGCTTTACCAATATACAAACTCTGCAAGGGGGAGCAGTCGAGGATATCTTCAACATTAATCGCTCCTTTGATGGCGCGATACGTGGCGGTGATGGTGATGATCAGTTCACGTTGAATGGCGTGACTGGCTCTTCTGAATTCACGATTGACGGTGAAGATGGTACGGATACGTTAGCTGGGCAAGATCAGGCGAATACCTGGGTCCTGTCTTCACCAGGCCAGGGTACGCTTGAAGCAACTTCGGAAGAAGACCCGCAATACCATGTGAGTTTTTCTGGAATTAACTCTTTTATCGGTGGTAGCGAGACGGATCACTTTTCAATTGCGGCGGACTTCACGAAGATAGATGGCGGGGTGGGGAACGATACCTTCGTGATTACTGGTCCAGCATCGGTCAAAGGTGAAATTCTGGGGGGCGGAATTACTGGTGACATGCTGCAAGCGGACACGGCACAGGCCAATGATTGGACAATTACCGCACAAGATACTGGGTTCATAGGGAGTTACACGGGTAATGGAACGCCTACAGCTTCCGAAGTGCTGCTGTTCTCCGGTGTGGCCAATTTAAAAGGTGGGGACAGTACCGATACATTCTCGGTGCTTGATGGCGGTGAGATAACCGGCTATATCGATGGGGCAGCTGGCGATAATGAACTAAACCTTGCGGACGTAAAGGACCCGTTGAAGGTTGGCATTGGCGTCGACAATTCCGACTGGATGATTCTTAACATTCAATCGTTAATCGGTAATGGAACCGATTCCACGTTATCTATGGCGAGTGGCAATAATACCTGGACAATCGATGGTACCAACACCGGTTATGTAACGACAGAATCAGAAAGCGAGGCCGATCCATTATTTACCAATGAGTTGCACTTCAAGGATTTTAGCAGCCTCACGGGCGGGTCCGGTGATGATAAGTTTGTTTTTACAACTAATAGTGCTGATGCCGAAGTGGGCAGCATCACTGGTGTGGTTGATGGTGGCTCTGGTAGCAGTGATGGTATTCAGGGGCGGAATGTTAACAACCAGTGGTTTATCGGTATCGATGGTGTTGCTCAAAATGGATCGATCGTTAATCTGGACGATCTCGAACCCCGAATCCCTTATTTAAATCAGTTCACGGGCATCGAATCCCTGATCGGTGGAACGGCTGCCGACACTTTCACCTATGAAATTGGTGCCACACAGATCAATATAGACGGTGGCAACGACAGTGATAATACGCTGGACCTTTCACAGTTAGATTACGTGAACGTTACTGTCGGTAGCGACGATTTAAACGGTGTAACTGACATACAAACAATTGTTGGCAATGGGACGTCGAGCATTCTTGGCGTTGTCGATGGCTCGAACGAATGGACTGTTAGCGAGAAAAATGGCGGTAGTCTTTCCACAGCAAAATACGGCGCTATCAATTTTACGGGGTTCAATGAATTGATTGGTGGCGCTGACGCTGACGAGTTCGCGATCGGCGCCGACATTGGCAGCGTGCAGGGCGGTGGAGGGGATGATACCTTCACGGTTACGGTCACGAGCGACATCAAAGCCAGTCTGTACGGCGGCACCTTCAATGGTACCACCGCCACCGATATGGGCATTGACACTTTGACGGGCGCTAACACCGCTAACACCTGGTTGATTGGCGGCAGCGACAATACCTTGAACTTTGACGCGGCCACCAACACCGGTGTTCACTTTGGGGGCATCGACCACTTCGTTGGCGGAACGGCCAATGATGACTTCACCGTACGCAACGGTGCAA
>CAYQQJ010000030.1:9105-39061 GCA_964419935.1 uncultured Cellvibrionaceae bacterium
CCTGCCAGCACGATTGTTGACCGCTTCTATGACATAGACAGCCTCATTGGTGGCGCTGGTACGGATACTTTTTCACTCGGTGCCGACATAGGTAGTGTGCAAGGCGGGGCAGGTAGTGACAGCTTTAATATCACGACGGTTGGCGACATCACCACCAGCCTCTATGGTGGCACGTTCAACGCCGCCTCAGGCGCCGTCACCGACAGTAGCGACGATACCTTGAGTGGCGCCAACACCGCTAACACTTGGTCTATCGGCAGCGATGGCGCCAGTGGTGGTAATACCCTCAATAGGACTATATCGTTTAATGGTATCGAGAATTATATCGGCGGCAACGCCGATGACAATTTTACTGTATACCAGCAGTCCATCGTCGGCAGCCTGCATGGAGGTGGTGATGGAGTCGAGGGTGATAGCCTGACCATCGATGCCGAGAGCGAGAGCAAGGTAACGTGGACTATGACAGGGGACGGTGAAGGGCATGTTGCGATCGACTGGGTCGGCATATTCACTGGCATCGAGAGGCTAATCGGTACGGACGGTAATGACACATTTATTATCGATGACGGTATCAGTACTGGCCACCTTACCGGTGGCGACGGCACAGACACCCTGGTCGGTCGCAACCAAGCCAACCGCTGGACGGTGGATAGCATTAACGGCGGCACGGTGGCAGAGAATGTGATCGGGTCCACCGATACTGTGACCTTTACGGGGATGGAAAACCTGACCGGTGGCACCAAGGCAGATCTGTTCCACTTCACCAGCGGCTACGTGACCGGCACCATCACCGGTGGCGGCGGTGATGACAGCTTACAAAAAGACGACGGCTCCAACAGTTGGGTGCTCACTGGCGCCCGCGAGGGAACGCTTAACAATTACCAGTTCGTGGATATCCAGACTTTGACCGGCGGTAGCGGTAGCGACACCCTAACCGGGCGCGATCAGGCTAATTATTGGAAAGTCGCCAGCGAGGGCGGCGGTACTGTTGCTGAGAGCATGGACGCGGCTACTGACCGCATGACCTTCACTGGCATGGAAAGCCTGGTAGGCGGGACAAACACCGATTTGTTCGCGCTCACCAGCGGCTACGTGACCGGCGTCATCACCGGTGGCGGTGGTGACGATAGCCTCCAAAAAGCCGACGGCTCTAACAGTTGGGTACTCACCGGTGAGCATGACGGCACACTGAATGGTTACCAGTTCGAAGACATCAAAACACTGAACGGCGGTAGCGGCAGCGACACCTTGACTGGGCGTAACCAGGCCAACCGTTGGCAGATCGATAGCATCAATGGTGGCACTGTCACAGCGTACATGGCCACGCCTGGTGACACCATGACCTTCACCAGCATGGAGAACCTGACCGGTGGTACAAGCACCGATCTGTTCCAACTCACCAGCGGCTACGTGACCGGCATCATCACCGGTGGCGGTGGTGATGACAGCTTACAAAAAGACAGTGGCTCTAACAGCTGGGTTCTGACCGATGCCCACGGAGGCACCCTAAACAGCTATTCATTCGTGGGTTTCCGGACCCTGATTGGTGGTACAGACAGCGACACCCTTACCGGACGCAGTCAGGTCAACCACTGGACCGTGGCGAGCGTAGGCGGCGGTAACGTAGCCACCGCTAATGACCACATGACCTTCACCGGTATGGAAAACCTGACCGGTGGCACTAAGGCAGATCTGTTCCAGTTAACCAGTGGCTACGTGACCGGTACCATTACCGGAGGCGGCGGTGATGACAGACTGCAAAAAGACAACGGCTCCAACAGCTGGGTACTCACCGGCACCCACGACGGCACTCTTAACAATTACCACTTTGTGGATATACAGACCCTGGCCGGCGGTAGCGGTAGCGACAGTCTCTCCGGACGCAACCAGGCTAACTATTGGAAAATCGCCAGCGAGGGCGGCGGTACTGTTGTTGAGAATTTGGACGGGGCTATTGACCGAGTGACGTTCACCGGCATGGAAAACCTGATCGGTGGTACACATAGTGATCAGTTCGAAATGGCAGCAGAAGGTAGTATCAAAGAAATTCAGGGCGGTTCCGATTCTTATGTTGACACGCTGTTAGCGCGTAACACCGCCAACACCTGGACCATCACCGCTGACGGCAACACACTCGGTGTAACGGGAGACGACGTTTACGTAACAAGCTTTAGCAACATCGACACCCTGCAAGGCGGCACAGCCGTTGACACTTTCGCAATTGGTAACGCCTTTACTGGCAACATGAAAGGTGGTGTGGGCAATGATGTGTTCAACATCGATGCCGCTGTCACTGGCACCTTGTTCGGCGAGGCCGGCAGCGACCGCTTTGTGTTCACCAGTAACAGTAATGCCGGAAGTGCCGCCGCTATCGACGGCGGTAGCAGCGCCAATGATAATGATGTTGTGGAGGGGCGCAACGATGTAAACCAGTGGGCGATGATTTCGGCTAATGAAGGGGAAGTCGCTGCGTATAACGCAACTGGAACACCCTCGACCTACATCAGCTTATTTACCGGAATAGAGAGCCTAAAGGGCGGTTCAGAAACTGATTCACTAACAGGCTTCAATCAAGCCAATACTTGGACAATTACAAACACCGATGCTGGTACGTTGGAAGCTACAGGCGAGACCGCCGGCGCACTCAAGTTTGCGAGCATGGAAAACCTGATAGGTGGCACACTTGCGGATGCTTTCAGTTTTGAGTCTTTGGGATTCATTTCTGGTTACATGGATGGTGGCGCACACCCGACTGACACAGTCGAGGACACATTGGATCTTCAGAAACTGCCTGAAGAAGTGACGGTTGAGTTGGCTAGAGAAGGCAGTGACGCCAGCCATGTTAACGCGGTTAACATGGAAAGGATTACCGCTAACGGGACCTACTCGTCGAAAAATAAACTAATTGGTGCGAATGATCAGAGCTACGAATGGGAAATAACTGGCACTAACGCTGGTAATGTCAAACCTGCTTCAGGGGCCGGGTTCCAAACTACTGTAAATTTCTCCGACTTCGGCAAAGTGGTCGGCGGTACCGCTACAGATAGCTTCGTGGTAACCGGATCAATTGGCGATATCGACGGTGGGGACGGGATCGATTTTGTGGACTATTCCGATAGTGGTGCCGTCACGGTCAACCTGGGTGGTGAGACTGTTGGCGACGGTGAGGTGAGTCTGTCAAATGTGGAAGGGGTGGTTGGTAATGAACAGAGTACCATCGCCGTATCAAACAACATTTATGGTTATGACTGGTACATCGGTGCTACCACAGATATGGATCAACCCTTCGCAGATCTGTTTGACGGCAAAAATGACGGGCAAGTGACCGACAAAGACACCGCAACAACCAGTTATTTTATTGATTTCGGAACCATTCAGGGCGCAGGTTCAAATGATGCCTTCACGTTCGCCGCCAAAGGTATTTTCGAGGGTGATTTGAAAGGTGGTGGAGGTATTAACACCTTTGATGCGTCCGGCTCTGAGCAAAACCAGAACATTCATGTGAACGGCACGAGTGCGAGTGGCACAAATGTGTACGGGTTCAGCAGTATTATTGGCAACGTGAATACCAATAGCCGGTTAGTGAGTTCAGGAACTGCCAACTTATGGTCTATTGGATCCGAAGGCTCGCTGGATCTCTCTGCCGACGGCACCAATGATATAACATTCAGCGGTTTTGCTACGCTGGCCGGCGGGGATTTGCAGGATACATTCAGGTTCAGTGCTTTGGAGAACGATGTCGCCCGGGTAGAGGGCGGCGCAGGCAGTGCAACAGACATTCTGTACTTGACCGCACTCCCGCCAAGTGACGATTTTTCTGTTGGCTTGGACGGCACCGAGCAAAGTGTGAATCTGGTTGTTGAGGGACTTGAACAGTTGCATGGAGGCACGCATAACAGTCTTTTAGGTAGCGACGTGGCCACCAACGAGTGGACGATCACTGGCAACAACACCGGCTCTATTAATGGCATTGAGTTTTACAATTTTGGGAACCTCGTTGGCGGCGCTCAAGTTGATAATTTCAGCTTGGTGGGTTTGAGTGCAAACGTGACCGGCCTTCTGCAGGGCAGTGGTGGCGCAGACACGCTCAACCTGGAACGTGGGGCGCGGGGGTTCACCGTTAGCCTGGATGCGAACGAACCGGTCAGTGGCGCTATCCGAACTGCGGGCATAGAAGACGTTGTGGCGAGCAGCGCCTTCACCAATACGTTTATCAGTGGCAACGCGGACGATACATGGGTTATCAGCTCTGCAAACGGTGGCACATTGACCAACACGAACTACCGCTCAGGAATCCGGTTCCGTAACTTCAATCACCTCAAAGCCGGCGCTGGCGACGACACCTTCAAGTTTACCAACACTGGTAGCCTCAGCGGCTACATTGACGGTGGCACCCAAACAACCGGAGGAGGGGATACCGTTGACCTTCGCGAAACGAGCAATATGGAGGTCGTTTTAGGTAGTGCCGGTAATGCCTGGCGCAATATTGAATCCGTGATTGGGAACGCTAAAGACAGCACGTTGCGAGCCCACGACGAGACCAATACCTGGGTGGTGAATGCACACAACCAGGGCACGCTGAACGGTATTTCATTTGACGGCTTTGTCAACCTTGTTGGTGGTGGGACGTCTAACACTTTCAATGTAAATGGCGGCTGGGTAGACGGTTATCTCGCTGGCGCCAGTGGCGCCGGTGCGAGTAATGTCCTGAACGTGATGACTACAACTAGCGCTACCAGAACCCTGGCATTCAACGGTGGCACAGGTGCTACGAACATTGTGAATGTGACAGGCGGTAGTGACCTACGTGTTGCAACCCATGCAGTTTCGGGCGCTGGTACTGGAGAACTTCGTTACGCGAATCCGGGGTCGCCTTCCTATACGCTACGTGTTACAGGTGTTCAACAGATTAATGATGAATCACTGGCTCGTGAACTGGTCGTCAAAGGAGGTGACGGTAACGAAACTTACACGCTCATGGATGCGGGCTACATGCTTGGCAGCCTGGAGGCTAAATTCAGCAATAAGGTGAACCTGACGGTGGACGCTGAAAACGGGGACGTGGTTTCTGTCGGCGGTCACCTGAGCGTGCCAGGTACCCTGACTATCGAGAATGCGGCGGTCTATGGTGCTGACAACGATCATTCGCTCAGCGCTCTTATGCTGGTTTTAGATGACGCTAATGCCGTGGGAACTGCCGACCAACGTCTAATGCTGAATGTGCTGGATCTATCCATGAGTGATGTCAAGGGGCCTGTCTATCTCGATGCGCAAGGCAGCTTGAACCTCACTCAATTTTCTATGGATGGCGATTTTGATCTGATTGTCGAGGACGACTTAACAAGTGATGTCGCTCTTAGCTCGGCTGATGTTCTGAGAGTGGAGTCAAAAGATGGAAGCATTGCGCTCACTGATCAAGGCAACAACTTGTCTGGCGATCTTTACCTCACGGCAGAGGATAACGTTGATCTGGTGAATGGTGGCGGTACGCGCTTAATGAGCGTTGTCGCACAAGATCTTACTGTTAACACCACTGGCGCGATTACGGCCGTTGGAGCGATCGAGGTTGGCGGGAATACCACGCTTACCTCTGGCGGAAGCATTCTGCTTGACCACAAGGACAACCAGCTGGACAGCGTACGCGTCACGGATGCGGATAACGTTACGATTCGCAATTCCGACGAGCTGACGCTGCAGGGTGTTAATGCCTCCGGCAATGTTGTGACTCATTCGGAAGGTTTGCGAGTGGCTGGTGACATAAAAGCCTCTGGCCTGAACGTATCGGCTAACTCGGGCGGCGTAACACTTTCCGGAAACGTGGACATTGATCAGACCGTTCAAATCAATGGCGAGGGCATAACCGTCAATAACTCTGTTGTTGCTACTGAGATTCATCTCGATGGCGGAGCGTCGGACATTGATGTACTGGCGTCGCTCAGCACTGCCCAGGGACGAGCCGTTGGTCTCAGCGGCCGAGATATCAACCTGACGGGCTCTCTCACAAGTGGTGGCTCAGCCACTGTCCGTGCTACGGGTGACGTGGATCAGGCTTCCAATATCACTGCCGGATCAGACGTGGCGGTTACCGCCGATGGAGCTGTGCGTATGGCGACTGGCGTGGAGACACAGGGTAAGTCCGTGAGCTACACCAGTGACAGCGATATGACGCTGCAAAACCTGTTTGCGTCAGGGGATATCATTGTCAATGCGGGTACGGCCGGTATCGATCAGCATGGCGTTATGGATGCGGTCAACAATGTTCGTGTTGAGGGTGGTTCGCTGTCAATGCGCGCGGGTGGGAGCACCAGTGCGTCAAACGGTACTGTTACTATCAACACCAGCGGCGTTACGGAACTTCGCCAGTTGCAGGCCCATGAGCAAGTGTCGGTAAATGTCAGTGGCGGGGAGCTGGTGATACACGAATCCATAACCTCCACACATAATGCGGTTGCTTTGACAGCAACGGGTAACGTTTCTCAGGAAGCGGAGCTCTCCGGTTTCTCGGGCGTAGCAGTGGAATCTGACTCCGGCAGTGTTCACCAGCGCGCGGACATCGCTGCCAGCTCCGGGAATGTGTTTGTATCCGCCGGCGGAAAAGTGACAATGGGCGAGAGTACTCGGGCAACAGCCACCGACGGAGATATCGATTATGTCGCCCAGACGGATCTGGAGGTTGCTGCGCTTGAAGCATCCGATACCGTAAAACTCACTGCCGGTAAGGGCGAAATCTCGCAGGTCGCAGGCGTTGTTCATGCTCAACGTCTGGAGGCAAAATCGAATGCAGGCGTCTCGCAAGCCGGGGGAAGTTACTTACAGAGCGAAGTATCCCAACTGGCACTGAGTAACCAGACCGGTGAAGTTCTTATTGAGAATAATGGTCCCATACTGGTTGAAAAACTGCGCAATAACGGCGATATCAGCATCGTTAATAATGGCGATTTAACTTTGGATACCGCAATAGGTACCCCTTATAAGCAGGGGGAGACGGATGCTAACGTGGCGGGCGGTACGGCGAACGCAAATTATGATCTTGGTACGTTGAACATTCGAGTCAACAACGGCAGCCTGCTTGCTACTGGCGTGGCAGATGCGTCGTCCCCGGATATCGTCGGTTTCAGTGCTGGTCTTATCGCCACTGAAGGTACTATCGGATCCAGGACTCGCCCACTGGTAATATACACGCAGGATACGTTGTTCATTGAAGGTATCACCAGTTGGCAGCCCATCTGGGCATTCAATGCCCGTCCTCGAATCGTGCAAAATGCTTCAACCATTCAGTCAGACTTACAAGAGCTTATTAATGTCGCCAGCGAACAAATGGTGGAAGTCGAGAGCCTGAAGGACCTGGACCCGGCGATCTTTGCGAATATCACCAATTTTTTCTACAACGATATATCGGTGCTGTTACCAAGCGATCAGCGGTACGACGATGAAGAGCTCTATTAATGAACATTTCCCGCCGTTTTTCATAATGATTCTAATAAGCTTGTGTAGTTTATAAAGGTAAAAAATGAAGCTTTTTCAACCTCAATCCACCGCCATGGTGTTCTTTCTGGTGGCAGCTTTTGTGTTTGGTGCCAAGGATGTTCACAGCTCGCCAATTATAGAAATGCCTGACACCACTGAAGTTCCGGAGCTGGAAACCGGTAGTGCTTTGATGGACATGGATATTCCCAGCGTTCGAGAGCGCAGCCCAGACCCAATGGCCGGGCCGCGTTTGAACGTCAAGGAATTTCGTGTACAGGGGTTGGTAGAATATCCCGAACTGGGCATTTCGCGAGCGGAGATCATCGAGCGTGTGGAAGCACTTCGCTTTGACTTGATGGAAGAAGGAAAGCTTCTTGATTCCGGGTACACCCTCAGCGAGCTCGGAGAACTTTCGGATCTTCTGGGCGAAATTGAAGATGAAACGACGATTGAGCACGTCGGGCCAATTGAAGTGCAGCGCTTGGTTTTTCTTGTGCGTGAACAGCGACGGGAACGCGGCATTACGCTTGGCATGATAGAAATGGTGGCGGACACTATCACCCGGTACTATCGCGAGCGCGGCTTTGTTCTAGCCAAAGCGTTCATCCCACAACAACATGTGCGGGATGGCGTTGTTACGCTAACCCTTCTGCTCGGCGAACTGGGCGAGGTGGTGGTTCATAATAACGACGACTATTCCGAGTCTCGGATTCAGGACATATTCAAAGGTGCGATGGGGGAGCCTATTACCGCCCAGCGCATGGAGGAATATCTTTATTTTGTAAACGATTTGCCAGGATTGTCGGCGCAAGGTTTTTTTGAAGCAGGAAGTCAAGTCGGCGATAGCCGGCTCAATGTGAACGTCCTGGATGAACGTTGGTATGACGCGAGCCTCCGGATGGACAACCATGGCTCAGAGAGTTCAGGAGAATATCGATTATATGCTGATTTTCTGTTCAATAATCCACTGGGGATAGGGGATCAGGTCCATCTGGCAATATTGAACTCCTTTCAGCCGGACAATTCACTTTATGGGTCTTTCCGCTATAACACGCACCTCTTCAGTCCCCGGCTGCGCCTCTCCCTGGGGTTCTCCAATAACGACTTTGCGGTGACCGGTAATGATTCTCAACCGTTCGGTGACTTGGGTATTACGGGTCGTTCCCGTGTAGCGGATTTTTCCACCACCTATATTCTGAAGCGTAGCCGCGCCAAAAATCACAAGCTCGGGATACGAATCTCTCAAATTGAATCGGTCATCGAATCCGAATTGGTGCCAGGTATAGGACTAACCGATGAGGTTCAGAACATGGAAGCGTTTTACGAATTTGATACGCTGAATCAGAAAAGCCGAACCTTGCATCAAGCGAGGATGGCCTTTACGTCCAGTAAATTCGTTGCCGGGGCAGATGTGGGGCAAGATGATAATCCCTGGATTCTGAATCTGAACTATTCATTGCTAACGTTTCTGGATGTACCGCTATTATCGCTGAATAGTCGTGCGATTCTACAGAGTTCATTGCAATACTCTGGCACGTCATTGTCGTCAATCAATCGGTTTTCTCTTGCGGGTCCTACCAAAGCGAGAGGTTTTATTATCAATGAGTTTTATGCCGACGATGGATTATCACTCTCGGCAGACTGGGTTTTTCCGGGTCCGGCATTTGGCGGGGTTCAAATCGCGGGTAGATCGTTAAGTGAAGTTGTGCAGCCGTTTGTTTTTGTCGATGCGGGATATGGAATGAACCATTCGCTCGTAGACGGGAAAGATGACACAAACGCTTATTTGAGCGACATCGGTGTTGGTCTTAAACTTAGCTATGGTGCCGGTTTGCGGGCGAACATAACGTTGGCAAAGCCTCTGTCTGCGGAGATTACGTCTGGAACTGATGTCAGGGAGCCGGATAAAAGTATGAAGTTATATTTTGATATCCAATATAGTTTCTAAGGTCTGCCCCACTGCCAATCAGTAGTGAAGTGTGACGTGCGTCTCATTTGTGGCGCGTAAAAGCCTGGATGTAACGGTATTCTGTTTTTGGTGGTTTTCGCTTCTCAGTTTTTTCCAGAGTTTGTACAGGAAACTGATGTAAATATTACTTTTGATCGTTGTAGAGGCTGCCATTTTCGGATATTATCAGCACGCACATTGCATATGGCTGTGTGGTCTTCGAAGCTGAGATGGGATAGTTACTGGAAGGTAACATTCCTCTAGTAGCGATAATAAAACTAAGCAAGAAACAGGAGAAAGTAGATGGCAATTTATTTGGAATACGAAGGCATCAAAGGGAATGTGACTGCTGATGGTTATAAAGACCATATCTCTGTTGATAGTGTCCAGTTCGGCGTTGGTCGTGGCATTTCAATGGAGCCGGGCAACCTCTCAAACCGCGAAGCAACTCGCCCAACAATCAGTGAAATTACTGTGACTAAGCCGGCTGATACTTCAGCTACTGCTTTGTTCAAAGAATCGGTAACAGGTTCTGCTGGTAAGAAAGTCGTCATCAAGTTTGTTCAGACCGGCGCTGATAAAGTGGTCGAGTTCATGACTTACACTTTGGAAGATGTGCTCGTGAGTGGATACTCCGTGTCTGCAAGCGGCGAGAGCGATCCCATTGAATCAATCTCCCTGAGCTTCGCCAAGATCATGGTTAACTACAACGACTTTGATAAGAGCAATAAATCAGCAAATCCGCAACGCGTGGGTTACGACCTTACGACCGCCAAGCCTTTGTAAAAATTGGTTTAGCCTGCAATTCACAACCACTCCTGGGTTCAAAAACCTTCGAGTGGTTGTTTTCCGCTATACCCGGCGAATCATACGACCCTCCGTGCTGTTTCGCTGCAAGGATGATCCGGCATCGCATCGTCGAGTGCCATTCTGAGGTTTGTTCGTTATGGGTCAGATTACTCAAGAAAACCGTTTAATATCAATTACTGACTTCTCTCTAGGACAAGACACTTTTCTGATGACCTCATTTGTAGGTCGCGAATATATATCCGAAATCTTTGAGTTCGAAATTGAAGTTCTCTCGGAGAACCTGGCCGTCTCCCCAGAAAACGTTGTGGGTAAATCCGGAACGGTAACCGTACAAGATGAGCAGGGACGGAAGTTCAACGGGTTTATCAAGTCTTTTTCCTTCGGTGAAATTCAGGTCGATAATCTCCGACAGTACAGGATGATTATGGTCCCTTGGTTGTGGTTTTTAACACAAACCAATAACCACCGAATTTTTCAGGAAATGAATACAAAGGATATCGTTTCCCAGGTATTCAGTAAGCTCGGATTTACGGACTTCGAGTTCCGTGCAAAGGGTGGCACGGTGCGGGAGTACTGCATTCAGCACAATGAGACCGACTTTAACTTCGTTTCCCGGCTTCTCGAAGAGGATGGCATTGCCTACTTCTTCGAACATAGTGACGACAAGCATAAGCTGATACTCGTCGACCAGCAGAACGCCTATGAGGAACTCCCCGAGACAGATATTGAGTACTCCAAAGGAAGTGCTCCACATTCGCAAATATCATCCTGGGAGCATGAGTACCTGTTCAAGAAAGGAAGTTGGACTCTCAACGATTACAATTTCAAAGAGCCGTTGAAAGATCTCCAGGCGGGAACCAAAACCAAGAGCCCATTCGCAAAGAATGCCAGTTATGAGCATTACGAGTACCCCGGTCTATATGAAAGCAGCTTGGGTAGCGACCTTGTAAAGATTCGGTTGGAAGCGGAAGAGGTTGAGTGTAATACCGTTAGGGCTACGAGCGACTGCAGCAGCTTTTTCGCGGGGGGAAAGTTCAAACTTGCCAAGCATGAAGCTGGATCGGAGAAAGGTTCTTACATTATTCTCGGGATAGAGCACAATATCAAAGATGGTACTCACCACGCCGGTGGATCCAACTCTGCCAGCTATAGCAACAGCTTTGTCTGTATTCCTGATGATGTTCATTTTCGGCCGGAAAACCGCCATGTAAAACCTTATATGCGCGGGCCACAATCCGCGGTTGTAGTCGGTCCCGCCGGTGAGGAAATCTATATAGATGAACACAACCGCATAAAGGTGCAGTTTCACTGGGATCGTGACGGAAAGCAGGATGAGAATAGCTCCTGCTATTTGCGCGTCGTACAAAGCTGGGCCGGTAACCAATGGGGTTCTTCATTTATTCCTCGCATTGGCCATGAGGTTATTGTTAATTTCATGGACGGTGATCCCGATCGCCCTCTAGTTACAGGGTCTGTCTACAACGGCAAAAACAAGCCCGTTTACAGCTCAAAAACCCAAAGCGGTGTCAAAACCCGGTCAACAAAAGGTGGTGACGCCACCAACTTCAATGAACTTCGTTTTGAAGACAAAAAAGATGCCGAGCAGATTTACCTGCATGCTGAGAAAGATTTTGATACGCAGGTTGAAAATAACCAAACGCTGACGGTCGATAATGATCGGACTAAGACTGTTGGTAATAACGAAAACTCGACCATAGCGAAAGACCGCAACAAAACCGTTAATAACAACCAAACTGAGTCCATAGCTAAGAACAAGACGATTGATGTCGGAGAGAATCATTCCGAAACTATCGGCAAAGACATGTCTTTAAGCGTGGGCAAAAATATTTCCATTGATATCGGCAATAACCACACCGAGACAATCGCAAAGAACATGACGGTGACGGTATCTGGCGATCTAAGCGAAACCGTTGAAGGCAAGTATGTTGAGAGTGTGACCAAGGATTACGGACTGAAGGCGAAGACAATTACGCTGCAGGCCGATGACCAGATTGCGCTGAAAACTGGCTCTGCTTCCATAGTTATGAAGAAAAACGGCGATATTACGATCAGCGGCAAGAATATCAACGTCAAAGGCAGTGGCAACATTGTTATAAAAGGCAGCAAGGTCAGTACTAACTAGAGTAATTTATGGCAGTTTTTGAAACCCATATGAGCGCCGCATTAGCCTCCGAACAGGAGACTGGACAGAGTGCGCCAGGGGAAATCGTGTTAGGCAATATTACAGGTATCGACGATGCCGGTCAGCCGCTGGTAGATTTTGACGGTTGTCTCTGTAATAGTCCCATTCCGGCATTGTCAACTGTGCCTGTTACTCGCAGTGAGATTGGTAGAACTGTGGCACTGCTATTCGCCAGGGGGGATCAGAATCACCCTGTTATTATGGGGTTGATTCATAACCCTCTCTACTCGATTATCGACACGACCACGGCGCGCGCTGAGGAAGAGGCCGAGGTGTCCGATCAGCCGAACTTGGAGCCGGTGAGTGCAGCGTTACCTGGAACAGGTGTTGAGCAGGCAGCGCAGGTAGATGGCGAACGAGTGGTTATCGAAGGCAAGAAAGAAATCATGCTCAAATGTGGAGATGCGAGCATAACCTTAACCAGTGCTGGCAAGGTTATTATTCGAGGAAAGTACCTTCTAAACCGGTCCAGTGGTGTTAATCGAATTATGGGTGGTTCAGTTCAGGTGAACTGACCGATACCTGTTGCTGCTTCGAATTAAATGAGGTTGATAACGTGAACGCCTATGTCAGTATGATAGAACGCTATGCTGATGAGGCTGCATTCTTGTGGGTTTTACGGTCACTCGCTGTTGATCAGCCACATTACAATAAAAATGATCTTTTCAATTTAGAAAAACGGCTCAACGCGCAATTGGACGGGTTGATGACTCGACCAGAAGATGCATGGCGGATTTGTACCACCGCTATGGAAAGTGGCGAGGCAGGAGAGACTTTTACAGCTGCTGTGCTTGCTTTCCGCAGTCTGGATGTGGAAAAGATTCAGTATGTTATCGAAGTTGGGGCGGTTCGAGAGGATTTGCGGGTCGGCTTGATTTCTGCGATGGGTTGGCTGCCAGGTAGAATTTGCCATTCGTGGATTAAGCGATTTTTAACCAGCAAAGATCTTGATCACAAGTATTTGGCCATAGCGGCGTGCAGCGTGCGTCGAGAAGATCCGGTGGTTTATCTCTCAGAGATACTCAGGCGTGAAGACTGTCGGGCACATGTTGATCTTTATGCTCGTTCACTGCGTTTGGTGGGAGAGCTAAAACGCAACGACTTAGTCAGTGCCTTAACTGTGGGAATGGAGTCCGAGGTGCCCGAGATTCAGTTCTGGGCGAACTGGTCAGCGTCACTTCTTGGCAACCGATCTAACCTGCGCTGGTACCAGCCATTGGTGATCACACCCAACCCACACCAACGCCGCGCTATCGACTTGTGTTTCCGGGTGTTGCCTGTTGACGTCGCGCGGGGATGGATAGGGCAAATGGTGCAGGCTTCATCGAAACTCGCTGACACGAGGCTCGTTATTGGCGCCGTTGCTGCACTAGGTGATCCACATGCCGTGAATTGGTTGATTGCTCAGATGCGGAATCCTGCGCTGAGTCGACTTGCTGGAGAGGCTTTCACTGCAATCACGGGTGTACAACTTATGGAGAATGGGTTGGCGCTAAATGAACTGCCAAACCTGGATGCACTATTGCCGAATGACGATCCCGCCGACTCCAAAGTGGGTATGGATGATGACGAACATCTTCCTTTTCCCGACACAGACAAAGTCGCAGCAGTCTGGCAACGGTATAGTACGCGTTTTATCGTAGGGCGCCGGTACTTTTACGGCAAAGACGTATCTGAAGCCAATTTGGCTGATCTAGCCGACAAAGGAAACCAACGTCAGCGACGCGCGGCGGATCTAGAATTGTCTTTGCTGGATCATCGTCGGCTGCTTGCAAACCATCGAATGAAAACCATTGCCGATTAGACTTATATAATGATGGCGGACGCCTGATGACAGATCATGTTAGAGATTAACAATAACACGCCATTCGCTACGGCATTGATTCCGGCGTTAGATCACTTGCGTCGTAATTTTGCTGTAGTCATCATCAAGGGTACCTTCGATTTTGCCGACGATACACGTTCAATACGGATTTCTGACGAACAGGTTGATATTGTCCAAGCGGATGAATTCTATGGTGAACCCGCAGTGTCGAGTGTTCGTTACGAAGCAGACATCGCCTGGGTAAAAAGGGGTGTCGATGTTGTGCTTAATGGACACGCTTACGCACCTAATGGACGTCCGGCGGAGCGCTTAGAGGCCGTGCTGCAAATTAACCACCGACGATTTCCGATAATCGTCAATGGTGACCGGTATTGGCACAAGCGGGGCTTTCAATGGGAAATGAGCGCTCCCGAACCATTCGTTCGTATGCCAATATGCTACGAGAATGCGTTCGGCGGCGCTGTCGTCGAAGAGGACCCAGGAAGGCCACCCGATGGTTTTGCGAAGAATCCCATAGGCAAGGGCTATTTTGGGAAAAAGGGGCAGGGGTTGCAGGACGGGCTACCAGTGCCGAACATAGAAAAGCCGAGTGCACCGATCCGTTATCGGGATGATTTGCCTGAACCTGCGGGATTCGGCTTTATCGGCCGTAGTTGGTCGCCGCGACTTCAGTACGCGGGAACCTATGACGAGAGCTGGCAGCGTGAAAAGCTTCCATTATTGCCTGATGATTTTGACGAGCGCTACCATAGTGGCGCGCATCCAGATTTGATATTGCCGTTGGGAAGCCTTAGCGGCGCAATGATCCGTGCGGTTAATGTATCCGAATCGGGAGCATTTTCATTCGGATTGCCCGAGGTCAACCTGAGTGTGGAAGCACAGCTCAAAGGTAAAGAAGTGACGTTCGTACCGTTTCTGGACACAGTTGTCATCGAGCCAGATGCTACTCGAGTCATGCTCACTTGGCGCGTCGCCATCCCATGCAAACATCAGTTTCTGTATGTCGATAAGGTGAAGGTTGCCATGACCTCGGGTGGTTTATGAAACGCGATGAGCGAATAGTGATCACGGCATGGGACGCAATTTCTGCTATTGGTTCTACAGGAGAAGAAATTTGTGCGGCCATTAAGGCTGGGCTCGCTGCTTTTGAGGAGTATCCGTTGCTCACGTGTGCACCGGCGGATCCTGACTGGGAAGAGCGTTTACCGATGTATGTCGCGTCGGTACCCACAGTGGAAGCGCATGTTCAGGGTGTTGAGCGGTTCGTTAAGCTTTCCATGTCGCCTTTGACTGGAGTCCTGAAACAAGCTGCTCTCACTCGTAAAGATTTAGGACGTACAGCGTTGCTGTGTGCCCTTCCCGAAGAACGTCCCGGATTGGCACAACTTGGTTTAGCGTCTCACTTTGTTCCTACTCTATGTAAGCGCCTTGGGTTGAACCCAAAGATCACCACAGGCGATGCAAGCGGGCGGATTGGGATGGTGCGCCAGCTAGTGAACGCTAGTGCGCTACTCGAAGCCGGTGAAGCCGATTATTGTGTGGTGCTAGGTGTCGACACCCACCTGATCAACGAACATTTGAAATGGCTCGACGAAGTCTGGCAGCTGAAGAGTGGCCGCAATGTTGATGGGTTTATCCCTGGAGAAGCGGCGTCCGTGCTCCTAATTGAGCGCGAATCTCATGCGCAGTCCAGGGACGCAAAGCCACTCGCAGTATTGAGCGGCATGGGTTTCGGCATGGAGTCGGAACCTTGTGGCGCGGGCCGCGTTAGTACTGGGCAAGGATTGTCTGCTGCCCTTAGAGAGGCGCTCGGCGGGCAAAACGAGAGCCGCGCTATGCGCAGTATCTACTGCGATTTCAACGGTATGAGTGAGTATGCTTTTGAATTGGGGTTAGTACAGAGTCGGCTAGCACCGATATTCGAGAACTGCGACGGCATTCAACATCCTGCAGATTGCTATGGTGACATCGGTGCGGCGACTGCAGGAGTTTTAGCAGGGTGTGCAATCTCGGATCTTAATGCAGCTAATGAAAATGTAAATTCTGTGTTGGTCTGGTGCTCCGCTGACAGCGGAGAACGCATGGCGCTTCGCCTCAATCCCGCATAAAAACTATTTGGTTAACTAACAGAGGTTGCTTATGCCTGCTACGATCAACGTTAATAATCGGACTGTCGTTCACAAGTCGAGTAATGGTATATCGACGGCTTTTCCCGATGTGTGCAAAACACCTACGCCTGGCGGCCCGGTTCCGATTCCCTATCCGAATGTCGCGATGTCAAAAGATACTGCCAAGGGCAGCAAAAACGTGAAGATGGATGGCAATCCCATCATGCTTAAAGGCTCTAACTTTTCTACCAGTACGGGCGACGAGGCCGGTACTGCCGGCGGCGGTATTGTATCAAGTAAAACCAAAGGCACAGCCGAGTTCGTTAACTACTCATTCGACGTGAAGGTGGAAGGCAAAAATGTTCCGCGCTTGGGAGATATGATGCTGCAAAACAAAGGCTCCTCACCAAACACACCCCCAATGCCGGAAGTGCAGCCGCCGCTTGTGGTGCCGCCACCGCCAGCGTTAGAAGAAAACAAAATAACCGCGATTGAGATTATATAGAGGGACCTGGTATGGCTATTGTGCAATGGGTAAATTTGGAAAAAGAAGACGTATATGCCCAAGACAGTGACATAGGCAGTGTGGACCGGTGTGGTCCGATCTCGCTTAAAACATTTTTTGAAAAAGAAGGTGTGCCCCTCAATTTTACCGTTCGAGCCGTTCCTTCAGGTGACGACAATGTCGTATATTCACAGGCAGAGCAAAAAAGAAATCCAAATTTCAAGATGCCCAACGAAGTGACAGGCTTGGGAAGCGAGAAGGAGGTCCTGCTCAAGGATGCGGTTGTGCTTCCAGCGGCAGGTGGCAATAAATATAAACTTGAAGCTAAGGATGCGAATGGTGTGACGGTGTCCTCAGTGGAAGTGGAAGTTAAGCGAAAGCTTTACTACCAAATTTTAAAAATGGATGACACTAACGGTAGCGTGACAGCATACTCATTAGCTCCCATGAAGTCCCATGCAGCACAGCACTTCATAACTCTTCAGGAAGCAGGAACTGCGGGTAAAGTGCCTTACCGAAAAACCATTTCTATGCACCCAGGTGGCAACTCCGTAGATTTTGCACGCGAGGTCCGAGCAGCTTATAACCTAGACGGCGCACTTAAAAAGGTGGGCTTTGCTGCAGTGTTTTCTGATTATATTGCGGGTTGGGATGACCATGAAGTAAGCGAGGTTGTTGTTCTAGGTGCATGCTCCCCGGGTGCGGTAGTTACTGTGACCACCGTAACTGTTGCCAGCAACTTTGACCTTTGGTTTGGGCTCGACGATGCAGATGATGCTGCCGGAAAATGGTTAACGGATGCGGTTGCAGAGTTTAGTGATCCTGTAACAGGTGCGTCTCAAACATATTTCATACCTCGGGCAAATGTATCTGTGACAGGGTCTACATATCATGCTCACGGGGGGTATCGAGAAATCACAATAACACGGGACGCGGGTCTAGATCGGCTGTTGAGCCAACCAAAAGGCTTAGTAACCTTCACTCTAGAACTGAAAATAGTTGGTGGCTGGACTAACGGATTCAGCTGGCGTCCCTGGAGTGACGATCTGCAACTAATTACATGCTCAAAGCGCCCCCAATGGGAAGAAATGGCCAGCGAGACTAAAGAATACACATGGAACCATGAGGTGGGACATAGGTTTGGTATGGTTGCCTACGGGAATAGAAGCGATTTACCTAGTCATGATGGCCTACCTGATGGCCCGCCTGATCTTTATAGTGACGCTACGGGTGTCAACTATGGAGGCCATCGTGGTGCTCACTGCGGGAAAGGGGCCACCTATGATTCTGTGCGAGACTGGTGGTCGGGTCGGCCGGGCTGTGTGATGTTTGGTGCCAATGGAATCGGTAGACATCATGCCCCTAAAGAATATTGCGGTGATTGCTCTCCAATCGTGCGTAAACTGGATCTTTCCCCGTGAATTTTTCATTAGGCGACCGATATAAATTTCTATTGTTGCTATTAGTATGGTCTTCTATGAGTTGCGAAGGCACGAAATTGGATGATGATATGAACGATGAATATGAACTACCAAGAGATTGTGATTTTCTGAGCGTCGGCGTCAATTTTGCAACGAGGTCTGAGTGCAGCCCAGTTTTGAGGGGCGGGATCACGAGTAAATTCCAGGGGATCGTAATAAATGGCCCAGAAAAGATTGTGTGGCCGAGAGATGTGGATACCACAGGTATGATGGTTTCGCCGCTTGGTGAGATTATTGGTTCCCCTCTGAAATTCATAATATCTGGTGTAGCAAGGCTACCTTCTAACACCTTGGGGTTGAACGGTATATTTGGTTACGACGTGGTGGTGGTTGCGGTCAATCAGGAAACTGCGCAAGTGTATACAGGAAAAATGATTAGGTTCGGTTTTAAGCCAGATGGGGCTGGAGAGAATAAAACGGGAGCCGTAAAAAGCTATTTCAATGTGGATCTCGTTCATAACTTAGGCGTGCCGATAGCGGATGGAACGTACATAGTTTACGCCACATTAGCGGATTATAAGTCCAATGTGTTAATGATCAAGACCCAGGTGAAATGACATAAAACTCTCAGGCTACACTCTATGACTAACAATCGAGATGAGACACCGTCGTCGCAAAAAAATGCTCGCTATGGCATATCAATAGAAGCGGATCTTGATCCCAGTGCTCTACAAAACATCATAGTTCGAGGGCGCTTCTGCATACTTTGCGGCGAACATGGTGTTCCTGAGCAAGTACTGCAAAGCCTTAAGCATGTCATTCTTGTTGTGACCCGTACAGGCAGCCATGATGCGTTAGCTCCATTCACTGAAGTAGTTGTTTTCGACGACGATGTGAAGGTGGAAGGAGAGGGTACGTGTTCTGCATCTTTTACCCTCAATGTAATGGACCACATAGCGTTCGATGGTGCAGGGGACTATTATATTCTGTGTTCAATCGGTACTCACCTCTCAAATATAGTCAAGGTGACGGTTGTGCAGAGGGCGACGACGTAAGTAACGTGGCTAGGCTAGGTGGCCCTCCGATGTGTAGCTATAACTGCTTGGCGATAAACATAAGGTACGGTGCGAAAGCGGCGTGGCTGTTGATGTAGTCTAGCGGTGTTCGCCCGTTTTGCGTGGCGATGATCCGTAGCGTGATCGTCCGAGCCAACGTTTCAATAATACAAGTAACGAATGTAATCCGATCAATTGAAAACTAGATTTCTTTTCTGATTGTATATAAGCGAGCGCATCATACTTTTAAGCGCAACGGTGCATGGCTAGTCGCCATTTTATTTGGCTGTTTCTTAAATTTTGTTCATTCACAGGATAACACGATGAATCAATCTTTTTACGAAATCCCCACGGACTGTGACTTTTTCAAGGTTTATAATTGAGCTCGACGCTCTATGGATTTATTTTTCACCGTTGACAAGGGTTTTCAGGGGCTTTTACTAGAAGCCCCGAGCGCCGTCTATGTCGAGGAGGTTGTCCAACATCCATTTCCGTGGGAGGGACGATCAGCGCCCTCGAAGGTAATGCATGATGGGACACTTAGGATCGATGGCGTTTTTGCCGTATTCGTAGCTCCGGGTGAACAGGAAGCCATCTGGTCGGGTTTCCCGGACAACGTGAACTTCGTTATGACGGACTTGCAGACGGGAACTAAACATACCCGTAACCGCGTGGACGGCGGGTGGCGTTTGGCACGACAGGGTATGTCGGTATCCATTGCACCGGCGACGGTGCCGAAACAGGACTACTCCACAATGCCGAGTGGCGAGATCGTTCAGCAGCGCTTCACGTTTGATGTTTTTGACGATCTGTGGACAATACCAGCGCCGGAGACCACCGTTGAAATTTATCTCGAATATCGGGGGTTTACCTCAAACCGGGAGCAAGTGAAGGTCCTTAGCAAAGCAAACTAGCGCAGAGGTAGGTCCGAGCTCAACCATCTTTTCCATTGATTTATAGGGTAGCAGCTTTTTGCTGGTGCAATGGTTCTGATAAGCTATTTGTGTGGGAGCGGATCCCCTTAATCGATAGCAGTGACCAATATGACAGATAACGATAAAACACGCCTGAAAATTGCCGCTCCGGAACCGTTCGATATTGCCGATCGAACACGTTTGAGATCCGACGACGCAGTATCCCGGCTCGAAAGCAGAGAGAAAACGCGTCTCAGTCCAGCGCGGGGTAATCCCGGAAATTATAAGAACGTCATCGTGGGTGAGGGCGATACAATCAAGCAGCGCTTTGTGCTGGATCGGCTATTGGGTGTAGGCGGCATGGGCGCAGTTTACCGGGCGTTGGATTTGCGCAAGCAGGAGGCGAGTGACGATCGACCATACGTGGCAATCAAAGTCTTGGGCGAAGAGTTTAAGAACCACCCTCAGGCGTTGATCACCTTGCAAAGGGAAGCCAAGAAAACCCAGGACCTGGCTCACCCGAATATCGTCACCGTGTATGATTTTGACCGGGATGGTGAACTGATATACCTGACGATGGAAGAGCTGCAAGGGCACTCCTTGAAAGAGGTTCTTGATGCGAAACCGGGTGCACCAATACTGGATTTCAAGCAGAAGCTAAGGGTTGTTCGAGAAATTTCTGCAGGTCTTGCCTATGCTCACAGCAAAGGGATTGTGCATTCGGACCTGAAGCCCGGCAATATTTTCGTGACAGAGACGGGCAACATCAAGATCCTGGACTTCGGTATAGCCCGGGCTGCGAATGAAGAAATATATCAGGATAGCTTCGATGCAGGAGAGCTGGGTGCGGTGACTTACCGCTACGCGAGCCCTGAAATGTTGCGGTTTGATGCTCCTCACCCCAGTGATGATATTTACGCGTTAGGGGTGATTGCGTGCGAGATTCTGGGGGGCAATCATCCGTTTTCCGATCTGGATGCGCTGGCAGCACAAGAACAGAAAATGCAGCCGAAGTTGCCGCGCATTCACAACCCGCTGCTCAAAAGGGTTTTGACGCAAAGTCTCTGTTTGACGCGCAGCGCACGTCTTGCTGATGCTTCAGTATTCTATAAGCGGCTTCATTCGGCACAAGCGGGACCTCGCCGGCTGGCTTGGTTTGGAGTCGTTTTGGTCACTGCGGTACTGGCCAACTATGGTTACATCCAATCCGTTAAACCGCCAACCGTCGCCTTGAGTGAGCTGTCACCAGAACTGCAGGAATCGTTCAGATCTTACCTGGCGGAGAGCAGCCGTGCGCTGAGCTTCGGCGATTTACAGGGCGCTGTGGTGAACATTGATCGGGCGTTCCAAATTCATTCAACGAACAACGATGTGAAAAGCGCCATTGCGGAGGTCGTGGAGATTGTAGAGGCGACCGCTGATGCGCAAGGTGGGGCTGAGAAGGACGAGGCTTATGGTCAGCAAATCGAACAACTGAAGCGATACGCGGCATTCGCCGACCAGTTTGCTTCCGATTGACCGCCCGTCCCTGGGTGCTTGATAGTTGTTCGCCTCGAACTAATTACGACCCGATTTCATTTGCTGACGAAAAAGAAATCGCCCACTTCATGACCGGCGCCCTTGATGGCTTTGAGTTCTGGAACTTGCGCAAGACCAATGGCTTTGGCTTTCGCGGCAACGCGATCCCGAACTTTGATGAACAGTTCAGGAGCACTGATAATGTTTTGGGTTTCCTCCAGTACGTCGAGAAATGCCCGCGCAAATACGGAATGGCCTTGGCCATTGTTGTCCAGGACGGGCTGGTCCCCGCCGGAGGAGATCAACAGCCTGGATTTGTTGGGAAGCTTGTAGCGGATGTAGTCTTCGCCATAGGTGGCGTTTTTCATGAACAGGTATCCGGGCGCGGATGACAGCAATCCGGCATAGCAGGAATCCGCGACTACCATCACACGTTTGGCCTTGATGCGGGCCAGGTGCCGGCTCACAAACTCGTTGGAAACCCAATAGGTATCATCCGGGGGAGGGCTGGCGTTGACGGGTAGCCAGTAGCCGGTTTCAAAGTCTCCGGTGCTGATTCTGCTGCCGTGCCCGGCATAGAAAATCAGCAGGTTATCTTCCTCAGTGAGTGTTTCACCAAGTTTGTTAATGGCTTGCATCACGCTGGCGTTGTCTCCATCCAGCAAGACCGTGACCTGAAAGCCATACTTGCTCTCCAAAAGCTCTTTGGCGCGCATTGCATCGGCGTAGGGCGTTTGCAAGTCATCGATGTTGGCGTAATTTTGATTGGCGATGATCAATGCGTAGTAACGCCCAAATTCCATACCGTCAACATTGATTGTGGGAGCGCCGCTGTGGCCTTCAATTTTCGTTGTGGGTTGGCTTTCCGGTTCGCGAAAATGCGGGATCGCATCATAGTCTTGCTTGGCTTCACGATGTTCCTCTTTCAGGCTGGCTACCCAGCGGTTCAACTGCGCCAATTCAGCACCGGAGGTGGTATCCATAGAGGAGGGCGATGTTGTTGCTTTTTGGGCATCCATCCGAGATTCGAGTGACTGAATCTGTTTGGTGAGCAGCGCGATTTGAGTCGCCTTTTCATCGAGTGTTTTTTGCAGCTGTTTGCGCAGGTCTTGTTGCGCTTCCAAGGCGGCGGATTGATAGATCAGATGGTCTTTTTCCAGCCCCCACGCGAGGCGATACCAATTCAATGCCTGCAGGGCATCCTTCTCAACGCCCAGACCCTGTTCATAAAGTGTTCCGAGGTTGAACTGTGCCCGCTTGTTTCCTTGTTCTGCCGCCTTTTTATACCAAATCACGGCGGCGGCGTAGTTGGGTTCGTCGCCTAGACCCCGCTCAAATATTTCTCCAACATTTGCCTGGGCGTCTGCGTCGCCGGCTTCAGCCGAAGGCAGCCATACATTCAGCGCTGTGCGATAATCAGCACGGTCATAAACCACGAACTCGCCACCGCGTATATGGCAATCCGCCGCGGTGGTATGAACGGGCCGGCGCGGGGTCATATAGCTGGTGTTCCCCAATCGCTTTAGCTGGCCGGGCAAAAGGCAATCGACGACGTGCAGGTCGTCAATGTTGATTTCCCCCGCTGTTTGCGGTCGTGTGTTTGTGGCACCACAGGCAGTTAACAGCGCTGCAGACAGAATCATAGCGGCAACGTGCAAGTAGCAGGGTCTAATGAATTCATTGCTCATAAGTTCATCCAAGGCGCAGATTTCTGGTGGCCGCGATCAGAGTGGCAGCGATTATTCCTTTCATTATTTTTTTCGTTATGGTTGTTCGAGTTGCAGGGTAGTTGCCAGCATTATAGTAATCGGGCTGGTACTGGTGCTGTCGGGTTGCCAAACCATTAACAGAAATCATTTTGATCGTATCGCGGCAGGGATGCAAGTCGAGATCGTTGACACAGGCCTGCATCAGCACTTGATGGTGACACGGGTGGCGCAAGGCTCAACGGAAAGTTTGAATGTTTACATTGAGGGTGACGGCAGGCCTTGGATCAAGCGTTTTTTTGTCGCAGAGGACCCGACACCCCGTTACCCATTGGCCCTGGACCTGATGCGTCAGGACCCCAACAATGTCCTCTACCTGGGCAGACCCTGTTATTTCAATAACGCCTTGTATGGATTGCGGGATAACCGCTGCAACTCATCTCTGTGGACTTCCGCGCGCTATTCAGATGCTGTTATTGGCAGCATGTCTCTGGCACTGGAGCAGTATCTGGACAAGGGGAATTATTCCGAGGTCACACTCATTGGCCACAGTGGCGGTGGCACCCTTGCGGTGCTTATTGCTGATCGCACGCCGCAGGTTGATCGAGTGGTTACTGTGGCCGCTAATCTCGATATCGAGGCCTGGACCCGTCATCACCGCTTTAGTCCCTTGAATTTGTCTGTTAACCCTGCAACAACGGAATTTGCACGGGAGCTTGAACAGCATCATTTTGCCGGCGGTAATGATGAAGTGGTGCCTCCGGCACTGAATGTGCGATTTGAGGAGAATTCACATCACCAGCTGCACATTATCGACAGGTTTGATCATGTCTGTTGTTGGGTGGATTTATGGCCGGAGTTACTGGAGTTGATAGGCTTAGCGCCGGTAGCGCCGGAAAACTAGCTCGACCAATTCATCAACGGCGGTTGATGGAGGATTTCCTTGCTTATACCGTCGCGGCCTGAGACCGATGGCTTACCAGCAGCTCGAGCAGCCTGGTCAAGTCTACGGGTTTGATTAAGTACTGATTAAACCCCGCTGCATCAGCCCGGCTTCTGTCGGCTTCACCGCCATAACCTGTCATGGCAATGATGGTAACGGCACTCAGGCTTTTAACCAGACGCAGCCGCTGGGCCACTTCATAACCGTCAATATCCGGCAGGCCAATGTCGAGAAAAATAACATCGGGCTGCCATTTTTTTGCGATTGCAATACCCTCGATTCCGCTGTGACTGACGCGTACCTCGTAGCCTTCACTTTCCAGACACATGGACAGGCCGGTCGCCGAGTCGACGTTGTCGTCAATTATCAGCAGCTGCAAAGGCTCCGCATCTGCGCTGGGTAGCTCTGTAGGCAATTCCACTTTTTCGGGACGTTTGTCGGTTAACGGAAAGCGCACGGTAAATTCAGCGCCTCGCCCGGGACCATCGCTGGCCACACCAATAGCACCGCCTTGCAGCTTGACCAGCGCATGCACCAACGCCAGGCCAATTCCCAACCCGCCCTGGGCACGGTTCAACGCCGTGGGTGCCTGGACAAAAAGTTCAAAAATTCGATTGAGCAGATCCGTCGGAATGCCGACGCCACTGTCGCGCACGCGAATAATTGCCCAGTTCTGTTGGTCCCTTTCCAGAATCAGCTTTATAACACCGCCATCATCCATGTACTTTGCCGCGTTGGCCAAAAGATTGCCGAGCACCTGATTCAAGCGCACGACGTCGCCGTTGATGCAGAGTTGGTCGTCCGGTAGTTCCAGCACCAGCTGGTGTCCGTGTTTGTTGAGCAGGGGAGCAACCGTGTCAGCTGCGTGTGTCAGCAGTTCGGCAAGGTCTACCACTTCAGGGCGAAGTTGAATTCGCCCATTGGAAATGCGTGAGACATCCAACAGGTCATCCATCAAACAGGTCAGGTGTTTGACTTGCCGTTGCAGTAATTCCAATGCCCACTCGAACTGTTGTTCCGATGCCCCGTCCAGCTGCATTACCTGTACGGCGTTATGAATGGCCGATAACGGGTTTCTGAGTTCATGGGCGAGGATGGCAATGTACTCGTCCTTGCGTCGCGCGGACTGGGACAGAGCTTGCTCCGCACGTTCACGTTCCGCCACTTCCTGGGTCAGGCGGGCATTGGTAGCAAGTAACTCGCCGTTGGCGATTTCCAGTGTTTGATTGAGTTGCTGCAGGTCCCGCGTGTTCTGGGCCTTGAGTTCCTCGTGGGCCTGTGCCAGTTCCGCGTTGGTGTTAGCCAGCTGTTGGTTCAGTCGAGACAGTTCCGCCCGCTGCAAATATAACTGCACCAGCGCCTGCACCTTGCCGCGCAAGATATCGGGAATTACCGGAATCTGAACGTAGTCCACAGCGCCCATTTCGTAACCCTTGCGCTGATCGAGGTCTGTGACCTGCAAACCGGTAACGAATATGATTGGCGTTTCCTCGAAACGCGGATGGTTGCGAATGATGGCGGCAGTCTCGAACCCGTCCATTTCGGGCATACTGACGTCGAGCAGAATCGCAGCAAATTCCATTTTCATCAGCTGCCCAAGCGCTTGCGCGCCGGACTGCGCTCGCACCAGGTTGTGCCCCAGGTCTTCAAGGGCCACTTCATAACTTAATAATCGTTCCAGCCTGTCGTCGACCAGCAGGATGTTTACTTCATGGGCGACCATGGTCGTTTCCCCGTTTTCTCGCTCACTGACAGCGTGTTTTGGTGAGCGATTCATTTAGCGGTGCAGCCAAGTGCGCAGTACGGCCACAAGTTGCTGATTGTTTACAGGTTTGGCAATGTACTCAGATGCGCCGGCCTCCAAGCACTTCTCCCGGTCCCCCTTCATTGCTTTCGCAGTCAGGGCAATAATGGGAAGTGTGTTGAAGCGTGGTTCAGTTCGGATTTGCCTCATTGTTGTATAGCCGTCCATTTCCGGCATCATGATATCCATGAGTACCAGTGCAAGATCATCCGTTTTCTCGATCAGATCAATTGCATCGCGACCGTTATTGGCGGTGAGTACTTCCATTTGATGCCGTTCCAGAATGCTCGAAAGCGCAAATATATTACGTACATCATCGTCAACCACCAGAACTTTCTTGCCAATCAATGCTTCGTCACTTTCGTAAAGCTTTTGCAACATATGCTGTTTGGCACCGGAGAGATTTTTCACCGAACAGTGCAAAAACAAGGCCGTTTCGTCCAGCAAGCGTTCGCTGGAACGGGCGTCTTTCAGCACCATGGTCCTCGCCATTGTGCGCAGGTATTCCTCTTCGTCGGTGCTGAGTTCACCCGGTGTTGCAATCACCATAGGCGTACTGCGCAGTGCGGGGTCTCGCTGTACTTCCGCCAGCAGTTCAAAGCCCGACATGTCCGGCAAGTTCAGGTCGAGCACAATACAGTCGAAGGTGCCCTCGCGCATGGCGCTCAACCCGCTGGCACCGTCGCCCACGGTGGTAATGTCTACGTCTTCATGACTGAGCAGTTCCACTGTGCCGGGCTTTTGAATCGGGTCGTTCTCGATGATCAGCAGCTGCCGTCGGCGGGGTTGCACGAATGCGTGCAGGTCCGCCATGGATTCACCAACCCGGTCAGAACTGGCGGACTTGTTGATGTAGGCGTAGGCGCCGCGGGTCAGACCGTGCTGACGTTCATCATCCACTGTCACAATCTGAACCGGAATATGGCGTGTATTCGGGTTCTGTTTGAAGTGACTCAGGATGGTCCAGCCGAGCATGTCCGGCAGAAATATATCGAGCGAAACCGCTGCAATGTCATAGTTCTGGGCGAGCTCCAGGGCGTCGGCACCGCGCATGGCCACCAAACCCTTGAAACCATTATTGCGAGCGAGATCCAGCAGAATGTTGGCGTAGTGGGGGTCGTCTTCCACAATCAGTAATACTTTGTCGTCGCCTTCAATATGGTTGCGATCGTCCGGTACTTCCTCTATGCGGGCCGCCGCTGACAATACCGGTTGGAAGCTGGCATCTTCCGCCGCTGGTGCGCGCAACTGTGGCAGGTAACGTGTAGCGGGGTCGCCGTAATTCAGAGGCACAAAGAGGGTAAACGTACTGCCTTTGCCCGGTGCACTCTGCAGACGAATTTCACCACCCAGCAACTGCGCCAGTTCACGGCTGATGGCGAGGCCAAGCCCGGTGCCACCATAGCGCCGCGCGGTACCCGCGTCGGCTTGCTGGAAGGCTTCGAAAATCAGCTTTTGTTTCTCTGCAGGAATGCCTGTTCCAGTATCCGTGACTGAGAAGGACACCACAGACTCTGCCTGATCCAGCACTGGATGGCCTGCAGTCCAGCCTTTTTCGGCAATATCCACAAACAGCAGCACGCTGCCCTGGTCTGTGAACTTGAAGGCGTTGGATAGCAGGTTTTTCAACACCTGCAGCAAACGTTTCGGATCCGTATAGATTGATCGGCCCAGACTGTTGCCGAATTCCGTAACAAACGCCAGCCGGCGCGTTTCCGCCTGGTGACGGAAGTTGCGCTCCACGGTCTCGCGCAGGTTGGCAAAGGGCAATTGCTCGCATTCCACGGTAACCGTACCGGATTCGATCTTGGACAAATCGAGAATGTCGCTGATTAGGTTCAGCAAGTCTGTACCGGCTGAGTGAATGGTATTGGCGAACTCCACCTGGCGTGGCGTGAGGTTCTGATCGGCGTTTTCTGCCAACTGCTCGCCAAGAATCAGGATACTGTGCAGTGGCGTGCGCAGTTCGTGAGATACGTTGGCCAGGAACTCGGACTTGTAGCGAGAGGTGAGGGCGAGTTCCGCTGCCTTTTCTTCCACCGCGCGACGGGCGTGGTCGATTTCCTGATTTTTGCGTTCCACTTCCGCATTCTGCACCGCCAGAAGCTGAGCTTTCTGGGCCAGCTCTTCGTTGGTTTGCTGCAGCTCGGACTGACGTGTCTGCAGCTCGGTTGCCAGCTGCTGAGACTGGGCCAGTAGACGTTCCGTACGCATGGTGGCTTCAATGTTGTTGAGTACAATGCCTACGATATCCGCCAGCTGTTCCAGGAACGCCGTATGGGACGCATTGAATTCTTTCAGTGATGCCAGCTCAATTACCGCTTTGACGTGGCCTTCAAACAGCACCGGCAACACCATCACCATACGCGGTACCACTTCCACCAGGCCGGAACTGATGCGCAATGGCTGTTGTTCCGTTTCGGTAATAATCAGACGGTGGCGCTCGACCACGCATTGCCCGACCAGGCCTTCACCAAGCCGATATTCCCGTTCGATCTGTTGATGGTTTTCGTATCGGTCCGCATAGCCTGCTACCTGTCGTAGACGGAACTCACCATCGACGTCTGCCATGATGTACATCACGCCTTGCTGAGCATCCACCAGCGGCGCCAGCTCTGATAGCAGCATTTGCGCCACCGTGTTCAAATCCCGCTGGCCCTGCATCATACGGCTGAACTTCGCCAGGTTGGTTTTCAGCCAGTCCTGCTCGGTGTTTCGGTCCGTGGTTTTACGCAGGTTACCGATCATGGCGTTGATGTAGTTCTTCAGGTCCGCCACCTCACCGCTGGCGTCCACCTGAATGTAGCGGGTGAGGTCGCCGGTGGTTACCGCTGTGGCAACTTCTGCAATGGCGCGCACCTGGGTGGTCAGGTTCGCCGCCAACAGGTTCACGTTGGCGGTCAAGTCTTTCCAGGTACCGGCAGCACCCGGTACATTGGCCTGTCCGCCCAGTCGTCCTTCCACGCCCACTTCGTGGGCCACGGTGGTTACCTGGTCGGCGAAGGTTGCCAGGGTGTCCGTCATGCTGTTGATGGTGTCCGCCAGGGCCGCCACTTCACCCTTGGATTCCACCGTCAGTTTCTGGGTCAGGTCGCCGTTGGCCACGGCGGTTACCACCTTCACAATACCCCGCACCTGATCGGTGAGGTTGTGGGCCATAACATTTACGTTATCGGTCAAGTCCTTCCAGGTACCTGCGACACCCGGCACACGTGCCTGGCCGCCGAGCTTACCTTCGGTACCCACCTCGCGGGCTACCCGGGTTACCTCGGATGCAAATGAGTTGAGCTGGTCCACCATGGTGTTGATGGTGTCTTTCAGCTGAAGGATTTCACCGCGTACATCAACGGTAATCTTGCGGGACAAGTCGCCGCCGGCGATGGCGGTGGCCACCTCGGCGATACCACGCACCTGGTCGGTCAGGTTGGTCGCCATCACGTTTACGTTGTCCGTAAGGTCCTTCCAGGTACCGGCGACGCCGGGTACACGGGCCTGGCCCCCCAACTTACCTTCGGTGCCCACTTCCCGCGATACCCGGGTTACTTCCGAAGCGAAGCCGTTGAGCTGGTCCACCATGGTGTTGATGGTGTCTTTCAATTGCAGAATTTCGCCTTTTACATCCACCGTAATCTTGCGGGACAAGTCGCCCCGGGCCACGGCGGTGGTCACTTCTGCGATGTTTCGCACCTGGCCTGTGAGGTTGCCGGCCATGGAGTTCACGTTGTCGGT
>CAYQQJ010000031.1:0-39018 GCA_964419935.1 uncultured Cellvibrionaceae bacterium
AATTACCAGTTAAACTCAACATACAAGGGCGAAAAAGCGTCAAGCGCCTTCCGCCGAGTGATAATTCAAGCACGGGGCTAGCTGAAACCCAACAAAGCCCAACTCGCCAATCTTCATATTGCCGGAAGAATGTGCGACATTAAAGACGTCGGAAGGCGCCTGCGGCTTTTTCGACCTACGGTTTAGCGTAACCTTCCTCTAAATTCCGTACGCGATGTTCAATTGGAGCGCTTTCATATTTGACCAGGACACTTGATCAGCGGCTAGGCTCAGGTGCCACTTGGCCTTGTTTAACTGTAATTCTATGGATTGCAGTTCCAGCCAGTACAGCGCCTTGATCGATGCATCATTTTGCAACACATAGCCCGCGCCAATGCCGGCGAACCCGTACCCGAATTGATACTGCCCTTCTAAATGCGCGGACCAGGCACCCCTTGAGTACGCTGTGGCAATCTTGTACCGGGGATCGAGCTTTTGGTGAAAAACATCCCGGTAGCCTTGTCGCCCTGAGTACAGTGGGCTGAACACAGCGTAACCGTCTTCGTCGTAGTTTTTCTGATCCGTCTCGGCCTCGGCCACTGTAAAAGGAGCGTCTTTCCATTTAATCTCCGCGAACAAATCCATCGCCTCCACGCTCAAGTCCCAGCTCGCGGTCGGTGACCAAGTCGCGGACACATCGAACGCCCTGCCCTGACCCTCAGCGGTATCTATATCGGGGCGCTTGAACAGGGCGTCGCGAAAATACATATAATCAACGGTCGCATTCGCGCTGAACTCATCCACCGCGGTGGCCTCGAATTCACCGTTGAGGGTGCCGTGCATCAAGTGTTTGGCTTGTAGCAAGGTCACACCGGCGGCAAGCGTCCAGTTGCTCGCATCGTGCCAATACCCCAGCCTGAGCCCTTGGGCGGAAAAGCCGTTTACTTGAATGTGAACCGGGACTTTGGTGCCCGGTTGAAGGTTTTCTTCTCGAGCAATGCGCCCATAGAATTCGGCCGCTTTGCTATT
This sequence comes from uncultured Cellvibrionaceae bacterium, assembly GCA_964419935.1. Lineage (GTDB taxonomy): Bacteria > Pseudomonadota > Gammaproteobacteria > Pseudomonadales > Cellvibrionaceae > CAYQQJ01. The sequence goes on from CAYQQJ010000031.1 coordinate 1,009, forward strand.
GATACGAGCATCCGCCAGCGCTCGTTGCTGAACCGACACATCCAGAAACTTGTAACGCACACCCAGCGCAAATTCGCTAATCGCCCATTGGCGTTCGCCTTTACCAAATTCAGATCCCCAGTCATCAATGGTTGCGCTCAGCGGCTCCGGCTCACTGACCCACTGGTTTTCCAATCGAAAATAGGCATCCACCGCGCTGGCTGGCGTCGCCCACATAAAAAGATAAATGAAAAAAAAGGCGAGGCCGAAGCCGCGCCCTTTTTTCAACATGTTACTGAATGGCATTAGAAAAGCGACTCAAACGTTTCTTCATCGCCGTTGGGGAAGACAAGAACCGGACGTCCTTCACGGAATTCCACGTCACCCACTTCGTCACCGTTGATCAGTGCTTTACCAGCCAGATCATCCAGGTCACCTTCAGCATTGAAGGTCAGATCCACATTGAGTTCATAACCCTGAGCATTGAACAGACGCAAATTAGCGGCTTCTCCTGCATCAAGATCATCCGAGCTTACCAATAAAGTATAGTTGCCGCCGTTCCACTTCACGTTGGCGCGCACGCTGCCGCCTCGGAAAGCTGTACGGTTAACGGTGGTAGTCACTTGAGCTTCCGCCAGGTCTGGAATGCTAACCTTGGCGGACAGTGTAAACGATGCCTTCATGAAATTTTCCGCTGTTTCCAGTTCGGGGAATTCCACTTCTGCGTGTATCCATGCTCCATCAAACTTATTACCGCCTACGTTAATCCAGCGAATAACCAGTGCATTGGCCAGTTCCATGTTGCCATCAAATTCTTCAACAAGAACCGCACGAATTGCGTCGCCAATGGCTTCATACTCAGCTGCTGTAACGGTGCGTGGAGACAAGAATTTCCATTCACCAGCAACCATTGCATAGTCGCCAGTAATATTCAATGCTGCCGCACCCGCGCTGAAGTCACCATTCACTCCCGCGTAGTACTCTTCAGCAGCGTCTACATCCACACCGAGCAGTAGCTCGACCAGAGTGTTATCCGTTTGAGCGTATATCTCATCCTCACCGCCGCTGTAATCCGACCAGGCAAAGATATCGAAACTGCTGGCATTAGCCACGTTCACGCTGGCCGAAGCGGAGAAACTGTGATTGCTTTCGGCAACGATGAACTCCCCACCTACGCGGAAGGATTGGATTGAAATCGGGGATATTTCATCGCCAAGCAGTGCAAAACCCGAAATCAGCTTCACCAGTTTCAGTTCAACTTCACCATTGAAGCTTGCGCTTTCGTTCGCAATAGTCACATCACCTGCAAGCGCAGCGGATTTAAAATGACTGTTGATATCCTCACTGAGAATTTTCTCGGCTTCTACGGTCTTGTCGAGCTCGAGATTAACGGACAACTGGTTCAAAGTCAGCGGGTTAACGCCTGTGTTATCACCCACGTAGCCAGTCAGGTTCATAGTGGTGGAAGCAAGTAGTTTGGCCACACTCACTGCCACGTATACGTCAGCACCATCTTCCACCGCAGTGGCCGTCAGCGCATCAGTCGACAGGTTGGTATCCAGCGTCAAACTGAACGGCAGGTAAATCGTGTTGTTCTCACCAGTAACGGCGCCGGTGATGGAGATTTTCAGGTCATCTGCATCGGCGAACGTCAAGCGGCCTGGGGCGGGTTGATAATAGCAGGTAGATAAAGATGCCACCTCCCCCAAACGGGTGAGATTGGGGTGAGAAGCTGCAAGCTTCAAGCTGCAAGCGACAAGAGAAGAGAAGGAAATGACCTCGTAGGGCGAAAAAGCATCAAGCGCGACGCGCATGGCCGCTCATTGACATCCTGTCATCGCGGCATTCGTACATCCTGTACATCAGAAGCGCTAATGCCGTGAGGGCATGGATGCTCAAGAACGGCCTTCTGCCGTTTTTAATTTTTAGCTTGCAGCTTGTAGCTTGCGGCTTGCAGCTTTCCCCCTAATACCCATAGGACAGACTTAAATTGACGAAATGGATTTCCTCGCCGTCGAGGCTGTCCAGGGACATGCCGAAGGTGAACTTGTGGTAGTCCAGCTCGAGACCGGCAGCGTCAAGTTTGGGCCAAACTAATGCGCGGACGGAAAATGTCTCGCCAAAGCGATAGCCGGCACCATAGCCCATGGATGCATAGTCAAACTGGTAGCGGGCTTGGATATGCCCGGTCAGCGGTCCCAGTTGAAAAACGGACCTGAGCTTGAAACGCGGATCAAGGTCCTGGTAAAAATGCGGTTCATAACCTTCCACCCCTTCGAGATAGGGATCGAATATCGCATAGCCCTCCTCGTCATAACGCTTGCGATCCGAGTGCGCCCGGGCATCTGTATAGGGTGCATCCTCCCAGCGGATTTTTGCGAAGAGATCATCCACTTCAGCATTCAGTAACCAATAGTCGTTAACCCGCCATTCACCACTTAACCGCATTGCCCAACCTACGCCGTTGGCATCCTTGACGTTCGGCCTGTCAAAAATAGGGTCCCGGTAATAATGGTAATCAACCGTTGCGTCAAAATTATAATCCTGAGCAGAGGTGATGCTGAACTGGCCGTCCAGGTCGCCGGACATCAAATTGCGCGCGAACAAAATGTCGCCGCCAACACCAAAGAACCAGGTGTCAGCCTCAAACCGATAACCCAGACGTAGCGCTTGCGCGGTAAAACCATTGACATCCACATGCACAGGCACGGTTTCGCCGGCTGTTAACTCCTCCTTGCGTGCGATACGGCCGTAGAACTCGGCTGCCTCTGTGTTGAACCGGAGGTCCGCCAGTACGCGCTGCTCGACAGAGAATTCCAAACCCTTGTGTCGAAAACCCAGTTCCAGACTCGAAACCGCCCACTGCCGTTCGCCAGAGGTAAACCCCGCCCCCCAATCATCAAGGGTCACATCCAGTGTTTCGGGTTCGCTGAAAAACTCAGAGTCGAAGACGACAAAAGAACCGTCACTGTCAGCAGCCGCCAGGGTGATCATAGGAATTGACAGCACGCCAAGCGCGAGCCATCGGGTAAGGCGAACCATAGGCATCCTTTCATTTTTTTTAAAAGATGGATTCGATAATATCTTTATTGCCATCAGGGTAAATAATCAGCGGCATATCATTGCGAAGTTCAATTCGGCCAATCATTTCTCCACTCATCCACGCATAGCCGCTCACGCTCAATTTTCCATTCACATCCTGGACAGTGAAATCCAGCTCGTACCCCTGAGTGTTAGACAAGCGCACGCTGACCGAGGCCGGCTTGGTTATATCATCTATATCAAAATCAATGGTGTAGCTCCCGCCATTCCATGCGACGTCGGTTCTTACGTGGCCACCGGAATGGCTCGTACTGCGAATGGTTGCGGCGGCCTGGGCAGAACGCAGTTCCGGCACATCGATGCGGGACGCCACCGTCAAGGACACATCCCGAAAATCATTTGCCACCTCCGCATCCCGAAATACCATAGCCACGGTGTATGAGTTCACTGTTCCTGTGGCATCGCCATAGGCGTAAAAGTCGCTCAATATCAGCTGCTGATCCGAATCAAGATCGAATCGCTCAAGAAGGTCTTGTTTAACCTCTTGTTCAAGGGCGTTAACTATTTCAGCGGACAATAATCTCTCGCTTTGAACCAACTCAAGATTGAAATCCGCGCACATACCCTCCAGTCTCACAGCGTCTGAAATGTCCTCAACCTCGTTCTGTTTGCGCGCCTCATTCAGACAGTGCAGATAATCCTCCAGTAATGGCACGTCCGCTTTTGCGTAGCCCAGAAAGCGGATGCGATTCTGCTGCGAAACAGCCGGGTCAAAATTCGCCTGAAGTGTAAAGCTCGGCAAAAGCGTCTCATCCAAGTCACCCTCGGCCAGGTCAAAAAGCCGATCCGGGTTGTCCAGCGTGCCGGACACGTAGCGCGCGCCATTCCCGTACTCAAGCCAGCTGAAGGTATCAAACGCGCTGTTACTTTTAGCGCGGGCGGTGACGGACGTGGAAAAACTTTGTTCACCGTCCGCCGATGAAAACTCCCCGTACAAGTGCAACATTTCGGAGAACATCGGCCCGGTTTGAGTATCCAGTGGATCCCCCGCCCCCGCGCCAAGACGCACAAGGTCTTGCTGAATTTCACCGGAAAAACGTGCACGTTTATTGATGATTCTGATCTTCCCAATTAAAGAGGTAGACTTGAACAGGTTGGCAATATCCACCCCACCGGTGACCTTCGCCAGCAGCACCGGGTCCAACGTATTTCGCAGTGACACATCGTCAAGAATCAGCGCGGGATTTCCATGGCCATCCTCAATGAAGCCTGAAAGAGACAAGTTACTGCTGACCAACACTTGCGCCAAGTCACGTACTGCAGTTTCCTGGTCGTCTGTTGCTGAAAGTAAAGTATCGGCGGGCACGCCGGTGGTAACCGAAAGTTTGAACGGCAGCGCGAGTTTGGTAATGCTATCGGTGACAAAGCCAACCGCCTGCATTTGGAAACCGTCGGGCAAATCGGCATCGACAAAACTGAGTGTGGCATTGCCCATAGGGTCACCGTGTTTATCCACGATGTCTATTGTCTCCGGTTGGTTCTCCAATATCCGGAGGCGTACCCTTTGAGGATTGCTGACAACAAACGCTACGGACTGGTCTATCACCTCACCCAGATACTGAAAGCGGCTTTGAGTCTCGCGATTAAGGATTGCTTCAACAGTATCAACATCGACCGGTGCGACTTCCCGCAACTGGAGACTATTCAGGTTTTCCAAAGCGGAAAGCCACGTCCGGACCTGAGAGATAAAAGCTCGAAAAGCCGCGATTTTTTCCGCCTGTGTGGCGTCCACGCCAAGCGCCAAGCTGTCGTCATAACCCGGCGAGAAGCCTTTTTTTCCGGCGAGATCAAACAGCGCCGTTTGATTGGCAAGCGCGTCGCCGGTCGCGTCACCCAACTCGGAAATTGAATTTGTTACGCGCCGAATCGCATCGGAGAGCTGGGCGAGCGTAAAGGAATCATCATCGCTGCCAATGGTTCCGTCCCCTGCCAACGCATTAGTAAAATCGGATAATTCTTCATTTAGCTCGCCCAGCCCGCCATTGCGAAAAAGAATTTCCGCGGCCGCCGCATTCACAACGGCGTACTGCGCTTCGGTTTCGCTCGCAGCATCCAGGTCTCCCAACCCTCGTGATTGGGTTTGAGCAAGATTGAAGCCAACAATCTGGCTGACTTCGGAATTGGCCTGGCGCAGTGCCAAATCCAGGGGAATTGCGTCAATATTGTTGAGCGCCTTTGCACGCTTGGCGGCCATAGCAGACCAGGCGGTAACGGATACGTCCAGCGCATTGGCTTCCAGTGGAATCTTCACAATGGTGGACAGTGCAAGCGCCGATGTCAGCGTCACGTCATCAAAACGTATCTCATCATCACAGCGGCGCGCGTCGCAAGTCATCACCGTGCGACCACTGATTGCAGCAACCTCAACCTCCACAACGCTGCCGCGAAAGCGACGCTCGACATTCAGCGCAAAAACGCCGGAGTTGTCGGTCTCCGTGGCGCCCACAACCGTGCCCGTCCGCGCACCTTTATCATCCAGCTCGTATATCGTCACTGCCGCACTTTTCAAGGTGCCCTTGGTAGCCACACCCGTGAGCCGAACGCCAGTGCCGCTCTCTCTTGTTATTGCACCATCATCAGAACTTAACACCGTCTCGTCCGAACCAGCACCCCCGCAGGCCACCATGGTCATCAACAGTGCAAAACATAAAAAAGCGAGCCCGTGACGCACCATTCCCTAAACTTCCCCTTGTAACGCAAGCGAGTAATCGGACCTGCTGCTCCATGGCCAAACAGCCAGCTGAAACACCAGCCCAACAAAACGAAGTGGCTCAAATGTGACTGGTACAGGGGCAAACAGTTCCGGAAGGGGATGTGGATGGTTAGTGGTAAACGGTGAGAGTGAGAGCGGAGTGTTTAGTGACTTGTGGTGACGACCGTGGGCTTGCGGCGAGGAGTGAAGACGAACTCCCTACCCCGGCAACACCACTTCAAATTCCCACGCCCGGCTTTGCCCCAACTCTTCGAACTTTTCCCGTAAGGTGTTCCGGGCATTATCCTCACCATGCACAATGCGGATTTGTCGGGGCCAGTTGCGCATGCGCTTTACAAAATTCACCAGGTCTTTCTGGTCTGCATGGGCGCTGTAGCCACCGATGGTGGCAATCTCCGCTTTGATGTTATATCGCTGGCCGTCTATTTCTACCCAACCCTTGCGCTCGCCATTCACCGGCGGGCCGTACTCCTGAATGGTGCGGCCATGGGTTCCGCGGGCCTGGTAGCCAACAAACAGCACCGCGTGGTGTTCGTCTTCTACCATCGCCTTGATGTAGTTCAGAATACGGCCACCGCTGACCATGCCGCTGGCTGCCAGCACCACCGCCGGGCGGCGGGTTTTAGCCAAATAGGCGACGGTTTGCTCATGTTCCTGGTGGCTGTCCACCGTGTACAGATTTTCAAAATCCAGCGGATGCCGCCCTTGTCTCACGCGGGCTTGTGCCTCCGCATCCCAGTAGGGTTTTAGCTCCCGGTACACCTCCGTGAAGCGCGCCGCCAGGGGCGAGTCCACAATAATCTCCATGGCTTGCCACTGCTCGCCCCCCCGGCTGATGAGCTCTTCCAACTCATAAAGCAACTCCTGAGTGCGGCCGATGCTGAACGCGGGAATCAGCACCGTGCCATTATTCAGCAATGCATGCTCAATAGCGGCCTTAAGCTTTTGTTTGCGCTCGCGCCGGCTCTCATGCAGGCGATTGCCGTAGGTGCTTTCGATCACAAGCGTATCCGCTTTGTGTGGGGACTTCGGTGCCGGCAGCAGCGGCGCGTGAGGCGCACCCAAGTCGCCGGAGAAAACCGCGCGGTGGCTGTGGGACGGATACACCGCATCCACCTCCACATAGGCAGAGCCCAGAATATGCCCAGCACGCTGCAGGCGAACCCGCAGTTGAAGATCCTCGGCATCCACAACCCGATGCCATTGTTTGTAATCCACCGGTACCAATTGGTCACCCACTTTCTCCAGGAATTTCTCAATCAGCCGCCGGTCTCGCGTAAAGCCAATCTTCAGGGCATCCTCAATGACCAATGGCAACAATTTCGCAGAAGGCACGCTACAAATAATTGGCCCAGTAAAACCCGCTGCCAGTAAATACGGCAAGCGACCAACGTGATCGATATGGACGTGAGTAATGACCAAGGCTTTAACCGTGGAGATATCGAAGTCAACTTGATGCTGCGCAAAGGCATCCGCCTTTTCGCCTTCCCCCTGAAAAAGGCCACAATCAATCAGCAGGTGGTTATCAGTGTTGGCAATAAAGCGATGACAACTGCCGGTTGTGCCGTGAAGCGCGCCATGATGCTGGAATTGGGGATATTGATGTGCGTGCACGAAAACTTCCTTGTTTGGTGATTCGTGGTTTGTAGCTATAAACTGCCAACGCGGGCCTCCGCGCGCGGCAACACCACACCGCCCGCCATCACACGACACTCAGCATCGCGCGACTCGCACAAGAAACTGAAATACTGCCCACGATACATACCCCAGGCTGCCGCCTCGCCGTTCGAATAATCGACTGTGGCAATTTCACTTTCGTTGACAAGCAAATCTACCGAATCACCGCGTTGCCGAAGTGCAATCGCCCAGGGCTGCCCACTTGGGGCGGCATAGGTAGCAGTTTGCTGATTACTCGTAGTAGCGCAGCCAGAAAAAATAGCACCAAGAAGAACCACAGGTACAAAAAGACGCATATTCCCTCATAAACTTTTATTAGTATTAAATCCAAACCCCGCCTCCAGCGAAGCCTCAAGTGGCCTGCCTCCGCTATTGCGACGGCCGGGCATTAGCTTACCCGAGTATTGTAAATCTTACAACGGCCGGAGTCAGTCTTGTGATTCTAATCTCCGTTTAGGCCATTTCGCTAGTTCCGCCGATCCGGTGCTATACTACCAAGATTCTTGGAGAACCTCGGAGAACCTTCCATGTCTTTAAAAGCAACTTCAGTGCGCCTTGATGAAGAAACCCTGAAGCGAGTAGGTCAGATGGCCGAAGCGATGGACCGGCCCCGCGCTTGGCTGATGGCACAGGCTATCAAACAGTATGTGGAGCGGGAGGAATGGTTCATTCGTGAAATTGAGCAAGGCGTGAAAGCCGCGGACGAAGGCCACCTCCTGGACCACTCCGACGTAACAGCCAAATGGGAGAATAAGCGTGCAGCTCAAATGGACAGATCTGGCAGGCGCGGATCTCGATAAAATCGAAACATACATAGCCAAGGAAAATGACTCAAGCGTGGCAGTCGACGTTGTGCTGAAAGTGATTAATACCACGCATCTGATCTTGCCGGACCACCCCAACGCAGGCCGACTCGGACGCGTGAAAGGAACACGGGAGCTGGTAGTGGACGGCCTTACATTTGTCGTGATTTACCGGCAGATAGCTACCCTCAACCAACTGCAAATCCTGCGTGTATTACATGATGCGCAACAGTGGCCAACGGCGGACTCATAGACAGTGGATCTTTAAGAACAAGCGCAGTCTCATTTTAGAGCGATAACGATCTGCCGTCAGAACAAAAAAGGGCGGTGCCGAAGCGCCGCCCTCTTCTTTATTACCGACCAAAGCTTTACAGAAGCGACTCGAACATTTCTTCGTCACCATTCGCATAAACGATCACCGGCAATGATCCATCACGTAACTCAACATAACCGATTTTTTCACCGTTCATCAGTGCATCACCGGTCAGAGTCAACTCCTGCCCTTCCCCTTCCAGGCCACCGGTCAGGTGCAGCTCGTAACCCTGCGAATTAAAGAAGCGCGCATTGATATTGGTGGGTTCTTCCAGGTTGTCGGAACTCAAAACCAGCGTGTAATTGCCACCGTTCCACTTCACGTTGGTGGTCATAGTGGCGCCACGGTAGCTGGTACGGCTGATGGTGGCGGCAACCTGGGCTGATCGCAATTCCGGGACGTCCACACGTGCGCTGAGTGTAAAGCTTAAATCCATAAATTTTTCGGCCATGTCCAAGTCCGGCATCTCAGCAGAGATAACGTAGCTCAGCGCATCTTCCTGTTCACCACTCCAGGCATGGAACGAGTCTATTTCAACCCGATCAACAAGATTTTGATCGCCATTGAACTTGGTCAACAACTTCTGCTTGGCGAATACTTTCCAGGCCTCAGCCTCCTCTGCAGTCAGCTCTCGCTCGTGGCTTGTGTAACTCATTAAAACTTGCACACACTGCAGTTGGAGCTCTTGAACAGGGTTGATGTAGGCTCCGATTTTTGTCAGCACCGCCCGCGGATCAGCCACACAGGAATCCACATGCGCAAGGGTCGGAACAAAACTGGAACTGATATATTGGGCGTTCCTGCCAATCCGGATTGTCCCCACGTCGGCGCCTTCAACAGTCCATTTTGATGCCACGGAAGCAACAGCATCAACAACTGAAACGGCTGTGGTGTTCAAGTCCAGCCAAGCGCCACCGGTCGGACTATCGTAGTAGAAAAGACCTTCAACGCCACTTCCAGTCAAGCTAATCGGGATGGCACCTGCAGGTAGCGTTTCCGATAAGTCCAAGAGGTACTCAAGAAGTACGCCATTTTCTTCCACCAATATCTGCTGAATGTCGCCGCTTCCCAACAGGGTTGGTGCAGCTACAGGCAGCTCCTGCAATTCACCGTCCGAGCCGTAATAGCTTAGTGTTAGGTCAACTGGAACCGCGGGGGTAACTGTTGCTGCAAGGTCCGCAGCGATAGTGGCCAACTCGGAACTCGTCAGATCACGGCTGTATCCCACTTCCCGCCCGTCGAGCGCGTAACCGCCATAGTGCAATTCGCTACTGGGTTGCTCTTCAGCAAACCAGGCGCTGAGAGTCGCGCTCAAATACCTTAGCCCTGCCAGCTCTGGAATATCATCAATCAGAATACTTTGCTCGGCAACGCCATCAATATGGATGGTGGTTTCGCTGTGTTCCAACCAGGCAAAGGTGTCGAAGCTGGCGGCATTACGCACGTTCAAGCTGGCGGACGTGGAGAAACTGCTGGCACCGTCAGCTGAGGTGAAAGCACCGCTCAAACTCATTTTTTTAACGGAGACCGGGTTGGCTTCCGCACCTTGAAACAATGCCGCGCTCTCACCCAGGCGAACCAACTGAAGATCCACTGAACCACTAAAGGAAGCGCCTTGGTTGCTGATAGCCACATCGCCGGTGAAAGATGCAGCTGTCATCAGGCTCGCCAAGGTTTCCGCGCTGGCATTGGCCAGATTCACAGCCTCGTTCAGCTCCAGTTTTACGCTCAGCTCGTTAATGGCGAGGCTATCGTTGCCCAAACCATCTTCTATGGCGCCGGTCAGGGTCATATGGTTGGCGCTAAGGGCACGTGCCAGCGCCAATTGCAGCGCATCACCGTCAGGTTTGGTCAAGGTCAGGCTGTCCACGGGGAAGCTGGTATCCAGGGTGAGATGGAACGGCAGAAAGGTTGTATTCCCCTCCCCTGTTACCTCACCAAAAAGGCTGATTTTCAGCCCATCGTCGTCGGCAAACGTGAGCTCAACAGCACCCACTGTGGCACCGCTACCATTGGTAATATCAAGGGTTTTGGACCCACCGTTTGCGATAAACCCCGCAACTTCCTTGGTATTGGTAATGACGTAGGTGTTTACGTGCTCCATTATTTCGCCGAGGAACTGAAACTGATTCTGCACGTTAGCATCCAGAATCGCCTGGACAGTTTCGGCATCGATATTCAGCGCCTCGTTCATGCCGTCTGCATCCAGCGCCTGAATAGAACTCACCCAGGTGCGAACCTGGGACACGAACTCCCGGTAAGCAGCAATTTTGGTCGCTTGATCGGCTCCATCGTCCACATCGAGGTCCGCATCGTAATCCGGCTTGAATCCATCTTCGCCCGCGGCTTCATATTGAGCGGTTTGATTTTCCAGCGCATCGCTCGCACTGGCGTCCAACTCCGGTGAGGATTCCATTACCTGTCTTACAGCACTGGCAAGATCCTGTGTATTGAAAGCGTCCTCGCCGGCTCCCAACACGCCGTCATCAGCCAGGGCGGCAGTGAAGCCGTCCAATTTGGCAGTCAAATTATCAGCGCCGCCCTCGAACAGAATTTCCGCTACTGCCGCGTTCATCACAGCATATTGTGCCTGCGCACCGGTTAAGCCTTGCAGCTGGGAAATATCCTTGGCTTCGGTTTTGGCCACATCAAAACCCAGAATCTGGCTAACTTCAGCAGACGCTCGCTTGGTGGCAGCCTTTAGGCTGGTATTCGGTTCTGCCTGCTGGATAGCTTTGGCACGTTTGGCGGCCATAGTCGACCAGGCAGTAACCGAAGCATTAACCGTGGTTACATCCGCCGGCTTTTCTACCAATGCAGTCAGCTTGAAGTCTTCGGGAAGCTCCACGTCACCCAAGCGTTTGACGCTTCCACACTGGGCCGCGTCGCAGACCATCCTGGTTTTGCCAGCAATCACAGAGACTTCGATTTCAATCAAGCCGCCGGCGTAGCTTTCGCTCAGCTCCAGCTCGTAAGCGCCGGAAGCATCTGTTTCTGTACTACCTACAGACTCGCTGGAGCGTGTGCCCGCATCGTCTAATTCAAAGGCCGTTACCGTTGCGTACTTGAGCAACCCTTTGCTGGCAACGCCGGAGACGGACAACGCGGAACCGCCCGTGCCACCGCCTGGCGGGTTTGGAGCCGGGTCCCTGTCAACCGAGCCGGAGCCGCTACCGCCGCCACAGCCAACAACTAACAGTACCGCCAAAGACACAGAAGCGATGGGTAAATTGATTTTTTTCATAATTTTTTCCGAATAGAGCGGGAACCACGGGTTCCCATTTACCGCCCTCAAGCACGCGCAGTCAGCGCCTGCCCAAAACGGACGACATTACACCTGGATTGAAGGGGTAGCTGATAACAGTGAGGGTAGGAATGGCACCGCCCGCTGTCATCATTGCTTTGGCTACGCAGCAGGCCACCCCAAAATGCAATTATACGCGACAAAGTTTAGCACCTGTTTTCCATTTGGCACATAAACCAGCAGATGGCAGGTGGGGTTCCCCGAGCGGTGAGCGCCGTGATGACCGGTAGGGCTCCCTGTGCCCTTGGTTTCTTTGCGTGAACCTATCGAGTGATATAGACTCAACATATCAAGTGAAATATCGCTGAACATATTCTCGAAAAAAGGGTGTGAAATATGAACGACCTTGCGCTCAACGCGTACCACCCAAAGCGAGGCACAGCCAGAAGCTTTTGGGACGCCGTGGGTATTCCCTCCCGTGGGGTAAAGCTCCACGAAGCCCTGCACCACGGTATGCCCTACGCTGTGTTCAAAAGACTGGCTCAGGTGACCGGAATGGAGCAGAAGGAACTGGTTGTCTATACCAAACTATCGACGGCCTCCCTGGCCCGTCGTGCGAAATCAGGCCATTTTACCCCCGAAGAAAGTGACCGGCTCTACCGGTTTGCCGACGTATTCAATGCCGCTACTGAGCTATTCGATGGCGATATCATCCGAGGCCGACGGTGGCTGAGCACCCCTGCCCCAGGCCTCGGCGGCCGCCGGCCCATCGAGATGCTCGGCACCACCGCCGAACACCAGAGCGTGCTGGACCTTATCGGGCGGCTGGAACACGGAGTAGTTGTTTGATATTCATTCCCGGTTATCGCCTTATTAAGCGAAAGTGGAAAGACACAGCTTTTGATGGCATCGGTGCCAAGCGTTACGGCGGCCGTTGGAACAGCAAAGGGAAGTCCTGCGTCTACGTCGCCGGCTCAGAACCTTTGGCTGTGCTGGAAGCCATGGTCCATCTGGAGGACTACTCCCTCCTGCAGCAGTATGTAATGTTTCAGATTCAAATGCCGAAGAACGCCATGCTTACACTCCCGGCCAATGAACTACCGGAGAACTGGCGCGAGCTGCCGGCACCGGCAGAGACGGCCGAGATCGGTGACAACTGGCTTGATGAAGGCATAAGCCTGGCACTAGCCGTGCCAAGTGCGATCTTGCCACGAGAGAACAATTTTTTGCTCAACCCATCGCATCCCGACTTTGAAGCCGCCGTAGCCACAGCACAATTGGTCGACTTTGAAGCCGACCCCCGGCTGTAGCGGTGAGCAGGTATGTGACCCGTGGGGCGAAAAAGCGTCAAGCGCCTTCCGCCGTTGTGCTTGTGATTGAGCCCAGGTGATTCTACCCCAACGCGGCGGATGGCGCCTTCGGCTTATTCGCCCTACGGAATAACGATCAAGGTGTGAGACGCAGCACCCGGAGGGCGAAAAAGCGGCAAGCGCCTTCCGCCGTTTCAGGCCGAGTGATTGGTAATTGGTAATTGGTAAAGCGTCCGTCTTTTCCCGCTCACTCATAACAATCTTTCACCCATCACTACCCTCGTTCCTTCAGCAGCTGTTCCAAAAGTGACTGGTTGCGCGGCAGGAGCCCAACCTTTAGTCCAAAGGGTTTGAAGGCTCGGTTGACAACTGGAATAGTCTGGCTGCCCGCATCACGCTCTATATCCGATAATGTGCGCCGACTGATGCCTACAAGATTAGCGTATTGCTCTTGACTCATGCCCGCAACCTCTTTCCTGAGGCTGCGCAACAAGCTGCCTTCGGTACTATCGCCGCGTAGCACGTCTGATAGCAATTTAACCAGCAGCGCCTCTCGCTCTTCACCGCTTAATTTTTTCATAGCAAGTCCCAACGCTTGAGAGTTGCGTCAAGATGGTCGAACCCAAGGACAGGCTTGGCGAGAAACTCTCTGGGAGCGCCCAAGTTAATAAGACGGCTCTTCAAGCCTACAAGCTGGCGGCACAACACCCTCATTTCTCGAATCAGCTGCTCCGGTTCGACAAAATCCGAAAGCTGCTGCGCAATGCCATGCCAATCGAACTGGCCACCTTGTTCATAGGGAGCACCCCACTTCATAGTTCGGGTAACGCCTTCAGGATCAGCTTTCATCGGCGCAAAATCGTATATGGGTGACAGCCAAATATCTGTTGCGCTTTTCAGCAACGCGGTGTTTCGGCCATGGTTGTCGGAATTTCCGAACACCACATTAAGCAGATCACGCTTAACCCACTCAATAGCGAATGATGCACCGTCAAAGGCACGCCCCAGCTCCACAACACTGTGTTGCTGCTCAAGCCCTGAAATGAGCGCGCGCAATGTCTCGAAATGATTGAGATGAGCTCCAGGGCCCTTGTTCAATATTGAATAAACAGATTCCAGCCCGTAATGCGTAAGTTGTCCATCGATGAACTTGACATCGAACCGAGGCAGCCACAAGGTTGGGTATCGCTCCCCTTCTATCAGACGCATCTTGCCAACATCCACGGTGTCCATGCCCAACGCGGCCAATTCCAGATAGTAGCAGTACTCCGTGCGTAACAGATCACAATCGTCCTGGGTGCGGCTACCGCGGGGAAACTTCACCAAATAGTGCGTATCCGTTGTAGTGAGGTCATTCTGGAATGTGTCCACCCACACCTGATCGTCCCTTGAACAGCGTATGAGCAATTTCGGTGCCTCGCCGCCAGCACCTGTGGCACCACCGCTGGCAGCACCCATCTCTTGAGCGTATTCCAGAAAATCCGTGTGCCGCTCCACTACGTCGCTTACCGTGAAACGCAGTTGATCAAGAACACTGTCCTGTGGCAGTTCGGGTAGGGATTCTTTAATACGAAGATTGCCCACCGGGGCGATTGTGCCGAACCGCAATAGTGCATAATCCTGTTGTGATTCGGAAAGATGGCCCAGATCCAGCTTCGAGACCCAATACCGCCGACTCGCACCAGCAGGCATTATGTCGTCCAGGAATCCGAACCAGCGGGGCGAACGATAGACTCTCATTAAGTCCACAGGCAGCACCAAGCTGCAGGCATGAGCGTTGTCATGAAACTGCCATCCAAGAGCATAAGCCTGCTCATACTCAAGCTGCAGTGCGCCACCGCGCCCCGCGTCAGGGCTTGGAAACGCTATGGTGGCAGCGTCGTCCCACCGACCATTATGGAAAATCTGGACAGTAAGCACCCTAGCCACCCCAATGAGAAAAATTATGCTCATTAAAGTAGCACAACATATAGAAATGAGCAATATACCACTCATGCTGCCGCGGAATGGGACCAGCTTGAGCAATGTATAGCTCACGAGGGCGAAAAAGCGTCAAGCGCCTTCCGCCACTTTTGAATGGGTAGTGGATAAACCTTTGGGTGTCACATCATCGTCCCACTACATCGTCACGGCCTTTACAAGACCTGTAATTAGGTCTACTATCTGGTCTTTAACGGCACCCAAGTTGGTAAACCTATGACACATCAAATACTTACAGAGCTTGCCGCGAGCATTTCAGAGCTTAAAGCAAACCCCATGAAGGTTGTTTCCAGCGGCGAGGGCATGCCTATTGCTGTTCTTAACAGAAACGAACCTGCGTTCTACTGTGTTCCTGCCAAAGCCTATGAGGCCATGATGGATCTCATTGAAGACAAGGAGCTTCTTGAACTCGCCAAGAGCCGCATCAAGGAAGATAGCGTCAAGGTGAGCATGGATGACTTATGAGCTAGCGTTCAAGAAAAGCGCGCTAAAGGAATGGAAGAAATTGGGTCCGTCGGTTCGGAACATCTTCAAGAAGAAGTTAGCAGAACGGTTGATAAACCCTCATATCCCTTCCGCTGCGATTAGCGGCGGCTCACACTTATATAAAATCAAACTACGACAGCTCGGTTACCGACTGGTTTATTCCGTCTCTGACTCCACAGTTACCGTTACCGTCTTGGCTGTTGGAAAGAGAAACCGGAATGAAATATATGATGTAGCACTTTCACGCAACGAGCCATAACGAGGCTGTAACGACGTACTGGTGGAGGTTAGGGTCAAGTCTTGCCTTTTGCCCCTACAATTCGACTTATCCTGGAATAATGCAAGCTGAAGTAATCTCCTATTTCCTTCATACTGAATCCGCCACTTGCGTAAGCACTCTGGATGGCTTCATCACGGCTTATTGATGATTGTACATACGCAGAAATCGGCTGCGGTGGCGGTCGGCGCTGCGAGGCCGGAACCTCTGATAGCTCTCGGTCGCCATCGATTTTCTCCATCATCTTTTCAACGAAAGCATCATCGCCCAGATACACTTGGTTTTTCAAAAGCCGCCACGGTGAAGAACCGTTTTTGCCGTCACTGACAAATTGCCGATACGCCTCGATTGCTTTAACTTTCTTTCTGCCAAATGCTGCCAACAACCAATCTACCCGCAGCCAATCAGGGCATCCCTGTTCGCCAGCCGTTGCGCGATAGCTACTCCATGGCCAGTCCTCTGCGAATCGAACCATAGAGGCGCGAACCGGATTCAACACGATGTAGCGAGCCAATTCTAAAAGATAGCTGCTTTTGTCAACAAGTATGGCTTTGTAGCGTCCTTGGAACACATGACCTACACGAGAGTGCTGCCGATTGAAGTACTGCGTGTACACCCCGTTTAGTTGCCGCATTCCTTTGGAAAGATTGCCGTCGGGGGTCTCAATAAGCAAGTGGTAGTGATTCGACATCAGACAATAAGCGTGGCATATCCAGTTATACCTCTTGCACACTTCTCCCAATATCGATAGAAACTGCTTCCGGTCCCTGTCATCTTCGTAAATATCTTCGCGGCGGTCACCCCGAGAGGTGATGTGGTACAGCGCACCGACAAACTCCAATCTCAGTGGTCGAGCCATGAGCCTACATCCCTATACAACAGAAGAGAGAAGCATTAAGCGACAAGAGAGCAAAAGACAAGACCTGACCCCAGCTACTAGAACGGCCTTCCGCCACTTTTCGATGGATTTGGATAAATCTTTGGGTGCCCCATATCATCGGTCGGCTTTTGTAAACGAAAAGGTACCCTGTAGTGCAGACATGGCGCAACGCATTGCCCGCGCCACCGGCACCAGCATGCAAAGCTGGCTGAACATGCAGACTACGCTGGATGTGTGGGAAGCGGAACAAAATCCCCCGGAGATATCGCCAATATCGAGCCATTTGCCGCTTAAAAAGAACTTGAAAATGACAGATATGCTCTTAAGCAAAGCAACAAGCGGGCAAAAGACAAGGCCTGACCCCAACAATACTGTGATCATCAGTCTACCGGCATATTAAGCAGCATCCAGCTTCACCTTATGGACATTGGTAAGTTTTACCTTCCTTTTCGCCAGCCACAGATCATAAGCATCCTGCATAGATAGCCAGCTTACCGGGCTACGACCCAGTGCCTTGGAAAGCCGCAAGGCCATCTCAGGGCTAACCCCACTCTGCTGCTTCAAAACCCGATTAAGGGTGGAAGGAGATACGTCTAGCTGCTCCGCCAAATACCGGCAACTTAGCCCAAACGGCTCCATATAAGTAATTTGGATAAATTCTCCAGGATGTGGAGGGTTATGCATACCCATTAGTGATAATCCTCATAGTTCACAATGTACACATTGCCATCTAAAAATTCGAAAGTGACTCGCCAATTGCCACTAACTACAATTGACCAAGCACCTTTACGGTCGCCCTTGAGCTGGTGTAACCGATAACCGGGTATGTCCAAGTCCTCGATCGCCTGAGCAGTATCGAGAGCGGCCAGCTGCATACGGAGCTTATTAGCGTGGTCAGATTGGATGCCACGGGTACTCCCCGTTTCATAGTACCTTTCCAGCCCCTTGTGTTTGAACGACTTGATCATACCTGCCATTGTAGCGCGTTGCGCAACAGTGTCAACTCCGACTGTGATTGGTGATTGGTGATTGGTGATTGGTGATTGGTGATTGGTGATTGGGCATGATGACCCGTAGGGCAAAAAAGCGTCAAACGCGACGCGCATGGAAGCGCTAATGCCGTGAAGGGCATGGATGCTCAAGAACGGCCTTCCGCCACCTTTTGATGGGTATCGGATAAATCTTTATTTATCAACCCGACCATACCGATCTTCAAACCGAACGATGTCATCCTCTCCAAGATACGAGCCTGATTGAACCTCAATTAGCTCCAATGCTACCTTTCCGGGGTTCTCCAGAGCGTGAACTTTACCCACAGGAATGTAAGTGGACTCATTCTCAGTTACCAGAAAGGTGTTATCCCCAATAGTTACCTTGGCCGTACCAGACACCACTATCCAATGCTCTGCACGATGGTGATGCATTTGCACACTTAGTTTGGCACCGGGCTTAACGGTTATACATTTAACCTGATAGCGTTCTCCGTTGCCGATAGAGTCGTAATGCCCCCACGGGCGATACACATGACGATGGTGCTTAAATTCTGAGCGACCCGAATCCTTCAACCGCTGAACGATCTTTTTAACCTCATGAACCTTATCTTTAGCCGCGACCAGTACAGCATCTTTGGTTTCGATGATGACGGTATCTTTTAAACCAACCGTGGCCACCAGCTTGTGGGTGGCATGCACCAGGCAATCTTTTGTGTCTTCCATAAGCACGTCGCCGCGGAACGCGTTACCATGAGTATCCTTTTCATCCACCTCCCAAAGCGCGGACCAACTGCCAACGTCACTCCAACCAGCATCCAACGGCACCACTACGGCATCATCAGTGTTTTCCATGACCGCATAGTCAACAGACTCATCCGGGCAAGCTGAGAATGCCTCTCTATCCACCCGTATAAAATCCAGGTCTTCTTTAGCGCCTTTCAGGGCGGCTTCGCAGGCTTCAAGGATATCTGGCCGATGCTTCCCCAACTCCTCAAGGTAATGGCTGGCGCGAAACATGAACATGCCGCTGTTCCAATAGTACTCGCCACTATCCAGATATACTTGCGCAGTGGCTTCATCAGGTTTTTCCTTGAAACCGTCCACTTGGAAGGCGGTCTCATCCACCGCCTTCCCACGCTTGATGTAGCCATAGCCCGTCTCGGGCTTATGGGCAATAATGCCGAAGGTAACTAGCCTCCCCTGCTCCGCCTGTGCAGCGGCCTTAATCACCGCCTCCCGGAAGGCCGCGGCGTTCTCTATGACATGATCCGCCGCCAAAACCAGTAGTACTGGATCGTCGCAGCCCGAGGCGCGCGCTTTTAGCGCAGCCACCGCAATTGCAGGCGCGGTGTTGCGCCCCACAGGTTCAAGTATGATGGCCCTTGGCCTAACACCCTGCTCCCTTAACTGCTCCGCCACAATGAAGCGATGCTCCTCATTGCAAACTAAACTTAGCTCAGCCACCTCCAGGCCAGACAAGCGCTGAACTGTTTCCTGCAGCATGGAGAGCTCACCGCGAAGGGTGAGAAACTGCTTCGGGAACAGCGCCCGGGATAATGGCCAAAGGCGAGTGCCGGAGCCGCCGGCCATGATGATAGGGAGTATTGCGTCCATGTTTTGCCTGTTCATATAAAGTTTGACCGGGTGCGCAACCCACCACATGGCGGCTGCCTGAGTCAGGGGCACAAGTGAGTCAGGGTCAAGCCTTGCCTTTTGCCCCTACAATTCGACTTATCCTGGAATAATGCAAGCTGAAGTAATCTCCTATTTCCTTCATACTGAATCCGCCACTTGCGTAAGCACTCTGGATGGCTTCATCACGGCTTATTGATGATTGTACATACGCAGAAATCGGCTGCGGTGGCGGTCGGCGCTGCGAGGCCGGAACCTCTGATAGCTCTCGGTCGCCATCGATTTTCTCCATCATCTTTTCAACGAAAGCATCATCGCCCAGATACACTTGGTTTTTCAAAAGCCGCCACGGTGAAGAACCGTTTTTGCCGTCACTGACAAATTGCCGATACGCCTCGATTGCTTTAACTTTCTTTCTGCCAAATGCTGCCAACAACCAATCTACCCGCAGCCAATCAGGGCATCCCTGTTCGCCAGCCGTTGCGCGATAGCTACTCCATGGCCAGTCCTCTGCGAATCGAACCATAGAGGCGCGAACCGGATTCAACACGATGTAGCGAGCCAATTCTAAAAGATAGCTGCTTTTGTCAACAAGTATGGCTTTGTAGCGTCCTTGGAACACATGACCTACACGAGAGTGCTGCCGATTGAAGTACTGCGTGTACACCCCGTTTAGTTGCCGCATTCCTTTGGAAAGATTGCCGTCGGGGGTCTCAATAAGCAAGTGGTAGTGATTCGACATCAGACAATAAGCGTGGCATATCCAGTTATACCTCTTGCACACTTCTCCCAATATCGATAGAAACTGCTTCCGGTCCCTGTCATCTTCGTAAATATCTTCGCGGCGGTCACCCCGAGACGTGATGTGGTACAGCGCACCGGCAAACTCCAATCTCAGTGGTCGAGCCATGAGCTTGCATCCCTATAAAACAGAACAGAGAAGCATCTTAAGCAACAAAAAGGCAAAAGACAAGACCTGACCCTAGCCATTCCAAACTGTAGGTGTAAATGTTGGCTAAGTCACTGTCCGCCTTGGGGCGGAGTTTAAATACCATTTTCATGTGGCGGGCTTTTCATCCTTATTAGAAACTCCTCTACGTCCCAGTTAGCCAAGGCGCCGCTGTGCTCACCCTCGTCAATTAGGCTTTTGAGTTGTTGCAACTTGGACTGGGCATTGCGCTCCTGGAGCAAGCGTAGCCCCTCGCGAATCACCTCGCTTTGGTTGTTGTAAGCACCCGTTCTTACCAGTGATTCCACGAAATCACCAATTTCCTTACTGGGCTGAAATGTAATAGTACGTGCCATGAACAGTCACCTTAGTTGTAAGAACAATACTTACATCGGATTCTAGGCCACACGCCAATGCCTGGCAATAAAAAATGGGCAGCCGCAGCCGCCCCTTGCCTGCCGGCAGGCCTACCCGCGGTTCATTAGATGGTAGTAAACTCACATCGCCCCTATCATTTGTTTATCAACAGACTCGCCCCCATCCTTACTCAACACATAACATTATCAATAGACTTGCCCCCTATCCTTCATACAAAGGATCCCCGTGTTCGCGAGGATGACGAAATAAGCAGCCCTACCGCGACCACGGCTTGGTCTACTGAACAGAAAACGAATCAAGTAACATTATCAATAGACTTGCCCCCTATTCTTTTCGCAAAGAGAGCAAAAAACAAGACCTGACCCCAGCTGTTCTCTGCCCAACGCGCAAACCGTTGAGGATATCGAAACATTGTTGCCGTGGCACGCTAGCCTAAAAGCAGGCCCGGGGTAAACGGGTGGTTGGTTTGGCGCTTACTAACTAACTTCCCCTGCGCCTGAGCTTCGCTCGGCGCACCAAGACCTGACCCCATCTATGGTCCTTCCCTAAAGGCACTTATTTAGCGAGCTACACGCAGCCACAACTCAACAAGATCGCAGCGCAGCTTAACAGCAGGCCAAGAAAAACGTTGGGCTTCCAAACACCAGCGGCTAAACTAGACAGCGTGTTGCCCTGACCGGTTGAATCCGTCTCGGTTAAAAATGGGGGGATTACCATCACAATCAAGAGAAGCACACAACTTAAAAGCTACTTGTTCTTGTAAATAGTTGCGATTGATTCCACTCTATCCACGATATCAAACTCATTTACAGCTTTCGTCCTGGCGGCCACGCCATGCTTTTGTATGTGGCCAGGATTATGATAATACTCATCTAAGATTTCCGCCAAAGCCCCAGCATCCCCCACATTGAACAACCTTCCATCAATATGATCTTCAACCAAATCATTATTACCCGGAATGTTGGTAGCAACTACCGGCAGACCGGAACTTTGCGCCTCAAGTATCGCCAAAGGCATACCCTCCCATCTCGACGGTAGAACAAAAATATCATAGCTTCGAAGAAGCGTCGCGACATCATTTCTCCATGAAAGAAGAGATATCCTGCTTGAAAAACCACTATCTTCTATTCGCCTGGAAAGCTCATCGAACTCGCGTCCTCCGCCGATGAAGTCGAACCGGATATTTCTATTTTTTTGTAAGAGTAAAAGGGCTGCGTTGAGAAAAGTATATGGGTCCTTTTGTTCATCCAGCCGCCCAACCATTACAACCCTTAAATCTCTATGACTGGGGTTAAACTGGTTCGAGCTAGAATCTGGGGTAAAAATATTAGTATCAATTCCATTCGGTAATAGTGTGATCCGATTCGGAGAAAATCCCAATTTGTTAACGGCTATATCATAATCGCTATCATTGAGCACTATGAGCCTATCAGTAAACCATTTTGCGATCCATTCCATCAGGTAGAAAATGGCCTTTTGGAGATAGCTCTTGGCAAAAGGAAAAGAAAATCCATGAACCGTATGGACAACTAAAGGGCAACCCGCACCCTTCGCTGCCATCCTACCCAAAATACCTGTCTTTGAGGAGTGAGTATGAACCACATCAAACTTCTGAGATCTGAACAATAAGAACAATGTTCGCAGCGCTTTCAAGTCATTTATCGGATCTAGATCCCGTCTTAAGTGGTCGACCAAATGATATTCCACATCAAGGTTTCGAAGCTCATCTGTAAACTCTCCTTCAGATCTACATACAGCACTATACGAAATTTTGTTGCGCAACAACCTTATCTCTTCCAAAGAAACACGCTGCACACCACTCAATAATGGAAACAGTTGCACATGTACCACTTTCATTAACTAGCGTCCTCGATCAGCCAAAAATAATGCTTCATCACGCTCACAATAGCCTATAAAGCTCTGCATTGACGCAGATACTAAAAGATGGAATTACACCTTGCAACAGTATCCCACCATTGCTTTTCACTTCAATTTAATCTCGCAACTAGCGAAGACTGCGGCGTCAGATTTTTGACAACAAACCAAGAAGAGTTGTTCTAATTCCGCTACTGTCCAGTAGCTCCTTCCAGCGCGGAACGTGAAGCGCCTTTTCTGCAGTCGCCCTATCCCATGTAAATTGAGAGGCAATAAGATTGGGCACATCATCGAGATAAAAAACGGGAAGACCAGGATTACCAAAAACGAACTCTTCAACCCACTTATACCTCGTGGTAACAATTGGGATACCTGCCGCCAAATACTCCAAAAATTTCGTTGATGTCTGTACGTTGTAGGGGTAAACATCCGGTATCCAGTTCACTGCAGCTTTCGCCTTACAAATCCAGGCAGGGACTTCCAAATAATCGACCTTTCCACAAAAATGGATGTTGTCGCATCTCCCGTACCTTTCTACGAGATTTCGGCTTGGAGCTCCCACCATAACAATAGTGGCCTGGAGAGATTCCACAAAATCCAGCAGTTGATCAAGCCTTCTACTTCGATCCATTGCTCCAACATAGACAAAGTCATACTCTTTTCTATCGGTAAAATCTGACTGACAAAAAAAATTATTATGCACAGCCATATCACGATAGATCGCGGGGACAGTATCACAAAATCCCAGCCCTGATCTCACGTGTTCATTCAAAAACACTCGCAAGTCAGGCTTGCAGCTGTAGCGCCTTTTGATACGATTCTTAATCTTAGAAAAAGGCGGCGCAGACAACGACGCATACTCATGAACAAGAATGCTCTGACTAAACATCTTGTCTCTACACATGCCCATTATATGCCACTCCACGTCTACATCAGACAAATCGACCTCTAATTTATCCGGAGGAGCTACAATCACGCTATCACCAAATGACTTAAAGTACTCTATGTATGCTTGGACTTCCGGCAGGTGAGCTTTTCCTGAAGTTACAAAGACTATCTTCACTTAAAAATCTCCTAAAACACAGCGAGCCGAACAGGAAGAACCAGAAAATGGGCGAAAAAATTGGAATTTTGCTTAGAAGTATTGCACCGACAAAACATTTTGTTTTCCAACCTTTAGCAAAGGCTAGCCATGACGAAATAAACAACAAGCCGAAGATGCCAAGCGTAAACAATAAGTTGAACGCCAGAGACGAATCTCTAACAAGACACCCACAGTCGTTATAACTGAAGAACGATCCCAAGACTTTTCGCTGATCTGTTGAAGATAGCCAGAACTGAACGGCATGGAGCTTCGTTTGCAGACTCACGTCCACCCTCCCAGAAAAGAATCTCCAGGAGATATATTGATAAATTAGTGCTGATACAGCAACTACGAACAAGGATAGAACCAAGATGGCAATTTTACTTTTTCGAAAAATTGACCAGGAGACTACGAACATGTATATCGCTACAAAAATTATTCCGAATACAGACAAGCTCAAAATAAAGCTTACCAACGTCGCGATCTGCAACCTGTCAATTTTTCCACGACTGAGATGAGTTAGAAAGAGCAACGGGGCCATATACGTAACATACGTTCCCGGCTCAAAGGTAAGCCCCGAGGGCCGCCAAAGCTTGAACCCGAAACTTAAAGGCGGGCCTTCTATTCGGCTCTCTATTCCCGTAACCAACCTGACCAGATCCAGATGAAAACCTGCGGCATACAGCAGTATTAGCTGTAGAAAAAAAAATGTCACGTTAACAAATAAGGCAAATCTGATTGCCTTTATCATCAAGCTGGTTAACTTGCGATTCCCCGCACACAACGACCATATAAAACCGCAAAATATGATCCCTATAAGAGCAGATCGGAAATATGGTGCATCAAAGGCTTGGGTATGAATTGACACACCTGGCAATGTATATGCGACGGCGAATGCCGAAATTGCCACGGTTGAAATTAGCAACTCCCTCCTTACCCCCAACGAATAAACCAAAGGACCAAGGGTGATTAAGAAAAAAGGCAAAAACTTATAGGTACTGAAGCTTTGCAGCGAAATTAGAAGCACAGAGCAATAAAAAATTGAGCTAGGGTAGACTGCTATCGGTTTCACTTAAAGCCACTATATTTCAACATGTCCCCAAGGATATGAGTGGGGATATTTTTAGACCCAAAATAATCAATTGGCAGCAAGTGCCGCAAAATATACTTCTTTAGCCGCGATTCATTGAAATTCATATAAATGGCGCGCCCAAATATAGTAAGCTCCTTCCCCAGAATCATCGCCTCCAACCCAACTGTGGAATTGATTACGACAACATGCGAAGAACCTCGTATCAAATCCAAAGTATTTCCACTGTGAACTAATACTTCATGCCCACGGCATACTTCAACGACCTCGGCAATGAATTTACGGCTTATCTCGGCAGGATGAATCTTAACAACCAACTGCCAGCCATGAGTGACCGCCATCTTCTTAGCCATATGTATCGCATCAATATTATCTACATCGCTATTTAGCTTAATTTGCGAGTCATTAGACACCTGTAGCGGCAGAAAAACATATGAATCCTGAATTGCCCCTGTATCTCCGGGTATCTCCAACCTCATCTTCCAGAACTTGTCGGCTAGCCTCCTAAAAACACCCCGCTGATCCTGCCTCGGAGCCCTGAATATCAACGAGATTACATAGTCGAGAGCAGCTAACCAGTTAATCTTTTTGACTAGTTTTGCTTGAGGAACCGACGACTTCTGATTTACATGAAAATAGTTCCGCTTCCATGCCTCATACTCGTCATCGGACGGCTCATCATAATTATCCAAATAACCGGGGGAACGGAAAATGCTCGACTGCGCATTAACACCTGATCCATCCGCAAACAACTTACCAGGTAAATTAGCTATCTCTAGAAATACAGGTAAAATACCATAATCCCTTTGCAGCTCGCGCACTACCATGCCCGAGACCGTCGACCCGTTCCATATAACAATACGGACCACGTCCTGCATAAGAAATAGTTGTCGTTCAATAACGCGGTAGTAACTCCAAAAGAGCCTCTCGGCTTGATCAAGAGACAGAACACCGTTAACCACTTCCAAGCAATGTGAAAGGCCGTCGGGAGATTGCCAATGATTGCAAGAGGGGCCGGTCCACAAAGACACATAGCCCCGCCTCCTCGCCAAATAGCAGATCGACCACTTATCCGATACAAACACCGGCATACTGTCACTGTCACTCTCGCTCATTCCAGAAAACATTCTTAAAAAAAAGCGATACCTTTCAATGCAGTCACATACCACCAATATATTGCTTTTAGATATTTTCATAGACAAATTTTTCGCACGCTATAGCCACTAAAAAACTATATGTTCTCTTTGAGCTGGAGCAATATGTGTTTAATCAGTTGTTTCGAAATATGCACCGGATCATTCAAGAATAACCTAAAAGACACATTGCCCACACTAAATCTCCCTTCGGAGATTTCTTTAGGTAGTAGAACTCGAGATGCATACATAGCGATCGACCTGTCTGTCATAAGGTGCTTATGTTGTTCCAAAAACGTAGCCGAATAGTGATAATCCAACCCTCTATGCACATGACCGTCTCCTAAAGAACTAAGGTGTCGTATTGTGTTTGCATGAGGTACGAAGCCAATACTAAGATCATGATCATCGAGCCCCAGGAGAAACTCCCAATCTTGGTGGCCACGTAACTCAGGGTTGAACCCCTTCCGGATGGCAATATCCCTCCTCACGACAAGAGTAGACGTCTGCATCCCTTTGCCACCTTTATTACAGCAAAACAAGTAGTCTGAAATTCTTTGATTAGGCGAAATGGCCTTTTTCGGCACAACGTTTTTTATCACTCCATCTTCGACATTCTTGATCTGCGAATACACGAGATCACAAGGTGGTGACTGTAGTTTGACCACGTCCATCTCCAGCTTTCGAGGCATCCACTCATCATCTGAATCTAGAAAAGCAATAAAGTCTCCGATGGAATTCTCAACGCCAACATTCCTAGCATAAGCTCCACCTCTATTTTGAGGCAAAGCAATCAAACTGAATCGATCATCTCCGATACTATTGACGATTTGCGAAATCCTCTCGGACTCTTCCGCAGCGGATCCATCGTCGATAACAATCACTTCGTAATCTGTATACGTCTGACTCAAAACTGAACTTAAAGCTCGATATAGTTCCGCCGGTCGATTGTACACAGGAACTACCACACTAATCTTAATAGTCATAAAAATTAAGAGTAACCTTTTCAGTTAGATCCAATGAACACAACCACGCAATACCCGTAGACACAATACTTATACAAGCCGCATATCCGGCCCCAAGACTTCAGTAACGTACGCAGTGCCCCGACTTCTGGCGTAATCATTGGCTACGCACTGACCAGAACTATCTATATACGGGGTCACTTTTGAGTATCAGGAATCCAAATATGAGAAAACGTCACGCCACATACTTTCAGATTCAAGCTTCAACTCCAAGGCATTCCTGTTGATTTCCGCCTGTATTTTGCTCCTCGAGCTAGAATCCAAGATTAAGTCGATTTTAGCGAATATATCTTTATTAGATGCGGTCACATCCACAAGCCCATCAAGAAAACCGTAGTCTTCGAATAACATTTGATATTTATGGCTCCACCCCGTACCTAGCGCAGGTACTCCTTGGGACAGAGCGCTAACCAAACCATGAAAACGGCTACCAATTGAGCCAGTACATTCGCCAATTATACCTTTTATCTTCAGCGGATCAGACTCCTTTATCACTGAGAGATCCCCTGTTACTCCCCTCGCGACCATCTCGGCGAGCTCCTCGTCCTTCTGCCCTTCATGTATCAACAGAAATGGCTTCGCGTCTTGATCAATTAAGTACTGAACGCATTTGATTAAGAAAGGTAGATACGCTGTACTTGTGTCAGCTGTTGTTTTATCAATCATCCGATAATTAGGCACGACACAGAAGCGGTTGGAATCGGAATCAAAGTCACTAGGTACAATTGGTGTAACTAGGTTCGTAAAATCCGGTGCCATTTTTATATGAGCATGCTCTCCAACAGTATCTATGAGATGCCGGTAAGATATTGATTCCCTCGCGAATATCAGATCAATATTCATTACCGCAATTTTCATTGCCTTCCTTATTTCGGGGGAAGTATAAGGACCAAACGCTTGCGGGAGCATAACGGTTTTAATTCCGAACCTTTTCCACCTCCTACTTGCCTTAGCCAGTTCCCTTGCCTCACGAATCCCGAACTGGTCTCCGTAAGCAAAGCCTGCTGCATCAATTACGACATCAATCTCTTGCTCCAACACTATTCCGAATCGTTCTCGAATCCTTTTGGGAATGACTCTCAAAAGATCGCCGAATTGAAATCCGTAGCGCCAGAGTTTAGCTACTTGTAAAAAACCAGCCTTTGATCGCATTGAGAATGGTGCTGGACCATTATCGCCCGTAGGCTCCATGGCAAAATGTGCAGCAGGGTATTGTTTACGCAACTTTTGCATAGTAGCGTTCAGCATTAATTCCGCGCCCTTATTAACGAACCCTGCCCGTCTGATTTCAATCAACATTTACTATTACCCATATAATTTTTTAGAATGAAGGATGCAGCAAGCTGTCCATACTTTAGTGGCGAAATCATAGCTCTTGTCATCATCCAAAAGACAGGTCGAGTTTTCGCACTTAGAATCAAAGCGAAATATGAGGCAGCTGCGTAAGAAATAAGCGTGGCTAGGGCGGCGCCAACTGGACCGTATTTAGGAATGAAAATAAAGTTCAGCCCCACGTTCATGACAGCGCCACACCCCTGAGTGACCACTGAAAACATCAGCTCGTTCTCCATTAGTATCCACTTGCTGAATACCGCGCGCATAAAGATAAATATTGCCGCCCAAATATGAATTGAAAGCACGGGAGCTGCTTCTTGATACTCGAACCCAAAAAAAATGGTTATAAAAGGCTTCGACACGACCGTCACAACAACTGCTATAAGAAGAGCTAATAGAAACAACAAATCAAAAATCTGTTGCAACCTTTGATGATATCGGTCGTAGGACTCTTCGCGAAGCTTTATCAGCCTAGGAAAGATAGAAGCTACTACTACCGTGGGTAGGATATACCAGGCTTCAGACAAGGCTGATGCGACCGCATACACACCGACTGACTCAGAACCAGTTATCCACCTCAACATTATCTGATCTACCTTAAGATAAACCATTGTAAAAATAGAACCTAGAAAAATCATCCATCCTTGGCTAACCAGTTGTTTTGCTCCGCGATAGGAAAACCTCCAGGCAGACAACTTCAATGTGGAGGTAAAAACATACAGCACAAAGAAAATAAGGGCAGCCATCACCGATTGCGCCAGCGTGGCAAAGGCAAACAAAATCAAATTCGCACCAAGATAAACCAGTATCAACTTAAAGAGGGACGAGACTAGAAGCCCAGTCATTCTCGCTATAGCGCTATAGCGCGCCTGTATACGTGAGTGAAACCAGAAATCAATAACCTCGGCTGGCTTAAATAGGAGAGCAGCAGCAATAACAAGGGAAACCAGCTTTTCTTGATAATCCTGTTCACCTACCGCAAGATTTACGATCACCAGAAGGAATACCCCTACTAGGTAGCTAACCACCTTCAAACCAAGTGTTGTACCTAATATTTGCGCCCTCAGCGATTCATTTTGAACCAACTCCCTGACAACTAGCCCATTTAGCCCCATGTGTCCTGCGACAGCGAACAAAGACATCATCGAAGTGGCATACGCTAGGATTCCGAATCCTTCGACCCCAAGATAACGCGCAACAATGACAGTTGTGAGAAAGCTTACGCCAATACTCACAACCTTTTCCAACAGCAACCAAGAGGCATTATTGATATACCTTCGGAAACGATGGTACAGAACTGCCATGTCATACAACCCTGACTAATGAGTTAGCGTTTTTCTTTTGCGAAAAGGGGATGCCTCCGTCAGCATCTGCGTATCCGACCGCAAGAAGCATGATGACTCTTTGCTCGGGCTTAAGTTGGAGCATCTCATCCAAGAGTCGCTCCCTAAATTCCACATCCGGCCAATTAATAGCACAGGTAGACAGCCCTAATGTTTCAAATGCCAACATTAGCTGCATTGCCGCCAAAGAACCATCTATATAGACTACATGCCTATCCCGCTCATACGGATAGGCGCTTAGATCACCAACTATAGCTATCATACACGGAAGGTTATCAGCGTAACCGGTTGTTCCCATAGCAGCTTTGGCTAGTGCCACAGCTTTCTCTTTTTGATTTGCGATATAGAATTTGTAAGGCTGACGGTTACACGCTGAAGGAGCTGTTGCGGCAAGATCAACCGCCTGCTTTAGAAGCTCATCAGAAACCGGACGATCTTCAAACCATCGAACAGATCTCCGCCGTTTAAAAAGAACCGCTAGCTGCGCAGTACTTACGACAGGCTCCGGAAGATCTGAGTGCTTATACGGAATATAGTTAACTTCACCTGGCTCTAGTTTATCCGCTTCGTTGTATACTCGCCTGGCCTTTTGGATATGGTCACTTTCGCCGACGACAGAAAAGTACCTAAGTAGAACATCGGAGGCCCACCTCTTCTCATCGGTACACAGTTGTTCGGAATTACAGGCATCTTTGAAGCACAACACCGTTTCCAGAATATAGTCTTCTGCAAATATATCTTTGCGAGGGCGCATTATTAGCCCTTTTTCGAGCCGATGGATATTTCTTCTTAACAGAGCACAGCTTTCACCAATGCTATTCAAAGACTCCCAGTACTCTATCCGACCCTGAAGGACCGATTTATGCTCTCTGAAGAATTCTCGACTGAAAAACGCGTAGTAAATGGAAGACAAGAAGCCACTTCTAGCAGATATTTTTACGACGACCATGTCTATTGCTAGATGTGTGCGCCGAATAACATTAATAAATTTTCTTAAAGCAGCCATTTTGTATGAAGTCACTTTTGTCAATATGATATGCGAATGCCGAACCGAATAACCTTAACATCATACAGCTAGCGCTCTGGAACATCTCGCTTAAGCTGCTCGATTTCCATTTTCAGGACCTCATACTGCCTAACCTTACTGGATAGAAACCTAACAGTAGCCGCTGCTTTATCTTCTAGGCCTTGAGGTGTTAAAACGTAAGCATAGCCTTTCTTATTTCCACTATTTTTAAAATTTTTCGCCTTAACCATTCCCTTACCAACTAGAGCCTGAATGCAATAGTTGACCTTACCCAAACTAATACCTAGCTCCCGCGAAAGTTCGCGCTGACTGACTGCCGGATTTCTTTCCAGCGCCTTAAGTATCTTGTACCGGTATTCGTCGGAGAGTGCCATAACAATAAAAGCCGGGTCTTTCGAAATCAATGAAATCGATATTAGGATGATCTGCGGACAGCCAAAACTGAGCCTACTGGAATTAGTTAACTAGAACAGCCGAAATGTCTGTTCAATGGTTGAACGCATGATAATTGCGCAGGGATATGAGTTCAAGTATTTTTGTAACAATTCAATGTTGTGGGCGATAGGGCTGGGGGGGGACGGGCAAGCGTAGTTCGGAGCTCGGCAGTGCATAAGTGCGCGGGCAAAGAACGGCGATCTCGAACAGCGCGGGAAACCGGTCGTGCTAGTCGCGCTTATCCCACCACAGTAGACGGCATGATGGCGGAAGGCCGTTCTTGAGCATCCATGCTCTCACGGCATTAGCGCATCTGATGTACAGGATGTACGAATGCCGCGATGACAGGATGTCAGAGAGCGGCCATGCGCGTCGCGCTTGACGCTTTTTCGCCCTACGGCTACCGGTTCCCTTTATGCCTTCTGTCTCACTCCGCCGCCGAGGGCAAGGTGGCGAATGAAAATAGCCATCACTGCCAGCATGCCGCCAAGCATGGTTCCGAGTATGCAGATCAGGGCACGGCTGGGCTTGGCCTTCTCTTCCGGGACGACGGGTTTGTCGATTGTTTTGAACATGTATTCTTCCCGAACCTGGGCAAGCATGATGATTTTGGTCTGCTGTTCGATAAGCTCGTAAAAGATGGTACGCATATCCGCCAGGGCTACCTGGTTGAGCTGCTTTTTCAGGTAGCCAATGCTGCGTTCAGCTTCGGTAACATCCTTCTCCTTCATGGCAATGTTCAGGTCGCTTACCAGTAAGCTGACCCACTGCTCTGCAATATAGGGCGACTGATGCTGTAGAGAAATGGTGACGAACCCGGTTTCCACGTTTTCGGACACAGTCAAAATCTCCATGAAGGCCTTGTAAGCCTCCCACGCTGAAGGTTCTGGCTTTTTTGGTGCCTCCACCACCCTCACCCACTCGGCGGCGGAGGCATTATAGAGATCAGGGTCGAACGTCAGGGTATTGCTCGCGCGGTCCCAGGCTTCGACAGCCATCAGTTCTGGCAATATGCCGTGCCTGTCAACAAACTCCGTGATGAACTTGCGGGATTGTATAACTTCAAGAGCGATGGCCACCTTACTGGAACTGGCACCCAAGTTGACTCCAGCCAGGGACGCCAAGCCGCCCAATTTGCCCGCCATGCGGGAAATACCCCCGCCCTGGGAATCCTCAGAAGGCGTGAGCAGAGTTGTCGACTGGTAAACATTGGGCAGGGACAGGGCAAAAAAGACCGAACCCACTGCAAAAACGGCGGTAATTGCGACGATGAGCAGCTTGCCCTGCCACAGAATATTCCACAGTTCGCGCAGGTCTATTTCATCACTGGGAGCAACACTGGCTGTTGGCGCATAGGTGCGTACCACCTCCTGTTGCGGAGCCGCCTGATAGATGCTGTTGACGTTATTCATTGTCATTTCTCACTTTCTTCTACCCGTGAAGCGAGCCTTGGCGGCCCGCTCATGCAAAGCGTCGCTTGTTCCAGCGAATAAACTGCCAGGAGCGCTTCAGCAGCAATTGATACATTGCCACAAACAGCAGTATCCCAATGAAGGAAACCGGCTCCGCGATATTCTGTGTGACGGTCAGCACACCCAGCAGCACCAGAAGGCTCTGGCAGAGCAGCATAATCTGAAGGGTTTGAATTGGAGTGAACCCCGCCCGCATAAGAACATGGTGTATGTGGGTTCGATCCGGAGCCATGGGCGACCGGCCACGCTTCACGCGCCGGTAGATGATAGTGGCCATATCCGTCATGGGCAGGAGCACGAACCACATGGCGGCAAGCGGACTAAAGGCTACAGCTTCTGATTGGGAGCCCTGTATGAGCAATACACCCACAGAAAGGCCAATGAACATGCTGCCGGCGTCACCCATAAAGATTTTGGCAAGCCTGGAGCGGGGCTTGTTACCCCAAAGGTTGAAAATAAGGAACGCACTGAGGGCACCAACGAAGGCAGTACAGAGCAAGCTAAGAACGAGAGATCCCGATGCACCAAACAGGTAGATAAGGCCAACAAATGAGATAAGGCTGATGCCCCCCACCAGGCCGTCCATGCCATCCAGCATGTTGAAGGCATTGATAGCGCCGAGTAGTGCAAGAATTGCCAGGGGATACCCGAACCAGCCGACGTTGATATCACCCATGCCGAACAAATTGCCGAAATTGCTCAGTTGAGTGTCCAGGCCGTAGACGAAGATGCTCGCGATTAGCAGCTGCCCCACCAGGCGGAAACGTGCGCTCAAGTTATAGCGGTCATCTACCGCGCCCATGAATACAAGCAGGCTGCCGCCGACCATAAAGAGCCGAATAAACAGAGGTTGGTCTACGAAAATATAGACTGACAGAAAAACACCGCAGAATATGGCAATGCCGCCGATAAGAGGAATTGCACCGTTGTGACGCTTGCGGCCGCCGGGTTTATCTACCAAGCCTATCATGCACGCAATTGGTTTCAATGTTTTTATTATGGCAAACGTAATCGCAAAAGCTGCAATCAGCACACCCAGCTCGACACCCATGTCGTATCCCTTCTACTACCTTTTGTAAAGCGATTGGTCGCCTTTTGCACAATGATAACAGGGTAGTTTGTGACAGACCACACGTTTTTGTAAAATTTACACGGTGCAGCGGGTAGTATCCAGCATCAGGCGCGTTAGCGGTCCCTCACCGCAGTGGTACGGCCTGATGGATGATGGGATGGGGGTAGGATGGATAATGAGGTGAACGGAGCGCGACTTGGCGCGGTAGACAGATGATCCCGAATAGGACGAGTGACCGCCCCCTATTCCTGCCTTGCAGCTCCAGCACTAACAAAATGGCGAATGAACACGAACATTACAGCGAGCATACCGCCCAGCATCACTCCCAGCACGCAAATCAGCGCACGCTTGGGCTTTGCCTTTTCTTCTGCCACTACCGGTGGATCTATGGTGGAGAAGATATATTCATCCCGCACTTCAGCCAGCATGATGGTTTTGGTCTGTTCTTCAATAAGCTGATAAAACACGGTGCGCATTTCCGCCAGCGCCACTCGCTCCAGCTGTTGATGGAGAAAATCGATACTGCGCTGAGCCTCGCCCACGTCCTGCTCTTTCATCACCTCATTGATTTCTTCCACAAGCAATTTTACCCAATGGGCTGCAATGTAGGGAGATTGATGCTCCACGGCAATGGTTATAAAGCCGGTTTCCTTATCCTGTGTGACAGTGAGAATTTCCATAAAGGTCTTATAGGCTTCCCACGCTGAAGGTTCGGGCATTTTGGGTGGATCAACATCCCTGACCCAGCGTTTTTGTTCGGCATCATATAGCTCCGAATCAAAGCGTAGCTCATTGCCTTCCCGGCTCCACCCGTTAACCGCCATCAGTTCCGGCAGAATACCGTGCCGCTGGATGAACTCACCGACAAATTCCCGGGATTTAAGAACTTCCATGGCCACAGCGACCTTGTTTTCCGCTCCACCACCACCCCCGAGCTTGATACCCGCTAATGACGCCAGGCCTCCCAACTGCCCTGCCATTTGCGACAAGCCACCGCCTTGAGCCTCCTCTGAAGGGGCAAGGAGCGCTTCTGACTTATAGATATTGGGCAGAGACAACGCGTAAATAACGGAGCCAATGGCAAACACCGCGGTGACGGCGATAATCAGCCATTTACCTTTCCAGATCACATCCCAGAGTTCGCGCAGGTCTATCTCGTCATTTGCTCCGCCGTTAAATTCCTGGGGATAGGCATAGACCACATTTTGCGGAGCCCGATGGGAAGATGAAATGTTATCGTTTTTCATTAACGCGTCTGTTGTTGGGTTTGAATAGGTTGGCGTGAAGCGACTATCTGTACTTGTTCGCGGTTGTCTACATTTGGCTGCGCCTATCTGGCGCCAACCTGCGTGATCATTATGCGTACCGGCGCTTGTTCCAGCGAATAAACCGCCAGGAGCGTTTCATCAGCAACTGATAGAGTGCAACAAATACCAGTATCCCCAGAAACGATACGCTCTCCGCACTATTGGAGGTGGTGGCCAATACACCGAATGCCACCAGCAGGCACTGAAATGCCACCATAATCCGCAATGTTTGCGGAGCGGTGAAGCCGGCGCGCATGAGAATGTGGTGAATGTGAGTTCGGTCTGGCGACATGGGTGAACGGCCACGCATAATGCGGCGATACATAATGGTGAACATATCTGTCATGGGCAGGAGTACAAACCACATGGCACTAATGGGTTTGAAGGCAACCTCGGTTCCCTGGGAACCGTGAATCAATAACACGCCGATGGCGAGGCCGACAAACATGCTGCCGGCGTCCCCCATGAATATTTTGCTGAACTTGTTGTTGGGTTTGCCCCAAATGTTGAATATCAGGAAGGCGGCCATAGCGCCTATAAAGGTGGTACACAGCAGGCTGAAGGTGTCACTGCCCGCCACGCCGAACAGGTAGGCCAGCCCGATGAACGAGGCAATGCCCATGCTGCCGACCAGGCCGTCCATACCGTCCAGCATGTTGAAAGCATTGATAACGCCGATGAGAGATAACACGGCGAGTGGATAGCCCAGCCAGCCGATGTAAATATCGCCCATGCCCAGGAGGTTGCCGAAGCTGGCAATTTCCACCTGCAGGCCGTAAACAAAGATACAGGCCACGAGGAACTGCCCTACCAGACGGAAGCGGGCGCTGAGTTCATAGCGATCATCCAATGCGCCCATGAAAACCAGGAAGCCACCGCCGAGCATGAACAGGCGAATGAAGATAGGTTGGTCCATAAACAGATAGGCGGTCATGAATACTCCGCCGAAGATGGCAATGCCACCAATGAGCGGGATAACGCCGTCATGGTGTTTGCGCCCGCCGGGCTTGTCTACCAAATCTATCAAGTAGGCGACGGGTTTAAGCGCCTTTACAATGATGAAGGTGATGGCAAACGCCGATGCCAGTACTCCCAAACTGACGTCCATTTAAAGCTCCTGTGTGGTAATGCTGCGGTGAGGCGCGGATTATACTGATTTAATGACACTTTTGCTGCCGAAAAATTGCTGTTTTTTGTAATTTTGCTACGGCTGTTTATTAGGGCACCTGGCCCTGTGGACAACTGGAGAGCCGAAAGCTGCCATTCATGACTCGCGCCCACTTATAATTCGAGCTTCGGAGTTCACCAAGCCCTATAGCGCCGCCTTTAGGTGATTTTAACCCGGCCCGCTTCGGGGTAGGGCTTTCTGGAAACGCCGTGAACCCGTCCATGGGGGCTCCCCCACGAGGTCCCTCTCGTGAGGGTTCCAGAAAGCCCTACCCCAAATCGAACCTCACCATGTGCCAGACCTGAAAGTATGCAATGTTGAACTCCGAAACTTGAGTTATAAGACTTGCAGGATAGCAAAGAGAGGCGGCGGATTTTGTTTGAAAATGTACGGGGCACGAGTGAGTATGGGGCTGGTTAGCAGGTGCCGAGGTGGTTCATGGATGGCTTTGCAGGCTGTCGTTGACGCGGTCGCGCATTTCCTTTCCTGGCTTGAAGTGCGGGACGTATTTGCCGGGTAAGTCGACGGTTTCACCGGTTTTGGGGTTGCGGCCTATGCGTGGTGCTCGGTAGTGAAGCGAGAAGCTGCCAAACCCTCTAATTTCAATGCGTTCACCGGTGGAGAGGCATTGGGACATATATTCCAGAATGAGCTTAACGGCCAGCTCAATGTCTTTGGCGGATAGTTGATCCTGTCGATCTGAGATGCGTTCTATGAGTTCGGATTTTGTCATGGGTACAGCAGCTCCGGTGCGAGACCTTCAGCATGGGAAGGTGAGCGATCAAACAAGGAGTTACGCGGGTTTCCGCTATTTGTTCCTTGGTTCGGCATGCAAGCTATTGTTATACAACAATTTTGGGGAACGGGCAAGTTAGGTTACAGCTGCAAGCTGCAAGCTTCAAGCCTCAAGCTGCAAGCGGAAGAGATGGCGGCATTGCCCACCATTGGTTATGGTTTTGAAATGGTGCGGGTGTTGGGTGTTGGTGGGCGGTGCCCACCCTACGGGGACTGGGGCTCGCATTGTCGGGAGGGCTTGATTTGGCAACCGCGTGCCGTATAATTATTGATATCGAGCCGTACTCAAGGGGGCATCATGCACGCCGATACTACCAAGCTGACAATCCGCTTACCGAAGCAGGATGTCGCATTCGTTAAAACCTACGCCAAGGCTCACGGCTTGACGGTTACCGAGGTAATTGACCGTTATTTGCGCCGAATTCGGGCGCTCGAGCAATATTCGCCGAGCCCCGAGTTGGATTTTATTACTGGGTTAGTGCCGACTGAAGTCGATGTTGAGGACACATACAAAAAGCATCTATTGGAGAAACATAGCCCGTGATTTTGATTGATCTCAACGTTTTACTGGATGTACTTCAAAAGCGTGAACCGCATTACCGCAGTTCTGCTGCTATTTTGGAGACGGTAATTCGTGGTGAAGTCAGGGGATTTGTAGCCGGGCATGCCGTGACGACCGCGCATTATATCGTGGGAAAATACCAAAGTCGTGATACCGCTGACCGGGTAGTCGAATGGCTCTTGCGTCACTTTGGCGTTGCCGCCGTTGGGCATACGGAATTACAGCGGGCACGCGCCTTTGCCTGGCCCGATTTTGAAGATGCGGTGGTGGCCGCCGCCGCTGAAGCTTGTGCTTGCACGGCGGTAGTAACCCGCAATGTTAAGGATTTTCGCCATTCACCGATACCAGCAATGACACCCGATGAATACCTGGTGATGTAGACATCGCAGCTACAGGTGATTTGGGCGACCGGACGCCGGGACTGGTAGGTCGGATAAAACGCGAGCTCTGCGAGCGTTGCCATCCGACGTGAATGTCGGAAGGCCGTTCTTGAGCTTCCATGCGCGTCGCGCTTGAAGCTTTTTCGTATATGGTCTCCTCCCCATTTGCAAGGCACTGGTTTTGATGAAGTA
>CAYQQJ010000032.1:0-38367 GCA_964419935.1 uncultured Cellvibrionaceae bacterium
CTACTTCATCAAAACCAGTGCCTTGCAAATGGGGAGGAGACCATATACGAATAAGATATGAGTTCTGCGAATATCGCCATCCGACGTTCCGACGTTCCGACGTTCCGATGTCGGAAGGCGCTTGACGCTTTTTCGACCTACGGTGTTTACAAGCCCTTGATATTCCAGCGCAGGCCGGCACGCCATAGCAAGCCCGGTGCGGGAAAGCCTACGGCGGTCTGGTAATTCTCGTCCAGTAAATTCTCCAGGGTGAGGCTCGCTTCGAGGGCGTCGCTGATTTCCCAGAAGAGGTTGCCGTCTATTCGATGATAATCATTTAATTCATGCACCACGGCCTCGCCGGTGTGTTGACTGGTCGCAAACTGCTCACCGACCCACTGATAATCCAAGTTGCTGCGCCAGCGATCATTGATTCGCCAGCCCAGGTTCAGACCGGCGCGCCATTCCGGCCGCGCGGTTAAAACGGATACGTTATCCTTCACATCGATATTGGTATAGGTGGCGTGGCTTTGCAGTTGCAGTTGACCGCCGGCGCTTTGGTAGCGCGCCTGCCATTCAACACCGTGGGTATCCACCCGTTCCCGGTTCACATTGGTGAACAGCTCGTCGTCAAAATCGATCGGATCGCGGTAGGTGTTATCAAAATAATCCAGGCTCGTTGTCAGGCGTTGGTGCAGTTGCCATTCAACACCCAGGTCCCAACTCTCCACTTGTTCTGAGCGCAAATCCGCATTGCCCACCAGAGGATGGCCGAGCGCGAAAAAGCTCGGCAGCTTATAACCTTCCCCCACATTCGCGCGCAGTACCAACTGCTTGGTAAGGTCATAGCGAAGGCCGAATTTGGTGGTGGTTTCATTGTCGAAGCCGTCCGTGTCGTCCCGTCGTACACTGCCTTGCAACAATAGTTGCTCGCTCACCTGAGCGTTGACATCAACAAACCCGCTTTGGGTTTTGCGGTCCAGCGAAAAATCCGTGGGCAACGGAAAACCAATATCCAGATAACCGCGACTGCGGCCTTCCTCATCCCGTTGCTCCAATCCCAGGTTGGCCCAGAACGCGCCCTGCTGACCCAGAGTGTTGATCCAGGATATCTGTTGGCGCTCAAACTCCGTATCCGCGCCATTGGCCGGTATGGCCATATAAGGCGCAATGCCCGGCGAGCTGAACACCTCTTCCCGTTGATAAAGGGTTGCCTGCACATGGCTTTTCCACTGCGCGGCAATCTGATACTGCCAATCCAGCGCTGCACTCTTGTCTTCATAGTCGGTGTAATCCAATAGTGGAGAGACGGCAAATTCAGGCCCGCCACTTTGCTCCGGGTAGCTGCTGCGCTCGCCGTCGAAATAGCGATAGCTGGCGGTCAGTTTGTGTGCCTCGGCCGGCTGCCAACCCAGGCGTACATTTAATTCGCGATCTTCGGCTTCACTGCCTTCAACCGGCTCGCCACTGTCCCGGGTGCGCCACTGCAGGGAATAGTCGAACTTGTCGGTGGCGCCCAAGGCGCTCACACCGGCTTGCCGATAACCGTCGGCGCCAACTGATGCCGAGAGGTTTTGCTGATGCCCCTTTTGCGGCTGCAGGCTGATGATGTTGATCACCCCGGCCAGTGCGTCCGCACCATAAATGGCGGACTGTGGGCCGCGCACAACTTCTATGCGCTCGATGGAGTCCACATTGATATTGCCCAGATCAAACGCGCCGCCGCGGCTGTTGCCCGGGTCATTGAGAGCCACGCCATCCACCATAACCACGGTGTAATTGGATTCACCGCCGCGAATGGATGCCACGGCCAGACCGCCGGGTCCACCCTGACGCTCAACCAACACACCGGGAACCGATTGCAATAAATCCGCGAGATTGGTTTTGTTGAGTTGTTCGATCATCGGCCGATCAACCACCGTTACCGTGGACGATAACTGCTCGACAGCTAATGGACTGTATGTGCCGGTGACAATTAATTGCTCTTGAATTTGCGGCGCGGCTGCAAGGCCTGCCGAAGCAATTGCGAAAGCTGCGGGAAATAATTGGTTAAACTTCATCATTCATTCTCTCGTCTTACACAATCTACGATGGTTATCTTTTCTGTATTAGTACTCAACTTTTAGAGTTCGCAGGGATTCTTGGCGTGGCCATTTAGGGGGGGTAGCGCCGGTCCGCTTCGGGGTAGGGTTTTCCAAGACACGCCGTAAACCCATCCATGGGGGCTCCTCGCCCGAATCCCGCGGGCCAGGGTCTTGAAAAACCCTACCCCAAATCGAACCTCACTGCGTGGCAAGCGTTAAGCATGGAATATTGAACTCCAAAACTTGAGTTAGTAGTAATCGAAGACACCGTCTTCATCGAATGCACTGATTGAGTTTGTCATCAGGAAAGGCCTTTTGAAACCCTCGCGGCAGGGACGCCGCGGGGGAGCCACAGGGATGTGTTTATGCGTTTTCAAAAGGCCTTTCCTGATGACAAACGGATCGAAGCCCCAGCACCACCTTGTTGTGTTTTTTAATGATGTGGAGATAAAACCCGGCAACTAACGTTGCCGGGTTAATAACATCAATCCTCCGACGTCCACTCAATTCCCTTGCGGATCATCTCGACCATGTTCGGGTCCGAGAAGTTCGCATCCACGTGGCCGACGGCGGTATAGAAGAAGCGACCGGAGCCCACGATGTTGGTGAAAATCACCGGATGGTCTTCCACCGGATAATTGGACGCGTAACTGGAGCGGTCCAAATTAGCCAGCACTTCAACATTGCCGACATTCCGCGGGCTGCTCTCCCAGAAATACCATTCATCCGCCAAATTCCATTCATTGCCGATGTGATTGACCAAGTGATTGTTAACCTGTTCAATTTCAACGCGCGCAAAAGGAATGCCGTCACCGTGGTGAATAAACTCGGCGCCTGCAAACAGCACATCGGTATACCAGGTCCAGTTGTGTTCGGTATCAGCAGCTGAGTGAGTGCCCACAAAGCCACCGCCATTCTCGATGTACGCCTGGAAGGCCGCCTTCTGGTTTGCATCCAGTATGTCACCGGTAGTGTTCATGAACACAATCGTGGAATATTGGGCGAGATTGGCTGTAGTGAACAGGCTGGCGTCTTCCGTCGCGGTCACGTTAAAGCCGTAAGTGTCCCCAATCGCCTCCACCATGGCAATGCCTGCGGGAATGGAACCGTGACGGAAGCCCGAGGTTTTGGAGAATACCAGCACGTTAGGGCAATCGTTGCCGCAGTTTACCGTGAACTCTCGCGTGCGCGGCACACTGACCTCGGTGCCGTTGCTGTCCACCAGACTTACGCGCAGCGTATGACGCCCGGTGGGCAGCACGCCCAGATTAATGCCATTCACATTCGTGCTGTTGATGGTTGGGTTATTGTCCAGGGTGTAGTTGTAACTGCCACCCTCAGCGAACCAACCGGAATCGGAAACACCCACCTGGAACTGCACGCTGTCGGTATCCGCAAATACCTGGTCTTCGCTCGGAGAGGTTACCGTGATCATGGCAAGCCCCGGGTCCGCCGCCAACCCATAGACATCAAACTCGAAAATCGAATGGCCATAGCCGGTCGCGCGCTCGGTGCCGTGCATGCGAATGTAACGGCCTTGCTGCCCGTCGAGGGTGATATCGTCCTGTCCACCGTTGCCGCTGTCCGTGCTGTAAATGGTGGTCCAAGTGGCACCATCCTCCGACACATCCAGCGTGTAGTGGGTGGAATAGGCCGCTTCCCACAGCAGTGCCACCCGGGTGATGTAACTGCTTTGGCCGAGATCCAGTTGAAGGTACTGGGGATCACTGCTTTCGCTTTCCCAACGCGAGGCGGGGTCACCGTCAATGGCGCTGGCCGCGGTATTGATACCGACCGCTGTCGAAGCCGTGACGCCAATGGGTGTTAACTTAGCGGGGCTCGGCGTGGTCGAGGGTTCACCATCATCAAAGTAAACACTGAAGCTGACGGAACGACTGTCGCCGACGGGCTGACTGGCGCTGTCCACCAGCACCGCTTGCACTGTGTGGTTACCCACCGCCAAGCCGCTCAAGTTCGCGGCATTGCCGTTGGTTACCAGGACGGGGCTGCCGCCGTCCAGCGCATAACGGTAACCGCCGCCTGCGGCGAACCAGTCGTTGTCGCTCGCGCTCACCTGCAGGCTGACCATGCTGCCTTGCTGGAACTGCTGGCCAGATGCCGGTGACACTATGGCGATTTGCGCGGTAACGGGATCCGGGTCAACCGGGTCGGTCGAGCCGCTGTAGACCTGGAATTCCCACAAGGAAAAGCCGTAGGGTGTGGCGCGCACTGTGCCGGTCAGGCGCACGTAACGGCCCTGGCCATTGACGCTGAGATCATCGGTGCCGCCATCGCCATTTACGGTGCTGTAAATTTGCGTCCAGTTGGCGCCATCGTCAGAGACTTCAATCACATAGCCGCTGCCATAAGCCCCTTCCCATTCGAGCAGGATGCGGTTGATCGACATGCTCGCGCCCAGATCGATCTGGATGAACTGGTTGTCGGCATGCTCGCTGCTCCAGCGCGTGTTGGGGTCACCGTCCACGGCGTTGGCTCCGGCATAGTCGCCTTCAATGGCGGAAGTGGTGACCGCTTTGTTTTCCGATACCAGCACCGGTTCACCGGTTGTGCCAGCGTCCACAGTGAAGGATGTGGTCTGCATGCTGCCAACCATCTGGCCGCTGGCGGCTACCAACTGCACACTCACGCTGTGCGGACCCACGGCGGGTGCCCCCAGGCTGACCGCCGCGGTATTGACCTGCACCGCATTGCTGCCGTCCAGGGTGTACCGGTAGCTACCGCCATTGCTGAACCAGTTGGTATCGGACACAGCAACCTGCAGCGTGACGTTGTCGCCATCGGTGTAGTGCTGGCCCGCCGCTGGTGAGGAAATACTCACTTGAGGTGTAGGCGCACCCGTGCCACCCCAGACTTCAAACTCATAGAGTGAGTAGCCGTAGCCAGTGGCCCGCTGGGTGCCGGTCAGACGGATATAGCGGAAGGAACCGGTGACCTCGGTGAAGGTTTCCACGCCGCCGGTGCCATTGTTCTGAGTGACAAGGGTTGTCCAGTTGTTGCCGTCAGTGGAGCCTGCAATGGCGTAGGCGCTGCCGTAGGCGGCCTCCCAACTCAGGCGGATTTCACTGATGGCGTAAACCGCCTCCAGGTCAATTTCAATCCATTGCGGGTCGGTGAATTCGCTGCCCCAGCGGGTGCCGGGATCGCCATCAACGGCGGCGGTGGCCACAAAGTCTCCCTCGACGGAAGAGGCTGTCGCGGGTTTGTTCAATGACAGCCACACCGCTTCCGGCGGTTCCTGATTCGCGACATTGAAGCTGACGCTGTGGCTCTCACCAACCGCCTGGCCACTACCATTGACCAGTTGCACTTCAACCAGATGTTGGCCGCTCGGCAACGCACCCAGATTGACCGCATTCGCAGTGGTGACAGTCACAGCAGGGCCATTGTCCAGGCGGTATTCATAGCGACCGCCGTCAGCGAACCAATTTGGTTCGGAAACGGATACCTGCAGGCTCACCGCGTTGCCCTGGGCAAATTCCTGATTCGCCTGTGGGCTGACTATCGAGATTTCCGGCAGGGCGATATCCGTGGAGCCGAACACTTCAAACTCCCACAACGAGTAACCCCAAGGCGTGGCGCGCTCGGTGCCGGTGAGGCGTATGTAGCGATAATTGCCGGACAGGTTTTCGTAGGTTTCTATACCGCCATTACCGTTGGTTTGGGTAAGGATGGTTGTCCAGTTGGTGCCGTCGGTGGAGCCTTCAATGATATAGCCGCTGCCGTAGGCGGCTTCCCAGTTGAGAACAATTCTGCTGATGCTCTGCACAGTTTCCAGGTCGATCAGC
This sequence comes from uncultured Cellvibrionaceae bacterium, assembly GCA_964419935.1. GTDB lineage: Bacteria > Pseudomonadota > Gammaproteobacteria > Pseudomonadales > Cellvibrionaceae > CAYQQJ01. The sequence continues at coordinate 5,870 of CAYQQJ010000032.1, forward strand.
AGCCACTGAGGGTCCGCGGCTTCACTGGACCAGCGGGTGTCCGGGTCGCCGTCGGTTGCCCGTGACGCGACATAGTCGCCTTCAACCGAAGAGGTGGTTGCGGGTTTGCCCGTGGACAGCAACGTTTCCGGTTGCGGCAAGCCGACCAGGGAGTTGATCCACTGTTCCAGTACCGCGATATATTCCGTGTGCTCGAGTGCGCGGCCAATGGGCGGCATGCGGTCATTGGGGTCAACGCTCTTGTCGCGAATGTACAGAATCGACTGCTGAGGTGCGCCGGACTCAACGACTTGCGCGTTGGTGATGCCGTAGTCATTGAAGTAGTTGCGGATGCCGGTGGTCGCTTCGTCCACAATTTGCATTTCATTCAACGGCGTATTGAACCGGGCGTCCCACTGCGAAGCGCCATTGCCGGTGCCGTGGCAGTGCGCGCAGTTGGTATCCAGGTAGGACTTCACGCGGTGTTCGAGGGAGGCGCTGGTGTCGTTAATGTCCACCATTTTATCGAAGGCGGTGACCTGTGCATTGTTGAAGCTAGGGTTGAACAGCTCCAGGTTATTCCAGCGCACCAGCTGGTTCTGCAGGCCCACGTCGGGATAGTTGTAATTGCCATTCAAATGCCGGGTGCTCAGCCCCAGAATTTGTGCGGATTCCGCATTGTGGCAGTCCATGCACTCGGTGGGGCTGGGGTAGGCCCAAGTCTGGGTCCGCACACTGCCGTCGTCGCCGGTGATGGAAACATCTTCCAGCAAGCCCGTGGTCAGCAAATCCGCGTCGCTGTTGTCCGCGCGCCACTTGTAGGTTACGCCGTAAACTTTGCCGTCGGCTTTCACCACGATCAGGCGGGTTTCCAGACGCTTGGTGCGCGCGGGGTTGTTCGCATCCAGCGGCAGTTCAAAATGTTTTACTGCCACTGTGCCCTGGGGGTAGGTCCAGTTTTCTGTTTCGTCCCAGCCCACCTGAGTCTCTGCGGGAATGGAAATCCAGCGCTGTTTCAAGGCGCGGTCCGACCAGAGTTTGCTGTTGGGTTCGAAGGGCAGCAGGTTTTCACTGGGTACCATATTCGGGGTATCGCTGAACACGCCGGTTTGAGACAGCAGCAACGGTACGTCGGTGAAGCTCGCGTCCAGCGTGTGCGGCATATTCAGGTAGGCAAACTCGGTCAGCGGCGGTGGCGGCTCGTCACCCTCACTGCCGTAAACTTCAAATTCAAACAACGAATGGCCGTAGTCAGTACCACGGGCGGTACCGGTCAGGCGCACATAGCGGTACTCATTTTGGGATTCGATAATATGCAAACGGCTTCCGCCGCTGCCGTCGGTAGCGTCCACCAGCAAATCCCAGGCGGTGCCATTGGCCGAGGCTTCGATGCGATAAGCCGAGCTGTAGGCGGCCTCCCATATCAACATGATGGAATCGATGACTGAGGCTTGGTGCATGTCGAGGGTCAGAGTCTGCGGATCGGACGCGGCAGATTCCCAGCGCGTGGTGGGATCTCCATCCACCGCATACATGGCCAGGTTGCCGCCCACCTCCGAGGTGGTGCTGGCGGTGCTGCCAATGGCAATGTTGGTGCCGTTGTCGCGGTCGCCGATATAGTCAAACCGGTAAAGTGCGCCGCCACCGTAAGGTGAGTTGTCGCAACAACCGGAGCCCCATTGCAGCACATAGAGTTGGTGGGTGCGTGGGTCCAGTTCCACATCAATGGCACCCTGAAAGCCGGATGTATCCAGCGGGAAATCCTCGGCGATGGGCGGGTTGTTGCCGGCGGCCAAATTAAACGTAAAAAATTTGCTGCTGTTGAAATCCCAGAAAATCAGCCTGCCGTTGTAATACGCGGGCAACTTGAATTCATTATCGATGGATTCATCGAAGCGATAAACCGGGCCCGCCATGGTGGCTTGGTGGCGAATGGTCCAGAGTGCGGGTTTGGCGTCCGGTAAATTGGTGGCACCGGTATTGTCGGGCGCGTTGTTGACGATATTGTTGGGATCAAAGCCGGCGTAGGGCTGATTGTAGCCAATTATGTAGGGCCAACCGTAATTGCCGGCTTCGCGCAGTTCATTAATCTCATCCAGTCCACCGGGGCCTTCAGCGCTGTCCGTGGAGGCGTCCGGACCAATGTCGCCGACGTACAGGTAGCCGGTCAAAGGGTCCACATTCAGGCGGAAGGGATTGCGAAACCCCATGGCGAAAATTTCCGGGCGATGCAAGGCATCACCGGCGAACAGGTTGCCCGGTGGAATGGTGTAGCCGCCTTCGGGGGTGGGGGTGATGCGTAAAACCTTACCGCGCAGATCATTGGTGTTGCCGGAAGTGCCCTGAGCGGCAGGCTGAAAATAGCCACCAGCGGCCTTGTTGTCACCAGTGGTAATAATCAAATCGCCGTCTGGCGTAAACTGCATTGAACCGCCCATATGGCCGTGGGCTTCGTCACCCGTAGTCCACTGCAGGATGATGGATTCCGATGCCACGTTAAGGGAATTGTCCGGGTTGACGGTAAAGCGGGAAACCCGCGTCAGGCTGCCGGGGGATGTGTACTGAAAATAAATGTAATTGTTTTGTGTGAAGTTGGGGTCCAGGGCCACACTCAACAGCCCGTCTTCAAACACGCAACGTACATTCGGTACTGTGGCCGTCTGTGCCGGTGTGCCGGTATCCAAATTCCACGCATAGAGTGCGCCGCACTTGCTGGCAATAAACACGCGGCCATCTTTGGATATCTCAAACTCCGTCGGCAGGTCGAGCCCTTCGGCAACAGACTCGCGCTGAAAGTCGAGTATGGTTGGTGCGTCCTGGGCAAATGCCGCGGTCGATACAATCAGGAGCGTGAGGGCGGCGAAAAATTTGGTGATGGGCGATTGTGCCTGCCATCGGATTTTCTCCGATCTCGCGCCAGGCGCACGATGTAATATTCCTGGAATTTTCATTGTTTTTCTCCCGAAGATTGAAATACGCAATATGTAAGCGTTGCGCTAAGCGCAGAGTCTGTAAAAATCGAAGGCCGACGACGTTGGAGTTATAGATTGTGGCGGCGACGTTTTACTGCTGCAGGCGACAAGTGATGGCGCCAATGGTTTTGCGTCCTTGATGGACCATCCGTGGGAAGGGGGTTTCCGTTTCTAGTGAGTCAGTGCGAAACTGAAAAATGCCAAGCTGTTCACATTGGCTGAACTAAAATAAGACATGTGTCGCACTTTTTATTTTTTCCATTCTCGACAACACTGCCATTATAACTCTTCACACATTAACCAAATGGCGACCGGCTCCCTCTTGTCGCAATTTGAGTCCGCCTTACCGCAAATTACCCTCCGCTCGACATATTAAGCCTTTACCATGCGACCGCTCGTCGTGTAACTCGCCTGGCGTGAGAGAGGCGAGAAACATCGCGCAGGCCACACATTTTCAAATTAAAGGGATTAATGAAATGAATAAAAAATATCTTTCTGTCGTCATTGCAGCAGTTGGCACCTTGGCATTCGCAAGCAGTTATGCGCAGGTGGCGGAGAATGCAGCGGCAACAGGCTTGGAGGAGGTCACCGTAACCGCCCGACGCAAATCGGAAAATCTGCAACAGGTTCCCGACACGGTTATCGCTATTTCCGGTGACGCGGTTGAGCGCGCAAACATTACCGCCGCACGTGATGTCACCATACGCATTCCCAATGTGGCCATTACGGAATCACTCAGCCCGACATCCACGTTTCTGATTGTGCGCGGCATTTCCTCTGTCAGAAATTCTGAACCGGCGGTTGCTGTGGTGGTAGATGGCGTGCAAACCGGAAGCGCATCGGAAATTTCCCAGTCGTTCTATGATGTGGAGCAGATTGAATTACTCAAGGGGCCACAGGGCGCGTTGTATGGCCGTAATGCATTGGGAGGCGCGTTGATTATTACATCAAAAAAAACGACGGATGAACTGCAAGGCAAACTGTCCGTTGGAGGTGGCAGCGGCGACCTGATGGAGCTGCAGGGTTCCCTGTCCGGACCAATTTCCGACAGTGTGCTGTTTCGCTTTTCCGGCAATATGCGCTCGTTTGGCGGCACTATCGAAAACCAGTATCTGAATGATGTGTTGGAGCGCAATAGTCGTGGCGTGACTGGCAGTTGGCCGGATGAAAGCTATATGGATTTTGAAGAAAACCGCGATTTCCGTGCACAGCTACTCTGGGAGCCCACCGCCCTAACGTCAGTCGACCTGCGTTACTCGCAAAACGATCTGGAATCCGGGGCCATGTGGTACCGCAATATTTACCGTCTGGAAAGCAACCCGAACGAGACTTATGAATTTCCCATTAATTCCAACGGCAACCCCACAGCGATTCGTGGTATCAACACCGCAACGCTCAAAATTGATCAGGGTTTGGGTTTTGCCGAGTTGACGTCTATCACCAATATGACCGATACCAATGAGCGTTATGGCGTCGCCGGCGAAACCAGGGGCAATGACCGGACCGGCAATGTTCTGTTTTTCACGGAACCTTACGTCGAGGAATTTATCGCGAGTTTGGAGTCCGAGGTGGACCGGGAATTTTTCAGCACGCAAATGGCTGATCAGGTGGCGGGAAACTTCGTCGGGTCCGATCAGTATTACGACGTTAAAACCCTGTCTCAGGAATTCCGGCTGGCCGGCGATGTCTCCGATCGTTGGAGCTATGTGGCTGGCGCCTACGCTCTGCTAACCGAGCGCGCTGATACATTGCGCACCACGTGGGAAACGCCGGCGGGTGCGCCGTTTGACTGCGAACCAGCTTACCCCGGCGGTCCGATCAAGACTGATTTTGCGACTTGCAACGGCTTGATTGACGCCACGCAGAACGAACAGGACAACAAGGCATGGGCGCTGTTCCTGAGTACCGACTATGCAATGACTGACAATTTGACGCTGACGTTGGCGGGGCGTTACGACGAAGATCAGCGCGAGGTAACGCGGATTGATGGCCCGACTGTGGATACTTTTGGTTTGGGGGTGGGCGCGTGCGATTCAGTGGCAGACCCGGAAAACTGTGCAGAGTCCGGTTCCACCATCAGCCGTACCTTTTCGTCATTTCAGCCCAAGGCGTCGTTGGCCTACACACCGTCGGATAGCTGGACGTTTTACAGCACGCTGGCGCGAGGGTTTCGCAGTGGCGGTTTCAACGCATCCGGTGCGTTGTTGACTGACAGCTATGATGAAGAAAATCTCGATAGCTTCGAATTGGGTTTCAAGTCCACCCTGCTGGACAATCGTCTGCGCGCCAATGCTGCGCTGTTCCACCAGCGGTATGAAAATGCACAACAGTTTGAATTCGATGGCGCTATTTTTGTGCAGAGCCTGTACAACATACCGGAAAGTGAAATCAGTGGCTTTGAAGCCAGTATTGATTTTGCCGCAACCGCCAATCTGTTGCTCAGTGCCGGGCTGGGTATCATGGAATCCGAAATCACCGAGTTCAATCCTGAAATCCGTGACCGAATGGAATCCGAACTACTTGTCCGAACCGCGAACACAGTGAAACTGCCGGAAGGTACCCAAGCGGCGTTTGATCGGAATTTCGAAGGTGAACACTTGCCGAATTTCCCCCATCAATCGGCGAATGTCACCATGCACCACGACATGCCTATTGGCGATACCCGCAACCTGATTACGCAGCTTGAATACAGCTACAGTGCGGATCGCTACTGGTGGATTGACGGGCAGGATGTACAGGACTCCGTGGGGCTGATCAATGGCAGCATTGCCTATGTCATTGACGAAGATCTTGAATTCCAGCTGTGGTGCAAGAACTGTGCGGATGAGATCTACGATTCGGAATACGCGCCGACGGAGAAAGAACTGTTTGGCGGTGCTGCGAAGGACGTTGCCTACCGTGCCCGGGGGCGCACCTTTGGCCTCAAAGCCAAGTACAGTTTTTGATGTGAGTTGAATGACCTGAAATACCTGCCATCAGGCTGCTGTTTGATGGTAGGTCATTTGTTGGCGAAGGTATTTAGTGGAAAGAAATGATCTGTTCACTTTATATTTGCATTTCGTGATTATTCAATCTCACAGCTATCCTCGAACTCCGAAGACATGGATCTGGTATTTGCTGTTGTGACCGTCGCCAGCATGGATGCTGGCGCCGAGCCTACAGGGACGTATTTACGGCGTGTCACAGCAGTGAATGCCGGATGCATGTCTCCTCCGATATCAAAGGCTGCTACTGTCAACGCTGCTGCTGAAATTCCGTTTCCAACCCGCTTGGTCCCTTCGGCGCCAGATCCTGCCACACCCATAGCAGTCCCCGGGTATAGCCTTCGGCTTTAACGCCTGCGTGACGCAACCCCTCCATCTGGTAATTTTTGAGCGCTAAACCTTTATATTTTTGTGCGGCCAATTGTTTTTGAAGCTGCGCAATAGGTTTGCGGAACAGTTTGTATTCTTCGGTACCGTAAGACAGGAAGAGGCGGGCTTCGAGAGTTTTATGTTTTTTGGCGTAGGCATTATCGAGCGCGGCCAGATAATCCTGGTCCCAATAAACCGCGGGGCTGATGGCGATGTAGCGGTCAAAAAACGCCGGTTGCTGATACATGGCGTAAAGCGCGAATAGGCCGCCCAGTGAACTGCCTGCGAGCGCCCGTTGTTTTGGATTCACCCGGTAGCGGGATTCAACCAGCGGCACCACCGTGTTCTGCAAATAAGCGAGAAACCCCGCAGCACCACCGGAATTGCTATCCGCCACCTTGGTCGGCGTCATGTCCCGCAGCCGCAACGGGCCGTAATCCATACCTTCATGCGTCTGGGGATAGGAGAGCCCAACCATGATGAATTCCGGGATGGCATTGTCGTAGTCTAGCCCGTTGTACACACTGTTGAGCAGTGGCGCATCCCAATAGGCATCCAAATAATAAAGCACCGGGTAAACGGCTTTGGGGTTGCTTTGGTAGCTGTGCGGCAGGGTGATAACCAGTTCGTGGTTTTGCCCCGTTTCCGCCGGTGGCAGTTGATGATAAAAGGTATTGTCGAGCGTGAACTGGCGGGGTTCATCCACCACCGCGTTTGCAGCCAACACCAGTATCATGGTCGCAAACGGTATTATTTTCAGCATGGGGTTGTCCTTCATCACACAGCCGACCGGCGCTTGCGCAAGTCCAACGCCAGCGTTACCACCACGTAGATCACAACCGCAGGAATCAACCCATACAGGATACCCGCCTGCAGGGTGGGCAGGTAATCCAGAGTCAGGGCCATGGTGATCATGAACCAGACATAAGCCACGTACAGGGTCAAAAACAGAGCGCCTTCAAAGCGAGTCACGGCTGCTCCAACAAAGAACAGCGGCGCGCACAGTGCGGCAACCGCCAGCATAACGGGGATATCAATTTGTGCCATCTGATCGCCGGCCAGCAGCGGCGTGGGTGATACCACACCGGAGACGCCGAGCACGCAAAGAATATTAAAAATGTTGCTGCCAACCACATTGCCAATCGCAATATCACGCTCGCCTTTCAGGGTTGCCATGATCGACGTCATTACCTCGGGCAGGGAGGTACCCACTGCCACGACAGTCAGGCCGATAACTGCTTCATTTACGCCCCAGGCGGATGCAATTTCCACGGCGCTCTGCACCAACCAGCGTGCGCCGAGCACCAGCAGAATCAAGCCGCCGATAAAAAACAGCAGGTTCTTCCAGGTGGGCACCTTGACGCGAAGCATATCGTCAACTTCATCATCCGAGACATCCACACCCTTCTTGCGCCCCTGGTAAAATAGAAAGCCGGTGTAGCTGACAAGGCCTATAGCCAGCACGGCGGCTTCCAGTCGGTTGAGTTGTCCGTCCAGAACCATAAGAACCGCAATCACTGAGACGGCTATCATGATAGGCACATCCTGCCGGATCAGCTGTTTGGAAACCAGCAGTGGCGCCACCAAAGCGGATGCACCGAGGACAAACAGGATGTTGAAAATGTTGCTGCCCACCACATTGGCGATGGCCAACTCCGCCTGACCCGAATAGGCGGCTTTGACACTTACCGCCAGTTCCGGCGCACTGGTGCCGAAGGCAACAACCGTGAGGCCGATAACCAGCGACGGAATGCCGAAGTTGGCTGCCAGGCGCGCTGCCCCTCGGACCATCAGATCCGCACCCACAACCAACAAAACCAATCCGACGAGCAGTAGCAACCAAGTCATCCTGAATTTCCTCAAATTGTAAAATCGCGGCAGGTTAACCCAATTCATCGGGTGCAACAACAGGGCGCGCGTAGCGGGCGTGGCCTGCATGACTCGGGGTTTGTGTTCCTGAGCTGCCAGTGAGTGCTTATCTTATGTTCTTGGAAGGCTTCGTACCGCTCTTTTTGTGAAGAGGCAGTGTCCGGTGGGGCTGACGGGCATGTACAATTGGCGCAGATAACTGACTTCAGCAGGCTTTCCTTTATGGCGCACGGTAAAGAAGACAGCAACCCAAGTCCCTCCAAGACTGATTTCCGCACAACGGATTCCGTCACAATCGTAACCAGCTCAATATTGCCGGACAACCTGGTTGCCCGCTGGTTGCTGGCACTTCTGCTTATCGTGGCAGCCTACTTTTTTATCGGCTTTCTGGTTCCCATATTGGCTGCCCTCGTCATCGGCTTCGCCAGTTGGCCGCTGTACCAGCGACTGCTGGAATTCAACGGTGGCCGCAGTATTCAGTCCGCCACCATCGCCATTTCGGTAATCACTCTTGGCCTTATCGTGCCGATTGGCATGGCCCTGTCTTTCGCGGTGCAGGAAATTGCCGGCTGGGTCGACTGGCTGTTGGTGGCGAACCGCCAGGGGCTGGAAGCTCCGCTGTGGATAGCGCAGCTTCCCGGTGTCGGCGAATGGCTGACCGAGCAGTGGAACGAATATCTGGCCGAGCCCTATGCCCTTAACTACGTGATCAACTTATTCAACGGTCAGCACCTGGGCAGTATCTCCCGTTGGGTGCTCGCCCTCAGCGGTGGCGCACTCAACTTCCTGCTGGCTATGCTGTTCATGCTGATCACTTTGTTTTTCATCTATAAGGATGGCAGCCGCTTTGTGTCCCAGTTGGATGTGGTGGGCGAACATGTTCTGCCCGCGCGCTGGCAGCGCTTCTCCCGCGTAGTGCCTACCACGGTGAGCGCCACGGTGATGGGCATGGCGCTGATTGCGGTGGGAGAGGGTGTGGTACTGGGAATTGCTTACTGGATTGCCGATGTACCCTCGCATTTTGCCCTGGGTGTACTGACGGGTTTCATGGCATTGATACCGGGCGGCGCGCCCCTGGCGTTCACGTTGGTGTCGCTATACCTGTTCGGCACCAACGAAACCGGTGCGGCGATTGGCCTGTTTTTGTGGGGCTCGATCGAACTGTTTATTGTGGATAAAACCATTCGACCCCGTTTGGTGGGTGGACCCATCAAGTTGCCATTCCTGCCGACATTCTTTGGTTTGATTGGCGGGGTGAAAACCATGGGACTGGTGGGCTTGTTCGTGGGCCCGGTATTGATGGCATTGATAGTCGCTATCTGGCGCGAGTGGTTGCACGATTGCGAATACGACGCAAGCATGCATCGCCAAGTGGTTTCACCGGACGAGGACGTTACCGAAAGCGCGCAGTCCTGACGGATTCCTCAATAGAAAGAGCATCCTTGCCCAAGTGCCATCGCTTAATTAGCCCGGCAAAGATGGTGTAGGGATATGAGGTTTACTCATTAGGGTCTGCGGTGCCGTGTGAAGCGTGCGATAGATATTGGCAAAAGTCGCATGGCGCGTCAGATCCATGGCAAGCTTCAGCTTTCGCACCACGTCACTGGCCGATACCATGCCCCGCACGCGCTGGGATTTACGGTCCAGCACCAGGCAGTGCTGGTAGTCGAGACTTTTGACTTCCTTCAGTAAATCGCAAATATTGGCATTTTCGAATTCTTCATAATCCAGGGAATGAATTGCGTGCTTGGAGCGCATGAAATCCGTGACCACCAGTTCGTGGCGGTCATAGCCTTGCGCAACCCGCTTCAATACTTCTTCCTCGTTCAAGTCCTCCAGGCTGACCACGCCCAGGAAGGCTTCGTAGTCATCAACAACCAGTTTCAGCCGTACATGCTGGCGCCGCATGGACGCTTCCACATCAACAGCATGCATGTTGTGGCTGACCACCAGCGGTTTGTGAACAGTGAAGTCCGTGAAAACGGTCAGTGCCGGTGAATAAAGGTCCACATGCTGGATAACCTCCGGCCATGTCAGCCGGTCTACATCGTCAGTTCTGTAAAGATTGAGTCTTCTCATTCTGTCACCTCATGATGTGGCCGCTATTGGCGGCCACATGCCTTGTTACATTATTCCTTTCGGAAAATCGGGGCGCACTTATGATGGCGAGCTCATCAATGCTGATGGGTAATCGTCATAAAGGCGAAATGCAAGTGAGGGTCAGGACAGAGGTGGAGCGCGGGGGGCGTGAAGAAGGTTTTTGACGGAACCTGGTAGATGAACCGGTGCAACTTCATCAAAAGTTGCCGGTGTAACGGTCAGTGAAGCGAAGCTGAAAATCGAGTTCTGGGCACAGGCATTATTGCCATCCGCAGGCTCGTGCTGTTCCGTTTTCGCGTGGCTGCGAATTTGCCAGGTGTCGCTGTTGCTGGTGTGGGCAAGTTGGTCGAGGTGATTAAGAAGATAGGAGCGATCTGTGCCGCTGGTACTGCAACCGCTGGCCCAGGAAGTAAAGCTGCACAGCATGGCCAGTGCGAAAGTGATATTTCGCAGGGCGTGCTTGAGTGGTGTAGTCGATGCAGGTAGAGATATCATCAGCAAAAATTCAAGTGGCAGTTTATGAAGTGTGGGGGCGAAATGGCCAATAGTCAATATCACTTAAGTGGCGATATGTGGATCAGTCTGGGCTTGCTGGCGCCATTCATCCGCGTTCGGGGGTTGATTTTCACGCGCTCCCACGTGAAGATTCACCGTTCAACCCACTCCACCAACAAAAGGAAATCTCACCATGCGTAAGAGTCTGTTGATTGCCCTGGTATTGCTCAGCCCGGCTGCTCTGGCTGGCCCGGAATGCACCACTGCGGATAAATCCGAATGGCAGGACAAGGAAGCGTTTCAGGAGAACCTGAAAGCCGAAGGTTACAAGATCAAGGTGTTCAAGGTGACCGAAGGTAACTGCTACGAGATCTACGGTTGGAACAAAGAAGGCCAGAAGGTTGAAATCTACCATAACCCGGTTACCGGTGACGTTGTTAAGGAAGAAATAGAAGACTGATGACCAAGGCCACCATCAGGCTCTGGGACCCGTTGATTCGCTTGTTTCACTGGTCTCTGGTGTTCATTTTCGTCGCCAACTACTTTGTAAACGAACAAGGCGATGACTGGCACCAGTGGTTGGGTTACACCGCTGTGGCTTGGTTGGTGGTCCGCTTCCTCTGGGGCTTTTTCGGTAGCTCCGCAGCGCGCTGGTCGGATTTCTTTCCGACGCCCGCGCGTCTTGCCTCCCATGCCCGCGCCCTGACGCGCGGCCACGTATACCACCGCCTGGGCCACTCGCCCATTGGTGCGCTGATTATGATTCTGATGATGCTCTGCATTCTGGCCCTGGGCGTCACCGGCTATATGATGCAGGAGATCGACTATTTCTGGGGTACTGAATGGGTGGAAACCCTGCACGGCACAATAGCCAACAGCCTCGCGGCACTGGTGGTTGTTCACATCGCCGCGGCGCTGTTTATCAGCTATCGAACCCGGGAAAACCTGCCGCTCTCCATGGTCACGGGTAAGCGACGCCCGCTGGATTGAGCAATAGTCCTAGGAGTCTGCGCGGTAAAAATTATCCTACTGGGAAAGCGTCACAACGGTCCATTTTCTCGCTCATTTTTGTTGCATAGAACCACTATGCGCCTCAAATGACCGAAAAAATGGCCTCATTGTGCCACTCTCTCGCGATGGACATTTCTACCGCGCAGACTCTCAGGGTCGCCGTCCTGTGCGTAAAAATGGTTGATAAGGCAAATATTTCCAAATTGCGATAGTATTCAATCTCTTGATTGGCTGGATGATTCCACGCTCAAATACGGCACAGTCACACGTTTCCTGCACTGGGCCATGGCCCTGTTGCTAACATGGCAGTTCAGCAGTGCGGCAGCCCGGGTTTTCATAGAAGATACCGCGCTGGAACAATTCCTGTGGTCAACCCACAAACCGCTGGGCGTGTTGCTTTTGCTGCTGGCGCTGATCCGGGTTGGCTGGTGGCTCTATAACCGCGCGAACCGCCCGCCAGCATTGAGTCTGATGGCTCGCCTGGGCCACCTGGGGCTATGCACTGATGGTCGTGATTCCCCTGCTGGCGCTGCTGCGCCAATACGGTTCCGGCCGTGCCTTTTCGCCTTTCGGCCTACCGTTGGTACCAGGCTTTGAGGGTGAAGGAATCGAGTGGCTGATGCTGCCCGCCAACCTGTTTCACGGCTGGTTCGGCTGGCTGTTGCTGGCAATGATCGTCGGGCACATTCTCATGGCCTTCTTCCACCGCCGCCGAGCGCAAGATGACGACGTCATCGCCCGAATCTGGGGTAAGCGGTGATTAACTATCCGTAAGCTTCAAGCGCCATCCGACATTACGTCGGAGATGGCGCGATCCGCGGCCATCCGCCAATAACCAACCACTCATCACCCTAGTTCCTACTGACACAGGCTGACAGGAGGGCTGTCATAGCATAACGGCATCACCAACAAGGAGATCGTTATGACTATCCAATCAAGCTCCCAGCCTGCCACCCAGGCCGCAAACCCATCCATTCTCAATCACGTCTCCCTGGGCACCAATCAGGTGCCCGCAGCCTGTGCATTTTACGATGCCGTACTGGCGACCATTGGCGCCCGGCGCGTGCTGGATTTTCCTGAAGCCGTGGCCTACGGCAAGCAGTTCCCCGAGTTCTGGATCTCCTCCACCCACAATGGCGAGCCCGCGACCGTCGGTAACGGGGCACATTTCGCATTCAATGCAGAGAATCAGGCCCAGGTGGATCTATTTTACCGTACCGCCCTTGACCAGGGTGCTACTTCTGAAGGTGAACCGGGACCGCGCCCGGAATATACCGATGCCTATTACGGTTGCTTCCTGCGGGACCTTGATGGCAACAAGATCGAAGCCATTTTCTGGAACCCGGAGGCTTCACCAAACCATCCTCATTAACAGCACGTTCAGCTCGTAGCATCGGTTACACTTGCGGTTTTCAGTCAGTGAATTGCCATGACCAAAGCTGAGAGACTATTGCAACTGCTAGCGATCCTGCGCGCACGACGCAACGTCGTGGTCGCCCAGGTGCTGGCCGACCGGTTGAATGTGTCCCTGCGCACCGTTTACCGCGATATCCAGTCCCTGATAGCCGCCGGCGTTCCCGTGGAAGGGGAGGCCGGCGTTGGCTACCGTTTGCGTGCGGGCTCCACCTTGCCGCCGATGATGTTCACCGAAGAAGAAATTGAAGCTTTGCTGCTTGGCGTGCGCATGGTTCAGGGCTGGGGCGATGACGGGCTGGTTGGATCGGCTGAAAGCGCGCTCAACAAAATTCGTTCAGTACTGCCAGATAAAATCGTGCATGACCAGAATCACCAGCTTGCCACCTTGCTGGTGCCGGACATGCATCGCTCCAGAAGCACCCGCTATGGTGCGGTGATTCGGCAGGCCATCAAGGACCAACGCGTTCTTCAATTGGACTATACCGCCGAAGACGGCAATCAGACCCAGCGTAAAGTCAATGCTTTGGGTCTCGCCTATTGGGGGGCCGCCTGGACCCTTGTTGCCTGGTGCCAGCTGCGCGACTCACACCGGCTCTTTCGCCTCGACCGAATTCTCGCTATTGAACATCTTGACGAGGAATTCACCATTGCGCCCCATCAGACGCTTTCTGCGTACATTCAGCAATATGAGCCGGAGTTCTCGGGAAAGGCGTTTGATTAGACTGATGGCCAAGCTTGATTTTGTAGTCGAAAAAGCGCAAATAAACGTACGCGTCAGCACGACTTTTTGGCGCGTTTTTGCCAGAATAACCAATGCCCCACCCCAATTCCCATTGGTTGCAATTATTTTGCGTGGGTATAAACGATATGTAAACTGCTTGCGATGATCATGCACATGCATTTACTGGATTTACTCAAACAATAACAATAAGGATAGTTATGAACAAAAACCCAAGATGGCTACTCGGCGAAATTGAGCTGTGGCGCAACGAGGGCATAGTCTCCGTTGAGCAGGCGCAACTATTGAGGGACCGCTATGCCCAGCCGCCGGCAGGGAGTTGGGGGAAAGTAATCTTTTCCGCATTGGGCGCAATTATTTTTGGCCTGGGTATTGTTTTACTGTTGGCCTACAACTGGGAAGGAATGCATCGCCTCACCAAGCTCGCATTTATTCTTGGCGCAGTGGTACTCGCTCACGGCTTGGGAATTTGGCTGCGCACACCGGGCTCCGCCCACCCGAAAATAGGCGAAAGCCTTCATCTATTGGGTACCATGCTTTTTGGTGCCGGCATCTGGCTGATTGCGCAGATTTATCATATTGATGAACACTACCCCAACGCGTTTCTGGTATGGAGCCTCGGTGCGCTATTGCTCGGTTGGGTCATTCCTTCCATGGCTCATACGCTACTGGCCATGGCGCTGCTGGCCGTTTGGCATTCATTTGAAGTATTTCAATTCCACTATGCCAACCACTGGGCGATTTGGCTGATCGCTTTGGGCATTCTGCCTCAGGCCTGGTTGCGACGCTCCTCCACAACATTATTATTTTCATCAGCGCTGCTGGCTTTTACCTACGCAACCGCCGTACTGGGGTTGGATACCGGAACCGGTGACTGGGTATTGGCTGTGCTGCTCGCCATTGCCGCCAGCTGCATCATTGCTTCGCGCATTGCTGTGGGCAGTTCATTTCCCGGTGCCATGAGTCCATTGCGGATCGTGGGCTTTTTACTTTACGCAGCCCTGTTGTTCCTGTTGAGCTTTGACGATTTTGCTGGTGATGTTTATGAGCCACAAATGCAGCTGAGCCTGCTGGAGTGGATCTATTTCCTGCTGCCCATCGTTGTGGTCGCCACTGCACTGGCAGTATTGGTGTTGCGTTATCCTCAAGCCATTGCTAACAAGCTTGACCGCCTGGAACTGGGCATGGTGCTCTGTGTGCTGATTGTCGCGCTGTTGCTGAGCTTCGGTATTCTGGTTTCGCCACAGGTAAGCTGGCTGTTTTTCAGCCTGCTGTTTCTGGTTCACAGCCTGCTGTTGATCTGGCGCGGCACCCAGCAACTGCGCTGGCAATCCGCCGCTTTGGGCAGCGTCATGCTGTCCGCGTTTGTTTTTGCCCGTTTCCTGGACCTGTTCCAGAGTTTGTTGATGCGATCATTGGCGTTTTTGATATTGGGCGCGGCACTGTTCGCAGTCGGCTTTTATTATTCGAGTCAGAAACAACGCCAGGGAGGCCACTGAGATGAAGAATCTGCTAACAGGCAAATTTACCTCCAACACTAAACGCACACTGGTGATTGTCGCCGTTGTGCTGCAAGTGCTGGTACTGGTGGGCATGGCTGCACAACGCGAAGCCATTCGCGCCTTCGGCCAGACTGTTTATTTGCGCTCCGCGCCTATTGACCCGCGGGATCCTTTCCGCGGTGATTTTGTGCGTTTGGATTACTTAATGTCGGTGGTTAACAAAGCGCAGATGCGCGATATTCCAGAGGAGTATCTCAGCAAAAAAGGCCGCGTGGTCTACGCGGTGCTGAAAGAGGAGGGCAATGGCCTTTTTTCCCTGGATTACCTCACGGCGGAACAACCGGAGCAGGGCGTTTTCATCAAAGGCCGCACGAACAATCATCGCTACTCTTCAACCGATCAATTGCGGGTGAAATATGGCATTGAGCAATATTTTGTTCAGCAGGGTAAAGGGCTGGATATGGAGGAAAAGCTCGGTAGCCGAACAACACTGCAAGTTCCCATTGAAATGCAAGTTGCTCTCGGTAGTGATGGCACTGCGGTGATTGTCGGCCACCGCTGGAGTCAGCTGGGTGTGCAACTCGAAGTAACCAACGCGGCGGAAATGCGCAATCCCGCCGAACCTGATGACGCAACTACCCGCCGCAGCCCAGCGTTAAAAGTCACCGTGAAAAATGTTTCAGACCAACCGCTCGCACTGGCAAACCCCGGCGACAATTGCGCGTTTGAATTAATTCCGACGAATCACCACGGTGAGCAAGTAACCCCGGCCAGCACGGCATGCGCGCAGGTAACAGTCCGCGCGGAGGAAGTCATCACCCTGAGCCCGGAAGAGAGCTACAGTGTTGATATCGATCTCGCGGACCCGCGTTGGCACCTGCGCGTTAATGACGAGGTGCATGAGGTGGGTGGCCTGCCAGTCTTTCGTCAATTCCGTCTGGTGTACCATTCCCCGACCCGGCAGGAAGCTGAGCAATTGGGGGTGGCCAATACCCTGTGGATTGGCTCTTTGCCGACGCAGGCGTTCAGTAATCGGGGCAGGATTGATTAGCTTACGTCGTAGAAAGAACAACACTTTGTTCTTGAACTGTGTGCGTGTGATACTCGTAAACCTTGATGCAGGCATGCGAGCACTACGCACTGCACACGGCGAAGGGAGCGGCCAGAAGCTATTGCGGTTCGTTCCCCGGTTTCCATTTTATATTACAGCCCATGGACGGGTATTGCTCCGTGGGAACAACGCTGTCGGACAGAATTAAATCCAAAGCCTGCCGCAAACTTTTTCCAGTCGCTTTGTTGTCGGATTCATAGTGACCGGACGCGATGCGTGTGGGTCGGGTATCGTCAAACTGTCCGCGATATACCAGCTTGTGGTTATCATCAAACACATAAATATCCGGAGTGCACGCCGCGCTATAGGCTTGAGCGACCGCCTGGGTTTCATCAAACAGGTACGGAAATGGATAGCCGCGTTTTATCTTTTCCTCACCCATTTTATCCAGGCTATCAGCCGGATAAGCCTCAGCGTCATTGCTGTTGATACCTACAAACGCGACCTTCTTACTCATGTACTCCTGTGCCAGCTGCGCGAGCGTAGACGCAATGTGAACGACATAGGGGCAATGGTTGCACATAAATATCACCACCAATGCCTTGG
The DNA here is from genome assembly GCA_964419935.1 of uncultured Cellvibrionaceae bacterium. GTDB lineage: Bacteria > Pseudomonadota > Gammaproteobacteria > Pseudomonadales > Cellvibrionaceae > CAYQQJ01. The sequence continues at coordinate 22,963 of CAYQQJ010000032.1, forward strand.
AGCCGTTGAAGTCGCTCAACTGCACCTTGGTGCCCTCAGTAGAGGGTAAGTTAAAATCCGGCGCCATATGGCCAAGATCAAGCATCGTCGATTGTGTGAGAGACATAGTGGCTCCTGATGTGTGCGAATGATAGGTCGGGTCTGGTTGTAAGGATACCTCAGAGGCCTTTCGGATGTCGCGCAAGATGCTGTAATCGGCGCGGCCCCGTCATTCGTCGCTAACAGAGGAGGCTCTTTGAAGCCGAGCGTTAAAACGCCCGGCTTCAAAGAGCGAGCTTAGTCTTCGCCCATTCGCTCCCGAGCTTCCATCACGTCATTGAATGCGTCGAAGGCGTCCTCACGATCGTCAAACTCGAATATCTGATGGATTTCGCAGTCATCGTCATCAAGGCCTAGGTCATCTCCGCCCTCGCCGCAGATTCTGTCGAAATCATCGCCGAAGTCATTGCCGAGATCGCGGTCGACAGATATCGTCAGATTATCGTCGCAACCGGGCGATACTGTGGCGAGGTAATAGTCTCGCTCCCCATCAATGCTGATGACGTTGTTTTCCAGCACGCCGTAGCCCTCGATATCGGATTTGTCCACGCAGGCTCGTCCGTCTTGCTCAGTGGCGTCGCGCAGCAGCTCCGACATGCTCGGTAGTGTCGTCGTGGCACAACCGGACAGGACAGCTACCAAGGCTGTCATGCCCAGAATGGTTAATCGTCTCATGCTGTACCCTCCAAAGTGGTTAGATCGTACAGGCGCAGCTTGTTGCTTCTAACGTGCGCCGGTCAGCATCCGGAACTGCAGTGTCCAGCGTGGGCTCTTCCGGTGTTATCTTTCGGCGGGAATGGCGCGAAATAGTTCCGTAAGTGGATGGGCTAACGAGGTGACCGCGGGCCAAGCGAGAGGGCTCCCTCGGATGTTTCACTGTGGATAGGTCCGAGTTCAGACTCAAGATCGACCATAGCGCAGAATGCGCTCTAACAACCCAGTCCAACACTACTGCTGATCACACTTAATTTGTGAGTCAGTAAACACAATCGTTCGAGCAAAGAGCCAGCGGTGCGACAGCACTTCGCACTTTTCATAACCACGCGCGACCAAGTAGCGTTCCAATGAGTAATGAAGTCCATGGGGGAGTGTAAACACGAGTGCCATTCCTGCCACAATTACACCGACCGTCAGTTTTTGTTTTGACTTTGATAGGGGCTTTTGCAACACCTGCGTGGGTATTATGTCACCGAACAGCAACGCGCCGAGTGCAATGGATACACCTAAGCCGTAGAACGCGCCCTTGTTAATCGCGACTACGGCTGCCTCACCCGAGATATCGCTCACAAGGGTGCTGGAGTAATAAACGAACAGGCCGGCGCCCAGGCACACCCAAAAAAGGAAAAAAAGTATGCGCCATGAGTGACTGATAAAGCATTTCATAACGATGGAACGCATCTTAGCGGGGCCTGTAGCGAGAGAGTTGCTCAAGCTGTGCTTGCAGCCTGCGGGCTAGAAACATCTCACTGAGCCACGCACTAAGTTGTGATCTTCCAGTTCGGCCGAGAACGCGATCATGCTGCTCGAGATGAATTGACCCTGTGGGTTCGCTTCATGTACTTCTACCTTGCAATCCCACACATCGATAAGGCTGCCAGCGTCGTCTTCAAACTTTGTTTTATCGCAAGAAGAGCTCATTGTTACCTTGTTGGCAGTCTCATGGGATACAGACAGTACGGTGGCAAGATGTTCGCCGAGCGTAATGTGCATCTTTTTTCTAGTAGCTGAAGAGATATCACACAGGGGCTCCGTGGAAAGAGACAATTCGGCGTTTTTTAACAAGATGTCAAACACGTCTTCGCCGGTTGGTTTTCTATTATCGCTAAAAGCGGTTGAAGAACAGCCGGACAGCGCCAATAGCGCTAGCAGGAATAGCTTCATAGGAATTTTCCGTAATAAAATTCAACCGTCGTTCCGTTTGTTTTATACGCCGCGGAGAACTTGTTTTGGAAATTTGCCAAGGTATCAGTAACAACAGCCTTTCCTGTGTTGCTATAGTTCCAAACATTCCCCTGATAGAGATTGCCGATATGCTTTCGCGGGTGGTTTCCCATAACAAGGCGGTTCGCTAAATTTGTTACGTTAGATGCCAAAGTAACGAATACCAAACACTCAGTAATCGAGGCCGGTTTGTCCGCTAAACGCCCCACTTCTCTTGAGTTTTTAAACAAATCATCAACTCTAATTGTCGCGCCTTTCTCTTGTTTTTGCTTATCAACCCACGTGAAATTTTTGCATGTAGGGCCCGGAAGCTCATACCCCATGACGTGAGAGACGAAATGCGCACAATGATTCTGTCCATTATTGGTTCCCAAGCTAAATGGACAAAGGTGACTAATATGCTTGCCGCGATAGCTGCTGATGTTGGAAGAGACTTTAGACATGATTTCTATCCTTATTAGAGTTATTCCTACCCCGGGAATGTTAAGTGGGGGTTGTGAGTTTACCATGCTCCGGTTGTTACACTACCGTTGATGCCGTCTATACCTGTCGACGGGGCCGATTCCTGCACAGCAAAAGACCTCCCAAGCGCGTCTTGCTGCCCGGTTCATCGACAATGGCTTGGTAATAGACTTTCGCCTGCGCGCAGTTAAAGCTCCATTGGCTCGCTCGTGCTTTGGCAGTAGCCACGTTGCCAAACGCCGCAGCCTCGGCCCATGCCTGCTCTTCCTCGTAAAGCTCCAGCTGAATTTGCCGCAAATGCCGCAGCATTTCGCGATGGTGTTCTCGCTCAGCCCAATCCACGAGGGGGCTCAGCGGGTAATTGGGCCAAGGGTTTTCTGTGCAAATTTTGGCTTTGATGTCTTCCATTGATGGCATGGGGGCTCCTTTCGGTTCGCAAACCCCTCTATAATAACAGACTATTCGATACATGTAATGAGTAGTCTGTAGATTAGTAGTCATCCTCCTATTGAAATAGCAGCAACTTTTCTAAAGGATGCTGCTAAACGTGGCTCAAGATCAGAACGCTCAAAAAACCAAGTACAAACGCTGTAGCCCCGAATTACTTGATGCACTCGCGGAGAATGTCATACGACTCAGATTCGAGAACGGACTTTCGCAAGAGGCTCTTGCTGAATGCGCTGGGCTGCACCGCACGTTCATTAGTCTGGTTGAACGGCGGGGGCGCAATGTGACATTGGGAGTGGTAGAAGCGCTTGCCAATGCATTAGGGGCTACTGTCCCCGAACTATTGACCGTGCAGGAAGATAAAGGCGGTTAAGTCGCAGTTGGCCTTATCCTTTGTTCAGGTAGGTTGTGGAAACAGGAAGAAGCAAAAATAACCAGGAGAGAAATCTATGAAGGACCAACAGATCCATTTATTTACCAGCGATGACGGCGAAGCGCAGCTTGAGGTGGCGCTGGATCGGGAGACTGTGTGGCTGAATCAGGCGCAGATGGCTGAACTGTTTGATACATCTACGGATAACATCAGCTTGCACCTAAAGAACATCTTTCAGGAGGATGAGCTGAACGAGCCTGCAACTACCGAGGATTACTCGGTAGTTCGCCAAGAAGGCGATCGCCAGGTCCGACGCAGGATCAAGCACTACAACTTGGACGCTATTATCTCCGTGGGTTATCGCGTCAGTTCTAAACGGGCCACGCAATTCCGCCAGTGGGCCACCCGTACCCTCAAAGAGCATTTGGTCCAAGGTTACACCCTCAACCAGCGGCGCCTTGTCGAACGAGGCGTAGAGTTTGAACTGGTGCTTAACCTACTAAGCCGCACCCTCAGTAATCAAGGGTTGGTAAACCCTGAGGGAGAAGCTGTGGCGCAGGTAATCAGCGAATACGCCCGCTCTTGGAGCCTCTTGCAGGGCTACGATGAACAGGCTCTGGAAAGAGTGAGCGCCCGCCAACTTAACATGCGTTCGCTGGACCTGCATGAAGCTTTGGCCGCTATAGGCGAGCTAAAGCAGACGCTAATCGCCAAGGGCGAAGCAACAGCGCTATTTGGACAAGTGCGCGGCGAGGGCCTGGCCTCCGCGTTAGCAACCATTGAACAGGGCTTCGGCGAAGAACTGTTTTACCCCAATATCGCCAGCCGCGCGGCCCATCTGCTTTACTTCGTCATTAAGAACCACCCGCTGGCGGACGGCAATAAGCGCTGTGGCTCATTCCTGTTCTTATGGTACCTGCGCCGCAACCAGCACCTGCTTGCTCGGCCGGTTGAGATACTCATTAACGACAATACGTTGGTGGCACTGGCGTTACTGGTGGCGGAGAGCCTGCCGGACCAGAAGGACTTGATGGTTCGCTTGATTGAGCATTTTGTGTTGTTAAGAGACACAGCAACGAAAGCAGAGGGATAAGCGAAAAACATGCGCTTCTGGTGGGTCAACCAAAAACAGACATACCGCCACGAGATACCAGGTGGGTACATGTGGTCGCCGAACGAAATTGCGACGGCGCCTTCATCGCGGCTATGGAACTATGCGCACTGTGACGCCCGGGACTGTGTATTTAGTTACGCAGACGGGAGGATCAAGGCCGTGGGCCAACTAGTCCATCGAATGGCCGTGAGCGAAGCCTTATACTTTGTCGTCCCTGCGCTGAGATCTCCATTTCTCCGGCTCGGATGCGGTTTCTTTGCCGATTCCGGTATTCTGTCGGCGAGAAAGAGGTGGTCTTTCTGAATTCACGAACGAAATGTGACTGATCATAGTAACCACACATGAGGCCGATCTCGGTTAGGGTAGCCCCCTCATCAAGCTTGATCAGGTGCCGGGCCCGCTTAACTCTTGACCATGCCAAAAGCTGCCTAAGGGTGCAACCAGTCTGCTCCTTGACTTGGCGTTCAGCGGTCCGTCGGCTGACTCCCAGACCCAAGAGTAACCCCTTAATAGAACCGGATTGTGACGCGACTTGGGCGGGGAGTCTTTCTCCTAGTGTTTGCGAGCAAGAGTGCCTTCTGGCCTGAGCGAGCATCCACTGATCAACTGACATGACTTGGGCAGGGATGCTTTTTGCGGTCATCTGTTCACACAGCTCCAGTAGATTGGGCACCACGAGGTGAGCTTCTGAAAGGCAGCTACCGCCTAGTTCTCCCATGGGTAAGCCTAAGAGTCGATGAGCGCCAGCAGCTCGAAACCTAACGCCGAAAAGCGGCCCTGTAATCGCAAATACTTGCGGTGCTTGATGCGCGGTGAACGTTGCGGGGTAGAAATCTCGACCAGTGAGGTCGAAAATCAGACTACTACCTCCGTCGCGGTATAGGTATTCCATGGACGACCTGCAGGTCCCATTGGCCACCACCCAATAGCACTCGATCCAGGGTCTTAGCGCTATGTTTGGCTGGTAACGCTGAAGCCCAAGATGAATTAGCTCACGAAACTGAGTCATAAATTTTCTCTGTTGTAACAGCTTCTAGCCACGCGTCTCTTCTGGTATGCAATGCATAGCCGCCACAACGCGATTCCACCCGTTGATGGCAATAATGGACGCGGTCAAGTCAACAATCTCCTGGTCGGAAAACTGCGCTTTGAGTTTGCTGAATACTTCATCAGATATTTCGCCGTTTGCCAAGTTTGTTAACGACTCGCTGAAAGCTAATGCAGCCCTTTCCCGGTCGCTAAACCAGGTGGTGTATTGCCATGCGCTAAGCGTGTCCAGGCGATATTGCTTTTCACCGTGACTTCTAGCCTCGGCCGAGTGCATATGTAGGCAGAACGCGCAGCCATTAATCTGGGAGCATCTTATCTTAATTAGATGTGAAAGCTGATCCCCGATAGTGGAAGACGCTGCCTCGGCGAGGCTTATCAAAGCCTTAGGGAGCTCGGGACGAAGGTCGTAAACATTCTGTCGTTCAATTCTGGTTTGCATGAATCCTCCTCAGATTGTTATGGGAGGAGAGAGAATGCGCGCATCTACGCTGCAAAGATTGTACTTTTGCGTCATCCGCTGAGGTTGGGCTTGGATCTGTGGTGCGGTCTCACTAGAACACATGTGGTGGATAAACGCATTGCTTTGATGGCGGTAGAGAGTGGGCTTCCTGCACATCAGTCAAACTTGTTTTTGATCGCCTTGGTCCACAACTCGGCATCGTCCTTATTCATGTTGCCGTGGGGTGCAATGCGGGGGTCTTCGTATCCCCGTTGCTCAATATCGCTCAGGTACTGTTCGCGCGACAGCAAGGTGCCGCCGCATAGGGTGCTATCCTTGGCCGGTGTGTCGATCTCGTTCCGCAACCGGTTCAGCAATGTCTCCATTACTCGCGAGGGAATAATGTTGCGCTGCGCCGGATAGATGAAACCGAACAAGATCAAATGGCTTAGCAGTAATCGCCAGTGGGGATCAAAACGCTGCAGTAGCCTCGGCCAATCCAACTGCTGGGCTCGCGTCAGGAAAAGGTGGGCCACATCGGCACCATCGAAGCGCTCGCGCTCCATAATGAATGCCTTTGACCAAATAGTTTCCTCTGCCGGACACATTTTTACCCGAGTACCGAAAAGTTCTGCTGAGTCGGCATAGTTGAACCAGTCTTGGTCAACCTCCGCCACGCCGTTGCCGGAACTGAATACAAGATCAATCACGTCGTTATTGCAACGCACTTTTCCCAGCCAGTGAGGGTAGGTGAGTTCTGTCTCGTACCCGGCCATGGCCAGCGTCTCGCTGATCCGCTCATAATCCGCCCGTGCAATAAATATATCGAAATCCTGGGTCTTGCGGCTAATGCCAGTGTAATGGTTGACCGCGTAAGCGCCGCCAATCAAGTAGGGCAGGGAAGCGCGGTTCAGAGTGGCAATGACATTTTGATAAAAGCGCAATGTTTCCCGCGGAACATCGTCGCCTTTTTGCGTAAGGGCTGCCGGTTTCTGCATCGAGTCAACCTGTCTGTGAAACTGCTCCGCGTGAGGTCATACGGTATGTGATGCAATAGACAGCAATTCTTATGCCGCAGGCTCGGCGATAGCGGCGTGCGATTAACCGGAGTGGTTAAGGCCCCGTGGTATAAGTCTTGCTCGTTTTCAAGGCGATGTGTAGCGATAAATGCGGGGACGGCTTGTGATTTCACACGAGAAGGTGCGAGTGGCGGCGGTGGGAGATCTACACTGTACGCAAGCGATGGCGGGCAAATTTCGCCCTCTCTTTTTACAGGCCGCGGAGGCTGCCGATATTCTCCTGCTGTGTGGGGATCTGACCGACTACGGTCTGCCCGAGGAAGCGCACATACTTGCAGAAGAATTGGCCGCGGCGGACATTCCCGTGGCGGCGGTGCTGGGTAACCACGACTATGAATCCGGCAAATCCGACGAGGTCAAACACATTCTCTGCGAGGCGGGTGTGCACGTTCTCGATGGCGAAGCTTGTGAAATTGAAGGGATAGGTATTGCCGGTGCCAAAGGCTTCGCCGGCGGCTTTGGCCGCGGTGCGCTCGGCCCCTGGGGCGAGCCTTGCATCAAAGAGTTCGTCAACGAAGCTATGAACGAGGCGCTAAAGCTTGAAACAGCTTTGTCCAAATTGCGTACGCAATACCGAATTGCGCTTTTGCACTACGCCCCCATCGTCGCTACCGTTCAGGGCGAGCCCCCGGAGATTTTCGCTTTCCTGGGCACCAGCAGACTCGAAGACCCCCTCATCCACGACCCGGTTGACGTCGTGTTTCATGGCCATGCACATCGTGGCTACCCGGAAGGCAAAACCGTTAATGGCATATCGGTTTACAACGTCGCCAAGCCATTGTTACAACGCACCTACCCCGACCAGCCGGCCTTTCGGCTGGTTGATTTTCCAATGGGTGAGGTTGGGCTGGAGCCGTGAGCTGGCCTTCTGGGTCCCATCTTCACAACGGCGTTCGTCAGTCATTTGCACCCAATCACTGGCGACGGCATAGAGGCGCTAATATAAGTCGCTAGATGAACGCTCATTGCGCCGTTGGACGGAGCCTATGCATGGATAGCTAATTCAGGCGGCTGCACCTGCGAGCGCAATGACAAGAAGACCAGATGTGCGTTTGATAAGAGTGCTAGTGCGCATACTCTCCCCTTTGTGTTGTTCTCGAGGTGACCGTGCCTGTTGCGTGCTGAGTCAGGCGCTGGCCCACCGCAGCCTGTGCCTGAGCGTTGATAAAACCTATGTTGTTTACTCGGTGGCTTCATTGAAAGCTTTGCGCGCTTTTTCCGCAGCTTTGTCTATGGCATCGCTCGCGTCACCCATCGTTTCTTCCATAATATTGCCAGCGTCATCTAACGCTTCTTTGGTGGCTTCGTTGGCCCTGTTTACCGCCTCGTCTACTTTTTTACCGGCTTCTTCCGCAGAATGTTCTTCGCTGCATGCGGAGAGCAATCCGCCGCCAACAGCCAGACAAAGGGCCAGTGCAAGCGGCTTTAGGTTCTTCGTTGTTTTGACCATGGGATTTTCCTCGATGGGGTCTAGCTGGCCAGTCTACGAGTAGGGGAATGACGTCGTCAACGAATGGTTAACTGTTGAAGCTGCCCTTCTGGCATGGTATTCATCGCCACTCCTCCCCCACGCTTGACCTAAGTGGTGAAGTCAGACATAGTGTCACCACATATGTATAAGTGGTGACGTTTTGTCTGAATCAAACCAACCCCAATCGCCGGAGGAGGTCATCTTTCGCGCTCACGGCGGTCAGATGCGTATGAGTGAGGCCTTGGCGGCAGGGCTTAGCCGTTACCAGCTTTACCGCTTGCGGGACCAAGGCGTGATTGAGTGCATTAGTCGCGGTTTGTACCGCCTGTCAGACCTGCCGCCCATAACCAATCCGGACTTGGTAACGGTGGCTTCGCAGTACCCTAAGGCCGTGCTCTGCCTGATCTCTGCTTTGGCGTGGCACGGCATCACCACGCAAGTTCCCCGTCACGTTCATTTGGCAGTGTCGCGTAACGCGCGCTTACCTGAGCTGGAATACCCGCCGGTGCATTCCTACCGTTTTGCCACTGCCGCATTTGCTGCAGGTATAGAGCCTGACTTCATCGATGGGATCAAGATCCAGGTATACAACGCCGAAAAAACCGTGGCGGACTGCTTCAAGTTCCGCAATAAAATTGGGCACGACGTAGCGCTGGAGGCTTTGAATCTGTACCGCACTCGCAAACGATTTGATCCCGTTGCGCTACTAAACTATGCCCGTGTCTGCCGAGTTGAGCAGGTTATGCGTCCTTACCTGGAGGCCGTGCTATGAGTACCAGTAACATAGCGGCTTCTATACGACAGCGTCTGCTAAACCGCGCACGGCAAGACAAGCGTCCTTTCAATGAATTGTTGCAGTATTACGCAATGGAGCGTTTTTTATACCGCCTTAGTCAGTCTGCTCATGCAGAGTGTTTTATCCTCAAGGGCGCGCTGATGCTGAGAGTTTGGCAGGCACCCGAGGTGCGCCCAACCATGGACATCGACATGCTCGGCAAAACGGACAATAGTGCTGAGGCGTTGCTTACCCAAATACGTGAAGTTCTGACGACTGCGGTGGAGGACGACGGTTTGGAGTATGTCCCCGACAGCCTACAACCCGACGCCATTACCGAAGGCGCTGACTACCAAGGTCAGCGCTTGCGTTTTACTGGCACACTCGCGGGAGCGCGAGTAACGCTGCAGTTGGACATTGGCTTTGGTGACGCGGTGCATCCAGCGGCGGAGCTGGCGACTTTCCCAACGTTGCTGGACTTACCAGCTCCACACTTGTTGTGCTACAGCCGGGAGAGTGCGATAGCGGAGAAATTTCAAGCGATGGTAAGTCTGGGAGATTTGAACAGTCGCATGAAGGATTTTTACGATATTTGGTTGCTGGCTCGCCAGTTCGATTTTGATAGTGCGCAGCTGGCGGAGGCTATCGGGTTGACATTCTCCCGGCGCGGAACTGCCTTGCCCGGCGCGTTACCATTCGGCCCCGACTTTATTGCCGCCAAGCAAACGCAATGGCTGGCGTTTCATAAGCGATTACAGCAACCGAACCTGCCAGAGCAGTTTACTGAAGTGGTTAAGGTATTAGCAGAATTTTTAACGCCTTTTTTGGCTCCGTCCGATACGCCCGAGTCGTACACAATGCCGAAAAATTGGTTAGCTTCCGGCCCGTGGTGCGGGTAACGAACTTGCCGGGTATTGCCGTCACATTATTGGAAGCTTTAAAGGCTTCTTCGTGGTGCACGCGGCGAGCGTACCGTCGCCAACAAAAAACTAAGCAAAAAGCCAAGGCAAGCGCTCTCCTTGTGGAGGAGGGCGCACACGCTTGTACAGCCTCAACCCGTGTTGCCCTCTGCTCACGGAGCTAAGAGCGTTGCTTGATAAGGCAGTTTCCTTCTATCCTCCGGCACAAAAGGAGGCGTTGCTGAATGACCGTCGTCACCCCGTCGCAAGGGTAGGCCATTAGAGCTATGAGTCATGTCGCTTTCATGTCCGGGTTCTGATGGAGCGTTCACATTTCAGCGACTTTTTAGTCACATTGGCGCTGTTAACCTTTTAGCGTTTCATCCAATACGGTCGATTCTCGGAGGGATAGCAATATGAGCAGGCGAATGAGCAATAAGCGGAGATTTTTGAGACATATATCATGGTTGACTCTGTCGACGCTCCTGATTGGCTTCCCACTTTTTAGCTTTCCACTTTCTACCCATGCAGCAGAGGCGTCCGGTGGAATGACTGTCGTTGTAAAGGATCAGATTACCGACCGGCCACTCTCAACCGTGCAGATCACGATCACGGAACGGGAAACAAAATCCACACGATCAGTAGAAACCGACGCACGAGGTCGCGTTGTCGTTGAGCAGCTCGACCCGGGTCTCTACTCGGTGAACGTGGCGACAAGCGGCTTCGCATCATCCTACGACCCAAGCGTACGCGTGATTACGCGCAAAAATATACAGGTTGTATTCGAACTAATCAGAGAACAGGCACTTGAGGAAATGGTGGTTCAAGGACGACAAGCGGATGTGCTTGCATCAGCTTCCAGCACCTACCTCGACAGAGAAGCGTTGCGAAGTGCCGTTGGCGGTGGCGCAGATCCGCTGCTATCGCTGGACGGTTTACCTGGCTTGGCATCCACCGGTGAATTCGCGAACTTTAGCGTACGCGGCCGTGGCCCAAGAGATAATTTGTTATTCGTTGATGATTTTCCCTTTGACAAAGCGGTGCACTTTGATGCGTCACTCGGTGAACAAGAAGATGTCGGTGGTGGCGGCCGTTTCTCGATTTTCGCACCGAATGTTATCAGCGGGGCAGAATTTTCACCGGGTGGGTGGGGTGCGGCTTATGGCGGCCGGGCGGCATCGCTACTCAATCTGGAAGTCGCCGATGGCAACCCAAGCCCTTCAGCCAGTCTGCGACTCGACCTTGCGGGCTATGAAGTTGGCTACGACGGCCCTGCCGGTATCACGGAAGATTCCACTTTACTCGTTTCTGCACGACGACTGGACTTCGGTGCTTTATTTGAAACTATCGAAGAGCTGGATATTGGCGAGCCCGTCTTAAGAGACATCATCGTGAAGTCGGTCATGCCGGTCAACCAGAACAACACGCTCGAAGTGCTACTGATAGATACACACGAAGATTATACTCGCGACGTGACTCACGTTTTTGCGTCGCCCAATTTCGAAGATGCTGCACTTCAGGATTCTGAACAAGATAGTGATTTGTACGGTTTGACACTGCGATCTTTGATCGGTAACAAGGCTGTCTGGACCAACAAAGTTTACTACCGCAAAAGCGACAAGATTAGTTCAGAGGGGGAATCTTTTCCTGATCTCGTACCAGCGGGATCGCCCGCGTCCAGTTTTCCGGTACGGGAAGACATTATTACCATCGGTGAAGATGAAACAGAGATCGGCTGGCGAAGTGACTTAGAGACAGCAAATCAATGGGGCGTGTTCAGTGCCGGTGTTCGAGTAACGCAAATTGAACTGGCCTATGACACCGTCCTGGATGGCGATTGGATCCAGTTTATCTACGACGACGATGATTTTCGAGCAGACCCCGATCAGCGTTATATTGTGCTGACTCCCGCCAACACCAACTCTTCACTAAATCAGAAAGAGACGAGCTACGCAGGTTACGTAGAGCAGGTTTTTGAGCGCGGGGATTGGGATATTCGCACAGGCGTGCGGTTCGAACGGGACGGTTTCGCAGACGAAAGCTTCGCGTCGCCCAGGTTCGGTATCAATTGGCGGCCGAGTAAAACGGTTAGATACTTTGCGACTGCAGGGCTATTTCATCAGTCGCCGCGATTTTTAGACCTTGCCGCTAACGAGTCGAACGATCTCAAGACCGAAGAAATCACGCACGGTAGTTTAGGTTTTGAAGTTTTTCCGAACAACAGCTGGTCGGTGTTGGCTGAAGCCTATTATCAAAGTCTCGACAACCTGGTGGTTGACCTTGATCGCGTTAGCGGAACATTTGCAAACATTGGTGACGGCACATCCTACGGTGTCGATGTGGTGGCCAAGGGTACGATTCGCGAAGGCCTCTACACTACCGCAACTTACTCATATAATGATGCTGTAATTGACCGGAAAGACGGTCGCGGTGACCTGGCTGCCGACTTCAGCCGCGAGCATGTCGCGACCCTCGGCCTGACCTGGGAAATCAACGACCGCTGGAAGGTCGCCGGGCGCTACAAATATCTTTCTGGCAGGCCAGACGAAGACTTTGTTATTCACTCGGACGTGCTGGGAGCCGGACAACCTCTACGCTACTCGAAAGAGATCACTGAGCGTAATATTGGCCGCAAGGGCAGTTACAGCTTGTTGAACCTTCGCGTTGACTACCGGCGCGCCTTTGGCCCCATAGATGTAATAACCTTTCTCGATGTCATCAACGTAACGGGCGCGTCCTCAAGCGACGACACCGAGTTTGATTACCGCCGAGGCGTTGAAGTGGAAGACGATAACGAAGCCGAGCCGCTTATTGGTCTGCGTCTGGACTATGCTTGGTAAGTCGTGCCTGGTAAATCGCGCCTGGTAATTCGTGCCTGGCAAGGGGGGAACAGCATATGCTACACGCGCTTGGTGCGGCGCCGGTGAGAGTGTTGATGGTCGAAGACAACCGCGACATTTGCGGGAACATTGCCGCCTATCTTGAAAAGCAGGGTTATGAAAAGCAGGGTTATGTTTTGGATTTTGCCTATGACGGTATAAGCGCGATGAACCTGGCGTTATCAAACACCTACGACGTTATTGTTCTGGACCTAATGCTTCCGAGGATGGATGGCCTAAGTGTGTGCCACAAGCTGCGAGCAGATGCGGATGTAGAAACACCCGTGCTTATGCTTACAGCGAGAGACACGCTGGATGATAAACTTGAGGGATTTGCGGCAGGAGCCGATGACTATTTGGTTAAGCCATTCGCATTACAGGAGCTACACGCGCGACTGCAAGCGCTGTACAAACGCAGCCACAGAAAAACAGAAAAACTGTTAACTGTTGGTGATCTGACTTTGAATCGGTCCACTCTGCAAGTGCATCGCGCAGGACGGCGCATCGATCTCACCCCTGCGGGCATGAGACTACTTCAACGATTGATGGAAAAAGCGCCGTGTGTTGTGGCTCGCGATGATCTCGAAACTTTGTTGTGGGCTGACGAGCGTCCCGATGGTGATGCGCTTCGCTCTCACTTGTACAGGCTGCGGCAGGCTATCGATGGGCCGTTTGAACGCCCGCTAATTCATACGGTGCATCGCATCGGGTACCGAATTGCAGAGGCTAATATTGCAGAGGACTCTTAATATTGGAGACGCAATAATGTACCGGCATAGTTTGCGCACGCGTGTCGCAATTGCATTTGCGATGTGTGTTGCGGCGCTCAGCGTGGCCTGGGGGTTCGCATTCTTCGCAGCGATCAGGTTGAGCGAAGACCGTGTGTTGGTGCATCAGCTACAGCGTGCCGCCGAAAACTATCCCTCTCTGACGATGAACCTTCGCGGATACGATGAGGTTGGTAGCCTGCCGGAATCACTTAGGGAATGGGCGCAGACAAACCCCGATGAGGGACTGTACGAATTCCATACTGAAGAGTTGCATGTTGCAGTGCTCTCTACCGAGAATGAAAAGCCACCTGTCGGCAATGAAGAGCCTTCAGCTGATAATGAACCGCCGCGCGCATATGTGGTTTTCGACGTTGCCGGGGTTGAGGCTGCGTCGTCAGAGGACTGGTGGTGGCTGCTCGCTATCACCGGTGTCGTAGGTGCGCTCGGTGCTCTTGGTTTCGGGTTGGGAGTTATTGTGATGCGTAGAGCTGTCGCTCCTGTCGCGCAGCTCGCCAAAATGGTCGCGGACATCGACCTGGAACATTTATCTGCCGGAGATCATAAACGCATAGAGTCCAGCCGGTTTGGCGATGATGAAGTTGGCATGCTCGCTGGGACCATTGAGAAGACTCTCGAGCGTATCAGCGCATTTATTGAGAGGGAGCGATACTTTACCGGTTCAGCCAGTCATGAACTGCGAACGCCGATCACGGTGATAACAGGCGCGCTTGAACTGCTGGAACAGAGCGATCTGTCAGCGAGTGATGTGAAGGCGGTAGATCGAGTCAGGCGTGCGACGCTCGAGATGAAAACCACGATTGAAATGTTCTTGTGCCTCGCTCGTGAAACCGACGACGGGTTGTATGACGAACAGTTTTTAGTGATGCCGCTGGTAAGCCAGGCGATAGATCAGCAGCGTTACCTGCTGAGCGGCAAGTTCGTCGATGTTGATATCGACGAACTCGCAAAACCCCGCGTCTGCGGACATCCGCAGGCTTTTTCCATCGCGGTCAATAATCTGGTGCGAAATGCGTTCGAGCACACGCTCGACGGGCAGGGACCGATCACGATTCTCATCAAAGAACACGAGCTATTAGTCACCAATCATGTGAGCACTTTAGTCACAAACCAAGAGAGGGCTGATGGGCGGCACACGCCCACCGAAGCGTCGTCGCCTTATAGTTATGGTCTGGGTCTCGGTATCGTTGAACGGCTGTGTGAGCGCAATGGCTGGTCGTTTTCGCTGCACGTTGATGAGACGCGTGTGACTGCCCGCCTTTCGTGGTGAAGAGCTGAGTCGGATGCTCTAACCAGCTGAGCTGAAGGCAAAAAAAGCCGCAGATATATTTCAATCTACGGCTTATTAAAGTGGTGTGCCTTCCTAGGCTGGAACTGGGGACCTGCCCGTTCTTTGAGGTGAAGAGCTGAGTCGGATGCTCTAACCAGCTGAGCTGAAGGCAAAAAAAAGCCGCAGATATATTTCAATCTACGGCTTGTTAAAATGGTGGGCCTTCCCAGACTTGAACTGGGGACCTGCCCGTTCTTTGAGGTGGAGAGCTGAGTCGGATGCTCTGACCAACTGAGCTGAACGTATAAAAAAACCGTAGGTCCGAAAACCTACGGCTAGAAAATGGTGGGCCTTCCCAGACTTGAACTGGGGACCTGCC